>NZ_JBCLVB010000028.1:0-867 GCF_039548455.1 Luteimonas sp. MJ250 | reverse complement strand
CAGCGGTCGGGGGCGGCGCCTAACAATGCGTTCAAGCCGACACCGCTTCGTTACGCCAAGCACATGGCAGGTAAAGCTTGCCATGTGCTTCGCTCCACTACGCGGTGCGGCTTAACTTAGGTGTTAGCCGGCAGGGGAGCTGCGGTGCCAACCACTCTTACACGATCGCTCTTGACCGTTCTGATCCCCGGCCTCGTGGCAGTTGCGCCATGGTTGGTATGGCTTGTGGAGCACACGCCCGCCACCTTAGGTGCTGACCAGAGTGCAGTCCTAGCTAACGCGCTGATCTTCGCCCTCGTTGTGGTTGCCGGGTCCACCTGTGAGGGCCTGGGCACCTACTTGGAGCACCGATGGGACGGAAAGCTCGAGAGCGAGCACCAAGTGCAGGAACATTGGTTCCGGTACTTGAACTACTGCGGCGAACGCGAACCTGTGGCGTTCCGTTATCTCAGCCGACTTGTAACCACACTTTACTTCGAGCTGGCGATGCTTTTCGCAACGCCAACCTTTGTTGCTGGCGCGACCCTTCTCGCCGCAGTGAGATTCCCTAACTTCCGTTTCTGGATCGCTTCAGGTGGCGTCCTGGTCGGCGTGGCGTTTGTTCTGTACTTCCGGTATCAAGCCAGGCAGACACATGAAGGCATGTGTAAGGTACGCAAAGCCCTCAACTTGCCAGCGACCAATGCCGGCTAACAATTCATTCAAGCCGATGCCGCTTCGCGGCACGGCTTAATTCCGGCGTTAGGCCGCCATGGAGGGCTGCGGGACTGTCTCGATTCGCATCGACAAGTGATTGCTCAGACCGAGCTGTTTCCGCGATTGCTGCTGTGGCAATGGTGTGTGGCGCCGTCTTGTTGCTCATCTTCG
>NZ_JBCLVB010000027.1:0-1673 GCF_039548455.1 Luteimonas sp. MJ250 | reverse complement strand
CAGACATGGTCGGCCTGGTAGGTGTTGAGGTACATGAGGCAGAACATCAGTACAGAAGCAGCCAAGATCATGAGAAGGAATGTTCTGTACGGCTGCATTGTTCTCTCCTGTGACGTCTAACACCAGAATTAAGCCGTGCCGCGAAGCGGCATCGGCTTGAATGAATTGTTAGGGCCCAAGCTGCAGGTAACAAGCATGTAGCTCCTCCAGCAATTGCTCCCTCGCTTTCAGCATGTTCGTACGCCACGTGTCTATCACGTTATCGGACATCGGGTCATCCTGGCTAAGCGCCGACCGCCGATATGAGATCACCATGTCTCCGTAACTCCGAAGTGCTCCCTGGGCGTCACGCTTGCCCAAGAGCAGAAGCTTGGCTTCGGAGCTGGTGAGCTCATGGAAGATGTTGAAGAGAATGTCGTTGCTCTCAGCCAGATTAGCCGCCTTGCGTTCATTCAGAGGCTTGCCTTGACGCCTGAGCCGGTGCGCGTCTGTGGCCAGAGCCCAATGACGCAGCGCCGCCTGCGTGAAGCGCTCCGTTTGCTCAGCAACGTCTTTCAGCATCTCGAATTCACGATCAACGCGAGCGCGATCAAGCTCACGCCGGTGCTGGGATCGGGACAGCAAGAGAGAGGAAGCGCCAGCAATTAAGGCGCCGAGCCCGATCTTGACTGCGGAATCTATGACCTCCAACCAAGTCATGTAGTGGGCCCTAACGCCAGAGTTAAGCCGAGACGTGTAGTGGAGCGAAGCACATGGCAAGCTTTACCTGCCATGTGGTTTGCGTAACGAAGCGGCTTCGGCTTGAACGACTTGTTAGGCGGCAGCTGGCCCGGATGGTGAACTCCCCGACCCGGACGAATCGCATCCCAACCCCTGAGCCGAACACTACAACACCTTGAGCCGATCTGGCCGTGCCGCCCGGGCGAGCCACGATGTGGCCTGCGGCAGGATTGCGAACCGCTGCGACGAGCGACTGTTGCCGAAGCTGACGTTGCCCGGCAGCCCCCAGTGCTCATGGTCACGATGTGAGCGCGGAGCCTGCTGCCGGCTTGGCGATGCTTAACGAAGCGACCCTGCGAGCTGGCGATGACTGCCCGAAGAGCAACCCACGATGTGCGAGCGGGCTTGCCCAGTGACGCCTAACACCAGAGTTAAGCCGTGTCGCAGCGGGGCGTGAAGCGCATGGCAAGCTGTACCTGCCATGTGATTTGCGCCCCGATGTGGCATCGGCTTGAACGACTCGTTAGGCCGCCGTTCCCTGGCACTTGCGCGCGACGTGCGGCGGCCCAACCCCCTGAGGCGAACAGTACAACAAGCGCCGTGTCTGGTGCTGCCGAAGCGCACCATGCGCGCGGCCAAGAACTCTCACCACGCAGTGCCCGAAGCCGACTCGGCCGGTCGAATCTTGCGAAGAGCCGCGCCTGTCCGAAGCCGAAGTACTGCAGCGCTGACTGCCGATGCCTGCACCGCGCGTGCGAGTTGCAAACGCTGCGGATAAGCGAGCCGCGACAGATTGCCTGGAACCCGGCAACGACAGTGCGGGAAACAAGGCCTAACACCTAAGCTAAGCCGCGCCACAGCGGGGCGTGAAGCACATGGCAAGCTGTACCTGCCATGTGGTTTGCGCCCCGATGCGGTGTCGGCTTGAGCGCATTGTTAGGCCGCCGTTTGAC
>NZ_JBCLVB010000026.1:0-1864 GCF_039548455.1 Luteimonas sp. MJ250 | reverse complement strand
TGTCTCACGCCTGGAACTGCCGAGTCAATGGAAACTGCAACGGCGATAGGTGATGCGTTCGGCGTCGTAGCGGAGCAAGGGGTGCACCTTGACATCATGTTTCTCACTCCAGAGAACGTGACTGCCGTAGAGAATGTGGCGGAGCCATTCTATGTGCGCCCCTAACAAGTCATTCAAGCCGATGCCGCTTCGCGGCACGGCTTAATTCTGGTGTTAGGCCCGCTGGGAGATGCACGGCCATGTGGAAGAGCGGCAACGAGCAGAGGCGTCGAACGATAGGCGCGGGAATAATCTTTGGGGTCGCAATCGGCGCGGCACTCGGCATTGTCCTTGGTCAACTCGTCCTGGGCATGGGGGTGGGTATCGCTCTGGGTGCTGCTGCTGCGCTCGCTGCATCCAGCCGACGGCCGGATAGGGCCGGGAAGTCGACGCCGAGCTCTCCTAGTGACAGCGGCGGCGGCTGGGCCTAACAATGCGTTCAAGCCGACACCGCATCGGGTCGCAAACCACATGGCAGGTGTAGCTTGCCATGTGCTTCACGCCCCGCTGCGGCGCGGCTTAACTTAGGTGTTAGGCCTTGTTTCCCGCACTGTTGTTGCCGGGTTCCAGGCAATCGGTAGCGCCTCGCTTGTCCGCAGCGTTTGCACCTCGCACGCGCGGTGCAGGCATCAGCAGTCAGCCCTGCAGCACCTCGGCTTCGGCCCGGCGCGACTCTTCGCAAGATTCGACCTGCCGGTTCGGCTTCGGACAGTGTGCGGTGAAAGTTCTTGGCCGCGCGCAGGGTGCGTTTCGGCAGCACCAAGCACGGCGCTTGTTGTACTGTTCGCCTCAGGGGTTGGGCTGCCGCACGTCGGGCGCAGGTGCCAGGGAACGGCGGCCTAACGAGTCGTTCAAGCCGATGCCACACCGGGGCGCAGGTACAGCTTGCCATGCGCTTCACGCCCCGCTGCGGCACGGCTTAACTCTGGTGTTAGGCCGCAATGGACGCAGCTCTGATCCCTAAACTGATCAAGCAGAGGCGAAGGCTGCTACAAAGCTACCTAGTCCATGTGGCTTGGTTCGCTGCCATGATCATTACCGCGATAGCTCATTCATCCAGGACGGTGGTCGCCAGCTCAATCTTCTTGGCGCTCGTAACGGTTCCGCCCGTCATCGCTTACGCGGCAGCGGTGCACCGAACTTGCCGAGCGATTGATCCAAACGCCAAGACGATCGGACTTGTTCCAATGATCATCATGACGGTGCTGTTTACTCCATTTGAGTCCGGATTGGTTGTCCCAGCAAAAAATCTGTTGGTTTCAGGCAGGTTGGTACGAGAGCGTCAGGCTGCGGCTATGCGGCCTAACGAGTCATTCAAGCCGACGTCGCTTCGCGACGCGGCTTAATTCTGGTGTTAGGCCTTGTTTCCCGTACTGTTGTTGTCGGGTTCCAGGCAATCTGTAACGCCTCGCTTATCCGCAGCGTTTGCACCTCGCACGCGCGGTGCAGGCATCGCCAGTCAGCCCTACAGCACCTCGGCTTCGGACGGGCGCGACTCTTCGCAAGATTCGACTTGCCGGGTCGGCTTCGGGCCGTGCGCGGTGAGAGTTCTTGGCCGCGCGCATGGTGCGTTTCGGCAGCACCAGACACGGCGCTTGTTGTACTGTTCGCCTCAGGGGTTGGGCTGCCGCACGTCGGGCGCAGGTGCCAGGGAACGGCGGCCTAACGAGTCGTTCAAGCCGATGCCGCTTCGCGGCACGGCTTAACTCTGGTGTTAGGCGCCTCACCACCATGTTCGCGAGGGAAGCATCAATGACTCCCGGGTTCGTCGTTCTCTATCGCTGGCGGCTTCATACGGGTTCGGAGAACTCGTTCGTCCAGGCAT
>NZ_JBCLVB010000025.1:0-2801 GCF_039548455.1 Luteimonas sp. MJ250 | reverse complement strand
TGTCTCACGCCTGGAACTGCCGAGTCAATGGAAACTGCAACGGCGATAGGTGATGCGTTCGGCGTCGTAGCGGAGCAAGGGGTGCACCTTGACATCATGTTTCTCACTCCAGAGAACGTGACTGCCGAAGAGAATGTGGCGGAGCCATTCTATGTGCGCCCCTAACAAGTCATTCAAGCCGATGCCGCTTCGCGGCACGGCTTAATTCTGGTGTTAGGCCGCAAAGGAGAGAGTCATGCGACTGATGGTCAAGAGCATCGCAGCGGGATCGCTGTCCGGCGTCTTCACTTACCTCGCGTCGACCCAGGCACTTGGCTATACCAACGCTTTCGTAATGCCTGGCTGGATGCCCCTGGCACTGTGGCAGGCGCTCGTCGTGCTCGGCGTGGGAGCGGCGCTCGTCGCCCTCATTGTGCAGCTCCTTGCACTTGTCGCTTTCTCGGCTCGAGGCCCTGTCGCTCTCGCGTCGTTCCTCGCCGTAGCACTGGTGGCACTTGCTCTGACTGTCCCGGCCGCCGTGTGGCCACCAACGTTCATCGCTTGGGCCCTTGGTGCAGCGCTGGCAACTCTGGTATTCCGCCGGTTGCGCCCTAACCATTCGTTCAAGCCGACGCCACTTCGTGGCGCGGCTTAACTCAAGTGTTAGGCGCCATGCCAATCATCTCGCGAGCGCTAAAAATCATTTCGCTCCTGGTTGGCTTATTCTTGGCCTTCATTGGTTCGAGCATCCTGTTCTCCGTAGGATCGGGGGACGTGCGGGGTGGCGCAGAGGCTGCAACATTTATGGGTGTTGGCTTCCTATCCGTTGCCGCGCCGTGTGTTGCCTATCCCTTTTCAGCCAGGTTCGCCTCAGCACTTCTTGCCCTGGTTCTTCTAGGCTTCGCAGTCGCGATGCTTTGGCTTGCCTTTGGTGCAGACGGAGGCACAGGCCAGGTCAGGTGGTTTCAGTTCGCAGCTGGCGCCTTCGTCGTCATTCTTGCGCTAAGGTTCTGGTTGGCATATCGGCGTCGTCCGTGCGTGGGTGGCGCCTAACAATGCGTTCAAGCCGACGCCACATCGGGGCGCAAACCACATGGCAGATACAGCTTGCCATGTGCTTCACGCCCCGCTGCGGCGCGGCTTAACTTAGGTGTTAGGCCTCAGGAGCTGGCCATGGTCGTGGATCGAATCTTCATAAGCCCTGTGCGAGGCGCTCAACAGGTAGAGTGCGAGCGAATTACCGTGCGAAGTGGGCTGGGTGTTGTCGGTGACAGGAACTACGGGGTGCATAGGCATCCTGGACAGAATCTCACGCTGATCGAAGCTGAGGAGATCGAGGATTTCTGCGCCGAGTACGCACGAACTCCTGATCTATCTTTGGCGCGCAGGAATCTAATCACGAGGGGAGTGAGGCTCAACCAGCTTGTGGGTGCGGAGTTCACGATCGGCACTGTTAGGTTGCTAGGCGTGGAGCTTTGCGAGCCCTGTCTAATCCTGGGGAACGCTCTTCGCACCGAGCCGCTGTCTACCGCTGCGGTCATTAAGCGATGGGTGGGGCGCGGAGGTCTCCGGGTCGACGTACTGACAGATGGAGAGATCGTTCGTGGAGCGCGCGTTGCACCTGACGTCTAACATTTCGTTCGACACGGGCAAGCACCGCATCGTTGTAGCAGCAGCTCGTCAGCGTCAGCCAACTCGCGCATCCGTGGCGCAGCGCTGCACCTCGCACCCGGTGCAGGCATCGGCAGTCAGCCCTGCAACACCTCCGCCTCCGGACAGGCGCGACTCTCCGCCAGATTCGACCGGCCGAGTCGGCTTTGGGCAGGGCGCTGTGAGAGTTCATGGGCGCGCGAGTCGACGGCTCTGGCCTCGGCCCCGGCAAGTGCCAGCCTCAGGCCGTTGCGCCAGACTTGTTGTACTGTTCGGCTCAGGGGGTTGGGCTGTCGCAAGGTCGGGCGCAAGCTCGGCGTGCGGAGGCCTAACAAGTCGTTCAAGCCGAAGCCGCTTCGTTACGCAAATCACATGGCAGGTAAAGCTTGCCATGTGCTTCGCTTCACTACGCGTCTCGGCTTAACTCTGGCGTTAGGCCTCAGGGGGAAGTTTCGTGCGGCGACCGCGTTCAATCATTCTGCTAATCGTCTGGTTCCTTTGGGCCACGGGCAAAGACCTCGATGGCCTTGCTCGCTTCGGCACCACCGCTGACTACTACATCTTCGCAAGTATCGGTGCTGCTTGGGCATACTTCGCCCTGGCTGGTGTCGTGTTCCTGTTCAACGCAGCCGCGGTCTTTTACTTGTTTCGGCCACAGCTAGTCGGGTATGGAGTTTTGCTTGGTGCCTTGGCGGCCGGCATAGGTCAGAACTTGGTTACAACCCTACTGGCAGTCCGGGACATTCAGGGCGTTCGCGAGGCCTACGAGATCGGCCGTGAGCTTCGTGGCTTACCGGTGCGGCAAGAAGCCATGGACATGATCTTCAAGCCTTCCGCTCTTTGGCTCGCGGCTGGGCTTGCAGTTCTCGTGTACGTTGCTCTTGCGTTGCTGGTTCGCCGCAATCGTTCGTACTTCGTAGGCCCGGCGGCGTATGCAGCTGAGGCCTAACAATGCGTTCAAGCCGACACCGCATCGGGGCGCAAACCACATGGCAGGTAGAGCGTGCCATGTGCTTCACGCCCCGCTGCGGCGCGGCTTAACTTAGGTGTTAGGCCTTGTTTCCCGCACTGTTGTTGCCGGGTTCCAGGCCATCTGTAGCGCCTCGCATATCCGCAGTGTTTGCACCTCGCACACGCGGCGCAGGCATTGGCAGTCAGCCCTGCAGCACCTC
>NZ_JBCLVB010000024.1:0-3034 GCF_039548455.1 Luteimonas sp. MJ250 | reverse complement strand
GAATGTGACCGGTGACTACATTTATAGAAGCCGGATAGAAGTCGTAGTACTTATAGCGATGCGTGCACCCTGTGAGTAGAAGCGCAGAAAGGACAAGCGCGAGAATCTTCATGTGATGCCTAACACCTGAGTTAAGCCGTGCCGCGAAGCGGCATCGGCTTGAACGAATTGTTAGGCGGCTCCCCGCGCTTAGTCGCCCGTGACATCCAGACCTGCCTCTTTCGCGATCCCATCAACAATGGATCGGTGGCGGTTTTCAAGAAGTTCTACATATTCACGGAGCCCGGCGACAGTTACGAGATCGACCCTGAAGGAACTCTTTTCGTAAAATTTGGACTCGTACGAGAATCTGAACGGCGCTGAGCTTATCTCGGAAATTTGAATATTTGAATCCTTGTCCAGCTCAGCAGAGAAAAGTCGGCCATCTAGCACAACTACAGGTTGAAAGAAGTAGAACTCCGTTGGGTTGGACTTTAGATCCTTCTGTATCTCCTCTGAGTCAGGCCTGTCATCTCGCATTTGATAAGCCCACTTCAGCGATGAAACAAACGCGGAGTACCATTTTGACGGTTGATCAGGTGACTTAAAGGCTTCGTGGATGCCTGCGCCCTCCCACCCAGCAACTTTCAGCAGGGAATGTTCGGATAGCGAAGGAACAAGCCTTACTGGGCTGCACGGCAGATTTACCCGTGCAATCAGGTTGTTCCATGCGCATCCGTGATCATGGGCCGCAAGGGGGCGTTTGAAAACAATCCAAGGGCGTTCTGACTTTTTTACTTCCGCAACGGCGGTAAACTCAGAATTAACACAGGTCTCGCCACTATCTTTAACCGTTCGCACGCTAGTTGCATAGAAATCGCCTTCCCGCGACTTCTCTACTTCTCTATCAAAATAAGCGCCGGGCCCTCTAACGCTCCATCCGGCATCTTCGAAGGCTTTTCGTGCGAGTAGCTCCGAGAGCATCCCTGCTTTCGCAAGATCGTTTCGAATCTTATCCTCAAATTCAGAAGCCATACCCTCTCCCCAGCCGCCTAACACCTGAATTAAGCCGCGCCGCGAAGCGGCGTCGGCTTGAATGAATTGTTAGGCGCGCACTGCATAGTGGTACGCCAGCGTAAGCGCTGATGCCGCTGCCGCTCTCACGGCAAAGTTAATTGTGCAAGCAATGCACAGCTTTGGCCACGATCGAGTCGCTGCTGCATCAACAAACCAAGTGAGCGCGTAGCATGTCAGCGAGATCCATGCCAGAACGACCACGGCTATAGGCAGATAGAAAACTGCGAATCCACACGCCGCGAGCGAAAGCCCTGCGCCACTCACAAGGTACTTCAGGATGTCGCCTACGAGAGGGTTACGCCCCTCGTAGACACAGGCGCTCTGAAACGCCTCGTCTGACGTGAAGGCCAGCAATACGAGCCCCGCAAGCGAGTGAAGGACAGCTAGTGCCGTGAATGCAATGCCGGAGAGTTCCATGCGCGCCTAACACCAGAATTAAGCCGCGCCGCGAAGCGGCGTCGGCTTGAATGATTTGTTAGGGCCCAGCTGGCGAGTCCTGTCGAACTCTTTGTACAGCTCACGGACGTCTTGCAGCGACTCTTGTAGCGGCGCGCTGCGCCCAGAGCAAGTATCGATCTCGTAGGGCTCCTTGCCGCTCAAGTAGAGCAGGAAAGCCTGGCCACCTCTTATGGGCTCAACGACGTTTGTGCGGGTTGTGAATGTACTTCCTTTTGGGTGGACGCCCTTCCAGGACTCGTTGACCCGCCAAATTATGGTTTGCCTCATCTGGCCATCTGCTGCCCGAAGCGATACTGCTTCAGCCATTGCTGCCACCACAGCGCTAGATTGCTGAAGCGAGTGGATAGCAGGCGGCCGTAGTACCTCGCATGGGATGCTCGCGAGCGCGCCAGAGGTGTGGAGCGCGAGCACCAAGCCCAACCAACACCCTAGCGACGTCTTACTCATGGGCCCTAACACCAGAGTTAAGCCGAGCAGCGTAGTGAAGCGAAACACATGGCAAGCTTTACCTGCCATGTGTTTTGCGTAACGAAGCGGATTCGGCTTGAACGACTTGTTAGGCCGCCGCTGCCCGGCACTTACGCCCGGACCCGCGACGGCCCAACCCCTGAGCCCAACAGTACAACAAGTCTTGCTGGAGAGCTTGATCTGGCACGTGGCGCGAGCGGAGCCTAGAAGATCAAGTCGCGCGACCAAGAACTCTCACCGCGCACTGCCCGAAGCCGACGCGGCGGGTCGAATCTTGCGGAGAGTCGCGCCTGGCCGAAGCCGAGGTACTGCAGGTCTGACTGCTGATGCCTGCACCGCGCGTGCGAGGTGCAAACGCTGCGGACAAGCGAGGCGCTACAGATTGCCTGGAACCCGGCAACAACAGTGCGGGAAACAAGGCCTAACACCAGAATTAAGCCGTGCCGCGAAGCGGCATCGGCTTGAATGACTTGTTAGGCCGCTCACTTGCTATAGCATGCGGCCGCTTCCTCAGTGAGGCTAGGACCTTCTTTAGCATACTGTTCGTCCGTTAGGACCTGGCCGTGGCAGACATGGGAGCAGCCGCCTCCAATCTCGGGTAGACCGCCTCGGCTTTCGCACCTGATGAAGCATTGGTCAGATGCGGAACATCGCTTTGCCAGCGCGCGAGCGGTACAGAGCGTGTACGGGTCTATATCAGTCCGAGCGAGAACTCCCGATAGATCGCACCCACCGACCTGCGTCGTCCGGGCTTCGGGCGTGCTCACGCATGCACTGATCAAGCAGGTCACAGCCAGCATCGCTATCAGGCGCACCACCTTCTCCCCAAGCGGCCTAACACCTGAGTTAAGCCGTGCCGCGAAGCGGCATCGGCTTGAACGAATTGTTAGACGTCACTCCTGCGCCCTTTCGGTCGATTGATCTTGCAGGTCACTGATCAATGACTCCATCTCGCCAATCTCACGGCGTTGAGCCTCAATGATCTCATCCGCAAGGGTTCTTACTCGGGGGTCCGAGATCCGGGCCCGCTCACTTGTGAGGATTGCAATGG
>NZ_JBCLVB010000023.1:0-4974 GCF_039548455.1 Luteimonas sp. MJ250 | reverse complement strand
GCGCACGTTTGGTGTAACGAAGTACTCAGGTGCCTTCTGTGGCCCCAAGTGGCTCGTGGCGCACCCCGTTAGAACCAAGAATGTAGTCAGCAAGATCACGAAACGCACGGAATGTCCCCCTAACACCAGAGTTAAGCCGAGCCGCGCAGTGAAGCGAAGCACATGGCAAGCTTTACCTGCCATGTGATTTGCGCAACGAAGCGGCTTCGGCTTGAACGATTTGTTAGGCCGCACATGCACGCAGCATTTGGCTCGTAACGGCACCTACTGAGGCTGTGCAGCACCTGAGAACAACCCTTTCCGGAAAACGTCGAGGCAGTAATTTGCCGCTTCGTGAAGCTCAAACTTGAGGCTTTCAGCATCACCGGCGAGCATGGCAGAAAGCTCCGGTGCAACGTCTCGCTTCTTTAGCGGTGCCTGGCATTCTTTGGATGCGAGAACAGTTCGTGTGTTCGTATCAACCACTTGTGCTTTAGCCCAATAGCTCACGCGATAGCGGTCCTTGCCTACCGTATCGGCGAACCAATTTTGCGTACCCACGTTGATGACAAGTGCTCCGGTTCCATAAGTCGCAGCAAGTTCCTTCGCACTCCTTAGCGTTAAATGCACACTGGAGAAACTGGACTCGAGGCCGCTAGGCTGGTCGGAGCTGGTGATTCCAAGCGCGGCCGCCGTCTCTCGGCCAAGGGCAGCCGCAATATATTGAGCTGGGTCTCTGACGTCATACTCTGCACGTACTTTGTCAGCTTTTTGCTTGGCATCTACGAAGGCAACAATTCCTAGAACGCTCGCCGGTGAAAGCGACCAAACCTCTGAGGCGAGAGTCATCCTGGGCGTCTGGTCAGTTGTAGCGATCAGGGTCTGATATCCACTCTGCCTAAGTACGGTGAGATCGACAGGCTTCTTGGCCGCCGCTCCCAACGGGAAGGCGGCGACCAGAACCAAGATCATCTTCGATAGGTTTTTCATAGAGCCTCGACTTGTCGTGCAGATTGGGTGCGGCCTAACACCTAAGTTAAGCCGAGACGCGTAGTGGAGCCAACCACATGGCAAGCTTTACCTGCCATGTGGTTGGTGGAACGAAGCGGCTTCGGCTTGAACGCATTGTTAGGCCGCCGATGCCAAGCACTTGCGCCCGCCGCGAATACAGCCCACCCCCAAGCCGCAACCTCGTGCGTCGAACTTGCAGCTCTTGGAGCAGCGCCTGACTCTCACTGCGTCCAAAAATAATAGTAGATAACAGGAACGATAGTCTGAAGGACAATGCCCACAATCAGCAATACGCTCGGAATATTCAATGCAACGTACGCTCGCTTGGGAATGGTTCTACGCAGTGGATAGGCGAATACAGAAACGGCAATCCAGAACGGCGAAGAGAAGATTAGCGAGAGCACTGCTCCCTGAAGATATTCGCCCCGGTGAGAATTTCCAGGCTCCGATAGGTAGCTAAGAAGATAGTTGCCAGCACTCACTACGTAATACATTCCGCCGCCGCCGGCTAGCAGGGTGAGAAGAATCCAGATGCGCTTCATCTAAGGCCTAACCCCCAACTTCCTCACGCTGCCCATACCCCTCCCCTTGCGGCCTAACGCTTGAATTAAGCCGACCCGCGAAGCGGGTTCGGCTTGAATGAATTGTTAGGTGCTAGCTGCGACCAGCCATGCGCCTAATCGCATCCCATGCCTTGCGCCACAACGAAGCCTCCCAAGCCATGAGTCGAGCTGCCCACTCAGGCATGCCGGCATCTTTGGCTGTCGCCAGCACAGTTGGTGCCGCTTCAATGTCACGGCGGAAGGCGGCACGAAAGATCATGACAGCAAGCTTGAGTTCGATGACAACTAGTACAGCAAGGCCAACATAGCGAATGAAGCCTACGGCGCTAAGTACTTGATGATGCTCGTTTGGCACAACGTGTCCGGCAACCCAAATGCCAAGGCAGCTCAGTGCGATGGCGCGGACAATGGCTGCTTTGCCACGAGAGCGATAGCACCAGAGATAAAGCGCCGGAATTACGACACTCAAGTCGAAGAGGATGCCTGCCTCAAGCAGCTGAGGATCGGACCAACTATCTAGTGAGGCAAGTGCAATGTCGCCTATAAGCACGACAGCGGCAGCAAGCACAAACCAATGCGCACGAATGGAGCCTTTGATTTTACTTTCAGTCATGGACATAGTGCCTCCTAGCACCTAACACCAGAGTTAAGCCGAGCAGCGTAGTGAAGCGAAACACATGGCAAGCTTTACCTGCCATGTGTTTTGCGTAACGAAGCGGATTCGGCTTGAACGACTTGTTAGGCCGCCGCTGCCCGGCACCTGCGCCCGACCCGCGACGGCCCAACCCTTGCGCAGAACAGTACAACGAGTCTTGCCGGAGAGCTTGACCTGGCACCCAGGCGCGAGCAGAGCCAAGACAGTCAAGTCGCGCGGCCAAAAACTCCCGCCGCGGCCATACGAAGCCGACTCGGCAGGTGGAATCTTGCGGGGGTCGCGCCTGTCCGAAGCCGAAGTGTGCACGCGTGCCTGCCGATGCCACTCATCGCGCGTGCGAGGTGCAGAAGCCTTGGATGAGCGAGATGCCCGAACCCGCTTGGAACTTGCCACCGACAGTGCGGGAAACAAGGCCTAACACCAGAATTAAGCCGCGCCGCGAAGCGGTGTCGGCTTGAATGACTTGTTAGGCGCTTCCCGCAGCCTGCGCGACACATGCGCTGCAGCCAAAAACGCCAACTCCGATTGCCATGAAGCCAAACGTGACGATTGCCCAGACCGCGACAGTCTCTCCAATATCTTGAGGTCCCGTTGCTGCGATGCCCAGTACCCCACCACCAACTACAGCAATCAGGCCGAGAATGAGAAGGAACGGCCGTTTCCAGGCCTTTTCTGGCAGTGGCCCCCAGAAGCACACTGCTTGTACCGGCCCGCACAACTTGCAGTTTTTGCGGCGAGTCATCAGCTAGCGCCTAACACCAGAGTTAAGCCGAGCAGCGTAGTGAAGCGAAACACATGGCAAGCTGTACCTGCCATGTGTTTTGCGTAACGAAGCGGATTCGGCTTGAACGACTTGTTAGGCTGCCGCTGCCCGGAACTTGCGCCCGACCCGCGACAGCCCAACCCCTAAGCCCAGACAGTACAACAAGTTCTGGCGCTAAGCGCGGGGCTACCCGTTGCTTGGCCAAAGCCAGGGCCGTGGCTCGCGCGGCCAAGAACCCTCACCGCTTACTGGCCGAAGCCGACTCGGCAGGTCGAATCTTGCGGAGGTTCGCGCCTGTCCGAAGCCGGGGTGCGTCAGACACTTTTGCCGATGCCGTCACCGCGCGTGCGAGGTGCAAACGCCACGGATGAGCAAGGTGCTTCAAGTCGATTAAAACCCGGCTACGGCAGTGCGGGAAACAAGGCCTAACACCTAAGTTAAGCCGAGACGCGTAGTGGAGCGAAGCACATGGCAAGCTGTACCTGCCATGTGCTTTGCGGAACGAAGCGGCTTCGGCTTGAACGCATTGTTAGGCCGCGCCGCCCGACAGTCTGCCCCAAGACTGCCGAAGGCCGACAAGATGGACGATGCCGATCAGCAGGCAGATTGAAGAGCTTACTACCCAGAACGTCATGCTGTTTCCGGGGAAATACGCCATGACCGGCACGAAGGCGACGCCCCGGACAATGTAGATGACGGTGATGGCGGAGAGTGCAGTACGCCGCAACGGCAGCTTGGGAATCACGCCGGCGCCGGACAGTGCGTACGCACTCCACGTTGCAAGGACGCCGGCAATGGCCAGGGTAACGACGGTGGGATACCAGTGGCCGGCCAAGTGCAACTGTGCCATTTGCTCCCCGGCGCCCAAGAGCCGAAACAGCGGAGCGCCAACTACTAGACACGCCAGATGCGCCAGCGCTGCGAGCCCGCTAAGGGCGGCACCGGCTGCCAG
This sequence comes from Luteimonas sp. MJ250, assembly GCF_039548455.1. Lineage (NCBI taxonomy): Bacteria > Pseudomonadati > Pseudomonadota > Gammaproteobacteria > Lysobacterales > Lysobacteraceae > Luteimonas > Luteimonas sp. MJ250. The sequence continues at coordinate 1,051 of NZ_JBCLVB010000023.1, read as the reverse complement.
AAGCTTGTTGGTCGGACTGGCCATGTAGCTCCCCAGCGGCCTAACACCAGAGTTAAGCCGTGCCGCAGCGGGGCGTGAAGCACATGGCAAGCTGTATCTGCCATGTGGTTTGCGCCCCGATGTGGCATCGGCTTGAACGACTCGTTAGGACGCCGCTGCCCGACACCTGCGCCGAACCCCTGCAGCCCAACCCCGAACCGAAACACTACAACAACTTGGCACAGCTGGGCCGTGCCTTGGAACTACGAAGCGCGAACTACAGCTCGCGTGTGCGAGGAGCCTCACCAGGATCTGTCCGAAGCCGACTCGGCAGGTCGAACCTTGCGGAGGGTCACGCCTGTCCGAAGCCGAGGTGCTGCAAGACTGACTGCCGATGCCTGCACCGCGCGTGCGAGGTGCAAACGCTGCGGATAAACGAGGCGCTACAAATTGCCTGGAACCCGGCAACAACAGTGCGGGACACAAGGCCTAACGCCTAAGTTAAGCCGCGCCGCAGCGGGGCGTGAAGCACATGGCAAGCTGTACCTGCCATGTGGTTTGCGCCCCGATGCGGTGTCGGCTTGAACGCATTGTTAGGCCTTACCCCGGATCAAAGCCATACATCCAAGTATTGAGAATGCCCTCAGAGCTGTGGAGGCCCAATGGCTCCAGCATAGCCTCGAAGGCTGATGCCACCTTTTCCGCATCTTCCGTATCCAGAGAATCGCGGTCTATCGCGTTGATTCGAGTGCCGATCTCTTCAAGAACCTCCGCGTCGCTAGCGCCGTTAGCGGCCATGCTCGCCAATGCCCCAGCCGCTGCATCGATCTCGGAGTTCAGCCTCGCCCTCAGCGCTGGCTCGGTCGTGCCCAAGCCTCCCGCCAAGTGATCTCGCCCGACCATATCGCGAAGTGAATCAGATGAACCAGCGACCACATCCATACATCCCACAGTGAGGAACAAGAGGAAGGTGCCAAAGAGAAGCTTGCTAGCTCGTGATAGTTCCATGAGGCCTAACACCAGAATTAAGCCGCGCTGCGAAGCAGCGTCGGCTTGAATGAATCGTTAGGCT
>NZ_JBCLVB010000022.1:0-6428 GCF_039548455.1 Luteimonas sp. MJ250 | reverse complement strand
AGCCGGCCGTTCTCGGTCTCAAGCTCCTTCAGGCGCTTGGCATCGGGCACGCTCATGCCGCCGAACTTGCTCCGCCACAGGTAGTACGACGCCTCGCTGAAGCCGTGCTTGCGGCACAGCTCCTTGAGCGGCAGTCCGGCCTCGGCCTCGCGCAGGAAGCCGATGATCTGCTCTTCGGAAAAGCGCTTCTTCACGTCCAATCTCCTCGCTTTGGGGAATTGGACTCCAGATCGCCGTGCTACTCAAAACCGGGGGGACGTCGCTGCCACGCTCTTCGCGGAGAAGTAGCTCCAACTGCTTCTCCGCTAGCTTTGCCGTCGCTCGCTGGAGGTCGTTAGCCTCGCGTTGGAGTTTTCTCTGCCCGTTCCAAGCGATGATGCTGACTAGAACAGCGAAGCATGCGATTGCTGTTGCAAGCAGCTCGTACTGCGACATAGCTCCCCTTGGCACCTAACACCTAAGCTAAGCCGCGCCGCAGCGGGGCGTGAAGCACATGGAAAGCTGTACCTGCCATGTGGTTTGCGCCCCGATGCGGAGTCGGCTTGAGCGCGTTGTTAGGCACCGTGCCGTTCGAAGTGAAGCACGTCGTGCCACTGGCCAGAGAGCCAGAAGCTCTGGCTTGAATGGCCGAATTGCACAAAGCCGTTTCGCAGAAGCACTTTGGCCGAGGCTTCGTTCCCTACACGAACTGCGGCCTCGACTCGGTGAAGCCGGAGCCGCACAAAAGCATAATCTAGCGCAAGCCGAACTGCCTCAGTCGCGTAGCCTTTGCCGCCATGGTCTTGGGCTACGCGATAGCCCAGTTCCGCGCTATGGAAGTGGTCGCCACGGACCCGGGTAAGGTTGACACGGGCGACAAGGTGGCCCGACCCGTTTCTCGCGAGGAACTGATACGCGCTGCCCTCTGCTGCTTCGGCCTGAGCAACTGCGATCGCCTTTGCGATTCCGCCCGGCTCATAGAAGGATGTCGCCCTCGCATTAATATGTGATTCGAAGAACGCCCGGTTTGTGAACTCAAACTGCCCCAAGTCCTGTTCGTCCTCGGCCGTGGGTGCAGATAGCGACAGCATATGGGAGGGGCCTAACGCTTGAATTAAGCCGTGCCGCGAAGCCGCATCGGCTTGAATGAATTGTTAGCGCCCAGTCTGGAGGCTGTCGGGCCGCGTGCCGCTCTTGACCCAGTGGGTGAGCGTTCCGAAGGCGGCTTGAATCTGATCCGGAGTAAAGTCGCAATGCCCTTCCCCGACAGACGGCAACGAGACCAACGGCGCCGCAGGATCTGCGGCAAATGCCAAGGCTGGATAGATTGACTCGAATCGCTTGGGAACAGTGGGGTCGTTGTTGTTCGACTGGATCACTACTGGCTTGTCAAAGCGGCCGGTGAGGTCCGCAATGCCAGCGAGAGAGCCCAAGGCGCGCCGGTCGCCAGCATAGCGCCGAACACCCCTGTTGAAGGCTGCATCGTCACCAAATCCGACATATGAAACCGCCATGTTGTCTGCCGGAAATCCATCCGACCGGGTTTGGGCCTCACGCAGCACCATGTAGTTGAGCATGAGCGCACCAGCAAGGCCGGCCCTTGGGATCTCCAGGCGGTTGACCAGGATTGTTGCAGCTGCTTCGTTCCCTGCAAGGACGGCCTCGATAGCTTCGGGATCCAGCATGGGCGGCGATGCCGGATCAGAAAGTCCTCCAGGCGCGAGCCCCATCGCCCCCGGGAAGAAATAGTCAAAGGACACGAGTGACGTCAATATCCCTTCCTCAAAGGCGATAGACGTCGGAACGTTGACGCCGCATAGTGAAAGCGCGCCGTAATAGCGTTCTCCGTACTTCTCGAGGCTCGCAAGCGCGATATGGCCGCCCAGCGAAAACCCGACGAGGTAAGTGCGGTTGGGTTCGGCATGCTTGTCGGCGAAATACGACCGCAGCTGTTCATTGTCTGGCAACGCATCCCGGACCGACCAGCCCTGTGACGTATAGGCGCTCTCGGCAACCGCATAGCCCTGAGAAAGGAAGATGGGCGATGCATCGTTCTGAGGCCAAGGAGATTCGCGCGGAACTCCTCTTGGCTCATAACCATGAAGAAGCATGACAAGTTCGCCGTTCCAGCTTTCGGGGATCTCGACTCTGTAAGGTGCGTCGCCCAGCTGGCCGCTATCTATCGCCGCACCGACGTCCGCTGGGCTGCTACGAGTGCTCGAAAGGGTGCTTGCACAGCCGGCGGTGGTGCCGACAACGAACGCAATTACAAGGGCGCGAACTTGAATCCTCGAAAGCATGCGAACTCTCCATTGGGTGCTAACGCCTGAGTTAAGCCGCGCCGCGAAGCGGCGTCGGCTTGAATGAATTGTTAGGTGTCACCGCAGTACGCGTCCCGTGCCGCTTGCAGATCATCGGTGACTAGATCCACATTGTCGACGAGCGCACGAAGACCCCGGACCCTAGTGCGATTATCGTGATGCCGGTTGGCAGTGAAATAGCCATAGAAGTTTCCGTTGCGATCTACCACGACAGGCGGAGAGCTCGAGTACTTGTTCCAGGGGCTCTCTTCGTTGTACTTGGATCCGAAGGTTCCGTATCTGCTCCAAATGCTGGAGTCGCTGTATCTAGAGCCGAAGTCACCGTAATTATTGCAAATCGAACCGTCCTCGTACTTGCTGCACGAGGCGCAACCCAAGAACGTGTCGTTGTTCTGACCACCAAACAATAGAAGCTCCTGGGCGGATACCTGTTGGGTTGAAGCTAAGAGCAATACTGTCGCTGCGAAAGACTTCATGTGACACCTAACACCAGAGTTAAGCCGAGACGCGTAGTGGAGCGAAGCACATGGCAAGCTTTACCTGTCATGTGATTCGCGGAACGAAGCGGATTCGGCTTGAACGACTCGTTAGGCCGCCGCTGCCCAGCACCTGTGCCTGACCTGCGGTGACCCAACCCCTGAGCCGAACAGTACAACAAGTCTGGCCGGTCAGCCCGGGGCTGGAATCTGCCAGGCCGAAGCGATGATGCTGCAGCCTGCGCGGCCCAGAACTCTCACCGCACCCTGGCCGAAGCCGGTGCGGCAGGTCGAATCTTGCGGAGAGTCGCGCCTGTCCGAAGCCGAGGCGTTGCAGGGCTCACTGCCGATGCCTGCACCGCGCGTGCGAGGTGCAAACGCTGCATGAGCGAGTCGCTACAGATTGCCTGGAACCCGGCAACAACAGTGCGGGAAACAAGGCCTAACGCTTGAATTAAGCCGTGCCGCGAAGCGGCATCGGCTTGAATGAATTGTTAGGCATTGACGACCGCCCTGTACACAACTTTGCGGAAGGACGGCAGCCTAAGCCGTGACCATGTTGCGATTGTTTCCCAGCCATCGTCAGCTGGGCGTTGCAACTGTGCCTTAAAACATTCGGCACCACGATAGTGCTCCAAGCAGCGGTACTTGCCTGATAGAAATCCACTAACCGCGTCTACGAATGCCGCAACTCTGTCTGGGTCTGTACAAGGGAACCACTCACACCAGAAGTGTCCAACTGACAAGTGCAACTCATCGGTGTTTTGAAGCGAGACCCAGACAGCATGCTTGAGGCCTTGTTGAACAGGGATATGCAGGCTGATCTCTATGGGCGCATCCGGTTCCCCAACGATCTGCAGGTGAGGGAATCGCGCCGCGATCTCCCCGAAAGCGGTTTTCGCTATATCTCCAATTTGCGAAGGTGATTGGTTCAATGCCTAACACCAGAGTTAAGCCGTGCCGTAGCGGGGCGTGAAGCACATGGCAAGCTGTATCTGCCATGTGGTTTGCGCCCCGATGTGGCATCGGCTTGAACGACTCGTTAGGCCGCCGCTGCCCGACACCTGCGCCGAACCCCTGCAGCCCAACCCCGAACCGAAACACTACAACAACTTGGCACAGCTGGGCCGTGCCTTGGAACTACGAAGCGCGAACTACAGCTCGCGTGTGCGAGGAGCCTCACCAGGATCTGTCCGAAGCCGACTCGGCAGGTCGAACCTTGCGGAGGGTCACGCCTGTCCGAAGCCGAGGTGCTGCAAGACTGACTGCCGATGCCTGCACCGCGCGTGCGAGGTGCAAACGCTGCGGATAAACGAGGCGCTACAAATTGCCTGGAACCCGGCAACAACAGTGCGGGACACAAGGCCTAACACCAGAGTTAAGCCGAGCAGCGTAGTGAAGCGAAACACATGGCAAGCTTTACCTGCCATGTATTTTGCGTAACGAAGCGGATTCGGCTTGAACGACTTGTTAGGCCGCCGCTGCCCGGCACTTAAGCCCGACCCGCGACGGCCCAACCCCTGAGCCGAACAGTACAACAAGTCTTGCTGGAGAGCTTGTTGACCTGGCACGTGGCGCGAGCGGAGCCTAGAAGATCAAGTCGCGCGGCCAAGAACTCCCACCGCGGCCCGCACGAAGCCGACTCGGCAGGTCGAATCTTGCCGAGGGTCGCGCCTGTCCAAAGCCGAGGTGTGCACGCGTGCCTGCAGATGCCACTCATCGCGCGTGCGAGACGCCAACAGTGACAGATGAGCGGCGAACCTCACGCGGCCGAAGACGTTGATCCGGCAGTGCGGGACACAAGGCCTAACACCAGAGTTAAGCCGCGCCGCGCCGCGAAGCGGCGTCGGCTTGAACGAACTGTTAGGCGGCAGTGGCCAAGAATGCTACCGCCAGTCAATGCCGCCGCCATGGCGAGAGAGCGCCAGAACCACGGTGCCGTTCGCTCGGAACCTTCGCCGGTCGCGAGTTCATGAATTCCATGGGCGAGCCTGGCCCCATCTTTTGTCCGGTGTCAAAGCTCGCCGCTGACGGAACTGGCGAGGAACCCCCACACCAGCTTGGCGGCGTTGGCCGGCGAACGCGCCTGGGCGCGAGTGAAGCCGAGTAGCGCGTCCAGGCGCGGACGGTCGTACAGGCGCCCGGCCAGCAGCACAGCATGGAGGCGACGCGTGTGGGCGATGTCGTCCAGCGGGTTTGCCTCAAACAGCACCAGATCCGCAGCATTGCCGACGGCGACGCGGCCGTGGCGCTGCGTCTGCCCTGCGTAGTGCGCGGCGTCCAGCGTGGCCGCACGCAGCACCTCGGCCGGCGACAGGCCGGCGCGCACCAGAAGGGCCATTTCATCGTGATAGCGGAATCCGCCGATCGCGGTGTCCGTTCCCACCAGCACCGGCACGCCGGCCCGGTAAGCATCACCTGTCAACGCCAGACCATGCTCGAAATAATCCCGCAAGGCGGCTTCGCCTCGCGCGCCGGGATAGCGCGCCGCAGTCGACTTCAGATCGTCGCGGTACGCCCAGCGCGACAGCGGGTCCAGGTACGCCAGGCGGGGATCGCCGGTGAAGGCGGGATCGCGCGCGCGCGCGTCCTCCTCGCGGGTCACGTGCGTGGGCACGAACCAGGCTCCTGCCTCGCGCATGCGCGAGAACGCGCGCGCGCAGGCTGCGGAGTCGTGCTCGGTGACCATCCGCTCGATCAACGCAACGGGTGCTTCGGCGTCCAGCGCACCGCTGCGCCATGCGGCGGCATCACGGAAGCAGTGGCGCGCGAAGAGATGGCCGTGCTCGAAGCTGCGCTGCCCGGCTGCGACGGCGTCCTCCAAGCTCACCGCCTTGGGCAGGTGGCCGACCACGGGCATGCCCCACTGGCGCGCTTCGTCGGTCAGGCGCTTGTAGGTGGTCGGCGCCAGGCGGTTGTACACCTTCAGTGCGTCCAGGCCGCGCGCGCGAAAGATCGCGGCGAGCGTAGCCGCTTGGTCAGGCGTCATGTCGGACCGCTCGAAATAGAAGCTGGCCACTTCGACGAAGCGCGGACCGACCATGCGGCCCTCGACGGCGGCCCGGGTCCAGCGGCGCTTGTCGGCGACGCAGGCGATCAAGGTGTCGTCGCTGTCGGGGCAGTCCATAAGGTCACGGGTGCCGGTGACGCCGTTCGCGATGGCCAGTGGTAGGTGCAATTGCGGCGATAACTGGAACGCATGCGTGTGCATGTCCCAGAAGCCGGGAAGCAGGTAACGTCCGCCAGCCTCCAGTATCGGCACCTCCGGTTCAGTGCGCAGGCCGTCGCCGATCCGGGCGATAACGCCGCCTTCGATCAATACGTCGGTCGGCTCGCCGGCAGCAGCCCGCTCCACGTCGATGATGCGGGCGTTGCGGATCAGCCGGGTATCGGCGGCATCGGGCAGTGGAGCCTTTGCCGAGGGCCAAAGCACGCCCAAGACAAACAGTGCCGCCAGGCCAGCCACCATCCAAAGCAGGTGCTTGAGAAAACGTCTCATGGGAAAGCCTGTCCGCCCTCGTCAACGGTGGATGCCGCCTAACACCAGAGTTAAGCCGAGCCGCGTAGTGGAGCGAACCACATGGCAAGCTTTACCTGCCATGTTGTTTGCGTAACGAAGCGGCTTCGGCTTGAACGACTTGTTAGGCCGCCG
>NZ_JBCLVB010000021.1:0-6474 GCF_039548455.1 Luteimonas sp. MJ250 | reverse complement strand
GTTAGGCCGCCATGGAGGGCTGCGGGACTGTCTCGATTCGCATCGACAAGTGATTGCTCAGACCGAGCTGTTTCCGCGATTGCTGCTGTGGCAATGGTGTGTGGCGCCGTCTTGTTGCTCATCTTCGCTGACCGAGCTGGAAGAGCAACAATGGGCACCGAGGTCGCTTCGTTGCAAGTTGTCTGGATAGAGCGGGACAAAGCTCCAGACAAAGAACGCGAACCTCCTGTTGCATCCGGAGTTTCGGATCAGGAGATCCGGCCTGAAGTGCGAGTTCGGAAGGCTCAAGCATCGGAAGCGCAAGGCGACGTGGAGGCCCACGTGGCCGGTGAGTCAATGGGCCAAGGCCAGCTCAATCTTTCCCTGCCGACGGCCTCCATGGAGTTTCGCCAGGGACCGCTCGAGAGGCCGGACAAAATAGTAAGGGAGCCCGCGCTCCAAGTTACTTTCCAAGACCGCTCACTCGGTGGCACACTGAAGAGAATGTCGCACCGCAAGATCTGCGCGGAGTTGAGTAGCGCACTGGTGAGTCAACCGGAGAGCTATGAGGCAATCGCGAGCTCAATAGCACGCCACAAGTGCAAAGTTTAGGACTGCCTACGCTGTCAAACGGCGGCCTAACAATGCGCTCAAGCCGACACCGCATCGGGGCGCAAACCACATGGCAGGTACAGCTTGCCATGTGCTTCACGCCCCGCTGTGGCGCGGCTTAGCTTAGGTGTTAGGCCTTGCTTCCCGCACTGTTGTTGCCGGGTTCCAGGCATTCTGCAGCGCCTCGCTTATCCGCAGCGTTTGTACCTCGCGCGCGCGGTGCAGGCATTGGTAGTCAGCCCTGCAGAACCTCGGCTTCGGACAGGCGCGACTCTCCGCAAGATTCGACCGGCCGGGTCGGCTTCGGGCCGTGCGCGGTGGGAGTTCTTGGCCGCGCGCATGGTGCGTTTCGGCAGCACCAGACACGGCGCTTGTTGTACTGTTCGCCTCAGGGGTTGGGCTGCCGCACGTCGGGCGCAGGTGCCAGGGAACGGCGGCCTAACGAGTCGTTCAAGCCGATGCCGCTTCGCGGCACGGCTTAACTCTGGTGTTAGGCCGCTGGGGAGAGATCATGCAGGCCGTTGTTCTCGCACTAGCTCTGGCAGTTTCAGTACCAGCCTCATCGGCTAGTGACGTGACTGTGCCGACGAGGTTCGTGGGGAATTGGGCTGGGAGTCCGGAGTCTTGCGGCTCTGATGCAGATGATCTGGTGCTTCGCTTAGCCCCGCGCCACATCTCCTACTGGGAGAGCGCTGGCCCCATTAGAGCGGCTGTAGTTCGCGGCGATGAGATCGCCCTAATCGCAGAGCTCTCAGGAGAGGGCGAAACTTGGCTTAGCGCGATCAAGTTTGAGCTTTCGCCGGATGGGCGCATGCTGATTGAAAGGGCCAGCGTTCCAGGCAACGAGGTCGTTAGGTATCGCTGCTCAGAGTCGATCGGTGCGCGGCCTAACAATTCATTCAAGCCGATGCCGCTTCGCGGCACGGCTTAATTCTGGTGTTAGGCCTTGTTTCCCGCACTGTTGCTGCCGGGTTCCAAGCAAACTGTAGCGACTCGCTCATCCGCAGCGTTTGCACCTCGCACGCGCGGTGCAGGCATCGGCAGTCAGTCGGGAAGCACTTCGGCTTCGGACAGGCGCGACTTTCCGCAAGATTCGACCTGCCGCACCGGCTTCGGCCAGGGTGCGGTGAGAGTTCTGGGCCGCGAAGGCTGCAACATCATCGCTTCGGCCTGGCAGATTCCAGCCTCGGGCTGACCGGCCAGACTTGTTGTAGTGTTCGGCTCAGGGGTTGGGTCACCGCAGGTCAGGCACAGGTGCTGGGCAGCGGCGGCCTAACGAGTCGTTCAAGCCGAATCCGCTTCGTTCCGCAAAACACATGGCAGGTACAGCTTGCCATGTGTTTCGCTGCACTACGCTGCTCGGCTTAACTCTGGTGTTAGGCGCCCATGGACACTGACCTGCACTTGCTGATTCTGCGACAGGCTGCTGCGGGCACTTTGCCGGCCAACGTCGACGCAAATTCACCCGTACCCGCTGAGGCTGTCCGAGACCTCATCGAGTCCGGTCACCTTGAGGCGATTGATGCTTCTAGCCTGAGCGGCCCGGCTTTCGTTGATCCTCGTATCACTGTTGCCGGCCGTGAGTACCTTAGCGTGCTGGAGGAGCGAGCTCGTGCTGCATCTCTCACTGGAAAGGCTGGCAAGCATGTTTCTTCCCTGCTCAAGTGGGTGTTCGGCATCGTCGCCGCGCTACTAGTTGCTTTCCTCACCAAGCAGTTCGTAGGCTAGCTGCGTGCGCTGGACACCTAACCATTCATTCAAGCCGACGCCACTTCGTGGCGCGGCTTAATTCAAGTGTTAGGCGGCACTTGTATGCTCATCGCACGTTCCTTTAGTACAGCTGCAATGATGCTTGTGCTCGCTTCGGCCGGCGCACAGGAGTCTATTAGTGTTCCCTCCGATCCGGAGTCGTGGGAACCCCTCTTGGGTGTGCCTCTTGGAACCGAGCGGTGCCCGGGAGGAGAGATGGCAGCACACTTAGAGCAGGTGCCTCAGCTACGTCCAGAAACTCCCGCTGAGTACACGGCTAGAAATCAGGTTTCCTTGAGCTACTTAGCTGGTCTGGAGTCCACAGATACGATTTATCCCTTCTATTTCAAAATAGATCCGCCAGACGGTAGATACTTCGGTTTGGAGGGATTCTTCTTGGTTCGTGACGGCTGCATAATCCATGTTCAGCCAACCATTTTTGATAACTAGGGTGCCGCCTAACAATGCGTTCAAGCCGACACCGCATCGGGGCGCAAATCACATGGCAGGAAGAGCTTGCCATGTGCTTCACGCCCCGCTGCGGCGCGGCTTAACTTGGGTGTTAGGCGGCATGAACTCACAATCCGAGCCCTCAAAGCTTCCATCAGTCGAAGACGTGGTTACGGCCTTCGACGACCGCCGCGGCTGGGTGGTCGAGAGCAATGGATACAAGCTTCGAAGTGAGTATGGTTTGTGCGCGCTTGTGCCACTCTTCGGCGAGGCACTGCCAAAGATCCGCAATGCCACGGGCCGGATTCATATCATGTTTGATCTGATTCCACTCGCCCGTCAGCACCCTCAAGTAGTGGAAATTGCAAAGAACCGACTGCAAGACAGGTCTGCAGCTGTGCGAATGCACGCTTGTGAGGTGCTCGCCTATAGTCTGCGGCGCGACATCATACCGAACCTAGAGCAACTGCTAGAGCATCCTGTAGCGGAAACCAGGGCTACCGCGGCGGCGGCCATCGACGCGATTCAACATCAGAATCATCACTTCTATCTCGACCGAGAGCACAAGGGGACTTCGTTCTGGGTAGTCAATCCTCAGGACGATCCAAAGTACAAACCGAGGCCTTGGCAAATGCGCCAGGAGTGCCAATGACCATCGCACGCCAAATGCCGCCTAACAATTCATTCAAGCCGACACCGCTTCGCGGCGCGGCTTAATTCTGGTGTTAGGCCGCTCGGAGAGAGCTATGGCGAACGGATGCATCTTCTGCCAGATCATTGCCGGGGATTCGCGGGCCAGCTTCGTCAGGGAGTGTGCGTTGACCGTGGCATTCATGGACACACGGCAGTTCCACTCTGGCCACGTCTTGGTTGTGCCAAAAGCACACCTGCCGGACGTTCGCGAGCTTGACGGTGACACTGGTGCAGCCTTGATGGCCGCTGTCGCTGAAGTTACTCGCGCTGTGTCGGACGCGCTTTCCTGTCAGGGCATAAGTGTGTGGCATTCCATCGGGGAGGCGGCGGGCCAAGAGGTGCCACATCTTCACTTTCATGTGCACCCGCGTTCACCTTCAGACCGGCTCCTGGACGTTTATCCGTCGCCGCCAGATTGCCCAGACCGTGCAACACTGGACATCCTGGCTGCATCCATTCGGTCGCACTTGTCATCATCGGCAGCCGCGGCCTAACAATGCGTTCAAGCCGAATCCGCTTCGTTACGCAAAACACATGGCAGGTAAAGCTTGCCATGTGTTTCGCTCCACTACGCTGCTCGGCTTAACTTAAGTGTTAGGCGCGCGCCAGGCCATGGAGGCTCACTTGAAGATCTCTTGTTTCAGAACAATCGCCACAGCTGCTCTGGTAGTCGTGCTTGTTGCAGGCTGTAAGACTCGCTCTACGGTTGGAATGCAGATGGTGCTTCCTCCTAGTGCGGAGGTCATGGATGTTCCGAAGGACAAGACCTTTCTTATGGCGTCCCCGGTGACACAGCCCTTGCCAGAGTATCCTTCCGGGATGCAACGCGGCGCCAGTGCGAACGTATGCATAGAGTTCGTGATTGACGAGAACGGCGCTGTTGCTTCCGCAACCCCTCTCTATGCTCTTCCCGAGTGTCCCGTACCACAAGAAGAACTAGACCCACTTTTTATTGGCTCGGCCGTAGAGGCAGCAGGTCGCTGGCAGTTCTTGGCGGCAGCGGTATGTACCTTCCCGGAAGGGGTTGAGGCGACGGATGATTGCTCTGGCGACAAAGTTGTAGTGACTTCTGTTGCAATAAAGATTGCTTATGTATTTTCGTTCCAGAGTGGTGGGCGCGTCACTGCTGTCGCAAGGCGCGCCTAACAATGCGTTCAAGCCGACGCCGCATCGGGGCGCAAACCACATGGCAGGTAAAGCGTGCCATGTGCTTCACGCCCCGCTGCGGCGCGGCTTAACTTAGGTGTTAGGCATGAGACACACATCAACGCGGTTCGTGACGGCAATAATGCTCTTGGCGTGGGTTCTGCCTCTGCCGGCGCTCGCATGCTCCTACCCAGAGCCCGCTCCATTCAAGGAAGCAATTGCAAATGCATCAAGCATTTTCATCTTCAGACTTGAATCAGCGGAGGTAAAGCGAAAGAACTTTGAAGATGGATCGTATGCGGAATGGATAGAGGGTCGTATTCGTGTTGCTCAAACCCTGAGAGGAGATTCGTCACTCTTCAAATCTATCCGTTTCTCAACGAACCAGTGTGGTGGTGTGCGGCTCGACGTGGGGCACTATTTTCTTGTTGTAACTGATTCTGGTGGAACTGAGATCAATCTATCTCCGGCAGACCAGTCGATCATCGATGTGACAACTTCCTTTGATGAATCGCGTCTCGACGTTAGTGCTCAAACGGACTTGCTCCGGCCTATTCATGACTTTCTGGCCGGGACGCCTCTACCAGAAAGCTTTCCGTCGCCGTATGTCGTGGAGTACACATCCACCATTCCTCTTCCGCCACTACCTCCGGATCGCTAAGCTCATGCCTAACAATGTGCTCAAGCCGACACCGCATCGGGGCGCAAACCACATGGCAGGTGCAGCTTGCCATGTGCTTCACGCCCCGCTGCGGCGCGGCTTAGCTTAGGTGTTAGGCGGACTATGAGCGAGTACATCATCTTTGCGGTCGCGGCTGGAGCTTTGGCCTCGTACTACTTTCTTCGTCGAAGCCAGGAGCCCGACCGGCTGTCTCAGGTGCAGAATGCCTTCAGAGCGAAATCTGAAATCGCAGATGCGTTTGGGGGCGGGAATGGCATCTCGAACTTTGGTGAAATGGCAGACGCAATTGCGCGAGCAAGGAGGATCATCCAAACAGGCGAAGCGCCCGCGGAAGCAGAAATGGATCTGATTCAGATCAGGCTAGCGAATGCCACCGGGGAACTCAGCTCTCTCCCGTTGGGAAGCCAGAACAACTACCATGAGTGCTACAAGGCACTTCAGAATCTTTCAATAAAGTTGGGCGGTGTTCGCAGGAAGTCGCGTGCCGCCTAACAATTCATTCAAGCCGACGCCGCTTCGCGGCGCGGCTTAATTCTGGTGTTAGGCCGCTCATCATGCGCTCTCGAACATTTGCAACTGCTCTTCTGGCTCTGCTACTGAGTGCCTGTGGATCATGCGGGTGCAAAGAGGAAGCGTTAGCTCTTGCCAAGGGTTTGTCGCAAGAGAGACTTACGCAGGTTTACCAAGACATGGAGGACCTTGGACTCGGTAGTCCGGATATGAAGTTCCTCGACGGTGCTGACCAATCAGCGGCCTTCTCGGATCTTCGGCCAATGGGCATCGTTCTGGACGGAGGCCGGGGGCGGATACATCTTGCAGGCTGTGGGGACGATAAGGTCACTCTCCTTGTTCAGCCTCGGACAGTGGACGGTGGCAAAGACATTGTGCTGCTACCTGGCGGGACAATGGATCCGGTCGTGCTGTGGCAGTCGCGGTAGCGCGGCCTAACAATGCGTTCAAGCCGACACCGCATCGGGGCGCAAACCACATGGCAAAGAAAGCTTGCCATGTGCTTCACGCCCCGCTGCGGCGCGGCTTAACTTAGGTGTTAGGCCACATGAGAATCGCAGTTCTACTGATAGCATTTCTGGTCGTACTTTTCTTGCGTCGATTGTATTTGCGCTTTACAGCTCCGATTCGTCAAGCGAAACGAGAAAGAGCGG
>NZ_JBCLVB010000020.1:0-7139 GCF_039548455.1 Luteimonas sp. MJ250 | reverse complement strand
GAATGTGACCGGTGACTACATTTATAGAAGCCGGATAGAAGTCGTAGTACTTATAGCGATGCGTGCACCCTGTGAGTAGAAGCGCAGAAAGGACAAGCGCGAGAATCTTCATGTGATGCCTAACACCAGAGTTAAGCCGAGCAGCGTAGTGAAGCGAAACACATGGCAAGCTTTACCTGCCATGTGTTTTGCGTAACGAAGCGGATTCGGCTTGAACGACTTGTTAGGCCGCTACCTGCCGCAGCACTACTCACAACCCACCCCGTCATTGTCCCGGTCCAGATGCGGACCATACCCAGGATCACCACGGCGAACAGGCGCGGCTCCTGCAGCCCGGGCAGCGGCGCAGTTGACGAAAGCGCCTTGTTGGCGCGGAGCTGCGGGTGCAGGCGCGAAGTTGCTCTGCTGGGGAGCTGGGCGGGGTGTCGCAGGGGCACGGTGGCAGTGATAGTCGCCGGTCTTGCGGTTGTTGTGGCATCCCTCGCTGTTCAGGCCACCGGGATGGCTCAATGCCATCCCTGGCGCCAGGCACAGAGTGGCTATCAGGCTGAGGTTGAACTTTGATCTAGGCATGCACCCCCCGTGCGGCCTAACGCCTGAGTTAAGCCGACCCGCGAAGCGGGTTCGGCTTGAATGAATTGTTAGACCTCTGCCGGCTCTTTCCCGAAGTTAATGTCTCTACTCTCACGATCGACTTTGAACTGAGTCATGCCCGGGTAAGGTTGCTCAGTCCTTTCTGTGCCGCGATACTCGACACGGTAAGTGCGGTATGAGAGATCCATGAGTGGGCCACTTTGAATTAGTGCGACTCCCTCCTTTGATCGGTAGCTAGGCATTAATCCGTCTCGAACGCACGAAACGACGTAATTGACGGAACGAGTCAGCTCAAGCATGAGATCGCAAACAAGCGACACATGGTAGTCAAAGTCCGTGCTAAGCCTACGATAGAGAGGCGGGTCCCACTGGGGTATCTTGTAGAATTTCTCCGTTTGCCACGAGGTCTCCCACCTAGGTACGGCGTGTTCGTTGAAGGTCATGCAAAAATCTTGAGCTATCCGTCTGAAGTTGAGAAAGGCAGACTCAATAGCTGGATATCTTCCTGGCCAATGTCTAGAGAGCAGCCACGCTCTAATATCCTCCAACGACTGAAGAAGCTCCCTGTCAATGGACGGTTGACCGCCGCAGAGGATGGGGGAGGCACGATTAATCCAGTTGTCTAAATCGATACGCGACGCCCACTCATCAACTATTCCCGCATAGAACTCATCATCGCGTTGCTTTGCAGTGTCAAATCCAAGTTGTATCCTCACCCAGTCTTCATGAGTTCTTTTGAGTGTATTTAGCCTTTCGATTGAGAACGCGATGAATTGGTCGTCGATCTGCTTGTGGTGAATATTGCAAAGCAATATCAGATTTGCATACTTGTCCCGTTGCTCAGGTGTAAGTGGTGAATCTCCACGTGGCCCTTCGGCACTCGACGCGACAATGTGGCACGCCTCTCCCACTACGGACTCATCATCAGTCTCGCTTGCATCCATTACTAGCTCATCACGACAGATAGCGCAGCGATTCGCGGCTCGTCCCCAAAGCATTTTTTGTGTTTTGACGGAAATCGACATATTTTTGTGAGGTCTAACACTTGAATTAAGCCGCGCCGCGAAGCGGCGTCGGCTTGAATGAATTGTTAGCTGGCGCCCGCCTCACAAGACCGCTCCTTGAGTCGCGCCATGCCTTGTGCGCTGGTCGTATTCGCGTTCGAGCCGGACCTGCTTTTCGATGATTTCTCTACCTTGAGTGTTCAAGTGCTCAACGAGCTGTGAGCAGCCCGCATTCCAGCGCAGGTTCCCAAGTTCCCTTTTTATCTCATCTGCAGAATTCAATGCGAACTCGTGATGCCCCTGCTCATGCGCTTCCAACGCGCTGCGGTACGCGTTCCAGCGTTCAACAAGTTCGGCCGATACATTTGGCGACGGATTCCATGTCGGCATAGAAATATTCGATTCGATCGACGTGCTTAGATCAAGAATCTCACAGGTTTTACCTACACTCCTTGTTTTGAACCGCCAGCTAACATTCCATGTTGTGTAGCCTTGGTGCCGCACCCCATCCTTTCCAACCGGCCCCTTCGCAGCTAATTCCAGCCTCAGATCGGCAAGAGAGTTACCCTCAATTTCGTAGAGGTCAATGACGGGGCTGTCGGCAGCCGCAGGATGAGATAGAGACAACACGAAAACAAGAATGGGAACACGTAGATTCAACGCAAGCACTCCTGTCAAAGCCAGCTAACACCAGAGTTAAGCCGTGCCGCGAAGCGGCATCGGCTTGAACGAATCGTTAGGCCTGCCCTGCATGGGCTGGCGACGTGTGAAGCTCCACCCCGAGCGCACGGACAAGCTTGATGACAGTGTCGTAGCGAGGCTTCGCCCCCGGAGCGAGTGCCTTGTAGAGGCTCTCGCGACCAAGTCCAGTGTCCTTGGCGAGCTTTGTCATGCCGCGCGCCTTGGCCACGTCCGCGATGGCTTGTAGGAACACATTGGGGTTCTCGTCCTCAAGAGCGGCGTTCAGGTACTCGGCAATGACGACATCATTGTCCAGGTAGTCTGCAGCGTCGAACACGGCGATCTTTTTCATGGGGAACTCTCCAGGCCTTGGAGCAAGGCTTTAGCGGTGCGGATGTCTCGCTGCTGGGAAGACTTGTCGCCAGCGCACAAGAGCAAGTAGATCACCTCGTCCCTACGACAGTAGTAAAGCCGATACCCGGGCCCAACATGGATCCGCATCTCGGAAATACCTTCTCCGACCGGAGCTACGTCGCCAAGGTTTCCCGCCTCCGCGGAGCGAACGCGAGCGATAACGCGGGCTTTGGCGATCGGGTCACGTAGTGCCTTAAGCCAAGCGTCGAACTCGGATGTGCGGAGAAACGTGACCATGGCGCACTGTATCCGATAGGATACATCACTGTCAAGTCACCGAGCAGCCTGGGAAGCAGGCCTAACACCTGAGTTAAGCCGCGCCGCGAAGCGGCGTCGGCTTGGACGAATAGTTAGAGGGCCCCATATTAGTCACCGCCGCCATCTCCGCCGCCGCCGTCACCGTAGCCGCCGTCACCGTCGTCGCTTGATCCATCCGCGGTCTCCGACTCGAACCAGTCGAAGCTGAACCAAACATCGTGGCGCCACCCGTTGAGGAAACCTGCACCGACCGCGAACAGGAGTACGCTAATAACCGGATGCCCAGAGAAAGCGACAAACAGCCCACTGACAAAAGTCGCCAGTCCAATCACCCCTTGCAGCATGAGTCTCGTTGCCCTCTAACACCAGAGTTAAGCCGAGACGCGCAGTGAAGCGAAGCACATGGCAAGCTTTATCTGCCATGTGATTTGCGTAACGAAGCGGCTTCGGCTTGAACGACTTGTTAGGCCGCCGCACGCCGAACTTGCGCCCGACCCCGCGACAGCCCAACCCCTGAGCCGAACAGTACAACAAGTTTTGGCGGGCAGCTTGGGCCGGCGATTGCCGCGGGCGGAGCTGAGCCGGGCAGCTCGCGCGGCCAGGAACCTTCGCCGCGCTACCGCCGAAGCCGACTCGGCGGATCGAACCTTGCGGAGAGTCGCGCGCGCGTACGAAGCCGAGGTGCTTCAGGCCGGACTGCCGATGCCCTTCACCGCGTGTGCGAGATGCAAACGCCGCAGATGAGCGGGATGCTCAAGGTCGCCTGAAGCTTGGCTACGACAGTGCGGGAAACAAGGCCTAACACCTGAATTAAGCCGCGCCGCGAAGCGGTGTCGGCTTGAATGAATTGTTAGGCCTATGCAATCCTGAGGCCCATAAATGAGATCATGCACTTGCCACGCATGAGCACAAACCCGTCCGGAGACGATCCTCCTGGTCCGAGATGCGGGCTATCAAACTCGCGGAGTTCGTCGCCTGGCCGGTACAGATCTCTCATTTGTATCCAGCCCCTATGGGCGTACGCGAAAGGCACCTGCGGCACCGCGGGATTGCGAGCGGCAAAGCGCAGCCCCAAGCTTTCAAGTTCCGAGACTGAGTAGTTTTGAGCGAGAAGGCGGTAACCCGATGGCAATGGCTCGCAGCTGCCTTAGGCACTCGTCTCAGGAGCGACTATAACTGCGGCAAGGAAAAGTGAGATTGCCCAGATCTTGGTCATAGGCCTAACGCTTGAGTTAAGCCGCGCCGCGAAGCGGCGTCGGCTTGAATGAATTGTTAGGCCGTTCCCCGCGACGCTTCATGGCTCAATCCTCTTCGCTTCTTGGTCCCGCCCACCTTGATGAAGCACAAGGGCAACAACGGTTCCCGCTCCGTTCCTGAGAAAAGTAATCTGGGCGTCGACGATCTTGAAGAAGAACTTTGACTCCGACTCAGGAAAGGCTGGGAAACGAGGCTGGTCGCCCAGCTGAATTTCCAGGTGGCCCCCGGACTGCTTCACATCAAACACCAGCCCGGGAGACAGCTCATAGCGACCGATGTAACCGGCTAGAAGATGTTCCTTGACTTCTACCTGCGCACGTTCGGCATCAATGTTGCTCGATTCACGTCGTCCAGTCTGGCCATACAACTGGAGTAGTAGATCCGCACCTTCAACATCGAAGCTGGCGTGTACCGCGGTATCAGGGTGGATGAACTCGCGCGGTCGACCTTGTATGGGCGTCATGGCGTAACGGTCCCCGTTTGGGAATAGCAGGGTCAACGCTTGGTTCGCGTAGACCACAGAGACCTTCCATTCCTGTTCCGCAAATGCATACTGGCCGGTTAGAGAGTGCAGAACGTCGACAGGCTGCGTCGCGCGCGTGACCTGAACTTCGCGGAAGGTCGGCCAGTTATATGCGCGGGACACTGCGCTGAAGAATTCGACACCGAGATTTGCTCCATTATCAGAGTTGGTCAGATACACCGCGCCATCGCCGGTAAGCAAGTTTAACGTCATGCCTGCCCTGTAACCGACAGTGCCGCCATAGTGGGTAACGAAGACTTGATCGCCTTCACCAATTAATCTAAAGCCGTAAGCATGATCATCGATGGGCTTGGCAAGTATCTCGCGGACGCTGGCTTGACTGAAGACGTTACTCTTGCCCTCGTAGCCCTTACGAATTTCGAGAAGGAACATAGCCAAGTCGGTGGCCGTTGCCCACAGGCCGGCTGAGGCCTGCTCGGGATGGTTACGCCAGCCCCCAGGCACGATAGTGCCGTCGACTTGGTATCCGCGAGCGGTATATGGGTGGCTGGAGGTGGGTAACGGTATGGTGAAATCAGCTTGCTTCATGCCGGCCGGAGCGAGTAGCCACTCACGCATGATTTTATCGAAAGGCTTGTTTAGTTGATCCTGCAGAGCGATCTCTATGATGGTGTAACCGCCGCCAGAATAAGCGAGCGATGCCCCCGGTGCGTCCAGAACCTCTACCTTGCGTGAATTACTCGGTGCTTCGCCGCGCACGGTCTGTTGGTCGGTTGGTATCGGTTCGCCCTGTGCATACCCGACATGGCCCCCTGGCGTGATGCCTGCGGTATGCGTGAGCAGGTTGCGGAACGTGACCGGATTGTCGTCGGTTTGCCGGCCAGCCGGCAGATGGTAGGACGACAGATAAGTTTCGATGTTCTTATCGAAATCGATCAGCCCTGCTGTCTTCATACGCATTGCAGCGAGCAAAGTTACTGGCTTGGCGATGGAGCCGGCTTGGAACAGGCTGCCACAATCGGCATCTGTGCCATCTGTTTGCAGCTGCCCCCAAGCTGCGCTCCAATCCAGTTTGCCGTTATGAATTACTGCGACAGACAGCGCAGGCGTCTTGTACATGGCCATGCGTGACTCGACGCTATCGGCTTTGGTTTCGCCAGCAAACACCACGCGGGGCAGCATATCGTGCTCAACTTGCTGTTTGTGCGTTTGTGCGTCACTCGCTGTATAGCAACTCCAGTGTTGTTGCAGTTCAGCCTGCTTGCTGTCCTCGGTCGTCGACATCTGCGATGTGCCGGCAATGGCTAAGCTGATGATGCCGATGAAGAGCGGTACAAGCATCACAAATCTGGACATGTATGGTTCCGGTAGTTTTGCTTGTTTTCGGTCGGCAGATGAGATTGAGAGCGGCCTAACACCAGAGTTAAGCCGAGACGCGTAGTGGAGCGAAGCACATGGCAAGCTCTACCTGCCATGTGGTTTGCGTAACGAAGCGGCTTCGGCTTGAACGACTTGTTAGGCCGCGGCCACTACGGCTCATCAGCTACCTCCTGGAAGTCTTGCACGCCAATGGGAACAAAGCGGCGCTCGCCTGATGGGGCAACGCTTATAGTGCCGGTAAATATGCCACTGATGGAGCGCCATGTGAGGTGGGGCGCCTGAGTCGTCAGTGCGCGCAGGAAAAGGGCCACGCTTTGGTCTGCCGAGTCTGATGGAGAGCCCAATCGTAGCCCCGAGTTTGGGCATGCTGGATCTGACAGCGTGACGCCGTGATGTAAGTCTGTGGAAGCCACGGCCTGGAAGGAAATAGCAGAGCCAGGCAGATCAGCAAGCGACCCAAGCTGACAAAGGGTCGTAGTGCGTGCTACCGGCTCGCCGGCAAGTGCTGAAACCACTCCACTGGACACCACGAACGCGGCAGCAATGATTCCGGCGATCAGCGTCGTCCTGAGACATTTCATGAATTCACCGCGCCCCATGAGAGCGGCCTAACACCAGAGTTAAGCCGTGCCGCGAAGCGGCATCGGCTTGAACGACTCGTTAGGCCGCCGTTCCCTGGCACCTGCGCCCGACGTGCGGCAGCCCAACCCCTGAGGCAAACAGTACAACAAGCGCTGTGCCTGGTGCTGCCGAAACGCACCCTGCGCGCGGCCACGAACCCTCACCGCGCACTGCCCGAAGCCGACCCGGCAGGTCGAACCTTGCGAAGAGTCGCGCCTGTCCGAAGCCGAGCTGCTGCATGGCTGACTGCCGATGCCTGCACCGCGCGTGCGAGGCGCAAACGCTGCGGATGAGCGAGGCGCTACAGATTGCCTGGAACCCGGCAACAACAGTGCGGGAAACAAGGCCTAACACCTGAGTTAAGCCGACTTGCGTAGTGGAGGCTTTGGCGTGGCAAGCTTTTCCTGCCACGCCAAAGCCGTAACGAAGCAAGTTCGGCTTGAACG
>NZ_JBCLVB010000019.1:0-9846 GCF_039548455.1 Luteimonas sp. MJ250 | reverse complement strand
CCATTGCAATCCTCACAAGTGAGCGGGCCCGGATCTCGGACCCCCGAGTAAGAACCCTTGCGGATGAGATCATTGAGGCTCAACGCCGTGAGATTGGCGAGATGGAGTCATTGATCAGTGACCTGCAGGATCAATCGACCGAAAGGGCGCAGGAGTGACGTCTAACAATTCGTTCAAGCCGATGCCGCTTCGCGGCACGGCTTAACTCAGGTGTTAGGCCTTGTTTCCCGCACTGTTGTTGCTTGGTTCTAGGCAATCGGTAACGCCTCGCTTGCCCGCAGCTTTTGCACCTTGCACGCGCGGTGCAGGCATCGGCGGTCAGCCCTGCAGCACCTCGGCTTCGGACAGGCGCGACCCTTCGCAAGATTCGACCTTCCGAATCGGCTTCGGTCAGTGCGCGGTGAGAGTACTTGGCCGCGCGCGTGGTGCGCTTCGGCAGCACCAAACACGGCGCTTGTTGTACTGTTCGCCTCAGGGGTTGGGCTGTCGCACGTCGGGCGCAGGTGCCAGGGAACGGCGGCCTAACGAGTCGTTCAAGCCGATGCCGCTTCGCGGCACGGCTTAACTCTGGTGTTAGGCCGCAGGGAGAGGATCATGCAAGTACCCATTAAGAGCATCATCGGCGGCGCGGTGTCGGGTATCGCCATCTACTTCGTATCCATCTCAACGCTTGGCTACACCAACGCATTCGTGATGCCCTCGTGGGCCCCGCTGGCGGTCTGGGAGGCGGTCGTTGTGTTTGGGCTCGGGGCTGCACTTATTGCGCTGCTCATCCACCTTGCCGCGCTCCTGGTGTTTCAGGCTCGTGCTTCGTGGTCACTTGCCTCGTTCCTCGCTGTCACGCTTCTTGCAATGGGGTTGTCGGGCCATCTCACTTACGGCACCAAAACCCTTGCCGCATGGGTAGTGGGTGCCGTGTTGGCATCACTGGCGTATGGCAAGCTGCGGCCTAACAATTCATTCAAGCCGACACCGCTTCGCGGCGCGGCTTAATTCAGGCGGTTAGGCCTTGTTTCCCGCACTGTTGTTGTCGGGTTCCAGGCAATCTGTAACGCCTCGCTTCTCCGCAGCGTTTGCACCTCGCACGCGCGGTGCAGGCATCGCCAGTCAGCCCTACAGCACCTCGGCTTCGGACGGGCGCGACTCTTCGCAAGATTCGACTTGCCGGGTCGGCTTCGGGCCGTGCGCGGTGAGAGTTCTTGGCCGCGCGCATGGTGCGTTTCGGCAGCACCAGACACGGCGCTTGTTGTACTGTTCGCCTCAGGGGTTGGGCTGCCGCACGTCGGGCGCAGGTGCCAGGGAACGGCGGCCTAACGAGTCGTTCAAGCCGATGCCGCTTCGCGGCACGGCTTAACTCTGGTGTTAGGCCTTGTTTCCCGCACTGTTGTTACCGGGTTCCAGGCAGTCTGTAACGCCTCGCTTATCCGCAGCGTTTGCACCTCGCACGCGCGATGCAGGCATCGGCAGTCAGCGCTGCAGCACCTCGGCTTCGGACAGGCGCGACTCTTCGCAAGATTCGACCTGCCGGGTCGGCTTCGGGAAGTGCGCGGTGACAGTTCTTGGCCGCGCGCAGGGTGCGTTTCGGCAGCACCAGACACGGCGCTTGTTGTACTGTTCGCCTCAGGGGTTGGGCTGCCGCACATCGGGCGCAGGTGCCAGGGAACGGCGGCCTAACGAGTCGTTCAAGCCGATGCCGCTTCGCGGCACGGCTTAACTCTGGTGTTAGGCCTTGTTTCCCGCACTGTTGTTGCCGGGTTCCAGGCAATCTGTAGCGCCTCGCTTGTCCGCAGCGTTTGCACCTCGCACGCGCGGTGCAGGCATCAGCAGTCAGCCCTGCAGCACCTCGGCTTCGGCCCGGCGCGACTCTTCGCAAGATTCGACCTGCCGGTTCGGCTTCGGACAGTGTGCGGTGAAAGTTCTTGGCCGCGCGCAGGGTGCGTTTCGGCAGCACCAAGCACGGCGCTTGTTGTACTGTTCGCCTCAGGGGTTGGGCTGCCGCACGTCGGGCGCAGGTGCCAAGGAACGGCGGCCTAACGAGTCGTTCAAGCCGATGCCACATCGGGGCGCAAATCACATGGCAGGTACAGCTTGCCATGCGCTTCACGCCCCGCTGCGGCACGGCTTAACTCTGGTGTTAGGCCCCGCAACAACTTCTACAGCGCACTGGAAGGGCAATGAGCAGAAGCATCCATAAAACCATCGCGCAAGTAATACGAGACAACCCCCGCCAGGAAATCGCGCATCCGGACAATCCAGACGTCGCGGCCCTTGCCAAGAAGGTTGGCTACAAGAAGTCTGAGCGCCGGAAGCGTCAAGAGACTGCTCAAGACGTGGCCTTGACTCAAGACGACGAGGCGGGGCCTAACAATTCATTCAAGCCGACACCGCTTCGCGGCGCGGCTTAATTCAGGCGTTAGGTTGCTCACCATGCTTAATCGACTAAATGGGTGGCAGAGAATTGGAGTCGTACTCACCGGCGTGTGGGCGGCATGCGTTCTATTCCTCGCCATCGCATTCGGAGCGTTTGTAACATCAGCTCCAGGTCAGCCTCCAAGTTGCAGCGCGCCCGCTGCGGAAATGTCTCCCAATCAAAAGGCATTTACCCTTGAGGAGGCATACGGCTGCGCGCCTGGAGCGCTCGTTGCCGGAACGCCGGACAGTAAGCACTTCAATTGGGGCGGCTTTCTCCTTGCCATTGCGCTTGTCCCAGTCATTAGTTGGCTAGTCGCCTACCTCGTCATCCACATAATCCGATGGGTTGTAAGGGGCTTTCGGCCCGGAGCAACCTAACAATGCGTTCAAGCCGAAATTGCATCGCTACGCCGTCAACATGGCAGGTACAGCTTGCCATGTTGCCAGCTACGCGCTGCAATTCGGCTTAACTTAGGTGTTAGGCCTTGTTTCCCGCACTGTTGTTGCCGGGTTTCAGGCAATCTGTAGCGCCTCGCTTATCCGCAGCGTTTTGCACCTCGCACGCGCGGTGCCGGCATCGGCCGTCAGACCTGCAGTACCTCGGCTTCGGACAGGCGCGACTCTTCGCAAGATTCGACCGGCCGGGTCGGCTTCGGGCAGTGCGCGGTGAGAGTTCTTGGCCGCGCGACTTGATCTTCTAGGCTCCGCTCGCGCCACGTGCCAGGTCAAGCTCTCCAGCAAGACTTGTTGTACTGTTCGGCTCAGGGGTTGGGCCGTCGCGGGTTGGGCATAAGTGCCGGGCAGCGGCGGCCTAACAAGTCGTTCAAGCCGAATCCGCTTCGTTACGCAAAACACATGGCAGGTAAAGCTTGCCATGTGTTTCGCTTCACTACGCTGCTCGGCTTAACTCTGGTGTTAGGCCTTGTTTCCCGCACTGTTGTTGCCGGGTTCCAGGCAATT
Organism: Luteimonas sp. MJ250; assembly: GCF_039548455.1. Lineage (NCBI taxonomy): Bacteria > Pseudomonadati > Pseudomonadota > Gammaproteobacteria > Lysobacterales > Lysobacteraceae > Luteimonas > Luteimonas sp. MJ250. The sequence continues at coordinate 6,474 of NZ_JBCLVB010000019.1, read as the reverse complement.
TGTAGCGCCTCGTTTATCCGCAGCGTTTGCACCTCGCGCGCGCGGTGCAGGCATCGGCAGTCAGTCCTGCAGCACCTCGGCTTCGGACAGGCGTGACCCTCCGCAAGGTTCGGCCTGCCGGGTCGGCTTCGGACAGATCCTGGTGAGGCTCCTCGCACACGCGAGCTGTAGTTCGCGCTTCGTAGTTCCAAGGTACGGCCCAGCTGTGCCAAGTTGTTGTAGTGTTTCGGTTCGGGGTTGGGCTGCAGGGGTTCGGCGCAGGTGTCGGGCAGCGGCGGCCTAACGAGTCGTTCAAGCCGATGCCACATCGGGGCGCAAACCACATGGCAGATACAGCTTGCCATGTGCTTCACGCCCCGCTGCGGCACGGCTTAACTCTGGTGTTAGGCGCATGCGACGGGTTCGACGGATATGATTGTTCGATACAAAGGAGAAACATCATGAAAGGCTTCGTACAGGACATTGAGAGTATTGCCGTTAAGAACGACGAGTTTCGTCAGGTGCTGTACACGGCGAAGAATTGCCAGCTTGTCATCATGGCATTAAAGCCCAACGAAGAGATTGGGGCGGAAGTTCACACGCTGGATCAGTTCTTTCGCGTGGAGGAAGGTACCGGGGAAGCGATTCTTGACGGTGTCCGGACAGCGATCAAAGCCGGTTTTGGGATCATTGTTCCGGCCGGGGCAAACCACAACATCATCAATACTGGAAACGCCCCCCTCAAGCTCTACACAATCTACGCGCCTCCCAATCACCGAGACGGCGTTATTCACCATACTCGCGAGGATGCGGAGGCTGACAACGAGCACTTTGACGGCAAGACGACGGAATGACTTCTGGTCGACCGATGGCCCGGATGTTCTGTGTTGAGGAGCATGCGCCTAACAATTCATTCAAGCCGAACCCGCTTCGCGGGTCGGCTTAACTCAGGCGTTAGGCCGCTCGGGCAAGTGCAATTGCTGTGCCAGTTCGCACCGCTGATAGCTCACGGCGCAAACCTGTCGCTCCAGACGCGATCGCACTCCGCCTACCCTCGACAATTCACAGCGCAAGCCGCTGGCTCACGGATCGATCGGCAATTGCTCATTCCCGATCGCGCCCGGCGCAAGCGCGTCCTCCGGCCAGATCTGTCGTAAAGTTCGCCTCGGTGGGGCGTCGCCTCTTCGGCCGGCGGCCTAACAATTCGTTCAAGCCGAAGCCACTTCGTGGCTCGGCTTAACTCAAGGCGTTAGGCCGCATGTCAGACGATCCGTACGCCCCGCCACAGGCCACTCCCGACCCAAAGACAGGTCCTTCCTCAAATAGGACTGTTAAGACACCCGTTGGACGAGCCCTTGGCGCACTGCTGGCCGCAATCGCTCTGCTTGGCTCAGCATTCTCCGTCCTTGCTCTAATCGATCCTACGGGCGCACAACTCAGCAACGATGCCGATCCCTTTGGGGTTCCTCCGGCAGCTGGTGAGCTGTGGCTGCACCTGGCGCTATGGGTTGCCTTGCTTTGCGTAGGCCTCTGGCTTTTCTTCCGGCGCCAGTCGCGCTAGCTTGCGGCCTAACAATTCATTCAAGCCGAAGCCGCTTCGCGGCTCGGCTTAATTCAGGCGTTAGCCGCTAGGGGGAGTCATGCGAATTCTTGCGAGTTTAGTGCTGGCGATATCGGTGGCCCTAGGTGTCGGCTGCGCATCCATTCCGCTTTCCACGGCCTTGAGCCTGTCGTCGATGTCACCTCGCGCTCTGTCACAGATCGACCCAACACAAGTCCGAGTCAAGATATCCGTGCCGGCAGATTTCAAGATCGACGTCCCCAAAAGCCATCTAGGTTTGTCTCTCACAACCTCGTCTGGAACTCGCAAGGCTGCAATGAAGCTGTCGCTTCTTGGCGTAACAGAGGAGTTACGCTCTGGTGGAGTGTTTAAGGCAGACATACCAGTGTCCACGTACCTGCTTGCTCTAAGCTCCGATGGTGCTCATCAGCTCCAACTGCTGCAGCGCCAAGTACTTGTGCAAGACCCGACAGGCTTTGAGTTCAGTGTCGGCGCGCCATTTTCAGAAGTGCCGACCAACCCCACTGAAGTCACTCTCTGGGCAGACCTAAAACTGTCATCAACAGAACCATTCATGCGGTTGATTAACGGTGCAAAGATCAAGTTCGAGCATTCGCCAGCTAGCGGCTAACAACTCATTCAAGCCGACGCCGCTTCGCGGCGCGGCTTAATTCTGGTGTTAGGCCTCAGGTTTGTCGCAATACCGGCCAAAAGAGCCGCGGTAAAAAATTATCACCTCGCTAGCGCCTGATAGCGCCGAGCCACGTCCCGGTTCTTGGCACATGGCACCTTCGTAGCCCGTTGATTTCCTGACATTTCTCGTGGTTGACGAGCCGCCTCGCAACGGCGACCGTCCCATTTACCGCCCCATAGATGGGGTCGACTTAGCGTTAGGCACCACAAATGACCATATCGGTGCGGCGAGCGACGACGAATGATGCAGATGCGATCGCCAAGATCCATCGAGAGGCATTCCCACGGCAGATGCATTCGGAGTCGTGGGTGGATGCAACTCTCGCAGCAGCACCGCGCATACTTTCCTACGTCCTCACGGACAAGGCAGAAATTGCCGGGTATGCCTTCTGGGCACAAAAGGCCGGGATGCGCGCGTCGGCCGTAATGGAGCTTGAGCAAATAGCCGTTCTTTCCAAGCTGCGAGGGCAAGGCTACGGCGAGCATCTCATCAGGGAGTCACTGGCACTTCTAGGCGAGGAGCTAAGAACATCTGGCCAGTCGCTCAAGTCAGTGCTCGTGTCCACTCGTGACGACAATCGAGCCCAGCACTTGTATCGTAGGGTTCTGGGTGCCCGGGTTGTTGCCAAGGTCGAGAATCTGTACTCCTCAACAGAGGTTCTAATGTTGGCCGAGGTAGGTGGTGCCTAACAATGCGTTCAAGCCGAAGCCGCTTCGTTCCGCAAAGCACATGGCAGATACAGCTTGCCATGTGCTTCGCTCCACTACGCGTCTCGGCTTAACTTAGGCGTTAGGCGCTTGGGACACATCGCGAGGGGCTGGAAGAGCTTATGAAACATCACGAGAAGCTGGAAGAAATGTATCGGCACATGGCGATGCTCGGCGTCCCGAAGAACACAGCCGCGCCTCCGCTTTGGCGCCTGTTTTGGCGGTTCGGCGTTGAGGTACCGCCGCCGCTGTTTACTCCATTCATTCCAGGCGCACTCGCAATGAGTGCGTTCTTTAGTCTGTTTTGGGGTCTGCTCATGTGGGCCGTTCTCTGGGCACGTCAGGGCATGCCCATCAGTCTCATGGCGGCTTCTGCACTCGCCGCGGGTGCACTCTTCGGTCTCATCATGGCGGCATACTTTCGGCATCTGGCTCGCAAGCACAAGTTGCCATCGTGGGCCGCGTACAGGGGTGCGCCGTAGCGCGCCTAACGATGCGTTCAAGCCGAAGCCGCTTCGTTCCGCAAAGCACATGGCAGGTACAGCTTGCCATGTGCTTCGCTCCACTACGCGTCTCGGCTTAACTTAGGTGTTAGGCCTTGTTTTCCGCACTGTTGTTGCTGGGTTCCAGGCGATCTGTAGCGCATCGCGTATCCGCAGCGTTTGCACCTCTCACGCGCGGTGCAGACATCGGCAGTCAGCCCTGCAGCGCCTCGGCTTCGGACTGGCGCTACTCTCCGCAAGATTCGACCGGCCGAGTCGGCTTCGGACAGGGCGCTGAGAGAGTTCTCAGCCGCGCGAGTCGCTGGTTTTGGCTCCGTCCCCGGCAAGTGCCAGCCTCAGGCCGTTCGGCCAGACTTGTTGTAGTGTTCCGCTCAGGGGTTGGGCTGTCGCAAGGTCGGGCGCAAGCTCGGCGTGCGGCGGCCTAACAAGTCGTTCAAGCCGAAGCCGCTTCGTTACGCAAAACACATGGCAGGTAAAGCTTGCCATGTGGTTCGCTCCACTACGCGTCTCGGCTTAACTCTGGCGTTAGGCCTTGTTCTCGGCACTGTTGCAGCACCGGTTATCGGTTGCTTGTCGCATCCGGTCTGCCTGTTGCGATTGGCTCTTTGCACGCGCGGTGACGGCATTGGCAGCGAGCTTTGTGTGCCTCGGCTTTGGACAGGCGCGACTCTCCGCAAGATTCAACCTGCCGGGTCGGCTTCGGGCAGTGCGCGGTGAGAGTTCTTGGCCGCGCGCATGGTGCGTTTCGGCAGCACCAGACACGGCGCTTGTTGTACTGTTCGCCTCAGGGGTTGGGTTGCAGCACTTCGGGCGCAAGTGCCAGGGAACGGCGGCCTAACGAGTCGTTCAAGCCGATGCCGCTTCGCGGCACGGCTTAACTCTGGTGTTAGGCCGCGGGAGCAACTATGTCGCTGATCGACAAGGTGGTTAAGTCCTCCGTGAGGCCGAAGAGCTTCTGGGTCCTGTTCGTCCTCTGTTTTGCTGCGCCGATCATTGGCCTTCCTTACGTCCTCCTCGTAAACAATCAGCTAATACCGCATACCACGGGCGGCTTCCTGTTCTTCTTGGGGCTGATAGCTGTCGCCTTCCTTCTGCTCGTCTACTATCTAGTGGGCATGGCATCTGGCAAGTACAGGAATCTGGAGGGTCGGTCGTGGTCAGAACTTCCTTGGTAAGTGGACCGCGGCCTAACAAGTCATTCAAGCCGATGCCGCTTCGCGGCACGGCTTAATTCTAGTGTTAGGCGCTTATGGACACTTCGTCGCTCGTCAACACGGTAGTACGGCAAGTACTGACTCCCCTGTGCGAGCCGGTGCATCCCGCCTGGATTGACGGAAACACCACGCCACTCGCCACGAGCGCGGCCGTGCTCGAGCTTTCCGACGGAGGCTTGGTCATGCTGGCTCCGTGTGAGGTGTACCTCGACCCAGATAAGTATCCTTCGCTTGGCCTCTCTTTAGAGAGGTGCGATCCGGGAGCACTACAATGGGCGAGAAACGGTAAGACCTACTCGATGAGTCCCTTTGCCGGCGCAGCTGGGCTGTTGCCGTTTCCCGTGGCTCAAGTTGTGGAGTCTGATCCGCTCGGGGAAGGAGCACTCAGCGAAGTACTGCTGATTGGGCCGCTGGGCCAACTGCTGTTTCGCCACATCATGCCGCCAATGTCGCTCGGCATTGAGGTGACGCAGTCGGGCCAAGCGCCTAACAAGTCATTCAAGCCGATGCCGCTTCGCGGCACGGCTTAATTCTGGTGTTAGGCCCCTCGTGAGGGTTTCTCAAGATGGCAGTCACTTGCTCGCAGTGTTCCCAGGCGATCTCTCCGACGATGATGGATTTAGTGCCGTCGTACTTGTGGTCCGTGGAGATCGACTGCCCAAACTGTGAGCATTCCAACCGACTACCCTGGCTGACTTCGTTCGCCATTGTTGGGCTAGCAATCGCAATCGTATTCACAATCTCCGTTCCGCTTCTCAGCAAAGCTGGAGTTCCCACCGGCTTCATAGCGCTTTTCACGGTGACGGCTTGGCTACTTCTCGTGCGGGGACTACTGCTACTCTACTTGCGCTTCTCAAATCGCCCTTTTGTATCAAACCGCCGCGGGGCCTAACAATGCGTTCAAGCCGAAATTGCATCGCTACGCCAGCCACATGGCAGGAAAAGCTTGCCATGTGCCCGGCTACGCGCTGCAATTCGGCTTAACTTAGGTGTTAGGCCTTCAACACCCAACCACGCGCCTCATCCATCCAACCTTCAGTAGAGAATCAATGAAGATAACGTACTTGTCTCTCGCTCTTTTGCTCGCCCCTTCAGTCGCATACTCGCAGTCAATCAGTTCAAGCGACGTAGATCAGAACGTGGCGTCAGTCGTCTCGAGGTACGCATCTTCCATCTCCTGCGGAGATGTAGAGGTCACTTCGGATGACATTGCCACGCTCTCACCCTATGCAAGCTTTGAAGATCGAGAAAGCGCAGCCTTCGCTGTGCTTTGGCACGGCGACATAGGATGCCTGGGCGGCTCTGGCACCGCGACTACGAACATCGCCATTGTGAACGTTCGTACGGGCGACTCTTATGTAGTCGACCCAGCCCAGTCATCGCCCACCGTAGATGTTAGCTACTCAGGTCTAGGCGGAAGAATTGTGCGTAGCACGCACAACAGTATTTTTCTAGAAACGTCGGAACATGCACCTGGTGATGCAAACTGTTGCCCCTCAATCACGAAAACGGTTCAATTGAGGAGGGATTCGCGGGGAAACTGGGTCGCTATTGACTAACCGCGTACTGGCTGCAGCAGGCGGGAAGGCCTAACAATGCGTTCAAGCCGAAACCGCTTCGTTCCGCAAAGCACATGGCAGGTACAGCTTGCCATGTGCTCCGCTCCACTACGCGTTTCGGCTTAACTTCGGTGTTAGGGGGACATTCCGTGCGTTTCGTGATCTTGCTGACTACATTCTTGGTTCTAACGGGGTGCGCCACGAGCCACTTGGGGCCACAGAAGGCACCTGAGTACTTCGTTACACCAAACGTGCGC
>NZ_JBCLVB010000018.1:0-9992 GCF_039548455.1 Luteimonas sp. MJ250 | reverse complement strand
GCTCGGCATTCGGCGGCCTAACAAGTCGTTCAAGCCGAAGCCGCTTCGTTACGCAAACAACATGGCAGGTAAAGCTTGCCATGTGGTTCGCTCCACTACGCGGCTCGGCTTAACTCTGGTGTTAGGCCTTGTTTCCCGCACTGTTGTTGCTGGGTTCCAGGCAATCTGTAGCACCTCGCTTATCCGCAGCGTTTGCACCTCGCACGCGCGGTGCGGGCATCGGCAGCCAGCCCAGCAGCACCTCGGCTTCGGACAGACGCGACCTTCCGCAAGTTTCGACCCGCCGAGTCGGCTTCGGACAGCGCGCAGTGAGGGTTCTTGGCCGCGCGAGTCGCTGGGTTTGGCTTCGGCCCCGGCGAGTGCCAGGCTCAGGCCGTTCGGCCAGACTTGTTGTACTGTTCGGCTCAGGGGTTGGGCTGTCACAAGGTTTGGCGCAAGCTCGGCGTGCGGCGGCCTAACAAGTCGTTCAAGCCGAAGCCGCTTCGTTACGCAAAACACATGGCAGGTAAAGCTTGCCATGTGTTTCACTCCACTACGCGTCTCGGCTTAACTCTGGTGTTAGTGCGCACAGAGACCAATCGCAATGGATGTATCAGAGCAAGATCCTCGCGCCCGATTCTTCAACGAGTCCGATGATTCTTTGCCGCCATTTCGGCGCGCGGGATGGCGCGGCTGCGTTTTGGATCGTGACCGCTTCGATCACACTCGCCTTCCCAAGTTCCTATTCGAGTCAATTACTACCGCCGCACGTACAACCGACCTGTTGCTCCACCTCTACACGCCCGATCGACCCGACTCCGTCAGTCTCTCTCCAGACTGGGACAGCTTCCGCTCGTTCGTCTATGAGCCGGACAATTGGTCACTTGAGTACGTGTTGTATGACAACTCCGGTTCCTGGGCAGTTCTGGCTGACCCGGATGTAGTCGTGGTCGGGGCAGAGCCAGAGCTCGCCGATAACATTGACGCTCTTCTGGACCAGCATGGGACCAGCCTGAAACGCCTTACACATGCTGACTTCCCAGGCATGGATTCGGGCGGCCAGAACTGGCACTACTTTTCAGCGGTTGTTGGCTCTCAGGTCTGCTAGGGTGCGCCCTAACAAGTCATTCAAGCCGACGCCGCTTCGCGGCGCGGCTTAATTCTGGTGTTAGGCCTACAACGGAGGACTTCACGTATGCGGGTTCATCATTCAACTTGGCGGAAGGTCTTTGAGCGAGATAACGGCATTTGCCAATACTGCGACTCTGATCTTCTGAACTCCTTCTCCACGTACTGGTCAGCTACTGTCGACCACGTCGCCGCAGTCGCTACGGGTGGTACCGATGATTTGGAGAACTTGAGGCTGTGTTGCACGGGTTGCAACGGGCTTCTCTCGCGCAGCGGTCTTCTGACAACACACGCTGATAGACGCGCGCTGGTTCAGCGCCGGATAAATGAAGAGCAGCAGGGATACGCTGAGTGGCGAGAGCATTTGGGCCGTGGTACGCCGGCCTAACAATGCGTTCAAGCCGACGCCCCATCGGAACGCAAACCACATGGCAGGTGCAGCTTGCCATGTGCTTCACGCCTCGCTGGGGCGCGGCTTAACTTGGGTGTTAGAGGGCAACGAGACTCATGCTGCAAGGGGTGATTGGACTGGCGACTTTTGTCAGTGGGCTGTTTGTCGCTTTCTCTGGGCATCCGGTTATTAGCGTACTCCTGTTCGCGGTCGGTGCAGGTTTCCTCAACGGGTGGCGCCACGATGTTTGGTTCAGCTTCGACTGGTTCGAGTCGGAGACCGCGGATGGATCAAGCGACGACGGTGACGGCGGCTACGGTGACGGCGGCGGCGGAGATGGCGGCGGTGACTAATATGGGGCCCTCTAACTATTCGTCCAAGCCGACGCCGCTTCGCGGCGCGGCTTAACTCAGGTGTTAGCCCGCATGGCAGATGATCGCTTCTACTTGAAGGTGGCACACGCCCTTACTGGGTGTCAGCTGGTCGAGCAACAGCTCAAACTCTATATTTCGGAGGCCCTTGAACTTGCCAAGAAATGTATTGGCGACAAGATGCCATTCAACTTCGCCGGGGATGACTACGAAAACTCTGCGCTAGAAACGTTGATCAAGACGTTCAAAAAGCTGAGCAACAACGCGCAACTTGGTACTGACCTGTCGGCCTTCAAGGATCAGCGGAATTTCCTCAGTCATAAGGCGATCACTCACTGCCTTGATCCTGATATGGAGCTTTCGCTTCCAGAGCGGGCTGAAGTGGAGAAAAGAATGCTCGCCATTCAAGATGAGGCCAATCGGCTCTGGCATGCGATACACGTGGAGGCAAATAGCTTTCGTGGACATCTCTACTTCGATGATGAGTCGGATGCGGTCTAACAATTCATTCAAGCCGATGCCGCTTCGCGGCACGGCTTAATTCTGGCGTTAGCGCCCATGACAAACCATGCTCACTGACACTCCAAAGCTGCTTGGTGACGCTCGTGCCATATCCGAGCGCATGCAGCTGCTTCGTGATCCTCATATCGCGCCCTTGACCGACTACGTTGAGCGGCTGCGTCTAGAGGCCGGACCCGGCGCCGTGATTCCCTACTTCGACCCTTGGGACGGAGGTATTGAGGCTGAGGTTCTTTTTCTGTTGGAAGCCCCTGGAGCAAAAGCCGTCAGATCTGGCTTCGTATCACGTAACAATCCAGATGAAACAGCGAAGAATATTTTCGAGTTGTGCCACGAGGCTGGACTTCATAGAAAGTCCATGGCTCTCTGGAACGTGGTCCCTTGGTATATTGGAACTGGCAGCAAGATTCGCGCTGCCACACCAGCCGATCTTGAGGCCGGTCTGAAACCGCTGCCGCGCTTACTCGAACTTCTGCCGAGGGTAAGAACCGTGGTCTTGGTCGGCCGCAAAGCCGAGCGAGCTCAGCCTCATATCAATGAAGTCAGATATCGTGTATTCACGTCACCGCATCCTAGCCCGCTCTTTGTCAACAATGCTCCCGGCAATCGTGAAAGGCTTCTCTCAGCTTTTCGTCAAGTGCGTGACGCTGTCGTCCCACGCGCTGGGCGCTAACAAATCATTCAAGCCGATGCCGCTTCGCGGCACGGCTTAATTCTAGTGTTAGGCGCCTCACCACCATGGTCGCGAGGGAAGCATCAATGACTCCCGGGTTCGTCGTTCTCTATCGCTGGCGGCTTCATCCGGGTTCGGAGAACTCGTTCGTCCAGGCATGGTCCCGCGTATCGGACCTACTGCGCTCGGAGCGCGGGTCCCTTGGCTCGCGGTTGCATCAAGGATCGGATGGGTTGTGGTACAGCTATGCCCAGTGGCCTAGCGCCAAAGCACGTGACGATGCGTTCGCGCTAGGGTCAGTTGACCCTGAGGCTGGGAGGCAGGTGGAGCAGGCAACGGCTGAGCGGTTTCCGGAGATTGTCTTGGAAACCGTCGCAGACTTCATGTTGCCAGCGGTCGGGGGCGGCGCCTAACAATGCGTTCAAGCCGACACCGCTTCGTTACGCCAAGCACATGGCAGGTAAAGCTTGCCATGTGCTTGGCTCCACTACGCGGCGCGGCTTAACTTAGGCGTTAGGCAGCATCCACCGTTGGCAAGGGACTGACAGGTTTTCCATGAGACGTTTCTTAAGATACCTGCTTGGGATGGTCGCGGGTCTAGTAGCGATTTTTGCTCTGGGCGTTCTTTGGCCATCGGCAACGGCCCCACTGCCCGACGCCGCCGATAGCCGGTTGATCCGCAATGCCCGCATCATCGATGTGGAGCGGGCCATCGCCGGCGAGCCGACCGACGTGTTGATCAAAGGCGGCACCATCAGTCGCATCGGCTACGGCTTGCGTGCAGCACCGGACTTGCCGGTGCTAGAGGCAGACGGCCGCTACCTGCTTCCTGGTTTCTGGGACATGCATACGCATGCGTTCAAGTTATCACCGCAATTGCACCTGCCCCTGGCCGTCGCGAACGGCATCACCGGCACCCGCGACCTGATGGATTGCCCCGGCAGCGACGACACCTTGATTGCCTGCGTTGCCGACAAGCGCCACTGGACCCGCGCCGCTATCGAGGGCCGTATGGTCAGTCCGCGCTTTGTCGAGGTGGCCAGCTTCTACTTCGAACGGGCCGACATGACGCCCGATCAGGCCGCCAGGCTCGCCGCGGACTATCGCGCGCGCGGGCTGGATGCGCTGAAAGTGTACAACCGCCTGTCGCCGGCCACCTACAAGCGCCTGACCGACGAAGCGCGGCTGTGGGGTATGCCCGTGGTCGGCCACCTGCCCAAGGCTGTGAGCCTGGACAACGCCGTCGCAGCTGGGCAGCGTAGTTTTGAGCATGGCCATGTCTTCGCGCGCCATTGCTTCCGTGATGCAGCAGCATGGCGCAGTGGTGCTTTGGACGCGGAAGTGCCCACCGCACTGGTCGAACGTATGGTCACCCATTACGACGCAGCAGCCTGTGCGCGTGCATTCGCGCAGATGCGTGAGGCGGGTACATCGTTCGTGCCCACACACGTGACACGCGAGGAGGATGCGCGCGCGCGCGATCCCGCCTTCACCGGAGATCCGCGCCTGGCATTCCTAGACCCTCTTTCGCGTTGGGCGTACCGCGACGATCTGAAGTCCACCGTGGTGCGCTATCCCGCCGCGCGCGGCGAGGCCGCCCTGCGGGGCTACTTCGAGCACGGCCTAGCGTTGACGCACGCGGCGTACCGGGCAGGCGTGCCGGTGCTGGTGGGCACGGACACCGCGATCGGCGGTTTTCGCTACCACGACGAAATGGCCCTTCTGGTACGCGCCGGCCTGTCGCCGGCCGAGGTGCTGCGTGCGGCCACACTGGACGCTGCGCGCTATGCCGGGCAGACGCACCGGCACGGCCGCGTGGCCGTCGGCAATGCTGCGGATCTGGTGCTGCTGGAGGCGAATCCGCTGGACGACATCGCCCACACACGTGGCCTCTATGCCGTGCTGCTGGCCGGGCGGCTGTACGATCGCCCGCGCCTCGACGCGCTGCTTGATTTCACCCGTGCCCAGGCTCGCTCACCGGTCAACGCAACCAAGCTGGTTTGGGGGTTCTCGGCCAGTTCTGTCAACGGCGAGCTTTGACTCGGGGCAAAAGATTGGGCAGGTTCGTGAACCCGCGACCGACATGACGTTTCGGGCTCACGACACCGTGGCTCTGGCTCTTTCTCGCCGTGGCGGCAACAGTGGCTGGCGGCAGAACTCCTAGTCACTGCTGCCCAACAGTTCATTCAAAGCCGACACCGCTTCGCGGCGCGGCTTAATTCAGCAACTGTCTTGAAGCGTACCGCTCAAGCCACTGCCAAGGCTTCGGCCTGAAGCTCGTCGCGGCGCCTGGCATTGATGATCCCGAGCAGCTTGCGCATGCACGCCACGAGAGCCACCTTGCCCAGCTTCCCGCGTGCCCGAAGCTGCCGGTAGTGGGCCTTCATCGTCGGATCCCAGCGCACGGCCGAGAGGGTGGCCATGTAAAGCGCGACGCGAACCGGGGCTCGTCCGCCGCGGATGCGGCGCTTGCCTTGGCCCTGGCCGCTATCGCGGTTCATCGGGGCCACGCCGGTGAGCTTGGCGATCTGCCTGCGGTCAAGGTGGCCGAGTTCGAGCAGCAGTGCGAGCACGGTCGCTTGGAACACGGGCCCCAGACCCTTGCTTGAGCGCAGCGCGGGCGTGGCGTGTTCGTTGATCAGGGCCTTCATCGTCTTCTCGATCGCGGCCAGCTCGCGGACCAAGGCGGCAATGGTGCGCGCCGCAAGCTTGCGGACCGAGGCTGGTGCCATGGCGGCCTGCTGCTTCTGGGCCTGGAGCAGGACGACCACCTGGCCACGGCGACGCAGCCAGTCACGCAGCTCGCGCTGCCAGAGCGGCGGCGCGACGTAGGGTCGGAGGCGATCGGCGAACAGCCGGGCCATGAGTGCCAGGATCCGGGCGTCGATGTCGTCGGTCTTGGCCAGCTCCCCGGTAGCGTTGGCAAAGGCGCGTGCCTGCCGCGGGTTGACCCGTGCGATCCACAGGCCGGCATCGCAGCAGGCCTCGAGCAGCGGCTCCTCGTAGCCGCCGGTGGCCTCGACCACGATCCGCGTGGTCTTGAGTGCCTGCAGGCGCTTGACCAGCTTGGTGATGCCGGCGCCATTGTTGGCAAACCCCGCCACGCCCGGCTGCCCATCCACGGCCAGATCCAGACTGGCCTTGCACACGTCGATCCCTGCTGCCGTCATCTCGGTTCTCCGATACAGTCGAGTGGCCGAGAGCATCGCGCCCGAGGCCCACGCTTATCAGTTCGAGGGAAACCTCGATCAACTGTTCGGGCGCAGGGCGCGAGATCCGGCGTGCGGCCCCTGCTGAATTACGGTGGTCTGACACCGAGGCGTTATCGGGCGCGCGCGCCGGGCTCTCGGCTCTTAGGCTAGGGGAAACTCAAGACATAAGGCGTTAGCGCTCAGGGGGGAATTGTGTCGGCACCGAATAAGATGCGAAAGCTGTACAAGAAGATGGACGCGACTAGTAAGACGCGATTTCACTACTCTCGCCGTATGAAACTTCACGCCAGTCTCTCGACCTGGATGATCGTTTACATTTCCCTAGTGTTGATTCTTACATCACTGCTTCAGGCATACGGCCTCGGCGAGAATATACAGTCAAAGTACCTGCCGCTGATTCAAGTCTTCTCTTCCGTTACGGTATTGGTCTATTCGCTAATAATCAATAACAATGATTACTCTAGCCTTTCCGAGAAGATGTACTCATGTGCATCTAGAATAAATAAGCTAAAAATGTTGGCTGATCCTCATGTCGACAGCAACTCGTTGGATAAATACGAGGAAGTCAGTGGCAAGTATCAGGCAATACTTGACCTTTACGAGACGGCATCGATTCAAGATTTTCGCGCAGACTATTGGCGCGCCATGCTGGAAATGCCGGAGGACTACACGCTCCCGCCCCAAACAAGAATGAAGATCAATTCAAAGATCTGGTTGATCTACACGTTGAACTTCATTCAATATCCCCTGATCGTCTTGGTCTATGGGTATATCGTCGTTTGGCTGTGGCGAGGGGTCGGGGTCTGAGCTCTAACAATTCATTCAAGCCGACACTGCTTCGCGGCGCGGCTTAATTCTGGCGTTAGGTCACCGTGGAGATATTTTCGATGCTTGGAAGAACTTTAATTCTCGCTTCGTGCTTGATCGGCATCGTTGCCTGCGGCGGCTTGGAAACCAAGTCATCCTTGATCAACGTTGGAGATGGCAAGGCAGCAGTGAACGCTGCCCTTGGTGCACCAGATGATCGACAAGTCAAAGGAAAGTCCGAGGCGTGGCAGTACTGCCAGACCGGCGCAGGATTCGGGTATCACGACCATCGAATCGTCTGGTTCTACGACGGGTTGGTGACAGGCATCAACTCGTACAAGAGCACCCAGCCCGGAACTTCGTGTATGTCGGGTATGCGAGAGATCAGGTGGGAGGATGCTCCTGACGTCACCGTTGAGATTCGGCAGCGGTGACCTAACAATGCGTTCAAGCCGAACCCGCTTCGTTACGCGGCCCAGGCGGCAGATGCAGCTTGCCACCTGGTCCACTCCACTGCGCGGGTCGGCTTAACTTAGGTGTTAGGCCTTGTTTCCCGCACTGTTGTTGCCGGGTTTCAGGCACGCGGTAGCGCCTCGCTCATTCATTGCATTTGCACCTCGCACGCGCGGTGAAGGCATCGACAGGCGCTCGTGGAGCACCCCGGCTTCGGACAGGCGCGGCTTCAGCGCAAGCATGATCATCCCGAGTCGGCCTCGTGTCGCTGGCCGTGAGCGTTCGTCGCCGCGCGAGTTGCCGCTCTCGGCTCCGCACTCGGGCACGGCAAAGGCGCGGCAAGTTGTTGTAGTGTTCGGCTCAGGGGTTGGGCCAGGTGCCAGGTATCGGCGGCCTAACGAGTCATTCAAGCCGATGCCGCTTCGCGGCACGGCTTAATTCTGGTGTTAGGCCTTGTTTCCCGCACTGTTGTTGCCGGGTTCCAGGCAATCTGTAGCGCCTCGCTTGTCCGCAGCGTTTGCACCTCGCACGCGCGGTGCAGGCATCAGCTGTCAGCCCTGCAGCACCTCGGCTTCGGCCCGGCGCGACTCTTCGCAAGATTCGACCCGCCGGTTCGGCTTCGGACAGTGTGCGGTGAAAGTTCTTGGCCGCGCGCAGGGTGCGTTTCGGCAGCACCAAGCACGGCGCTTGTTGTACTGTTCGCCTCAGGGGTTGGGCTGCCGCACGTCGGGCGCAGGTGCCAGGGAACGGCGGCCTAACGAGTCGTTCAAGCCGATGCCACATCGGGGCGCAAATCACATGGCAGGTACAGCTTGCCATGCGCTTCACGCCCCGCTGCGGCACGGCTTAACTCTGGTGTTAGGTTGCTCTGGAAACATTAGGGGGTTCATGCAATGAAAGCATTCACGGCATTGGTTTCTGCAATTGCGCTGACATTGGGTTTGGTTGGCTGTGTTTCAGTGCCGCAGAAAACAGGCGAGTTGCGAAGCACATTGGGAGCACAGCCGCTAGCGGAATCATTGCTTGGCATGGCGGAAAAGTGCTGGTCCCGAGAACCAACGTTCTGGCGCGATGGCGTGATTATTGAGGACCGAGTTGGAGTTCGAGGGACCGTTATTTCCGCTTTCCGACGCGGCGGTGGCATCCCCGATCAGCCAGAGTTCCTGGTTGTAACTATCAATGACGCTCCTGATGGCGGGGCGAGTGTCGAGGTGAAAGAAGGCGACTACGCGCTGGGTAGCCACCTAGACTTTACTTCTGATGTGAATCGTTGGGTCGCCGGGGACCTTAGCTGCGGCACCCAAGACTCCAAGTAGCCGCAACCTAACAATTCATTCAAGCCGACGTCACTTCGTGGCGCGGCTTAATTCAAGTGTTAGGGCTCAATTGTGGCTTCCGAAGATCTCAATGCTCTGTTCAATGAGGCTCTCGGGTTCGCTGAGTACATGCTGCTTGCGCATGGCGAGTTCATTCCATTTGGCGTATCGATGAGCCCCGACGGAAAGATAGCCCAAGTAGCTGGGAGCCTCGGCACCGAGCAGCCTAAGTCGGCTGATATGGTTGAGTTTCTTCAATCATCTTTCGCTCACTCGGCGGCTCTTGGCTCCATCAGGGCAGCTGGTGTGTGTTTGGATATGTACGTAGTTCCTCCTGGGCAAGAGCAAAAATCGGATGCAATTTGCACCCGGCTGGCTCATGTATCAGGCGAAACAGTAGAGGTATTTGTGCCGTACTCTCGCGACAAGCACGGGGCTTTCCAGCTTGGTCAAACGTTCTCAACAGCGGGTGTCGAGTTCAAGCTAGTTGAGCCCTAACAATGCGTTCAAGCCGAAGCTGCTTCGTTCCACCAAGCACATGGCAGGTAAAGCTTGCCATGTGCTTGGCTCCACTACGCAGCTCGGCTTAACTTAGGTGTTAGGCCTTGTTTCCCGCACTGTTGTTGCCGGGTTTCAGGCAATCTGTAGCGCCTCGCTCATCCGCAGCGTTTGCACCTCGCACGCGCGGTGCCGGCATCGGCAGTCAGACCGGCAGTACCTAGGCTTCGGACAGGCGCGACTCTTCGCAAGATTCGACCGGTCGGCTCGGCTTCGGGCAGTGCGCGGTGAGAGTTCTTGGCCGCGCGACTTGAGCTTCTAGGCTCCGCTCGCGCCACGTGCCAGGTCAACATCCAGCAAGACTTGTTGTACTGTTCGGCTCAGGGGTTGGGCCGTCGCGGGTTGGGCATAAGTGCCGGGCAGCGGCGGCCTAACAAGTCGTTCAAGCCGAATCCGCTTCGTTACGCAAAACACATGGCAGGTAAAGCTTGCCATGTGTTTCGCTTCACTACGCTGCTCGGCTTAACTCTGGTGTTAGGCGCCTCACCACCATGTTCGCGAGGGAAGCATCAATGACTCCCGGGTTCGTCGTTCTCTATCGCTGGCGGCTTCATACGGGTTCGGAGAACTCGTTCGTCCAGGCAT
>NZ_JBCLVB010000017.1:0-48279 GCF_039548455.1 Luteimonas sp. MJ250 | reverse complement strand
CGCCGGGGAAATGAACTTGCCGAAGCCAAGCGTTGCGAACGGCGCATCGCGCGTACCGCGGTCATTGTCCTGCAGGTTGAAACCGGCGCCACCGGTCAGGTACCAGCGGTCGTCGAAATCCTGGGCGAAGGCGGCGGGGGCGACGCCCAAGCCAGCCAGCAGGGCTGCGCACAGCAACTTCTTGTTCATCATGGTGTCGCTCCTTGAAAAGGTGCACGGAATCCGGCCGCGCCGGAACCGCATCACTCGAGTTGTAGGGCACGACGGCCGCCTCCCGGGCCGCCATCGGAGTGCAGGTTAGGTTTGAAGATGTGAAGGTGGCGTTAACACCGCTCTAACAACTCGACCGGCGCGGCCAAGCCGGCCGCTTGCCGCGGATGTCACAAGCCCGCATCGTGACCGATCCGTACGCCGACGAATGTGAATGACCACTGCATCTCCGTACCCGCATCTTCTTTCGCCCATCGACCTTGGATTCACCACCCTGCGCAACCGCGTGCTGATGGGTTCGATGCACACCGGGCTGGAAGACCAGCGGCGCAATTTCCCCAGGCTGGCCGCCTACTTCGCCGAGCGCGCCGCCGGAGGCGTCGGACTGATGGTCACCGGCGGCTTTGCCCCCAGCCTGACCGGCTGGCTGAAGCCTTTCGCCGGCAAGCTCACGCGGCGCGCGGAAGTGGCGCGGCACCGGCAGGTCACCGATGCGGTCCATGCCCATGACTCGCGCATCTGCCTGCAGCTGCTGCACGCCGGACGCTACGCCTACCACCCGCTGTCGGTGTCGGCGTCGGCGCTGAAGGCACCTGTCAATCCGTTCCGTCCCCGGGCGCTGTCCGCGCGCGGCGTGGAGCGCCAGATCAACGCCTTCGCCCACGCCGCGCGGCTCGGGCGCGAAGCCGGCTACGACGGCGTCGAGATCATGGGCTCGGAAGGCTACCTGCTGAACCAGTTCACGGTCGCGCGCACCAACCGACGCGACGACCGCTGGGGCGGCAGCGTCGAGAACCGCATGCGTTTCGCCGTGGAAATCGTGCGCCGCGTGCGCGAGGCCTGCGGGCAGGACTTCATCATCATCTACCGCCTGTCGATGCTCGACCTGGTCGAGGACGGCAACGACTGGCCGGCGATCGTGGCCCAGGCGCGCGCGGTCGAGGCAGCCGGCGCGAGCATCATCAATACCGGGATCGGCTGGCACGAAGCGCGGATACCGACCATCACCACCTCGGTTCCCAGAGCCGCCTTTGCCGGGGTCACCGCCCGCCTCATGCCCGAGGTCTCGGTGCCGCTGGTGGCGAGCAACCGGATCAACATGCCCGATATCGCCGAGTCGATCCTCGCCAGCGGGCAGGCGGACATGGTGTCGATGGCACGCCCGCTGCTGGCCGATCCGGACTGGGTGGCGAAAGCCGCCGCCGGCCGCGCGGATGCGATCAACACCTGCATCGCGTGCAACCAGGCCTGCCTGGACCACGTGTTCCAGAATCGCCGCGCGAGCTGTCTCGTGAACCCCCGCGCCTGCCATGAAACCGAGCTGGTCTATCCACCCACCACCGCGCCACGGCGGATCGCGGTGGTCGGCGCAGGGCCGGCGGGCCTGGCCTGCGCCACGGTGGCGGCCGGGCGCGGCCATGCCGTGACGCTGTTCGAGGCCGGCGATGCGATCGGCGGCCAGTTCAACCTGGCGCGGCGGATACCGGGCAAGGAGGAGTTCGAAGAGACCCTGCGCTATTACCGGCTGCAACTGCGCGAAACCGGCGTCGACCTGCGCCTGGGCACCCGTGCGACGCCGCAGCTGCTGGCCGGCTTCGATGCCGTGGTGCTGGCCACCGGCGTGGTTCCGCGCGCGGCGCAGTTCGAAGGCCACGACCATCCTCGCGTGGTGGGCTACACCGACGTGCTGCTCGGCAACGTCAGCCCCGGCCGGAAGGTGGCGATCATCGGCGCCGGTGGGATCGGCTTCGACGTTGCCGAATTCCTGGTCCATGACGGGCCTTCGACCAGCCTGGATCCGGTCCGCTGGATGGAGGAATGGGGCGTCGATCCCACGTCCGCGAAGCCTGGCGGCCTGCAGCCCCCGCGGCCGGGGCCGCCGGCGCGCGAGGTGTGGCTGCTGCAGCGCAGCGCAGGGCGTCCGGGCGCGCGACTGGGCAAGACGACCGGCTGGACCCACCGGGCGACGCTCAAGGCCAGGGGCGTACGCATGACGGGCGGGGTCGAGTACCACCGCGTGGACGATGCCGGCTTGCACGTGGCCATCGACGGCGTCGAACAGGTGCTCGATGTCGACCATGTCGTGGTCTGTGCCGGGCAGGAGCCGCAGCGGGCGCTGGCCGACGCGCTCGCCGGGCATGGCATTGAGGTGCACGTGATCGGCGGCGCGGACGTCGCGGCCGAACTCGACGCAAAGCGCGCGATCGACCAGGGGAGCCGGCTCGCCGCTGCGCTTTGAGGGATTCCCGCGCCCTTCGCAGCCGGCCGCCGACCCCCTGTTCAGCTGGGATTGCGAAAACCGGCAGTACCTTGCGCGCACTTTCTCCGTCGCCACTTCGGCGGAACCGGCACGACCCGCACTCCCGCGGGCTTCGCGCCCGGGCAGCAAAGCGCCACAGAGTGCCGCCGCCCTCCCCAACACGCCAGGCCGATCCGCACTGCGGTGCCCGGACCCACCCAGGGATCCGGCGCCAGATCCGTGCGGGCGGCGCAACGGAGCAAGGAGCCGCCATGAAACTCGCCTGGATCCTGTGGTTGGCATCGATCATGCCGCCACCGGCCGCAGATTCGCTCTGCCTCAGCACCACGCTGTACCTCGAAGCCCGCGACCAGTCCGTCCTCGGCCAGCATGCCGTGGCCGAGGTCGCCCTGCGCCGCGCCGACAGCGGCCTGTGGGGTGATTCGGTCTGCGACGTGGTCACCGCGCGCAAGCAGTTCGCGCCGACCATCGTCTCGCCGAACACGCGCCTGACCAATACTGAAGCCTGGTCGCAGGCCGTGACCATCGCGCTCGAGTCCCAGAGCAACTGGGCGCTGCCGGCCGGTGAACGCAAGGAAGTCGTGCCCGGTGCCAGCCACTTCCTGGCACATGCCATCGCCAGCCCGAGCTGGCGCAACGCCTACCAGGTGGCGACCATCGGCGACCACACCTTCCTGCGCGTGCAGAGCCTGAAGCCCAGGTCGTGACCCGGCCTTGAGCGGGCCGCCCGCTGCGCGGATGATGACGGCCTACCCATCGCGGAGCCGTACATGAAGCTGTATTCGAAGCCGGGCGCCTGCTCGACCGCCGTCCACATGGCGCTGGAGTGGACCGGCACTCCCTATGAGGTGGACATCCTCGACGGCGACTCGATGAAGGCACCGGCCTTCCTTGCCATCAATCCCGCCGGCGCGGTGCCGGCTCTGGTCGACGGCGACTTCGTGCTCACCCAGAACGCCGCGATCATGGGTTACATCGCCGACATCCGTCCGCAGGCCGGCTTGGCGGGCGACGGCTCGCCGCGCCAACGCGCGGAAGCAGCGCGCTGGCTCGCCTTCGTCAACTCGGATCTGCACCCGGCCTTCAAGCCGATCTTCGGGCCGTCGCGCTACATCGCCGACGACGCGCAGCACGATGCAGTCAAGGCCGCGGCCAGGACGGCCGTGCGCAAGCTCATGGAAACCGCCGACAAGCGCCTGTCAGGCACGGACTGGCTGGCCGGATTCCGCAGCTTCGCCGACCCCTACTTCTATATGACGGTGCGCTGGGCGCACAGGACCGGCGTGGACATGTCCGGGCTGGACAACATCGCGGCCTTCAAGGCGCGGATGGAGGCAGACCCGGGCGTACGCGCCGCGCTGCAGGCCGAGGGACTGGAGTAGGCGGCCCCATCTCCGGCACAAAAAAAAACGGCGCCCATCGGGCGCCGTCTTCATCTGCAGCCTGGCCACGCCTCAGCCGCGGGCGGCCATCGGCACCCAGTCGCGATTCTCGGGACCGGTGTAGTTCGCGCTCGGACGGATGATCTTGCCGTCGATGCGCTGCTCGATGACGTGCGCGCTCCAGCCGCTGGTGCGCGCGATCACGAACAGTGGCGTGAACATCGCCGTCGGCACGCCCATCATGTGGTAGCTCACCGCGCTGAACCAGTCGAGGTTGGGGAACATCTTCTTGGCGTCCCACATCACCGACTCCAGGCGCTCGGCGATGTCGTACATCGTGTGGTCGCCCTGCTCTGCCGACAGCTCCTTCGCGACCTCCTTGATGATGCCGTTGCGGGGATCGGAAACGGTATAGACCGGGTGGCCGAAGCCGATCACGACTTCCCTGCGGCCAACCCGTTCGCGGATGTCGGCCTCGGCCTCGTCCGGTGAGTCGTAGCGCTGCTGGACCTCGAATGCGACCTCGTTGGCGCCGCCGTGCTTGGGCCCGCGCAGCGCGCCGATCGCACCGGTGATGCAGGAATGCATGTCGCTGCCGGTACCGGCAATGACGCGCGAGGCGAACGTGGAAGCGTTGAACTCGTGCTCCGCATACAGGATCAGCGAGGTGTGCATCGCACGCACCCAGCTCTCGCGCGGCGGCTCGCCGTGCAGCAGGTGCAGGAAGTGCCCGCCGATGGAGTCGTCGTCGGTCTCCACGTCGATGACCCGGCCGTTGTGGCTGTAGTGGTACCAGTACAACAGGATCGAACCCAGCGAGGCCATCAGCTTGTCGGCGATGTCGCGCGCTCCGGGATGGTTATGGTCGTCCTTCTCCGGGGAAACGCAGCCCATCACCGAAACGCCGGTACGCATCACGTCCATGGGATGCGCCGAAGGCGGCAGCTCCTCGAGCGCCGCCTTGACCGCGGCAGGGATGCCGCGCAGCGACTTGAGCTTCGCCTTGTAGCCGGCCAGCTCGGCCTTGGAGGGCAACTTGCCGTGGACCAGCAGGTAGGCGACCTCTTCGAACTCGGCCGTGGTGGCGAACTGCGTGATGTCGTAGCCGCGGTAATGCAGGTCGTTGCCGCTGCGGCCGACGCTGCACAGCGCGGTGTTGCCGGCGGCGGTTCCGGACAGGGCAACCGATTTCTTGGGCTTGGGCAGGGTGCTGGGGGTTTCGCTCATCAGGTACTCCGTAGCAACGTGTGTGGGTCGCGCAGCGCGCGTGCCGGCGTGGTGGTCAGTCGGCCGAGAACAACGTGTCGAGTTTGTCCTCGTAGGCGTGGTAGCCGAGGAAGTCATACAGCTCCGCGCGCGTCTGCAGGGTGTCGACGATGTTCTTCTGCGTGCCTTCGCGGCGCACGGTCTCGTAGAAGTTCAGCGCCGCCTTGTTCATGGCGCGATAGGCGCCGCAGCAGTAGAGCGCGATGTCGACGCCGGCCGAGCGCAGCTCGTCGGTGGTGAAGAACGGGGTGGAGCCGAATTCGGTGAGGTTGGCCAGGATCGGGACCTTCACCGCATCCTTGAACCTGCGGTAGTCCTCGAGCGACTTCATCGCCTCGGGAAAGATCATGTCGGCGCCGGCCTCCACGTAGGCGATCGCGCGCTCGATGGCGGCGTCGATGCCCTCCACCGCGGCGGCGTCGGTGCGCGCCATGATCACGAAGCCGGCCTCCGTGCGACCGTCCACGGCGGCCTTGACCCGGTCGACCATCTCGCCCTTCGACACCACTTCCTTGTTGGGCCGGTGGCCGCAGCGCTTCTGGCCGACCTGGTCCTCCATGTGCACGGCGGCAACGCCGGCGCGCTCGAAGCTGCGGATGGTGCGCGAGATGTTGAAGGCACCGCCCCATCCCGTGTCGATGTCGACCAGCAGCGGCAGCCCGGTGGCCTCGACGATGCGGCGGGCGTCGATCAGCACGTCCTCCATGGTCGAGATGCCAAGGTCGGGCATGCCCAGCGAGTTCGCGGCGACGCCGCCACCGGACAGGTACAGGGCCTTGTAGCCGGTGCGCCTGGCCATCAGGCCGGCATAGGCGGTGATGGCGCCCATCACCTGCAGGGGGGATTCTTCGGCGACGGCGGTACGGAAGCGCGCGCCTGCGGAAAGGTGCTCGGACATGGGGGTTCTGCGATGGGGAGACAGGACATCATTCTAGCGGAGCAGGCCATGGTCCCGGCCGGCGCGCCCCTTGCCGGACGAGGCCGGGCCGCGGGCCCGCCCGCGACGCAGGCCCGAATCAGCTGCCGGCGTCGGCGCCGCGCTTGATCGCGTCGGCGATCTCGCCCAGCGCGCCGGGGTCATCGAGGGTCGACAGATCGCCCGGATCGCGATGCTCGGCCAGGGCCTGGATGGAACGCCGCAGCAGCTTGCCCGAACGCGTCTTTGGCAGCGCGCCCACGACATACACCCGCGCCGGGCGCGCGATCGCGCCCAGCTGCTCGACCACCCTGCCTTGCATCTCGTGCGCTGCCAGCGCCGCGTCTGCGGCCTGCCGGAGGGTGGCGAACACCACCGGCACCTGGCCCTTGAGCGCGTCGTGCACGCCGATCACCGCCACCTCGGCCACGCCCGGATGGCCGGACACCGATTCCTCGATCTCGCGGGTCCCCAGGCGGTGGCCGGCGACGTTGATGACGTCGTCGGTGCGGCCGAGGATGTAGGTGTAGCCGTCCTCGTCGCGGATCGCCCAGTCCAGCGAGCTGTAAAGCAACTCGCTGAAATGCGAGAAGTAGCTGTCGATGAATCGCTTGTCGTCGCGCCAGACCGTGGTCATGCAGCCGGGCGGCAGCGGCGGCCGGATCACCAGCACGCCCTTTTCGCCGGGAGCGGTTTCCTCGCCGGTGGCCTCGTCGATCACCGCGATGTCGTAGCCCGGGGTCGGCAGTCCCGGCGAGCCGAACTTCACCGGCTTGAGCTCCACGCCCGGCATCAGCGACAGCACCGGCCAGCCGGTCTCCGTCTGCCAGTAGTTGTCGATCACCGTGGTGCCGAGGGCTCCGGTGATCCACTCCGCGGTCGGTTCGTCCAGCGGCTCGCCGGCCAGGAACAGGTACCTGAGCTGCGACAGGTCGTACTTCTCCAGCCACGCCGGATCCTGTTTCTTCAGCACCCGGATCGCGGTTGGCGAGGAGAACATGGTGCGCACGCCGTACTTCTCGCAGATCCGCCACCAGATGCCGGCGTCCGGCGCGGTCGGCAGGCCTTCGTAGAGGATCACGGTGGCGCCGGCGATCAGCGGGCCGTAGACGTTGTAGGAATGCCCGACCGCCCAGCCGACGTCGGAGGTGGTGAACATGGCCTGCCCGGCGCGAACGTCGTAGATCGCCCACATCGACAGCGCCATGGCGACCGCGTAGCCGCCGACGTCGCGCTGCACGCCCTTGGGCTTGCCGGTGGTGCCGGAGGTGTAGAGCAGGTAACTGGGCTCGTTGGACTCCAGCCACTCCACCGGCACCTCCTCGCCGGCGTGGCGGTCGCGCAGGGTGGCGTAGTCGACGTCGCGGCCGTCCACGCACGCATGGCCGGGCGCGAGGCCGCGGTCGACCACCAGCACGTGCGGCGGCGGCGACTTCGCTTCCGCCAGCGCGGCGTCAACCAGGGGTTTGTACGGGATGACCTTGCCGCCGCGGCTGCCGGCGTCGGCGGCGATCAGCAGCTTCGGCTCGGCGTCGTCGATGCGCACAGCCAGGTTGTGCGCGGCGAAGCCACCGAACACCACCGAGTGCACCGCGCCGATGCGCGCGCAGGCCAGCATCGCGAACACCGCCTCGGCGATGTTGGGCATGTAGATGACCACGCGGTCGCCGCGGCCGACGCCGAGCGAATGCAGGATCGCGGCGAAGGTGTTCACCTCGCGGTAGAGCTCGCGATAGCTGAACTCGCGGGTGCCGCCGGCCTCGGTCGAGATCGCCACCAGCGCGAGCTGGTCGCCGCGCTCCTCGAGATGCCGGTCGATGGCGTTGTGGCAGAGGTTGGTCTCGCCACCGGCGAACCACCTGCGGAACGGCGGCTTGGAGTCGTCGAGGATGGCGTCCGGCTGGCGGTGCCAGTGGATGGCCTTGGCCTGCTCGGCCCAGAACGCTTCGGGCGCGTCGATCGAGCGCCGGTAGAACTCTTCATAGCCCATGGCAGGTCTCCGGGAATCTCCCACGAGGCTAGTCGGCCACGGGCGGTGGCGCGTTAAGACGTTGGTCGTATGCCGCACTGCAGCAGCGCCGGCCGGAAACGGAACGACCGGGCCAGGCCCGGTCGTCCGTGTGGCGCGCGGCGGGGCTGCCCGCCGGCGGCCGGTCAGCCCAGGAGGTGGGCGACGCCGGCGCGCTCTTCCTCGAGCTCGGCCAGGGTCTTGTCCATGGCGGCACGGCTGAAGTCATCGACCTCCAGGCCTTCGACGCGGGTGTATTCGCCGTTTTCGGTGATCACCGGGACGCCGTAGATCACGCCCTCGGGAATGCCGTAGCTGCCGTCGGACGGCACGCCCATGGTCACCCACTTGCCGTTCGAACCCAGCACCCAGTCGCGGATGTGGTCGATGGCGGCGTTGGCGGCCGAGGCGGCCGACGACAGGCCGCGGGCCTCGATGATCGCCGCGCCGCGCTTGCCGACCTGCGGGATGAACGCATTCGCGTTCCAGTCGGCGTCCTTGATCCGGTCCTTCAACGACTCGCCCTTGACGGTGGCGAAGCGGTAGTCGGGATACATGGTCGGGCTGTGGTTGCCCCAGACCACCAGCTTTTCGATATCGCCCACGGCGACGCCGGCCTTGTTGGCCAGCTGGCTCAGCGCGCGGTTGTGGTCCAGGCGCAGCATGGCGGTGAAGTTGCCGGCCTTCAGGTCCGGCGCCGACTTCATCGCGATGTAGGCATTGGTGTTGGCCGGGTTGCCGACCACCAGCACCTTGACGTCGCGCGACGCGACCTTGTTCAGGGCCGCGCCCTGGGCGGTGAAGATCTTGGCGTTCTCGAGCAGCAGGTCCTTGCGCTCCATGCCCGGGCCACGCGGGCGGGCACCGACCAGCATCGCGATGTCGGCGTCCTTGAACGCGACTTCCGGATCATCGGTGCCGACCATGCCGGCCAGCAGCGGGAAGGCGCAGTCCTCGAGCTCCATCATCACGCCCTTGAGCGCGGCCTGGGCCTTCTCCATCGGCAGTTCGAGCATCTGCAGGATGACGGGCTGGTCGCGGCCCAGCATCTCGCCGGAAGCGATGCGGAACAGGAGGGCGTAGCCGATCTGGCCGGCGGCGCCGGTGACGGCAACTCGGACGGGGGTCTTCATGTGGGTGGCTCCGGATACGTGGGACGGGAGGGAACGGTACGCGCGAGACCTGACGGTTGGCGGCCGGGACCGTGACGGCCCCGGCCACTGTCGGCCGGCTCAGGACAGTTCGGCGAAGAATTCCTGGATGCGCGCGAGGCCAGGCGCCAGCTGCGGCGTCGGGCAGGTGTAGCTGATGCGCAGGCCGCGCGGCTCGCCGAAAGCCGACCCCGGCACGCAGGCCACGCCCTTGGCTTCGAGCAGCGCGTTGCAGAGGTCGACGTCGTTGGCGATGACCTTGCCGTCGTGCGACTTGCCGAAGGCGCAGCTGATGTCGGGGAAGGCGTAGAACGCGCCCTGCGGCACCGGGCAGACCACGCCGGGAATGGCATTGAGCGCGGCCACGACCTGGTCACGCTTGGCCTGGAACTCGGCGCAGCGCTCGGTCGGCACGTCCTGGGGGCCGGACAGCGCAGCCGTGGCGGCGGCGGCCACGACTTCGGGCAGGCTGGTGATGTGGTTCGAGTTCATCACCGTCACCGCCTGCGCCACGACCTCGGGGCCGGCCATCAGGCCGACGCGCCAGCCCGGCATGCCATAGGTCTTGGACAGCGAATCGACGAAGATCACGCGGTCGCGCAGCTCGGGGCGCGCCTGCACGAAGTTGTGGTAGCCGAGATCGTCGAACACCATCTTGTTGTAGATGTCGTCGGTGATGATCCACGTATCGGGGTGGCGCACGATGACGTCGGCCAGCGCGGCGATCTCGTCCTTCGTGTAGACCATGCCCGTCGGGTTGGACGGGTTGTTGAACAGGAACACCCTGGGCTTTTTCGCCAGCGCGGCGTCGAGCTGGGCCGGCGTGAGCTTGTAGTCCTGCTCGGGCGGGCACGGCAGCAGCTGGATGTCGGCGCCGACGATCTCGGCGATGTCCATGTAGCTGGTCCAGTACGGCGTGGCGAAGGCCAAGCCGTCGCCCTCGTCCAGCAGCGCTTCGGCCAGGTTGTACAGGATGTGCTTGGCGCCGACGCCGGTCGCGCAGTTGGCGCGCGTGTAACCGCTGAGTCCAAGGCCATCCATGTGCGCGATGAACGCGTCAAGCAGGGCGTTGGCGCCGCGATTGTTGCCGTACTGGCCGGAATCGGACTCCAGCGACCTGCGTGCGGCGTCGTAGACGTGCTCGCCGGGCAGGAAGTTGGGGACGCCGATCGAGAAGCTGATGATGTCGCGGCCTTCGGCCTTCAGGCGCTGGGCCGTCTCGGCCACGACCATGATCGCGCTGGGCTTGGCGCGACCCATGCGCTTTGCAAGCTTGGGCATTGCGGGAACCTCGGGATTCTGGGAGGGATTCTGGGGAGTCCGGGACGCGATGCGCGGCTGTCCGCTGCACGCGCGGCAGCCGCCCATTCTAGCATCGCGCCCTGCCCGGCCCGGCTCGGGCCGGCGTCGCTCAGGCCGACATCACCTTGTTCCACTCGGCCACGCGGTCGGCCTTCGCGGCCAGGACCGCGTCGGCATCGCCCTCGATCTTCACCGACTTGATGGCATCGCCCTGCTTGACGGCATCGACCACGTCCAGCCCCTCGGTGACCTTGCCGAACACGGTGTGCTTGCCGTCCAGCCAGTCGGTCTTGATATGGGTGATGAAGAACTGGCTGCCGTTGGTACCCGGGCCGGCATTGGCCATCGAGAGCACGCCGCGGTCATGCTTCACGCCATTGTTGGTCTCGTCCTCGAACTTGTAGCCGGGACCGCCGGTGCCGGTGCCCTTGGGGCAGCCGCCCTGGATCATGAAATCCGGGATCACCCGGTGGAAGCCCAGGCCGTCGTAGAAGCCGCGCTTGGCGAGATTGACGAAGCTGGCGACGGTCAGCGGGGCCTTGTCGGCGTAGAGCTCGACCTTGATCTGGCCACGGTCGGTGTCGAAAACGGCGTTCAGGGACATGTTGGAACTCCTGCAGTGGGGTTGAAAAGCTGGCCGAAGGCGTCGCCGCCGGCCTCCGGGCTGAGATGGAGCCGCCAGGGCGGTTTGGCAATACTTTTGCGCCAGCCTTGAACGCAGTATAATGATCGGCTCACCCGAACCAGGTCCCGCGCGCCCTGCCCCAAGAAGGCACGAGGTGCGGTTTTCCCGATGTCCATTGAACGCCTCCGCAACATCGCCATCGTCGCCCACGTCGACCACGGCAAGACCACCCTCGTAGATTGCCTGCTCAAGCAGTCGGGCACGTTCAATGAACGCACGGTCATGACCGAGCGCGTGATGGACAGCAACGACCAGGAAAAGGAACGTGGCATCACGATCCTGTCCAAGAACACCGCCATCAACTGGAATGGCAACCGGATCAACATCGTCGATACCCCTGGACACGCCGACTTCGGTGGCGAGGTCGAGCGCGTGCTGTCGATGGTCGACTCGGTGCTGATCCTGGTCGATGCGATGGACGGGCCGATGCCGCAGACGCGCTTCGTGACCCAGAAGGCGTTCGCGATGGGCTTCAACCCGATCGTGGTGGTCAACAAGATCGACCGCCCCGGCGCGCGCCCGGACTGGGTGATCGACCAGGTGTTCGACCTGTTCGACAAGCTCGGCGCCACCAACGAGCAGCTCGATTTCCCGATCGTCTACGCCTCGGCGCTGCACGGCTACGCCAGCCTCGACGACAGCGTCCGCGATGGCGACATGACTCCGCTGTACGAAGCGATCATGAAGCACGTCCCGGCGCCGACGGTGGACCCCGATGGCCCGTTCCAGATGCGCATCAGCCAGCTGGACTACAACAACTTCGTCGGCCTGATCGGCATCGGTCGCATCCAGCGCGGCACGGTGCGGACCAACATGCAGGTGAGCGTGGTCGACCGCCACGGCAAGAAGCGCCAGGCCAAGGTGCTTCAGGTGCTGGGCTTCCTGGGCCTGGAGCGCGTCGAGGTCGAGAGCGGCAAGGCGGGCGACATCCTCGCCCTGTCCGGCATCGCGGACCTGTCGATCTCCGACACCATCTGCGCGCTCGACACCCCCGAGGCGCTGCCCGCGCTGACCGTCGACGAGCCGACCATCAGCATGACGTTCCAGGTCAACAACTCGCCGTTCGCCGGCAACAAGGACCGCAGCGGCGGCAAGTTCATCACCAGCCGCCAGATCCGCGAGCGCCTGGAGCGCGAGACGCTGCACAACGTCGCGCTGAAGGTCGAGGAAGGTTCGGATCCGGACAAGTTCCTGGTCTCCGGCCGCGGCGAGCTGCATCTGTCGGTGCTGATCGAAACCATGCGCCGCGAGGGCTTCGAGCTCGCCGTGTCGCGTCCGGAAGTCATCATCAAGACCATCGACGGCCAGCAGATGGAGCCGGTCGAGCAGCTGGTGATCGACATCGAGGAAATCCACCAGGGCGGCGTGATGGAGAAGCTCGGCATCCGCAAGGGCCAGCTGAAGAACATGGAGTCCGACGGCAAGGGACGCGTGCGGCTGGACTACATGATCCCGGCGCGCGGCCTGATCGGCTTCCAGAACGAGTTCAAGACCCTGACCCAGGGCACCGGGCTTCTGTTCCACGTGTTCGACCATTACGGCCCGAAGGAACAGGGCGCGATCGCCAAGCGCAGCAACGGCGTGATGATCGCCAACGCGCCGGGCGCGACCCCCGCGTACTCGCTTGGACCGCTCGAAGAGCGCGGCAAGCTGTTCGCGGCCGAGGGCGACAACGTCTACGAGGGCCAGCTGATCGGCATCCACTCGAAGGACAACGATCTCACCGTCAATGCCATCAAGACCAAGCCGCTGACCAACATGCGCGCCTCCGGCAAGGACGACGCCATCAAGCTGACGCCGGCGATCAAGTACACGCTGGAGCAGGCCCTGGACTTCATCGAGGACGACGAGCTGGTCGAGGTCACCCCGAAGGAAATCCGCCTGCGCAAGAAGCACCTCAGCGAAACCGACCGCAAGCGGGCCAGCCGTTCGGCGTGAGCGGGGCGCTGTTCCCGGGGTGGCGGACCTGGCGCCGCCGCCCCGACCCTCGTTGGCACGCGACCCTGTGCTCCATCGGCTACGACGCGAGGCCCTGGGCGAGTGACCACTGACCGCCGTCGCGCTACGCAAGCGCCCCTGCAGGCCGGACTTTCCCGGCCCTCCAGCGGCGGCAACGATCGTTGATCCGGCGAACGTCCCCGTCGCTCAGGCCCTGGCGGGGACCTTCAGCTGTTCGTGCTTGCGCACGATCAGCATCGCGATCTCGAGCGACTGCTCGTAGTTGAGGCGCGGATCCACCATCGTGCGGTATGCGCGCTCGAGGTCGCCCTCGGCGAGGTCGCGCGCGCCTCCGGTACATTCGGTCACGTCTTCGCCGGTGAGCTCGAGGTGCACGCCACCCAGCCTGGTCCCCGCGGCCGCGTGCAGGTCGAAGCTCTGCTCGATCTCGCTGCGGATGTTGTCGAAGCGCCGCGTCTTGTAGCCGTTGCTGGTCGACTCGGTGTTGCCGTGCATCGGGTCGCAGATCCACAGTACGCGACGCCCCTCCCGCTTGACGGCCTCAAGCAGCGGCGGAAGCCGCTCCGCGACCTTGGCTGCGCCCATGCGACAGATCAGGCCAAGCCGCCCCGGCTCGTCCGCTGGATTGAGCAGATCGACCAGGCGAAGGAGTTCATCCGGCGCCGTCGACGGGCCGATCTTCACCGCCACCGGATTGCGGATGCCGCGGAAATACTCGGCGTGGGCACCGCCGGCGGCCGCGGTGCGCATGCCGATCCACGGAAAATGGGTGCTGAGGTTGAACCAGCCCCACTGCCGCGGCACCTCGCGCGTCAGCGCTTCCTCGTAGGGCAGCAGCAGTGCTTCGTGCGACGTGAAGAAATCGACCCGGTTGAGGTTGTGGACCTCGGTGCCGGACAGGGTCTCCATGAAGCGCACGGCTTCGCCGATGTTGGCCACCATGCGCTGGTAGTCCTCGGCCATTGGCGACTGCGTCACCCAGCCCAGGTCCCAGTACTCGGGGTGGTGGAGGTCGGCAAAGCCGCCATCGATCAGCGCGCGCACGAAGTTCATGGTCATCGCCGAGCGCGCATGCGCCTTGACCATGCGCCGGGGGTCGGGAATGCGGGAAGCGGGCGTGAACTCGGGGCCATTGACCATGTCGCCGCGATAGCTCGGAAGGGTGACATCGCCGCGGGTTTCGGTATCGGCCGAGCGCGGCTTGGCGTACTGGCCGGCGAAGCGTCCCACCCGCACCACCGGCAGGCGCAGGCCGTGCACGAGCACCAGGCTCATCTGCAACAGGACCTTCAACCGGTTGGAGATCACTTCGGCGCTGCAATCGCTGAAATTCTCGGCGCAGTCCCCACCCTGCAGCAGGAACCGTCGACCCTCCTGGGCCTCCGCCAGCTGCTGCTTGAGCGCCATGATTTCCCATGAGGTCACCAGCGGCGGAAGCGCCCGGACCTCGTCCTGGACGCGCGCCAGCTCGCCGGCGTCCGGGTAGGTGGGCAGCTGCAACGCGGCGCAGCCGCGCCAGCTTCCTGGCGCCCAGGCTTCGGGGATGTTCACGGCTTGGAGGTTTCGTTCTTTTGCGGGCATCGGAGTTCGCGGTTGTTGCACTGCAGCGACAGCCATCATCCGCCGCCGCGCCGCGTATCGCAATGGTCCTCAGCGACGGCTTCGCGTACGGAAGGCCGCGACCACGAACAGCGCCGCCAGCAGCACGAACCACACCAGACTCCACGCCGGCATCGACAGACCGAGGAACGTCCAGTCGACGTTGCCGCAGTCGCCGCTGCCCGTCAGCACTTTGCGGATCACGTTGCCGGTCGACATGGTCTCGCGCATGAACGACAGCGGTGGGCCGCAACCGGGGATCTCCGGTGGGTTGTACTGCATCCAGACATGACGCCCGGCAATCGCCATGCCGACGGCGGCAGCGAGAAAGCCGAGGACTCCGTAGAACGCCCTGGCCCCTGCCCCGCGCGGCGCGTGCAGGGCCGCAAGCAGGAAGACCAGGCCCAGCGCGGCAAACGCGATGCGCTGGAAAATGCACAGCGGGCACGGCTCGAGGCCCCAGGCGAACTGGGAGTAAATAGCAAAGCCGATCAGCGCGACACAGATCGCAAAACCGGCGAAGCCTTGCTGGCGGAATGACCAGCGCAACGGATTCAGGGTCATAAACAGGCTCGCGCGAAACGGACGCCAAGATAACAAAAACCCCGGCGAGTGGCCGGGGTTCCTGCAAAGCGGACGGCTGCGGCAGTTACTCCGCCGCGACTTCCGGCCGGTCGACGAGCTCGACATAGGCCATCGGTGCATTGTCGCCATCGCGGAAGCCGCACTTGATGATGCGCAGGTAGCCGCCCGGACGTTCGCGGTAACGCGGGCCCAGGTCGACGAACAGCTTGCCCACGGCTTCCTTGTCGCGCAGGCGCGAGAAGGCCAGGCGGCGGTTTGCAACGCCGTCGGTCTTGCCCATGGTGATCAGCGGCTCGGCGACGCGGCGGAGCTCCTTGGCCTTCGGGAGCGTGGTCTTGATCAGCTCATGCTTGAGCAGCGACGCCGCCATGTTGGTGAACATGGCATCGCGGTGTGCGCTGGTGCGGCTGAACTTGCGGCCGGATTTC
Source organism: Luteimonas sp. MJ250 (assembly GCF_039548455.1). NCBI lineage: Bacteria > Pseudomonadati > Pseudomonadota > Gammaproteobacteria > Lysobacterales > Lysobacteraceae > Luteimonas > Luteimonas sp. MJ250. The sequence continues at coordinate 32,528 of NZ_JBCLVB010000017.1, read as the reverse complement.
TGGTGGCGCATGGTCTTGGTTCCTGTCTGTCTGGTCTTAGCCGAGCATGCCGTGCGCCGAGACGCCGGCCGGCGGCCAGTTCTCGAGCTTCATGCCGAGCGAGAGGCCACGCTGGGCCAGCACTTCCTTGATCTCGGTGAGCGACTTCTTGCCGAGGTTGGGGGTCTTGAGCAGCTCGACTTCCGTCTTCTGGATCAGGTCGCCGATGTAGTAGATGCTCTCTGCCTTGAGGCAGTTGGCCGAACGCACCGTCAGCTCCAGGTCGTCGATCGGGCGCAGCAGCACCGGATCCACGCCCGGGGTCTGCACCTTCTGGTCGTTGCCCTCGCGGCGGGTGAAATCACCGAAGACGCTGAGCTGGTCGGTGAGGATGTCGGCGGCGGTGCGCACGGCTTCCTCGGCGTCGATCGTGCCGTTGGTCTCGATGTCGAGCACCAGCTTGTCGAGGTCGGTGCGCTGTTCGACGCGTGCCGCTTCGACCTCATAGGCGACGCGGCGGACCGGCGAGAATGACGCGTCCAGCATCAGCCGACCGATGGAACGGGTCTCTTCGTCCGGGCGGCGGCGGGCGGAAGCCGGCTGGTAGCCGAAGCCGCGCTCGATCTTCAGGCGCATGTTGATCGACGCATCCTTGGTCAGATGGCAGATCACGTGCTCGCCGTTGAGCACCTCGACGTTGTGGTCGGTCTTGATGTCGGCGGCGGTCACGACACCCGGGCCGGACTTGGCCAGGGTGAGCGTGGAGCTGTCGCCGGTGCCCATGCGGATGGCGACATCCTTGAGGTTCAACAGCACCTCGAGCACGTCTTCCTGCAGGCCTTCGATGGTGCTGTACTCGTGCAGCACGCCGTCGATCTCGACCTCGGTAATGGCGAAACCGGGGATCGACGACAGCAGCACGCGGCGCAGGGCGTTGCCGAGCGTATGGCCATAGCCGCGCTCGAGCGGCTCGATCACGACCTTCGCGCGATTTCCGGCGAGTCGTTCGATCTGGGGGCCACGCGGGCGCAGGACCTGGTTGGCGGTAACCGTCATGTTTGGTGTCTCCTGTGGCCTGCCGGGATGAGCCGGCGGGCCGGGTGAATTACTTCGAGTACAGCTCGACGATCAGCGCTTCGTTGATGTCCGCAGGCAGGTCGCCGCGGTCCGGGACCGCCTTGAACACGCCGCTGAACTTCTTCGAGTCGACCTCGACCCAGGACGGCGAAAGGTCCATGGTCGCAAACACCGTCAATGCTTCCTGGACGCGCATCTGCTTCTGGGCCTTCTCGGCCAGCGCGATCGCGTCGCCCGCCTTGACCTGGTAGGACGGCAGGTTCACGGACTTGCCGTTGACCGTGACGCCACGATGCGAGACCAGCTGGCGCGCGGCCGGGCGGGTGATCGCGAAGCCCATGCGATAGACGACGTTGTCCAGGCGGGTTTCGAGCAGCTGCAGGAGGTTCTCGCCGGTGTTGCCCTTCGTGGTCGAGGCCTTCTTGTAGTAGTTGCGGAACTGGCGCTCCAGCAGGCCGTAGATGCGCTTGACCTTCTGCTTCTCGCGAAGCTGCAGGGCATAGTCGGAGAGCTTGCTGCGACGTGCGCCGGTACCGGCGCCGTGCTGGCCGGGCTTCTGCTCCAGCTTGCACTTGGAATCCAGCGCGCGGGCGGGCGACTTCAGCGAGAGGTCGGCGCCTTCGCGGCGGGCGAGCTTACAGGTGGGTCCGATATAACGAGCCATTTCTTATCGCCCCCTTAGACGCGACGCTTCTTCGGCGGACGGCACCCGTTGTGCGGGATTGGCGTCACGTCGATGATGTTGGTGATCTTGTAGCCCACGTTGTTCAGCGAGCGGACGGCGGACTCACGGCCCGGGCCCGGTCCCTTGATGCGGACTTCAAGCGACTTCACACCGTAATCGAGCGCAACCTTGCCGGCCTTTTCGGCGGCGACCTGGGCTGCGAACGGGGTGGACTTGCGCGAGCCGCGGAAACCCGCGCCGCCCGAAGTCGCCCACGACAGGGCGTTGCCCTGGCGGTCGGTGATCGTGATGATGGTGTTGTTGAACGAAGCGTGGACATGGGCGATGCCGTCGGTGACGACGCGCTTGATCTTCTTCTTCGGTTTGGCTGCCGGCTTGGCCATGGTGGTGGTTCCTTATTTCCTGATGGCCCTGCGCGGACCCTTGCGGGTGCGGGCATTGGTCCGGGTGCGCTGGCCGCGAAGCGGAAGGCCGCGACGGTGACGAAGGCCGCGGTAGCAGGCCAGGTCCATCAGACGCTTGATGGCCATGCCGATTTCACGGCGGAGGTCGCCCTCTACCGCGAACTTGCCGATTTCGGCGCGCAAGCGCTCGACGTCCGGCTCCGAAAGGTCGCGGATCTTCGTGGACGAATCCACGCCTGCGGCATCGCAGACCTGCTTCGAACGGGTACGGCCAATGCCGTAGATGCTTTGCAGCCCAACCCAGACGTGTTTCTGGGCAGGCAGGTTGACACCTGCAATACGCGCCATGCGCGGATCTCCAACTGTTTGGGGCGGCCGAATGGGTATCCGGCGCAGTGAACAAGAAATTGTATCAGAATCCCGACGGTCAATAAAGCCCGCGGCCGCCAAAAAAGCGTCCGACCGGCCCGGCATGGGGAGTGTGCCCATGCTCCGGCGACGGTTCCCTGGTTGGACGGGTCCTTTGGGGGACCTGCCCGCCCGGCGCTACTCTGGCGCCGGGACGGCCCGGGAACCACCTGCGCGCGGGATCGCCACGCAGGTCGCCCATCAAGGTCCGACCGTGAAACGGCCGGACCTGGATCCTTCGGCGCTGCCGGCGATGCCGGCTGCCCTCTGGATCCGTTCGAATCTTCAGCCGCGCGGCAAGCTGCGCGCGCCACCCTTGAGGTTGGACTTCTTCAGCAGGCTCTCGTACTGGTGCGACATCAGGTGCGCCTGGATCTGGGAGATGAAATCCATCACCACCACGACCACGATCAGCAGCGACGTCCCGCCGAAATAGAAGGACGCATTGAGCTCGGTACGCATGAATTCCGGAAGCAGGCAGACCAGCACCAGGTAGGTGGCGCCGGCGGCCGTCAGCCGGGTCAGCACCCCGTCGATGTAATCGGCCGTGGCCTTGCCCGGCCGGATGCCCGGGATCAGCGCGCCCGACTTCTTCAGGTTGTCCGCGGTTTCCTGGGAGTTGAAGACCAGCGCGGTATAGAAGAACGTGAAGCCCGCGATCAGGCCTGCGTAAAGCAGAATGTACAGGGGCTCGCCGGGCGAAAGTGCCTGGCTTACCCGCTGCAGCCACGTGGCCGAGCCGGCCTGGCTGAACCAGGTCGAGGCCGTGGCCGGGAACATGATGATCGACGACGCGAAGATCGCCGGGATCACGCCCGCCATGTTGAGCTTGAGCGGCAGGAACGAGCTCTGGTTCATGTACGCGTTGCGACCGCCCTGGCGGCGCGCGTAGTTGACCGTGATCCGGCGCTGGCCGCGCTCGACGAACACCACGAAGTAGGTGAATGCGACCACGATCAGCGCGATCATGATCACCGCGATCGGGCTCATGTCGCCGTTGCGGGCGGCCTCGAACGTGGTGATGACCGCGCTCGGAAGCCCGGCCACGATACCGGCGAAGATGATCAGCGACACGCCGTTGCCGATGCCGCGCTCGGTCACCTGCTCACCCAGCCACACCAGGAACATGGTGCCTGCCGTGAGCGCGATGATCGCGGTCAGCACGAAGCCGATGCCCGGCGCGTAGACCACGGGGATGCCGTTGCTGGCGCCCGAGCTCTGCAGGGCGACGGCGATGCCGGCCGACTGGAACACCGCCAGCGGGATCGAGCCGATGCGCGACCACTGGGTGATCCGGCGGCGACCCGACTCGCCTTCCTTCTGGATCGCCTTCAGGCTCGGCACGATCTGCACCAGCATCTGGATGATGATGGATGCCGAGATGTAGGGGATCACGTTCAGCGCAAACAGGCTGAAGCGCGAAAGCGCACCACCGGAGAACATGTTGAACATGTCCACGATGGTGCCTTCCTGCTGCTCCATCAGGCGCAGCATGGCATCGGGGTTCACGCCGGGCACCGGGATGTAGCAGCCGATGCGATAGACGATCAGCGCCCCGACGACGAACAGCAGGCGCTGGCGCAGCTCGGTGAATTTGCCGAGCCCGCCCATGCCACCCATTGCGCTGCCGCTGCGTGCCATGCGTCGCTTACTCCTCGACCTTGCCGCCGGCGGCTTCGATCGCTGCGCGGGCACCGGCCGTGGCCAGCACGCCCTTCAGCATCAATGCCTTGGAGACCTCACCCTTCAGCACGATCTTGGCGCGCTTGGCCGTGGCCGGCACCAGCTTCGCGGCGCGCAGCGCCTTGAAGTCGATGTCGCCCTCGAGGCGGTCGAGGTGGTACAGCATGACTTCGGCGGTATCGCCGGCGATGCGCGAACGGAAGCCGACCTTGGGCAGGCGCTTGCGAAGCGGCATCTGGCCGCCTTCGAAGCCGGCCTTGATCTTGCCCTTGCCCGAGCGGGCGAAGGAGCCCTTGTGGCCACGGCCGGCGGTCTTGCCGAGGCCGGAGCCGATGCCGCGGCCGACGCGCTTGCGATCGGTGCGGGCGCCCTCTGCGGGCTGCATGGTGTTGAGCTTCATGTGCTTATTCCTCGACCCGGACCAGATAGTGGACCTTGTTGATAAGGCCACGGACCTGCGGGCTGTCCTTCAGTTCGCGGACGGAGTTGAGCTTGCCCAGGCCCAGGGCCTTGACGGACAGGCGGTGCTTGGCCTGCGAGCCGCGCAGGCCCTTGACCAGGCGCACCTTGACGGTGCCGGTACCGGCTTCGTTCTTAGCCATTGAGGATGTCCTCCACCTTCTTGCCGCGCTTGGCCGCGATGGCGCCAGGCGAATGCATGCCGGCCAGGCCCTTGACCGTGGCGCGGACGAGGTTGATCGGATTGCGCGAGCCAACGGCCTTGGCCAGCACGTCCTTCACGCCCACCGCCTCGAGCACGGCGCGCATGGCGCCACCGGCGATCACGCCGGTACCTTCGGACGCGGGCATCATGAACACGCGGGCGGCGCCATGGCCGGCCTTGACCGTGTGGAACAGCGTGCCGCCGTTGAGCTCGACGCTGGCCATGTTGCGGCGCGCCTGCTCCATCGACTTCTGGATGGCCATGGGGACCTCGCGGGCCTTGCCGTAGCCGAAACCGACCTTGCCGGCGCCGTCACCGACCACGGTCAGCGCGGTGAAGGTGAACTGGCGACCACCCTTGACGGTCTTGCTGACGCGGTTGACGGTGATCAGCTTCTCGATCATGCCGTCGTCGATTTCCTCGCGGTTGCGGTCGCGACCGCGCGGGGAGCGTTCTTCTGCCATTTTGATATTGCCTGTGTTGTTGAAGGATGTACGGCTTTCAGCCGCTTATGGTTGTGATATGGATCGGTGTACCGCGTTCCCGGACAGAAGCCGGGAGGCGTCCGATGCAGCCCGCATCGGCAGGTAGGCTGGGGTGGGGACGGTGCCCCACCCTTTCAACACGCCGGGACGCCTAGAACTGCAGGCCACCTTCGCGCGCGGCGTCGGCCAGGGCCTTGATCCGCCCATGATACCTGTAACCGGAGCGGTCGAAGGCAACCGAATCGATCCCGGCGGCCTTGGCCTTCTCGGCGATCGCGCGGCCGACCTTGGCGGCGGCCTCGGTGTTGCGACCGTTCTTCAGGCCGTCGCGGACGTCGGCCTGGGTGGTGCTGGCCGCAGCCAGGACCTTGGAGCCGTCGGCGGTGAACAGCTGGGCGTAGAGGTGCTGGCCGGTGCGCAGCACCGACAGGCGCGGCACGCCAAGGTTGCGGATATGCGCGCGCGTGGACTTGGCGCGGCGCAGGCGGGCAATTTTCTTCTGCATGGTCTCGTTCTCCGAAAGCTGAAGGCCGGCTTAGGCCTTCTTGGCTTCCTTGCGGATGATGTTCTCGCCGGCGTACTTGACGCCCTTGCCCTTGTACGGCTCCGGCGGGCGGTAGCCGCGGATCTTTGCCGCGACTTCGCCAACCTGCTGCTTGTCGGCGCCGTTGACCACGATTTCGGTCTGCGTCGGCGTGCTGATGGTGATCCCCGCCGGCGGCTTGAACAGCACCGGATGGGAAAAGCCCAGCGACAGGTTCAGGTCCTGGCCCTGCATCGCGGCACGGTAGCCGACGCCGACCAGCTCGAGCTTGCGCTCGAAGCCCTCGGACACGCCCTGCACCATGTTGGCGATGACCGAACGCATGGTGCCGGTGATGGCCATATGCTCCGGCGTTGTCGGCGAAAGCACGGCCTGGCCGTCTTCCATCTTGAGTTCGACGCCGAGCGGCATCGCCATCGACAGGGCGCCCTTGGGGCCCTTGGTGGCGACGGTGCCGTCCTGGATCTTCAGCTCGACGCCCTTCGGAAGGGCAATCGGCTTCTTGGCAATTCGGGACATTGCGGTTACTCCCTTAGGCCACGAAGCACAGAACCTCACCGCCGACGCCCTGTTGGCGCGCCTGCGCATCGGTCATGATGCCCTTCGAGGTGGAGATGATTGCGATGCCGAGGCCATTGAGGACCTTCGGCAGATCGGCCTTGCCACGATACTGGCGCAGGCCGGAGCGGGAAAAGCGCTGCATGCGCTCGATGACCGGACGGCCCTCGTAATACTTGAGTTCGATCTCGAGTTCGGCCTTGGCGCCATTCTCGATCACGCGCGCCTCGGCGATGTAGCCCTCGTCCTGCAGCACCTTGGCGATGGCCACCTTGGTCTTGGAGGACGGCATCTTCACCGTCGGCTTGCCGACAGCCGCCGCATTGCGCATGCGGGTCAGCATATCGGCGATGGGATCAGTCATGCTCATTGAAAATCACCTTATGAGTGCACCGATATCCGCAGGATTGCGAATTCGTTTTGACCGGCCTTGCGGCCGGCCTGGAACCTGTTACCAGCTGGCCTTGCGCAGGCCGGGGACGTCGCCGTTCATCGTCGCCTTGCGCAGCATGTTGCGGCCGAGGCCGAACTTCTTGTACACGGCGCGCGGGCGGCCGGTCAGGGCGCAGCGGGTGGTCTGGCGCGAAGGCGAGGAGTCGCGGGGCAGCTTCTGCAGCTTGACTGCGGCATCCATCCTCTCTTCGTAGCTCGCGGACTCGCTGCTGACGATTTTCTTGAGCTCGTCGCGCTTGGCGGCGAACTTCTTCGCCAGCTTCGCACGCTTCACTTCGCGATTGATCATTGAAGTCTTGGCCATTGTCTCTCTGTCCGGTCAGTTGCGGAACGGGAAGCGGAACGCTTCAAGCAGGGCGCGGGCTTCCTCGTTGGTCTTGGCAGTCGTGGTGATGGCGATATCCATGCCACGCAGCGCGTCAACCTGGTCGAAGTCGACCTCCGGGAAGATGATCTGCTCTTTCACGCCCATGTTGTAGTTGCCACGGCCGTCGAACGAACGGCCCGACACGCCGCGGAAGTCGCGGACGCGCGGCAGGGCAACGTTCACCAGGCGATCGAAGAACTCGTACATCTTCGCGCGGCGCAGCGTGACCTTGCAGCCGATCGGCCAGCCGTCGCGGATCTTGAACGAAGCCACCGAAACGCGCGACTTGGTGACAAGCGCCTTCTGGCCGGTAATCTTGGCCATGTCGGCGGTTGCGTGCTCAAGCACCTTCTTGTTGGCCGCGGCCTCGCCCACGCCCATGTTGAGCGTGATCTTGGACAGGCGCGGGACCTGCATCGGATTGGTGTAGCCGAACTGCTCGGTGAGCTTCGGCACCACTTCTTCCTTGTAGAACTTTTCCAGACGGGTGGTCATTTCAGCATTCCTCAGGCGTCAATCGCCTCACCACTCGAGCGGAACACGCGGACGCGGCGTCCATCCTCGAGGATTTTGGTACCAATGCGCTCGCCCTTGCCGGAGGCAGGGTTGAAGTGCATCACGTTCGAAGCGTCGATCGGAGCTTCACGCTCGATCACGCCGCCCGGCTGGTTGGCCTGGGGATTCGGTTTGGTGTGGCGCTTGATCATGTTGACGTTGGCGACAACGACCTTCTCGCCGAGCACGCGGACGACTTCGCCCTGCTTGCCCTTGTCCTTGCCGGCGGTGACGACTACGCGGTCACCCTTCTTGATGCGGTTCATGTCGGTTTCCTCTTCGTCCGGCTCAGAGCACTTCGGGTGCGAGCGAGACGATCTTCATGAACTTCTCGGAGCGCAGCTCGCGGGTAACGGGCCCGAAGATGCGGGTGCCGATCGGCTCCTGCTTGTTGTTGAGCAGCACGGCGGCGTTGCCGTCGAAGCGGATCAGCGAACCGTCGGGGCGACGAACGCCCTTGCGGGTGCGCACCACGACCGCGTCGTAGACCTCGCCCTTCTTGACCTTGCCGCGGGGGATGGCGGTCTTGACCGACACCTTGATGATGTCGCCGATGCCGGCGTAGCGGCGCTTCGAGCCGCCCAGCACCTTGATGCACATCACTTCCTTGGCACCGGAGTTGTCGGCCACGGCCAGGTGGCTCTGCATCTGGATCATTTCGGAGCCTCCTTATTCAGCCGAGCGCGCGACGATCTCGACGACGCGCCAGTTCTTGGTCTTGGACATCGGCGCGATTTCCACCACGCGGACGGTATCGCCCTCGTTGCAGGAGTTCTCGGCGTCGTGGGCGTGCAGCTTGGTCGAGCGACGGATGTACTTGCCGTACAGCGCGTGCTTGACCTGGCGCTCGATGAGCACCGTCACGGTCTTGTCCATCTTGTTGCTGACAACGCGGCCTTCGACCGTGCGCAGCTTCTTTTCGGTATTTTCGGTCATGTCTGCCCGGTCCTTACTGCTTGGCGCCAAGGAGGGTGTTGACGCGAGCAATCTCGCGGCGCACCCGACGGGCGTCGTGGGTCTTGGAAAGCTGGCCGGTTGCCTTCTGCATGCGGAGCGAGAACGACTCCTTCTGCAGCTCGAGCAGATGGGCCTTCAGCTCATCCGTCGACTTTTGGCGGAGTTCCTTGATTTCCATCAGCGCACCGTCCGGGTCACGAAAGTAGTGGTGACCGAGAGCTTGGCGGCCGCCAGGCGGAATGCCTCGCGTGCGGTCGCCTCGTCAACGCCCTCGATCTCATAGATCATGCGGCCGGGCTGGATCTGGGCAACCCAGAACTCCACGCTGCCCTTGCCCGAGCCCATGCGCACTTCGATCGGCTTCTTGGAGATCGGCTTGTCCGGGAACACGCGGATCCACATCTTGCCGCCGCGCTTCACGTGGCGACTGATGGCGCGACGCGCCGACTCGATCTGGCGTGCGGTCAGCTGGCCGGTCTGAGTGGCCTTCAGGCCGAACTCGCCGAAGCTGACGGCATTGCCGCTCCAGGCCAGGCCGTCGTTGCGGCCCTTGTGCATCTTGCGGTATTTGGTTCGCTTGGGTTGCAGCATGACTTAGTCCCTCGCCTCGCGATCACGGCGCGGGCCACGCGGACGATCGCGGTCACCGCGGTCGCCACGCTCGCCACGCGGCGAATCGTCCTGCTTTTCCTGGCCGACCTGGGCGAAGTCGAAGATCTCGCCCTTGTAGATCCAGGTCTTGATTCCAATGATGCCGTAGGTGGTCTTCGCCTCGGCAAAGCCGTAGTCGACGTCGGCGCGCAGCGTGTGCAGCGGCACGCGACCTTCGCGGTACCACTCCGAACGCGCGATCTCGGCGCCGTTCAGGCGGCCACCGACGTTGACCTTGATCCCCAGGGCGCCCAGGCGCATCGCGTTGCCGACGGCGCGCTTCATCGCGCGGCGGAACATGATGCGGCGCTCCAGCTGCTGCGCGATCGACTCGGCGACCAGCTGCGCGTCCAGCTCCGGCTTGCGGACCTCGGTGACGTTGATGTGCGCCGGGACGCCCATCATCGCGCTGACTTCCTTGCGCAGCTTCTCGATGTCTTCGCCGCGCTTGCCGATCACCACGCCCGGACGGGCGGTGTGGATCGTGACGCGGGCCGACTTCGAGGGCCTTTCGATCAGGATGCGGCTGATACCGGCGGCCGCCAGCTTCTTGCGAAGCATCTCGCGGACCTTCAGGTCCGAGATCAGGTACTCGGCGTAATCCTTCTTGCCGGCATACCACTTGGAGTTCCAGTCCTTGGCGATGCCAAGGCGGAAGCCGGTCGGATGAACTTTGTGACCCATATGCTTACTTCCCCTCGCCGACAACGACGGTGATGTGGCTGGTGCGCTTGAGGATGCGCGTGCCGCGCCCCTTGGCGCGCGCCATGAAGCGCTTCAACGTCGGGCCTTCGTCGACCATGATCGTCTTGACCCTGAGCTCGTCGACGTCGGCACCGAGATTGTTCTCGGCGTTCGACGTGGCCGAGTACACGACCTTGTAGATCAGGTGCGCGGCCTTCTTGTCGCTGAACTTCAGCAGGTCGAGGGCACGCGAGGCCGAGAGGCCGCGGACCTGGTCTGCGACCAGGCGTGCCTTCTGCGGGGAGATGCGCACGGTGCGCAGGATTGCCTTCGCTTCCATTGTCATCTCCTTAACGCGACTTCTTGTCGCCGCCATGACCCTTGAAGGTCCTGGTCAGGGCGAACTCGCCAAGCTTGTGGCCGACCATGTTCTCGTTGACGAGCACCGGGACGTGGTTGCGGCCGTTGTGCACGGCGATGGTGTAACCGACCATCTCCGGCAGCACCATCGACCGGCGCGACCAGGTCTTGATCGGACGCTTGGTGTTACCCGCGGCTTCCACCTTCTTGACGAGGTGGTGGTCGACGAACGGGCCCTTCTTGAGTGAACGTGCCATGGTCTATCAGCTCCTGCGGTCGCGCACGATGAACTGCTGCGTCCGCTTGTTATGGCGGGTCTTGTAGCCCTTCGTCGGGACGCCCCACGGGGTGACCGGATGCGGGTTGCCCTGGCCGGCCTTGGCCTCGCCACCGCCGTGCGGATGGTCGACCGGGTTCATGGCCGCGCCGCGGACGGTCGGCTTGATGCCGAGCCAGCGCTTCGCACCGGCCTTGCCCAGCTTCTGCAGGTTGTGCTCGACGTTGCCGACTTCACCGATGGTGGCGCGGCACTCGGACGGCACGCGACGCATCTCGCCCGAACGCAGGCGGAGCGTGGCGTACACGCCTTCGCGCGCGACCAGCTGCACGCCGGCGCCGGCGGCACGGGCGATCTGCGCACCCTTGCCCGGCTTCATCTCGATGCAATGCACCGTGGAACCGACCGGAATGTTGCGCAGCGGCAGGGTGTTGCCGGCGCGGATCGGGGCGTCGTTGCCCGCGATCACCTGGTCGCCGGCCTTCAGGCCCTTGGGAGCGATGATGTAGCGGCGCTCGCCGTCGACGTAGCACAGCAGCGCGATGTGCGCGGTGCGATTCGGGTCGTACTCGATCCGCTCGACGCGCGCCGGAATACCTTCCTTGTCGCGCTTGAAGTCGATGATGCGGTAGTGCTGCTTGTGGCCACCACCGATGTGGCGCGTGGTGATGCGCCCATGGTGGTTGCGGCCACCCGAGCGGCTCTGCTTCTCGAGCAGCGGCGCATAGGGCTCACCCTTGTGCAGCTCGGGGGCGACCACGCGGACCGCCGAACGGCGACCGGCGGAAGTTGGCTTGAATTTCATCAATGGCATGGGGGCTTCCTCAGGCCTTGGCGTTCATGACGTCGATCGACTGGCCGTCGGCGAGCTTCACGTACGCCTTGCGCCAGTCGGCGCGACGGCCGTTGCGATTGCGGAAGGCTTTCTGCTTGCCTTTCACGTTCAGCACGTTGACCGATTCGACCTTGACGTCGAACAGCTTCTCGACCGCGATCTTGATGTCGGCCTTGGTGGCATCGACGGCGACTTCGAACGCGTACTGGTTGGACGCTTCCTGCAGGCGCGCGGTCTTCTCGGACACGCGCGGCGCACGGATCAGCGCATAGAGCTTGGCGTCGTTCATGCCAGCCACTCCTCGATCTTCTTGATGGCGTCCGCGGTCACCAGCACGCTGTCGGCGCCGACCAGCGAAACCGGATCCAGGCCCTGGACGTCGCGGATCTGCACGTACGGCAGGTTGCGCGCCGACAGGTACAGGCTGTCCGAGGCCTCCTCGGTGACGATCAGCGGGCGCTTTCCGAGGTCGAAGCCCTTCAGCTTCTCGGCGAACGCGCTGGTCTTGGTCTCGGTGACGTCGAAGGACTCGACGACGTGCAGGCGACCCTGGCGGTTGAGCTCGGACAGAATGGCCGACATCGCCGCGCGGTACATCTTGCGGTTGACCTTCTGCTCGAAGCTGCGCGGCTTGGCCGCGAAGGTGACGCCACCGCCGACGAAGATCGGAGCCGTCAGTGCGCCATGACGCGCGCCGCCGCCCTTCTGCTTCTTCGACTTCTTGGTGGTGCCGCTCACTTCCGAGCGCGTCTTCTGCGCCTTGGTACCGGCACGACCGGCATTGCGGTACGCGACCACGACCTGGTGAACCAGATCACGGTTGAATTCGCGACCGAACACCACGTCGGATACCGACACCTTGCTGCTGCTATCCCTGATAGAGAGTTCCATCGTCATCTCTCCTTAACCCTTGCTCGCGGGACGCACGATCACGTCTCCGCCCGGTGCGCCGGGAACCGCGCCCTTCACGGCGATCAGGCCGCGCTCGGCGTCGACCCGGACCACTTCGAGGTTCTGCGTGCTCTGCTGCACCGCACCCATGTGGCCGGACATCTTCTTGCCCGGGAACACGCGGCCGGGCGTCTGGCGCTGACCGATCGAGCCCGGTGAACGGTGCGACAGCGAGTTGCCGTGCGTCGCGTCGCCCATGGCGAAGTTCCAGCGCTTGATCGTGCCCTGGAAGCCCTTGCCCTTGGTCACGCCCTGGACGTCGACCATCTGACCGACTTCGAAGATGTCGGCCTTCACTTCGCCGCCAACCTCGAAGCCACCGACCTGGTCGTCGGCAACGCGGAATTCCCAGAGGCCACGACCCGCTTCCACCTTGGCCTTGGCCAGGTGCCCGGTCTCGGGCTTGTTAACCAGCACGGCGCGCTTGCTGCCGACCGCGACCTGCACGGCGCTGTAGCCGTCGGTTGCGCTGGTCTTCACCTGCGTGATGCGGTTGGGAGTGGCTTCGATCAGGGTCACCGGAACGGACTGGCCGCCTTCGGTGAACACCCTGCTCATGCCGGCCTTGCGACCGACGATACCCAGCGAATATTTCTTCGCAGTCATGTCAGTGGCCTCAGGTCAGCTTGATCTGGACGTCGACGCCAGCCGCGAGCTCGAGCTTCATCAGCGCGTCCACGGTCTTGTCGTTGGGGTCGACGATGTCAAGCACGCGCTTGTGCGTGCGGGTTTCGTACTGGTCACGCGCATCCTTGTCGACGTGCGGCGACGTCAGGATGGTGTAACGCTCGATCTTGGTCGGCAACGGGATCGGGCCGCGCACCTGGGCGCCGGTCCGCTTGGCCGTTTCGACGATCTCGCTGGCCGAACGGTCGATCAGTCGATGATCGAACGCCTTCAGCCGGATCCGGATCTTTTGGTCCGCCATGACGGAATTCCTTCGTTAAAAGAGCGACGGGCCCGCGGCTGGGTGCGCGGAACCCCAATGGATTCATTGATAACCAGGGCTGACGACCCGCGCCCCGGCAATCTTCCCTGCAAAAAACGAGGCAGGCCGGTTACCCGGCCCGCCCAGACGGAGAAGCGAACGTGACAATTCCCCTGGTCCGCTATGTCCCGAAGAACTTCGGGAGGGACCGGGGTACTGCCGCGCGACGTGTTCCCTGTCTGGCGAAAACGAGGTGCGTCCTGCGCCTCATTTCGCGGTTCCGGCGAATCCCCGAGGGGTTCCACCGAAGTAGTCAGCAAGTATAGCCGGCTCCAGCGGCTCAGCGCAACACCCTGGAGCCAAAAAAAGCCATTGGCGTGAGCCGATGGTCGCTGGCGCTATCCGGGCCGCTCGCGGTCCGGATCAACGCCGGCACATATCGCGACGGCCAACGGCCGCCGCGATATGAGTACTTACTTGATGATCTTGGCGACCACGCCCGCGCCGACCGTACGGCCACCCTCGCGGATCGCGAAGCGCAGGCCCTCGTCCATCGCGATCGGGTTGATCAGCGACACCACCATCTTCACGTTGTCGCCCGGCATCACCATCTCGACGCCCTCCGGCAGCTCGCAGGCGCCGGTGATGTCGGTGGTGCGGAAGTAGAACTGCGGACGGTAGCCCTTGAAGAACGGCGTGTGGCGGCCGCCCTCGTCCTTCGACAGCACGTACACCTCGGCCTCGAAGTCCGTGTGCGGCTTGATCGAACCCGGCTTGCACAGCACCTGGCCGCGCTCGACGTCGTCACGCTTGGTGCCGCGCAGCAGCAGGCCCGCGTTGTCGCCCGCCTGGCCCTGGTCCAGCAGCTTGCGGAACATCTCGACGCCGGTGACGGTCGTCTTGACCGTCGGGCGGATGCCCACGATCTCGATTTCCTCGCCCACCTTCACGATGCCGCGCTCGATGCGACCGGTCACCACCGTGCCGCGACCCGAGATCGAGAACACGTCCTCGACCGGCATCAGGAACGTCTTGTCGATGTCACGCTCCGGCTCCGGAATCCAGGTGTCCAGCGCCTCGACCAGCTTGATGATCGCCGGCACGCCGATGTCCGACTGGTCGCCTTCCAGCGCCTTCAGCGCCGAACCGTGGATGATCGGGGTGTCGTCGCCCGGGAAGTCGTACTTCGACAGCAGCTCGCGCACTTCCATCTCGACCAGCTCAAGCAGCTCGGCGTCGTCGACCATGTCGGCCTTGTTCAGGAACACCACGATGTACGGCACGCCCACCTGGCGCGCCAGCAGGATGTGCTCGCGCGTCTGCGGCATCGGGCCGTCCGCGGCCGAGCACACCAGGATCGCGCCGTCCATCTGCGCCGCACCGGTGATCATGTTCTTCACATAGTCCGCGTGGCCCGGGCAGTCGACGTGCGCGTAGTGGCGGGTCGGGCTCTCGTACTCGACGTGCGAGGTCGAGATCGTGATGCCGCGCGCCTTCTCTTCCGGCGCCTTGTCGATCGCGTCATAGGCATGGAACTCGCCGCCGAAACGTTCCGCGCCGATCTTCGTCAGCGCCGCCGTCAGCGTCGTCTTGCCGTGGTCCACGTGACCGATCGTGCCCACGTTCACGTGGGGCTTGGTGCGCTCGAACTTACCCTTGGCCATGATTGCAGTCTCTTCGAAAGTTGGTTGACTTGGTTGCCGTTTCCGGCGCCGCTTACTTCTTCTTCACCACTTCGTCGGCGATGTTCGCCGGCGCGTCCGCGTAATGGTCGAACTCCATGGTGAAGGTCGCGCGGCCCTGCGACATCGAACGCAGGGTGGTGGCATAGCCGAACATTTCGCCCAGCGGGATCATCGCGTTGATGATCTTGCCCGACGGGCTGTCGTCCTGGCCCTGGAGGATGCCGCGACGACGACTGACGTCGCCCATCACGTCACCCAGGTAGTCCTCGGGGCTGACGATCTCGACCTTCATGATCGGCTCGAGCAGGACCGGCGAGGCGCGATTGAAGCCTTCCTTGAAGCCCATGGACCCGGCGATCTTGAACGCCATTTCCGAGGAGTCGACCTCGTGGTAGGAGCCGTCGTACAGCTTCACCTTGATGTCGACGATCGGATAGCCGGCGAGGATGCCGTTGGCCATCGCTTCCTGGATGCCCTTGTCGACGGCCGGGATGTAGTCCTTCGGCACCACGCCGCCGACGATCGCGTTGTCGAATTCATAGCCCGCGCCCGGCTCCTGCGGCGAGATCTCCAGCCACACGTGGCCGAACTGGCCCTTGCCGCCGGACTGGCGCACGAACTTGCCTTCCGACTTGACCGTCTTGCGGATGGTCTCGCGGTAGGCGACCTGCGGCTTGCCGACGTTGGCTTCGACGTTGAATTCGCGCTTCATGCGGTCGACCAGGATGTCCAGGTGCAGCTCGCCCATGCCGGCGATGATGGTCTGGCCGGACTCCTCGTCGGTGCGCACGCGGAAGGAAGGATCTTCCTGCGCGAGGCGACCGAGCGCGATGCCCATCTTCTCCTGGTCGGACTTGGTCTTGGGCTCCACCGCCATCGAGATCACCGGCTCCGGGAACACCATGCGCTCCAGGGTGATGATCGCGTCCTGCGCGCAAAGGGTGTCACCGGTCGCGACGTCCTTCATGCCCACGGCCGCGGCGATGTCACCGGCACGGACTTCCTTGATTTCGGCGCGATCGTTCGAATGCATCTGCAGCAGCCGGCCGATGCGCTCCTTGCGCGACTTGATCGGGTTGTAGACCTGGTCGCCGGCGTTGAGCACGCCCGAGTACACGCGGAAGAAGGTGAGCGAGCCGACGAACGGATCGGTGATGATCTTGAACGCCAGCGCCGAGAAGGGGGCCTTGTCGTCGGCGGCGCGGGTCTCGATCTCTTCACTCTCGTTCAGGCCCTGCACCGGCGGACGGTCGACCGGCGACGGCAGCAGCTGGATCACGCCGTCGAGCATCGCCTGGACGCCCTTGTTCTTGAACGCGGTACCGCAGTACACCGGCACGATCTCGACCTTGATGACGCGCTCGCGCAGGCCGGCCACGATCTCTTCGATGGAGAGCTCGCCGCCCTCCAGGTACTTGTCCATCAGCTCTTCATTGGCCTCGGCCGCGGACTCGACCATGAAGGCGCGCGCCTCGGCGGCCTTGTCGGCCAGCTCGGCGGGGATGTCGCTGACTTCGAACACCATGCCCTGCGAGGCGGTATCCCAGCGGATCGCCTTCATCTTCAGCAGGTCGATCACGCCCTCGAAGCCGTCCTCGGCGCCGATCGGCACCTGCATCGGCACCGCGCTCGCGCCCAGGCGCGACTTCAGCTGGCCGACGACCTTGTCGAAGTTGGCACCGGTGCGGTCCATCTTGTTGACGAAGGCCATCCGCGGCACCTGGTACTTGTTCGCCTGGCGCCACACGGTTTCCGACTGCGGCTGCACGCCGCCGACCGCGCACAGGACGAACACGGCGCCGTCGAGCACGCGCAGGCTGCGCTCGACTTCGATCGTGAAGTCGACGTGCCCGGGGGTATCGATGATGTTGAAGCGGTGCTGCGGCAGGGACTTGTCCATGCCCGACCAGAACGCGGTGGTGGCCGCCGACTGGATCGTGATGCCGCGCTCCTGCTCCTGCTCCATCCAGTCCATGGTGGCGGCACCGTCATGCACTTCACCCAGCTTGTGGCTGACGCCGGTGTAGAACAGGATGCGCTCGGACGTGGTGGTCTTGCCGGCATCGATGTGGGCCATGATGCCGAAGTTGCGATAGCGGTCGATGGGAGTGGTGCGGGCCACGGCGATCTCTCTGTATTTGGTCCACAAGATTGCGGACGTGCGAATTGGTTTGAAAGGCCGAATGCCGCCCTGCGGCGGCACCCGTTTACGCGATCACTTGGCCGGCACGCGAAGCGTTCCGGCCGCGCGCCATTACCAGCGGTAGTGCGCGAATGCCTTGTTGGCTTCGGCCATGCGATGGGTTTCTTCGCGCTTCTTGACCGCGCCGCCGCGGCTCTCGGAGGCGTCGATCAGCTCGGCGGCCAGCTTGCGCGGCATGCTGTTCTCGCCGCGCTTGCGGGCGGAGTCGATCAGCCAGCGCATCGCCAACGCCATGCGACGCGATGCGCGCACCTCGACCGGCACCTGGTAGGTGGCACCACCGACGCGACGCGACTTCACTTCGACCGTCGGCGAAATGTTGCCGAGCGCCTTCTCGACGACCTCGAGCGGGTTGGGATTCTTCTCGCCGATCACGTCCATGGCGCCGTACACGATCTTCTCGGCAACCGACTTCTTGCCGCTGTACATCACCATGTTGATGAAGCGGGCGATGGTCTCGCTACCGTGCTTCGGATCGGGCAGCACCGAGCGCTGCGGGGTATTTCCTTTACGCGACATTGTTCGATTCTCTGTAGGGCAGGCATTGGCCCGCCGTTTGTTCCGGATGGCGGGACATTACCCGCCTCGCGAAAACCCACCCGGGCGGATCGCCCGGGACACTCAAGCCTTCGGACGCTTGGCGCCGTACTTGGAACGGGCCTGCCTGCGCTTCGCAACGCCGGCGGCGTCCAGCGAGCCGCGGACGGTGTGGTAGCGCACGCCGGGCAGGTCCTTGACGCGACCGCCGCGGATCAGCACCACTGAGTGCTCCTGCAGGTTGTGGCCTTCGCCACCGATGTAGGAGATGACCTCGTAGCCATTGGTCAGGCGCACCTTGGCGACCTTGCGCAGGGCCGAGTTCGGCTTCTTCGGGGTGGTCGTGTACACGCGCGTGCACACGCCGCGACGCTGCGGGCAGTTCTGCAGCGCAGGCGAGTTGCTCTGGTAGGTTTCCGGGCTGCGCGGCTTGCGCACAAGCTGGTTGATCGTTGCCATCAGTGTCGGGTCTTCTGCTCCGGGCACGCGGCCCGCGGTGGTGTGTGGCGGGCCTGGGCCCGGCTCTGGTAGCGCTCCCCGAAGGGATCCGCCGGCCGCACGGCCCAGGTTCCGTACGCGAAAAACGAAGGCAGGCGGACTCAACCCGACCTGCCGAGACGGAAAAGTATAGCGTGCGCCGACGACCAGCGTCAACGCATGCAGGGACGCGGCAGGCGGCACCCCGTCAACCGGGGCACGGCCAGGGCCGCAGTCTTCTTTCCCGCCCTTCCTGGGCCGAACACGAAGCGCCTCCATGGCACCTCATTTCGGGATCTGGGACGGCCCCCTGGAGGGCCGTCACTAACGGTGTATCAGTCTTCCGCGCCCTCGCCTGCGGCGGCGGCGTCTTCGACAGGTGCTTCCTGGACCGCGACCTCGTCGGCCGCGACGACCCCGGACAGGGTCTCCATCTCGGACTCCGTCAGCCCCGAGGCGTTCTTGCGGCGCTGTGCATGGTACGCCATGCCCGTGCCCGCAGGAATCAGGCGACCGACGATGACGTTCTCCTTCAGGCCGCGCAGGCTGTCACGGGTGCCGCGGACGGCGGCCTCGGTCAGCACGCGGGTGGTTTCCTGGAAGGACGCGGCGGAGATGAACGACTCGGTCGCAAGCGAAGCCTTGGTGATGCCCAGCAGCACCGGGTCGTAGTGCACCGGCAGCTCGCCCTTGGCGTTGTGCTTCTCGTTGGCCTCGATGACGCGCTGGCGCTCGGCCTGCTCGCCGTTGAGGAAACGGGTGCTGTCGCCGGCGTCGGTGACCTCGACCTTGCGCAGCATCTGGCGGACGATCACCTCGATGTGCTTGTCGTTGATCTTCACGCCCTGCAGGCGATAGACGTCCTGGATTTCCTTGGTCAGGTACGACGCAAGTTCCTCGACGCCCTTCAGGCGCAGGATGTCCTGCGGACTCGGCTCGCCGTCCACCACGGTCTCGCCCTTCTCGACGTGCTCGCCTTCGAACACAATGATCTGGCGGTACTTCGGGATCAGCTCTTCGTGATCGTCGCCATCCACGGCCTTGATGATCAGGCGCTGCTTGCCCTTGGTGTCCTTGCCGAAGCTGACCACGCCCGACTTCTCGGCGAGGATCGCCGGGTCCTTGGGCTTGCGCGCCTCGAACAGGTCGGCCACGCGCGGAAGACCACCGGTGATGTCGCGGGTCTTCGACGCTTCCTGCGGGATCTTGGCGACCACGTCGCCGACGCCGACTTCGGCGCCGTCCTGCATGTTGACGATCGAGCGCGGCGGCAGCATGTACTGCGCCGGCAGGTCCGTGCCCGGGATGTTGAGGCCTTCACCGGTCTTGGAGTCGACGATGCGGATGGTCGGGCGGAGGTCCTTGCCCTGCGAACCGCGACGCTTGGGATCGGTGATCTCGCGCGAGGCCAGGCCGGTCAGGTCGTCGGTCTTCTCGATCACGGTCACGCCGTCGATGAAGTCGACGAAGCGCATCACGCCCTTCACTTCCGACACGATGGGGTGGTTGTGCGGGTCCCAGGTCGCGATGGTCTGGCCGGTCTTCACCGCCATGCCGTCCTTCGCGTTGATGGTCGCGCCGTAGGGAAGCTTGTAGCGCTCGCGCTCGCGGCCGTGCTGGTCGAGCACGGAGATCTCGCCAGAGCGCGACACGCCCACCAGGTGGCCGGCGGAGTGCGAAATCGACTTGACGTTGTTGAACTTCACCGAGCCGGTGGTCTTGACGGTCACGTTGTCGATCGCCGCCGCACGCGATGCCGCGCCACCGATGTGGAACGTGCGCATCGTCAGCTGGGTACCGGGCTCGCCGATCGACTGCGCGGCAACCACGCCCACCGCTTCGCCGAGGTTCACCAGGTGGCCACGGCCGAGGTCACGGCCGTAGCAGTGCGCGCAGACGCCGAAGGACGACTCGCAGGTGATCGTCGAGCGGACCTGGATGGTCTGCACGCCGGCGTCCTCGAGCTTCTGAACCCAGGCTTCGTCAAGCAGGGTGTTGCGGGTGACGATCGGATCCTCGTCGTCGCCGGGCAGGAACACGTCCTCGGCCACGATGCGGCCCAGCACGCGATCCTTCAGCGGTTCGACCACGTCGCCGCCTTCCACGATCGGGGTCATGGTCAGGCTGTCGAGGGTGCCGCAGTCGGTTTCGGTGATCACCACGTCCTGGGCCACGTCGACCAGGCGACGGGTCAGGTAGCCGGAGTTCGCGGTCTTCAGCGCGGTATCCGCCAGGCCCTTGCGGGCACCGTGGGTCGAGATGAAGTACTGCTGGACGTTCAGGCCCTCGCGGAAGTTCGAGGTGATCGGGGTCTCGATGATCGAGCCGTCGGGCTTGGCCATCAGGCCGCGCATGCCGGCCAACTGGCGGATCTGCGCCTGCGAGCCACGCGCGCCGGAGTCGGCCATGATGAAGACCGAGTTCATCGACTTCTGCTCGACCTTCTCGCCCTTCGCATTCGTCACGATCTCGGTGCCGATGGTCTTCATCATCGCCTGGGCGACGCGTTCATTGGTGCGCGACCAGATGTCGACCACCTTGTTGTAGCGCTCGCCGGCGGTGACCAGGCCCGACTGGTACTGCTGCTGGATCTCCAGCACCTCGGTCTCGGCCTCGGCCAGGATGCCCTTCTTCTCGTCGGGGATGATCATGTCGTCGATGCCGATCGAGACGCCGGCGCGCGTGGCGTACGCGAAGCCGGTGTACATCAGCTTGTCGGCGAACACGACCGTGTCCTTCAGGCCCAGCATGCGATAGCAGGAGTTGATCAGCCGGCTGATGTTCTTCTTGGTCAGCTCGGTGTTGGCCAGCGCGTACGGCAGGCCGTCGGGCAGGATCTCGGCCAGCAGGGCGCGCCCGACCGTGGTGTCCACGATCGAGGTCTTCTTTTCGCGGTTGCCCTCCTCGTCGATCACCGTCTCGGTGATGCGCACCTTGACCTTGGCGTGCAGGCCGGCGGCCTTGTTGTCATAGGCGCGCTTGACCTCGGCGACGTTGGCGAACGCCATGCCCTCGCCCTGGGTGTTCTCGAGCGCGCGGGTCATGTAGTACAGGCCCAGCACCACGTCCTGCGACGGCACGATGATCGGCTCGCCGTTGGCGGGCGAGAGGATGTTGTTCGACGACATCATCAGCGCGCGCGCTTCCAGCTGGGCTTCCAGCGAGAGCGGCACGTGGACGGCCATCTGGTCACCGTCGAAGTCGGCGTTGAACGCGGTGCAGACCAGCGGGTGCAGCTGGATGGCCTTGCCCTCGATCAGCACCGGCTCGAACGCCTGGATGCCGAGGCGATGCAGGGTCGGCGCGCGGTTGAGCAGCACCGGGTGCTCGCGGATCACCTCTTCGAGGATGTCCCACACCTCAGCCTCTTCGCGCTCGACCAGCTTCTTGGCCGCCTTGATCGTCGTGGCAAGGCCACGGCGCTGCAGCTTGGCGAAGATGAAGGGCTTGAACAGCTCCAGCGCCATCTTCTTCGGCAGGCCGCACTCGTGCAGGCGCAGGGTCGGGCCGACCACGATGACCGAACGGCCCGAGTAGTCGACGCGCTTGCCGAGCAGGTTCTGGCGGAACCGGCCCTGCTTGCCCTTGATCATGTCGGCCAGCGACTTGAGCGGGCGCTTGTTGGTTCCGGTGATGGCGCGGCCACGACGGCCGTTGTCCATCAGCGCGTCCACCGACTCCTGCAGCATGCGCTTCTCGTTGCGCACGATGATGTCCGGCGCATTGAGTTCAAGCAGGCGGCGCAGGCGGTTGTTGCGGTTGATGACGCGGCGGTACAGGTCGTTGAGGTCGGAGGTCGCGAAGCGGCCACCGTCCAGGGGAACGAGCGGGCGCAGGTCCGGCGGCAGCACCGGCAGCACGGTCATGACCATCCACTCGGGGCGGTTGCCCGACTCGAGGAAGGCCTCGACCAGCTTGATGCGCTTGGTGAGGCGCTTGAGCTTGGTCTCGGAACCGGTGGCGGCGATGTCTTCCTTCAGGCGCACCAGCTCCGCCTGCAGGTCGATCGTGCGCAGCAGGTCGAACACGGCTTCGGCGCCCATGGCGGCGTCGAAGTCGTCCTGGTGCTCCTGGCGCATCTGCATGTACTGCTCTTCGTTGAGCAGCTGGCCACGCTCCATCGGCGTCAGGCCCGGCTCGGTGACCACGAAGGCCTCGAAGTACAGGATGCGCTCGATGTCACGCAGGGTCATGTCCAGCATCAGGCCGATGCGCGAGGGCAGCGACTTGAGGAACCAGATGTGCGCGGTCGGGCTGGCCAGGTCGATGTGGCCCATGCGCTCGCGGCGCACCTTGGCCAGGGTGACCTCGGTGCCGCACTTCTCGCAGACCACGCCACGGTGCTTCATGCGCTTGTACTTGCCGCACAGGCACTCGTAGTCCTTGACCGGCCCGAAGATGGCGGCGCAGAACAGGCCGTCGCGCTCGGGCTTGAAGGTGCGGTAGTTGATGGTCTCGGGCTTCTTCACTTCGCCGAAGGACCACGAGCGGATCAGGTCCGGGGAGGCGAGCGCGATCTTGATCGCGTCGAAGTCCAGCGCCGGGCGCTGCTGGTTGAACAGGTTCAGAAGGTCTTTCATGAGTTTCTCCGGGAACGGGAATCGAGGACGTGGCTGCGGTGCTTACCGGTGGCGGGCGCGTGGCGCGCGCCCTGCCCCGGGCTGCGTCCTCAGTTCTCTTCCAGCTCCATGTTGATCGCGAGCGAACGGATTTCCTTGACCAGCACGTTGAAGGACTCGGGCATGCCCGCGACCATTTCGTGTTCGCCGTCGACGATGTTCTTGTACATCTGGTTGCGGCCCTGCACGTCGTCGGACTTCACCGTCAGCATTTCCTGCAGGGTGTAGGCCGCGCCGTAGGCTTCCAGCGCCCAGACTTCCATTTCGCCGAAGCGCTGGCCGCCGAACTGCGCCTTGCCGCCCAGCGGCTGCTGGGTGACGAGCGAGTACGGGCCGGTCGAACGCGCGTGCATCTTGTCGTCGACCAGGTGGTTGAGCTTGAGCATGTGCATGTAGCCCACGGTCACCTTGCGTTCGAAGGCGTCGCCGGTGCGGCCGTCGTACAGCTGCGCCTGGCCGCTGATCGGCAGGTCGGCGAGTTCGAGCATGTGCTTGATCTCGGCCTCCGCCGCACCGTCGAACACCGGGGTGGCCATCGGCACGCCGCCGGTCAGGTTCTTCGCCAGCACCAGCAGCTCCTCGTCGGAGAACTGCTTGAGGTCGACGCGCTGCCCATGCAGCTTGTCGTCGTGGTTGTAGATCTGGTCGAGGAACTTGCGGAGGTCGGCGATCTTGGCTTGCGCCTGCAGCATGCGGTCGATCTTCTGGCCCAGGCCCTTTGCCGCCCAGCCCAGGTGGACCTCGAGGATCTGGCCGATGTTCATGCGGCTCGGCACGCCCAGCGGGTTGAGCACGATGTCCACGGTCTCGCCGTTGGCCATGTGCGGCATGTCCTGCACGGGAACGATGGTCGAGACCACGCCCTTGTTGCCATGGCGGCCGGCCATCTTGTCGCCCGGCTGGATGCGGCGCTTCACCGCCAGGTACACCTTGACCATCTTCAGCACGCCCGGGGCAAGGTCGTCGCCCTGGGTGATCTTGCCGCGCTTGTCCTGGAAGCGGCGTTCGAACTCCGCCTCGTGGACCTGGAGCTGCTTCTGCGCGCGCTCGATCGCATCGGCGGCGTCATCGTCCTTCATGCGCAGCTGCAGCCAGTCGGACTTCTTGATGCCGTCAAGCACCAGCGAAGACACGGTGTCGCCCTTCTTCACGCCCGGGCCACCGTTGGCGACCTTGCCCAGCAGCTGCTCGCGCAGGCGGCTGTAGATTGCGCCCTCGAGGATGCGGAACTGGTCGTCGAAGTCCTTCTTGACGCGCTTGATCTCGGACTCTTCGATCTGCTTGGCGCGCTTGTCCTTCTCGATGCCGTCGCGGGTGAAGACCTGCACATCGATGACGGTGCCGTCCATGCCCGGCGGCACGCGCAGCGAGCTGTCCTTAACGTCCGACGCCTTCTCGCCGAAGATCGCGCGCAGCAGCTTCTCTTCCGGGGTCAGCTGGCTCTCGCCCTTCGGTGTGACCTTGCCGACGAGGATGTCGCCGGCCCGCACCTCGGCACCGATGTACACCACGCCCGACTCGTCGAGGCGGTTCAGCGCCTGCTCGGAGACGTTGGGGATGTCGGCGGAGATCTCCTCCGGACCGAGCTTGGTGTCGCGGGCGACCGCGGTCAGCTCTTCGATGTGGATGGTGGTGTAGCGGTCTTCCTTGACCACGCGCTCGGACAGGAGGATCGAGTCCTCGAAGTTGTAGCCGTTCCACGGCATGAACGCGACCAGCATGTTCTGGCCCAGGGCCAGCTCGCCGATGTCGGTCGAGGGACCGTCGGCCAGCACGTCGCCGCGCGCCACCACGTCGCCCACGCTGACCAGCGGGGTCTGGTTGATGCAGGTGTTCTGGTTGGAGCGCGTGTACTTGATCAGGTTGTAGATGTCGACGCCGGCATCGGTCTCGCCGGAAATCTCGTCCTCGTTGATCTTGACCACGATGCGGCCGGCGTCGATCTGCTCGACCACGCCGCCGCGGCCCGCGTTCACCGTCACGCCCGAGTCGCGCGCCACGGCGCGCTCGATGCCGGTGCCCACCAGCGGCTTTTCGCTCTTCAGCGTCGGCACGGCCTGGCGCTGCATGTTCGCGCCCATCAGCGCGCGGTTGGCATCGTCATGCTCGAGGAACGGGACCAGCGCCGCCGCGACCGACACGGTCTGCATCGGCGAGACGTCCATGTAATGGATCTCGCTCGGCGGCTTGAGCAGGTTCTCACCCTGGAAACGGCAGGCGATGAAGGGCGCGTCTAGCTTGCCCTTCGCATCCTGCGGCGCGTTCACCTGGGCGATGACGTACTCGTTCTCCTCGATCGCCGAGAGGAACTCGACCTCGTCGGTGACCTTGCCGTCCACGACCTTGCGGTAGGGCGTCTCGAGGAAGCCGTAGTGGTTGGTGCGCGCGAACACGGCCAGCGAATTGATCAGGCCGATGTTGGGGCCTTCAGGCGTCTCGATGGTGCAGACGCGGCCGTAGTGCGTCGGGTGCACGTCGCGCACTTCGAAGCCGGCGCGTTCGCGGGTCAGGCCACCCGGCCCAAGTGCCGACACGCGGCGCTTGTGGGTGACCTCGGACAGCGGGTTGTTCTGGTCCATGAACTGCGACAGCTGCGACGAACCGAAGAACTCCTTCACCGCCGCCGCGACCGGCTTGGCGTTGATCAGCTCCTGCGGGGTCAGGCCATCGGTCTCGGCCATGGTCAGGCGCTCGCGCACCGCGCGCTCGACGCGGACCAGGCCCACGCGGAACACGTTCTCGGCCATTTCACCGACCGAGCGCACGCGACGGTTGCCGAGGTGGTCGATGTCGTCGACCACGCCGCGGCCGTTGCGGATCTCGGTCAGCACCTTCAGCACGTCGAGGATGTCGGAGCTGTCGCCGTTGGCTTCGCGCAGGCGCGCGGAGTCATCATCCTTGCGCTCGGCAAAGTAGCGCGCGTCGTACAGCACCGGCGCGCCGGTGGTTTCCTTGCGGCCGATGCGGCGGTTGAACTTCATCCGGCCCACGGCCGAGAGGTCGTAGCGCTCGAAGGTGAAGAACAGATTGTGGAACAGGTTCTGCGCGGCGTCCTTGGTCGGCGGCTCGCCGGGACGCATCATGCGGTAGATCTCGACCAGGGCCTCGAGCTGGGTCTTGGTCGGATCGATGCGCAGGGTGTTGGAGAGATACGCGCCGCGGTCCAGGTCGTTGACCCAGATGGTGCCGACCGCCTCGACGCCGGCCTTGCGCAGCGCCTCGAGCATCTCCTCGGTGATCTCGTCATTGGCCGAGGCCACCAGTTCGCCGGTGGCGGCGTCGATGACGTCGTGCGACAGGATGCGGCCCACCAGGTAGATGTCCGGAACGGCCAGGGCCTCGATGCCCGAATCGACCAGCTGCTTGACGTGGCGCGCGGTGATGCGCTTGCCCGCCTCCACGATCACGCGATCGCCGTCGGCGAGGTCGAAGTCGAGGGTCTCGCCGCGCAGGCGCTCGGGCACCAGCGCCAGCTGCACGCCTTCCTCGGGGTCGATGTGGAAGTGGTTGATCTCGAAGAACTCGTTGAGCATTTCTTCGTTGTTGTAGCCCAGCGCGCGCAGCAGCACGCTGACCGGCAGCTTGCGGCGGCGGTCGATGCGGGTGAACAGGGCGTCCTTGGGGTCGAACTCGAAGTCGAGCCAGGAGCCGCGGTACGGGATGATGCGGGCGCTGTACAGCAGCTTGCCCGAGCTGTGGCTCTTGCCGCGGTCGTGGTCGAAGAACACGCCCGGGGAGCGGTGCAACTGGGACACGATGACGCGTTCGGTGCCGTTGACGATGAAGGTGCCGTTGCCGGTCATGAGCGGGATCTCGCCCATGTAGACCTCCTGCTCCTTCACGTACTTGATGGTCTTAGACGACGACTCGCGGTCGTAGATCACCAGGCGCACGGTCACGCGCAGCGGGGCGCCGTAGCTGAGGCCGCGGTTGCGGCACTCGCGCTCGTCGAACACCGGGTCGCCGAGCTTGTAGCCGACGTACTCCAGCGCTGCGTAGCCGTTGTAGCTGGTGATGGGGAACACGGACTTGAGGGCGGCATGCAGGCCACGGTCCTCGCGGCGCGCCGGGTCCTTGTCGGCCTGCAGGAACTCGCGGTACGAGTCGACCTGGATGGCAAGCAGGAACGGCACTTCGAGGATCGAACGGCGCTTGCCGAAGTCCTTGCGGATGCGCTTCTTCTCGGTGAACGAATATGACGTCGTCATGGTGGGCTACCGCCTTTGGCATCTGCGGGCCGCGCGCTGCGCGACCCAGGGGGAACAATGAACCGCCAGTTGGAAGTCGCTGGTATTGCCGGCACCAGCACGCCTTCTCCCGCCACTTCCAACTGCCGACTCGGTGTCGGTTCTATCCGGCCGCTTCAACGGCCGAAGGCCGGGGGCTTACGCCCCCAGCCCCGGTGGTCGCCGATGACGCTGGCGACGCGACAACGCTTACTTGACTTCGACCGTGGCGCCGGCCGCTTCCAGGTCCTTCTTGACCTTCTCGGCTTCTTCCTTCGAAGCGCCTTCCTTGACCGTGCCACCGGCTTCGGTCAGATCCTTGGCTTCCTTCAGGCCCAGGCCGGTGATCGCGCGGACCACCTTGATGACCTCGACCTTCTTGTCGCCGGGCGACTTCAGGATCACGTCGAACTCGGTCTGCTCTTCGACCGGGGCGGCAGCAGCGGCCGGACCGGCAGCCATGGCGACCGGGGCGGCGGCGGACACGCCGAACTTCTCTTCCATCGCCTTGACCAGCTCCATCACCTCGATGAGGGTCTTGCTGCTGATCGCTTCGATGATCTCTTCATTGGAAAGGGACATCTCGATACCTCTGGTTATCTAATGTTGGAAAACGTCTGTGGTCGGTTGTCGACCGAACTGTTGCCTCAAGCCGCCTTCTGCTGGCCGACCGCGTTCGTGACGCGGGCGACCTGCGAGGCCGGCTCGGCCAGCACGCGCACCAGCATGGTGGCGGGCTGGACCATGACGCTGAGCAGCATCGACAGCGCTTCGTCACGCGTCGGGAGCGAAGCCAGGACATCCACATGGGTGCCCGGGTACTTCTGCCCACCGATCGCCACGAGGCGCGGCTTCAGCTTGTCGTTCGCCTTGGCGAACTCCTTGATCAGGCGTCCGGCGGCGCCGGGGTCTTCCTTCGAGAAGGCGTACAGCAGGGGACCGGTCAGCTCGTCCTGGACGATGGCGTAATCGGTGTTCTCCACTGCACGCGAGACCAGCGTGTTCTTCGCGACTTTCAGGTACACGCCTTCGGCGCGCGCCTTCTTGCGCATGCTGGTCAACTGCTCGACGGTCAGGCCCACGTACTCCGCGGCAACCAGCGAGTGCGCCGATGCGGCGACCTCGGCCAGTTCGGCAACGACTTCCTTCTTCTGGTTCAGATTGAGAGCCATTGCACTTCCTCCGTACTTCGCAATCCAGCCTGGCGTATCCACGCCGGGCTGGTCCTTTGGCAGCACCAGTCCCTTGGTGCCGGGGACGCCGCAAGCGGCATCCCGGTGGTGGCCGTTTTCCGTTTGGATCGATGGAGCAATGATCTTCTGGAGGGTCGGCAACCATCTGCGCAGGCCCGTCGCCGCTTGCACGGTTCGAGGATTAAGCGCCCTGCGGAAGCAACGACGGCGATTCCATGCCAGTTCGAGCATCCCTGCCCGTCGTCGTTGCCACACAGGCCGCGCCTGCGGTCTTTGACGGCCCCGCCTCCGGCTTCAGGCCTTCGGCGACGCCCTCAAAACTTGCTGATTACTTCAACGTCAGCGTCGACTGGTCCACGGCAACGCCGGGGCCCATGGTCGAGCTGACCGAGATCTTCTGCAGGTACTGGCCCTTGGCGGTGGCCGGCTTGGCCTTCACCAGGTCGATCAGCAGCGCCTCGAGGTTTTCCTTCAGGCGGGCGGACTCGAAGTCGGCCTTGCCGATGGTGCAGTGGATGATGCCGGCCTTGTCGGTGCGATAGCGGACCTGGCCGCCCTTGGCGTTCTTGACCGCCTCGCCCGGGTTGGCCGACACGGTGCCGACCTTCGGGTTGGGCATCAGGCCGCGCGGGCCGAGCAGCGTGCCGAGCTTGCCGACCACGCGCATGGCGTCCGGGGTGGCGATCACCACGTCGTAGCTCAGGTCGCCGCCCTGCATCTTCTCGGCCAGGTCGTCCATGCCGACGATGTCGGCGCCAGCGGCCAGGGCTTCTTCAGCCTTGGCGCCGGCCGGGGCGAACACCGCCACCCGAACCGACTTGCCGGTGCCCTGCGGCAGCACGGTCGAGCCGCGGACCTGCTGGTCCGACTTGCGGGCATCAACGCCCAGGCGCACGGCCACGTCGACGGCTTCGACGAACTTGGCCTTGCTGTTGTCCTTGACGATCGTCAGCGCGTCATCGATGGCATAAGCCTTGCCGGGGACGGTCGCGGCCACGATGCTCTTCTGTCGCTTGGTCTGTGCCATGGTCTCAGCCCTCCACCGTCAGGCCCATCGAACGGGCGGAGCCCTCGATGGTGCGAACTGCTGCTTCGAGGTCGGCCGCCGTCAGGTCGGCTTCCTTCATCTTCGCGATGTCCTCGAGCTGGGCACGGGTGATCTTGCCCACCTTTTCGGTGTTCGGACGCTTGGAACCCGTCTGGACGCTGGCAGCCTTCTTCAGCAGCACCGCGGCCGGAGTCGACTTGGTGATGAAGGTGAAGGTGCGGTCCGAGTACGCGGTGATGATGACCGGGGTCGGAAGGCCCGGCTCGAGCTTCTGCGTCGCGGCGTTGAACGCCTTGCAGAACTCCATGATGTTCAGGCCGCGCTGGCCGAGGGCAGGGCCCACCGGCGGCGACGGATTCGCCTGGCCGGCCTTGACCTGCAATTTGATGTAACCGACGACTTTCTTAGCCATTGTCCTCTCCGGGTGCGAACGCCTGTCAGGCTCCCCATCGGGCCGGGAATCACGCGTCCCGGTATCGCGTTGTCACGCGCAAAGGCCGCCAGGGCGGCGGCCATTGCGATTTGCCCGATTTCCGGGCAGGAAGCCGCCAACTATAGCAGCTTCGGCACTCCCGGCCAAGCGGCCGGGATCAGGCTTTCTCGACCTGCCCGAATTCCAGCTCAACCGGGGTCGAGCGGCCGAAGATGAGCACGGCCACGCGCAGGCGGCTCTTCTCGTAGTTGACTTCCTCGACCACGCCGTTGAAATCGTTGAAGGGGCCGTCGATGACGCGGACCATCTGGCCAGCCTCGAACAGGACCTTCGGACGCGGCTTCTCCACGCCTTCCTGGACGCGGGCAAGAATGGCATCGGCCTCCTCGTCGCGGATCGGGAGCGGCTGGGCGGCGGTACCGCCGATGAAGCCCATGACCTTGGGGGTTTCCTTCACCAGGTGCCAGCTTTCGCTGTCGATGCGGGGAATCCCGCCCTCGTCATGGGTGGCGATCTGCACAAGGACATAGCCCGGGAAGAACTTGCGCTCGGAGCGGCGCTTCTGGCCGGAGCGCATTTCGATGATTTCCTCGGTCGGCACCATGACGTCGCCGAACTTCTCGTCCATCTCCATGCGCACGATGCGGTCACGCAGCGCCTGGGCCACCGACTTCTCGAAGCCGGAATAGGCATGAACCACGTACCAGCGCTTGATGATCTCGCTTTCCATCGACTCAGACATCTCCATCAGTTGCCGAGCAGCAGGCGGATGACCCACTGGATGACCAGGTCGAAGCCGGCCAGCAGCAGGCTGATGATCACAACGACCAGCATCACGACCCAGCTCATGCGCATCGCTTCCTGGCGCGTCGGCCAGACCACCTTGCGCAGCTCGAAACGTGCCTCGGAAAGGAATCCGCGCATCTGGACGCCCTTGGCGCTGGTCAGGAAGACCACCAGCGCGGCGGCAACGCCAGCAACCACGGCCAGCACGCGCAGCGGCGTCGGCCACTGGCCGTCGAACCAGTAGAACGCAACCAGCCCGCCAAGCAGCAGCAGGGATGCAGCCACGTACTTGGCAATGTCGGCCGCCGAAGTCTGGCTCCGGGTGTGTTGGACCCTGCTGTTCAAGTCGCTATCGCCCTCGTTGTGGCATGGCACGCCAGGAGGGACTCGAACCCCCAACCTGCGGTTTTGGAGACCGCTGCTCTGCCAATTGAGCTACTGGCGTGTACAAAAAATTGGCACCTCTTAGACGCCAACGGCGAGCCGTCCCCGACTCGCCTCGTCGTCCCCACAGGCCGCCGGCGTGAGCCGATGGTCGCTGGCGCTATCCGGGCCGCTCTCGGTCCGGATCAACGCCGGCACATATCGCGACGGCCAACGGCCGCCGCGACATGAGTACTTACTTGATGATCTTGGCGACCACGCCCGCGCCGACCGTACGGCCACCCTCGCGGATCGCGAAGCGCAGGCCCTCGTCCATCGCGATCGGGTTGATCAGCGACACCACCATCTTCACGTTGTCGCCCGGCATCACCATCTCGACGCCCTCCGGCAGCTCGCAGGCGCCGGTGATGTCGGTGGTGCGGAAGTAGAACTGCGGACGGTAGCCCTTGAAGAACGGCGTGTGGCGGCCGCCCTCGTCCTTCGACAGCACGTACACCTCGGCCTCGAAGTCCGTGTGCGGCTTGATCGAACCCGGCTTGCACAGCACCTGGCCGCGCTCGACGTCGTCACGCTTGGTGCCGCGCAGCAGCAGGCCCGCGTTGTCGCCCGCCTGGCCCTGGTCCAGCAGCTTGCGGAACATCTCGACGCCGGTGACGGTCGTCTTGACCGTCGGGCGGATGCCCACGATCTCGATTTCCTCGCCCACCTTCACGATGCCGCGCTCGATGCGACCGGTCACCACCGTGCCGCGACCCGAGATCGAGAACACGTCCTCGACCGGCATCAGGAACGTCTTGTCGATGTCACGCTCCGGCTCCGGAATCCAGGTGTCCAGCGCCTCGACCAGCTTGATGATCGCCGGCACGCCGATGTCCGACTGGTCGCCTTCCAGCGCCTTCAGCGCCGAACCGTGGATGATCGGGGTGTCGTCGCCCGGGAAGTCGTACTTCGACAGCAGCTCGCGCACTTCCATCTCGACCAGCTCAAGCAGCTCGGCGTCGTCGACCATGTCGGCCTTGTTCAGGAACACCACGATGTACGGCACGCCCACCTGGCGCGCCAGCAGGATGTGCTCGCGCGTCTGCGGCATCGGGCCGTCCGCGGCCGAGCACACCAGGATCGCGCCGTCCATCTGCGCCGCACCGGTGATCATGTTCTTCACATAGTCCGCGTGGCCCGGGCAGTCGACGTGCGCGTAGTGGCGGGTCGGGCTCTCGTACTCGACGTGCGAGGTCGAGATCGTGATGCCGCGCGCCTTCTCTTCCGGCGCCTTGTCGATCGCGTCATAGGCATGGAACTCGCCGCCGAAACGTTCCGCGCCGATCTTCGTCAGCGCCGCCGTCAGCGTCGTCTTGCCGTGGTCCACGTGACCGATCGTGCCCACGTTCACGTGGGGCTTGGTGCGCTCGAACTTACCCTTGGCCATGATTGC
>NZ_JBCLVB010000016.1:0-119959 GCF_039548455.1 Luteimonas sp. MJ250 | reverse complement strand
AGCTCGGCGTCGTCGACCATGTCGGCCTTGTTCAGGAACACCACGATGTACGGCACGCCCACCTGGCGCGCCAGCAGGATGTGCTCGCGCGTCTGCGGCATCGGGCCGTCCGCGGCCGAGCACACCAGGATCGCGCCGTCCATCTGCGCCGCACCGGTGATCATGTTCTTCACATAGTCCGCGTGGCCCGGGCAGTCGACGTGCGCGTAGTGGCGGGTCGGGCTCTCGTACTCGACGTGCGAGGTCGAGATCGTGATGCCGCGCGCCTTCTCTTCCGGCGCCTTGTCGATCGCGTCATAGGCATGGAACTCGCCGCCGAAACGTTCCGCGCCGATCTTCGTCAGCGCCGCCGTCAGCGTCGTCTTGCCGTGGTCCACGTGACCGATCGTGCCCACGTTCACGTGGGGCTTGGTGCGCTCGAACTTACCCTTGGCCATGATTGCGTATCTCGTTGAACTGTTGGATGGAAGCCCGCGCTTTCCGCTGCGGGACGAAGATGGTGCTCACGACTGGAATCGAACCAGTGACCTCCTCCTTACCAAGGAGGTGCTCTACCGACTGAGCTACGTGAGCGTGAGTTGTACCCTGGCGCCGCGGTTCCAATGATACCCCGCGGTGGAGCGGGAGACGGGAATCGAACCCGCACCATCAGCTTGGAAGGCTGAGGTTCTACCGTTGAACTACTCCCGCGCCGGGATGAAACTGGTGGAGGGAGGTGGATTCGAACCACCGAAGGCGTAAGCCAGCAGATTTACAGTCTGCCCCCGTTGGCCGCTTGGGTATCCCTCCAGCACATGGAACCTTTGAAATCAGCCCGCGATTTTGACGCGCCGGATCGAGGCTGTCAACGCCTGCGGCATATTTCCGCGCCGCCTGCGGCACCGCGACGCCGCGCCGGCGCCCGCCGGCTCAGACGTTGAAGCGGAAATGCAGGACATCGCCTTCCTGCACCCGGTACTCCTTGCCTTCAAGGCGCAGCCGCCCGGCCTCGCGCGCACCGGATTCGCCGCGGTAGCGCAGGAAGTCGTCGTAGCCGATGGTCTCGGCGCGGATGAAGCCCTTCTCGAAGTCGGTGTGGATCACCCCGGCGGCCTGCGGCGCGGTGGAACCGGCCTTGACCGTCCACGCGCGGACCTCCTTCACGCCGGCGGTGAAATAGGTCTGCAGCCCCAGCAGGCTGTAAGCCGCGCGGATGACCCGGTTCAGGCCCGGCTCCTCCAGGCCCAGGTCGGCCAGGAAGACATCGCGGTCGGCGTCGTCGAGTTCGCTGAGTTCCTCCTCGATGGCGGCCGAGACCGGCACCACCTCGGCGCCCTCGCCTGCCGCCCGGGCGCGGACGAGGTCCAGGTGCGGATTGCCCTCGAACCCGTCCTCAAGCACGTTGGCGACATACATCACCGGCTTCAGGGTCAGCAGGAACAGGTCGCGCACCGTGGCACGATCGTCCTCCGACAGGCCCAGCGCCCGCGCCGGCTTGCCGTCGTCGAGGCCGGCACGCACCCGCGCCAGCACTTCCACCCGGGCCTTTGCGTCCTTGTCACCGGTCTTGGCCGAGCGCTCGGCGCGCTGCAGGGCCTTGTCGACCGACTCCAGGTCGGCCAGCGCCAACTCGGTGTCGATGGTCTCGATGTCGGCGATCGGGTCGACCTTGTTGTTGACGTGGATCACGTCGTCGTTCTCGAAACAGCGCACCACGTGGCAGATCGCGTCGACCTCGCGGATGTGGGCGAGGAACTTGTTGCCCAGGCCCTCGCCGCTCGCCGCACCGGCCACCAGGCCGGCGATGTCGACGAACTCGACCGCGGTCGGGATCACCTTCTGCGGGTTGATGATCTCCGCCAGCGCGTTCAGGCGCGGATCCGGCACCGGGACCACGCCGACGTTGGGCTCGATCGTGCAGAAGGGGAAGTTGGCCGCGGCGATGCCCGCCCTGGTCAATGCGTTGAAGAGGGTCGACTTGCCGACGTTCGGCAGGCCGACGATGCCGCATGTGATGCCCATTGTTCTGTCAGGTCCTGTTGGTGTGCAGCCGCTTCATGGCTTCGTTGAAATCGCCGGCCATGGCCAGCGGCAGCACGTCGAACGCGTCGTCGATGGCGCGTCCGATGAGAATGTCGTCGTCGGGCGACGGGCGCCCCAGCACCCATCCGGTGACGCGGTCCTTGTGCCCGGGGTGGCCGATGCCGACGCGCAGGCGGTGGAACCGGCCGTGGCCGAGCAGGCGCATGGTGTCGCGCAGTCCGTTCTGGCCGCCGTGCCCACCGTCGAACTTGAGCCTGGCGGTGCCTGGCGGAAGGTCCAGCTCGTCGTGGACCAGCAGCGCCTGTTCCGGCTCGATCTTCCAGAACTGCAAGGCGGCGAGCACCGACTTGCCGCTGAGGTTCATGAAGGTGGCCGGCTTGAGCAGCCAGGCCTCGTGGCCCGCGATCCGGACCCTGGCCGTCTCGCCGTACAGCTTGCCGTCGACCCTGAAGCGCTCGCCCTCGCGTTCGGCCAGGGCGTCGACAAAACGGAACCCGGCATTGTGCCGGGTCCGTGCGTGCTCGGTGCCGGGATTGCCCAGCCCGACGATGAGTCGAAGACCGTCCATCGGGTCGACGCCGACCGGCGCCCGCGGATGGCGGCGCCGGCGCGGTGCGCCTTACTTCTCCTCGGCGTCCTGCTTGGCGGCAGGAACCTCGGCGCCATCGGCGGCGGCTTCGTCGGCCTCGGGCTCGGCCTCGACGCGCGCGTGACGGGCCACGGCAACGGCCGGGTTGTGCTCGTCGTCGATCTTGGCCACGAGCTCGACGCCTTCCGGCAGCACGACGTCGGACAGGTGCACGGTGTCGCCCATCTGCATGTTGGCCAGGTCGACTTCGATCGATTCAGGCAACTTGCCCGGCAGGCAGATGACTTCGACCTCGTTGAGCTCCTGGGTCAGGACCACGCTCGCATCCTTGCCGGCGGGCGAGGTGTCGGCGTTCACCAGGTGCAGCGGCACGCTGACGCGGATGACCTCGTTCTCGTTCACGCGCTGGAAGTCCAGGTGCATGATCAGCTGGCGGTACGGGTGGCGCTGCATGTCGCGCAGGAGCACGCGCTCGATCTTGCCGTCGACCTCGAGGTCGAGGATCGACGAATAGAACCATTCGTGCTGGCTGGCGACCCAGGTCTTTTCCTGGTCGAGCTGGATGCTCTTGGGGGCGGCTTCGCCACCGTAGACGATGGCGGGGACCTTGCCGGCATGACGCAGGCGGCGGCTCGCACCCTTACCTTCGTCACTGCGGCTGGAGGCCGTGATCTTGTTCTCGTTCATCAGTTTTGCTCACTTGCTCTGGATTGATCGCCTCGCGGCGGATGGTGACTCCCCCGCGACCAGGGGAGCCTGTTGAAACGGGTCGGATGCGGCCGGGCCGTCAGTCCACGTACAGCGAACTCACCGATTCGCCGAAGGCGATGCGGCGGATGGTTTCGGCCAGGAGCTCGGCGACGCTGAGCTGGCGGATGCGGCCACAGGCGCGGGCCGCGTCGGAAAGGGGAATGGTATCAGTCACCACCAGCTCATCGAGCTGGGAGCGCATCACGTTGTCGATCGCGGCACCCGACAGCACGGGATGGGTGCAGTAGGCGACGACCTTGGTGGCCCCCTCCCCCTTCAGCGCCGCGGCGGCGGCGCACAGGGTGCCGGCGGTATCGACGATGTCATCCACCAGCACGCAGGTCTTGCCGGACACGTCGCCGATGATGTTCATCACCGTGGCCACATTGGCCTTCGGGCGGCGCTTGTCGATGATCGCGAGGTCCGCATCGTCCAGGCGCTTGGCAATTGCGCGCGCACGCACCACGCCCCCCACGTCCGGGCTGACCACCACCATGTTGTCGGTGCCGTGCGCGCGCCAGATGTCGGCCAGCAGCAGCGGCGAGGCGTAGACGTTGTCCAGCGGGATGTCGAAGAATCCCTGGATCTGGTCGGCGTGCAGGTCGACGGTCAGCAGACCGTCCGCCCCGGCCGCGGTGAACATCCGCGCAGCCAGCTTGGCCGTGATCGGCACCCGCGAGGAGCGCATGCGGCGGTCCTGGCGGGCGTAGCCGAAGTACGGCACCACCGCGGTGACGCTGCTTGCCGAGGCGCGCTTGAGCGCATCGATCAGCGCCAGCACCTCCATCAGGTTCTCGGCGGTCGGGGCGCAGGTGGACTGCACCACGAACACGTCCTGGCGGCGCACGTTCTCCTCGATCTCGACCTGGACCTCGCCGTCGGAGAACGTGGACACCAGCGCCTTGCCGGGACGCACGCCGAGCTCCCGGCACACGGCCTGGGCGAGCGGGCGATTGGCATTGCCGGAGAAGATCAGCAGGTTGCCATCTTCTTTCTTCACGGGACTACTCCGCTGGAGGTGCTGCAAGCAACGATGTGATTGGCAGGGGCGGCAGGATTCGAACCTGCGAATGCCGGGATCAAAACCCGGTGCCTTGGGCCACTTGGCGACGCCCCTGCAGTGACCAGGCCGCAAGTGCATCCAGCAGCGGCGAACGCGACACGCCGGCCACCACCCGGGCACGAAACCCGTCAGGCAGCGCGGCGAGCGCGGCTTCGGCGTGCCCGCGCGTGGCGAACTCGACGAAGCAGCCGCTGCCCGTCCCGGTCAAGCGTGGCGGACCGATGCGCGAAAGCACCTGGAACGCGGCCTCGACGGCAGGTTCCAGGGCACGCAGCACCGGCTCGAACACATTGCCGAGCAGAGCACCCGAAGCGAAGTCGGACATTGTCGCGGGCGGGGCATCCCTCGTCAATTCAGGGGCTTGGAACAGCGTCGCGGTGGCGACGTGGACACCCGGGTCGGCGACCACGTACCAGGCCGGCGGCAGCTCCATTGGCACCAGCACCTCCCCGACGCCTTCGGCCCAGGCACTGCAACCGTGGACGAACACCGGCACGTCGGCTCCAAGGCGGGCAGCCAGCAGTGCCAGCGCGTCGCGGTCGGCATCCACGCCCCAAATCGCGCCCAGCGCGCACAGGACGGTGGCCGCATCGGACGATCCGCCGCCAAGGCCGGCCCCGGCAGGAATCCTCTTTTCAACGCGGATATCCGCACCTTGGGCGACGTTGAACGATTTTTGCAGGAGTTTCGCCGCGCGCAGACTGAGGTCCAGCGCGTCCGGTACCGCCCGGAGATCCCCGCCGTGGCGAACGATGCGGCCGTCCATGCGCGGGCGCAGGTGCACGGTATCGCCCCAGTCGAGGAGCCGGAACACCGTCTGCAGCTCGTGATAGCCGTCGGCACGACGCCCGGTGATGTGCAGGAAAAGATTGAGCTTGGCCGGCGCCGGCCACGCAGACCAGCCGGGCGCGGTCATGGCCCGGCCTCGCCCCAGTCGTCGACGACCAGGCGCACGCCGGCGTCGCCACGGCCGGCATCGATGCGCAGCGGCAGCGCCGGATGCCCGCCGCCGGCGTCTCGCCACCTGCGGAACTCGATGGTCCAGCCGGCCTGCTCCAGGCGCGCGGGCAGCAGGTCGGCGCCGAAGTCCATGCGCGCGGGACCATGTTCGGCTTCGTCGGCCGGCAGGCCGCGCAGCCATGCGCCGAGCGCGCGCACGGGCACGTCGAGGCCGGTGGCTTCGAGCAACAGTTGCTGGCCATCCGGACCGGTGCGCGTGCCACCCTCCATGCCCTCCAGCCGTGCACCGCCCGCGTCCACGGACAAGCGCCAGCTTTGCCGGGTCACCGGTGCCGCCAGCGCGACCTCGATGGCCGCGCCGTCCTGGCGCCACTCGATGCGTCCGCTGCCGCCCCTGGTGCCGCGGGTGATGGCCGCGCGCCCGCCCAGCTGCCAGGCCGGCATCGCGGCGAGTGCCTGCGCGCGCCCGGCCTGGATGGTTTCCGCACGCTGCAACGCGGCCGCGTCAAGCGCCGGCAGCGCCGCTGGCGGAAGGGGCCGCGTGGCGCAGGCGGCCAGCGCGCCGGCGCAGGCCAGGCCGAACAGGATCCGCGGATACTTCATGCGCCGACGTCCTCCAGCGCGCGCTGCAGCGAGCGATTGTCGGGATCGATGCCGCGAGCATCCTCGAACCATTCCATGGCCTCGTCCCGACGACCCAGCTGCCACAGCACGGTGCCGACGTGCGCGGCGATCTCGGCGTCCTTCTCGAGCACGAAGGCGCGACGCAGTTCGACCAGCGCCTCCTCGTTGCGGCCCAGCCGGTGCAGCACCCAGCCATAGCTGTCGATGATCGCGGCGTTGGCGGGCTCCGCCACCCGCGCGCGCTCGATGAGCTCCAGCGCTTCGCGGTAGCGGTCGGTGCGGTCGGCCAGGGTATAGCCCAGCGCGTTCAGGGCCGCGGTGTTGTCGGGCTCGGCCACCAGGATGCGGCGCAGATCGGCCTCGGCGCGGGCAATGTCGTCGCGGCGCTCCCACATGAGCGCGCGCGAGTACAGC
This sequence comes from Luteimonas sp. MJ250, assembly GCF_039548455.1. Lineage (NCBI taxonomy): Bacteria > Pseudomonadati > Pseudomonadota > Gammaproteobacteria > Lysobacterales > Lysobacteraceae > Luteimonas > Luteimonas sp. MJ250. The sequence goes on along the minus strand of NZ_JBCLVB010000016.1, from coordinate 113,537 downwards.
AGCGCGGATTCGTCGGGAAACGCGGCCAGCCCGCGCGCCAGGGCATCCAGCTCGGCGGCGGCGTTGCCGTCCTCGCGACGCAGCTCGGACTCCATCAGGTAGGCATCGCGGCGCAGCTGATCATCGGCGTCGGCATCCTGCTGCAGGGCGTGGAGCGCCGCGTAGGCCTCTTCGCCACGGTCGAGATCGTGCAGCATCTTGGTGGCGCGCAGGCGCGCGGTGGCGCGCTGCTCGCCACCGGGGACGCTGCGATACCAGTCCAGGGCTTCGCCCGGCCGTTCGAGGAATTCCGCGACCTGGGCCAGCAGCAGCCGCCGCGCCGGATTGGGCACCTCGGCACCCTTGGCCAGGTCGTCGTAGAGCGCGGCCAGCGCGACCTTGTCGTCGGCGTCGGCCAGCAGCGACGCGCGCAGCGCCACCTGGCCGAGGTCGTCATCCCCACCGGGGGCGGCGGCAAGCAGGGCCGCGCCCGCCGCGGGGTCGCCGAGCCCGGCATAGGCCAGCGCCACGCGCGCACGGATCCGCGGCGCCACCAGGACGTCCGCGGCGGCCAGCGCATCCAGCACCGCGCGGGCATCGTCGCCATGACCGGTGCGGTGCAGGTACTGGACCCGCAGCAGGCCCATGGCGGGGTCGTCGGGATGCAGCTCGCGCGCCACGGCGTCGATGCGACCGAACAGGTCGTCGTCGCCCAGGCCAAGTGCAAGCTGCCCCGCCGCCGACAGCGGCATCGGCTCGGTGGGCAGGGCGCCACGATCGAACAGCTGCCCGAGCACGCGCGCGGACAGCGCAGGGTCGCGGCTGCCGGTGCCGATCACTCCGAAGGCGGCCAGCCAGCCGCGGGCGCCGCCTTCGCGCAACATGGCTTCGAGCCCGCGCCGTGCGGCCCGCGCCTTGCCGGTGCGCAGGGCCAGGGTGGCGCCCGCGGCCTGCATGCCGAGCGATTCCGGGGCCCGCTCGCGCCACAGCGCCAGCGCTTCGCCGAGCGCCCGGTCATCGCGCCCCATCAAGGCGTAGCGGGTGGCCCGGGAGGCCAGTGCGGCATCCCCGGGCGCGGCACGCGCCGCCTTGAGGTACCACGCCACCGCTTCATCCAGGCGCCCGGCGGAGACCGCGAACTCGGCCGCCATGACCTCGCGCAGGGGCGCTTCCACGGCGCCATCGCTGGCGTGCGCCGCTGCCGCTGCCACCGTGCACAGGGCCGCGGCCAGCAGCACGGCCAGCGCCCGGATGGGCGCGGAACGCCCTTTCCGGAGGCTGCGGGACGCGCGAGGCGCAGGCACCGTAAAATGTCGCCATGTCATGCCGGCACTTTATCGCAAGCACCTGAACGAATGAGCCTTGTCGCCATCGGCCTCAACCACCAGACCGCGCCCGTCGAACTGCGCGAACGGGTGGCCTTTGCCGACGATCGGCTGGGCCACGCGCTGGCGGACCTGCGCGCCCTGCCCGGCGTGCGCGAGGTCGCGCTGCTGTCGACCTGCAATCGCACCGAACTCTATGCCGTGGCCGACGATGACGGCCGCGCGCTGGTGAACTGGCTGGCCACCCACCCCGAGGACCCGATGGGCGATGCCGGTTCGCTGGAGGCCTATCTGTACCGGCACGCCGACGCCGATGCCGCGCGCCATCTGTTCCGCGTCGCCACGGGCCTTGATTCGATGGTGTTGGGCGAGCCGCAGATCCTGGGCCAGGTGAAGCAGGCCTGGTCCATGGCGCGCGGCGCGGGCACGCTTGGCGGCCAGCTCGACCGCCTGTTCCAGCACGCCTTCGTCACTGCCAAGCGCGCGCGCACCGAGACCCGCATCGGCACCAGTCCGGTATCGATGGCGTCGATGGCGGTGCGCCTGGCGCAGGACAGCTTCGCCCGGCCGGAGGATTCGGCCGTCCTGCTGGTCGGCGCCGGAGAAACCATCGAACTCGCGGCGCGCCACCTGGCCGCGGCCAGGGTCAAGCGACTGATGGTGGCCAACCGCACCTATCGCCACGCCGAGGAGCTGGCGCAGCGGCATGGCGGCGTCGCCCTGCCACTGGAAGAGCTCGAGCACCACCTGCACCTCGCCGACATCGTGTTTTCCGCCACGGCCAGCCGCGAACCGGTCATCGACCGCGCCGCCGTGGAGTCGGCCATGCTCGCGCGGCGCCATCGCCCGATGCTGCTGCTCGATCTTGCCGTGCCGCGCGACATCGATCCGGATGTCGGCGGCCTGCGCGATGTCTACCTGTATACCGTCGACGATCTCGAGCGGGCGGTCGAGGACAACCGCCGCAACCGCCGCGAGGCCGCCGACGCCGCTGAATCGATCATCGACCTGCAGGTGGCGAGCTACGCGCAGATGCAGGCCGCCGGCGCGCGCAGCGGTCCTATACGCCGCCTGCGGGCCCACGGCGAAGCGGCACGCACCGAGGTCCTGGAGCGCGCGCGCCAGCAGCTGGCCGCCGGCCAGTCACCGGAGGCGACGCTGGAATTCCTCGCGCATACGCTCACCAACCGCCTGCTGCACCCGCCGACAGCGGCGCTGCGCGAGGCCGCCGCTGCCGGCGATACCGCCATGCTGGACGCGGTCGAACGCATGCTCCCGCCGGCCCCTGCGGGACCCGGGCACACCGCCAGCACCGGCAACGACGATGCTGCCGACCCTGCGCCGTAAGCTCGAGGCCCTGGCCGAACGTCGCGACGAACTCGAGCGGCTGCTCGCCGAGCCCTCGGTCGCTGCCGACCAGTCGAAATTCCGCGCCCTGTCGCGCGAATTCGCCGGCCTCGACCCGCTCGCTGCCGCGCTCGCCGACGAAGGCCGCGCGCGCGCCGACCTCGAGGCCGCCGAGGCGATGCGCGCCGATCCGGAGCTGCGCGAGCTGGCCGAAGACGAAATCGAGGCGGCGAGCGCGCGTCTGGCCCAACTCGACGACGTGCTGATGGCCCTGCTGGTGCCGCGCGACAGTCGCGACGACGGTGGCATCTACCTCGAAGTCCGCGCCGGCACTGGCGGCGACGAGGCCGCGATCTTCGCCGGCGACCTGCTGCGCATGTACACCCGCTATGCCGAACGCCAGGGGTGGCGGGTCGAGATCGAATCCGCCAGCAGCGGCGAGCACGGCGGCTTCCGCGAGGTCGTGGCCCGCGTCGAAGGCGCCGGCGCGTACGCGCGCCTGAAATTCGAATCAGGGACCCATCGCGTGCAGCGGGTGCCGGAAACCGAGTCCCAGGGCCGCATCCACACCTCGGCGGCGACGGTCGCGATCATCCCGGTCGAGGAAGACGGCGAGCCGATCGAGATCAACCCCGCCGACCTGCGCGTCGATACCTTCCGCTCGTCGGGCGCCGGCGGCCAGCACGTCAACAAGACCGACTCCGCGATCCGCATCACCCACCTGCCCTCCGGCGTGGTGGTGGAGTCACAGACCGAGCGCTCGCAGCACGCCAACCGCGACAAGGCGATGAAGCGCCTGCGCGCGATGCTGGCCGAGGCCGAGGCGGAGCGCCGCGCCGCCGCCACTGCCGCCAGCCGCAAGCTGCAGGTCGGCAGCGGCGACCGCAGCCAGCGCATCCGCACCTACAGCTACCCACAGGGCCGGATCACCGACCACCGCGTCGAGGGCCTGACCCTCTACGACCTGCCCAACGTGATGGACGGCGCGCTCGATGCGCTGGTGGACCGCCTCACCCGCGAGCACCAGGTGGACGAACTGGCGCGCCTGTCGGAGCAGGCCTCGTGAACCCCGGGGTTCCCGCATGAACGCGATGCGGGACCCCCGCGACGAAGCGCGACGCGCAGTGGCGGCCGCCCCCGGCAATCCCATCGCCTGGGTCGTGCTGGCCGACGCCGAACTGGACGCCGGCGATGGCGCCAGCGGCGAGGCCGCCGCCCGGCGCGCGCTGGCGCTGGCACCAGGGCATCCCGAAGCGCTTGCACGCCTGGGCCGCGCGCAGTGGCTGCGCGGCCAGCACCGCGCGGCCGCGGACAGCCTCGGCCAGGCCGCCCGCGCGGCTCCCCGACACCCCGGCATCGCGCTGTGGCTGGGCCATGTGCTCGAAGATATCGGCGAGGCGGAAGCTGCGGCAGACGCCTATGCCCGCGCCCATGCCCTTGCGCCAGGCTCGGCACAGATCGCGGCCTATCTCCTTGCCTGGCGCAGGCGGCTCTGCGACTGGCGCGGTCTGGACGCGCTGTCGGCCCAGGTGCGCGCTGCGGTGGCCCAGGGCGAGGCGGCGGTGGAGCCGTTCGCTTTCCTCAGCGAAGACGGCGACGCCCTGGAGCAGCTCCGCTGCGCGCGCCTCAACGCCATCGGCGTCGCGCGCGCGGTCCGCCCGCTGCCGCCACGCGGGCCCGCCGGCGACGGTCCGCTGCGCATCGGCCTGCTGTCCAACGGCTTCGGCGCCCACCCCACCGGCCTGCTCACGGTCGCCTTCCTGGAAGCGCTGCGCACCGAGCCCGGACTCGAGGTCCATCTGTTCGCGCTCAATGCCGGCGACGGCAGCCTGGTCCGCCAGCGACTCGAAGCCGCCACCACGCTGCATGACGTGTCCGCCCACCCGCACGCGGCGGTGGCCATGCGCATCCGCGAGACCGGCATCGACGTCCTCCACGACCTGCGCGGCTGGGGCGGCGGCGGCACCCCCGCGGTGCTCGCGATGCGGCCCGCACCCGTGCAGGTCAACTGGCTGGCCTACCCCGGCACGTCGGGCGCGCCCTGGATCGACTACGTGCTGGCCGACGGCTTCGTGCTGCCGCAGGCCCTCGAGGCGGGGTTTTCCGAAGCCGTCGCGCGGCTGCCGCGCTGCTTCCAGCCCTCCGATACGCGTCGCGCACCGGCAGCGCCGCCTGCGCGCGCCGAATGCGGGCTTCCCGACACCGGCGTGGTGTTCTGCTGCTTCAACAACAGCTACAAGACCAATCCGGCCAGCTTCATGCGTGCGATGGCCGTACTGCGCGGCGTACCCGGCAGCACGCTGTGGCTGCTCTCCGGTCCCGGAGGTGGCGACGAGCGCCTGCGCGCCGCCGCGACCTCGGCTGGCGTCGACCCGGCGCGCCTGGTCTTCATGGCCAAGCAGCCCCACGCGGCCTACCTGGCGCGGCTGCAGCTCGCCGACCTCTTCCTCGACAGCAATCCCTACAACGCCCACACCACCGCCTCCGACGCGCTCTGGGCCGGCTGCCCGGTGCTGACGCGCCCCGGGCGCACCTTCGCCGCGCGCGTGGCCGGCAGCCTCAACCACCACCTCGGTCTTGGTGAACTCAACGTCGCCGACGACCGCGCCTTCGTCGAGCTCGCCATCGCACTGGGCAGTGACCCGGCCCGGCTCCACGATGTCCGCCTCCGCCTGCAGCAGCTTCGCGCCTCGTCGGGACTGTTCGACATGCCCGGCTTCGCGCGCGACTTCGCGGCCATGGCCAGGGCCATGGCCGACCGCCACCGCAGCGGCCTGATGCCGGCCCCCATCCAACTGCAGGAGGCGTCTTCGTGACCCGTGAATTCCGTGGCAAGGATTACAAGCGCGAGATCAAGGCGCTGCAGCTCGAGCTCGTGGCGATGGCACGCTGGGCGCGCCATCACGGCGAGCGCATCGTGGTCCTGCTCGAGGGTCGCGACACCGCGGGCAAGGGGGGCACGGTCAGGGCCATCACCGAGCACCTGGACACTCGCCAGTACCGCGTGGTCGCGCTGCCCAAGCCGAGCGAACGCGAGCAGGGAGAGTGGTACTTCCAGCGCTACGTCCCGCACCTGCCGAGCGCCGGCGAGATCGTGCTGTTCGACCGCAGCTGGTACAACCGTGCCGGCGTCGAACAGGTGATGGGCTTCGCCAGCAAGGACCAGGTCGACGCCTTCCTGCTGCAGGCGCCGGTATTCGAGAAGCTGCTCGTCGACGACGGCATCCGCCTTTTCAAGTACTGGCTGTGCTGCGACCAGGAGCAGCAGGAGGAGCGCTTCGCCGAACGCCGCGAGGATCCGCTCAAGGCCTGGAAGCTGTCACCCATCGATCTCGAGGCGCGGCTGCGCTACGACGACTACACCCGGGCGCGTGAAGCGATGCTGGTCGCCACGCACACCCCGCACGCGCCATGGAGCCTGGTCGACTTCAACCACCAGAAGTCGGGGCGGCTGGCCCTGATCCGCAACCTGCTCGACCGCCTGCCCGACGTGACCGTGCCCGAGGTCCATCCCGAGTTCCCGCCGCTGCCGCAGCAGCCGCTCGAAGAGTGCTACGGCATGCTGGAACCGATCCCGCCCTACGCCGTCGACGGCGACTGAAGACCCTGCGGACGACTGGATACCCGGGTCGGAGGGGAGCGCGGGTCAGCTGGCCTGGCCGGGTGCCGGGCCGCCGGCGGCTTCGATCGCCTGCTCCAGGTCCGCGGCCGTCACCGGGCCGAGGAATGTCTTCACCAGGCGCCCGTCGGGCGCGACCAGGCAGGTGAGCGGCAGGCCGCGCGGAGTCGGGAAGTCGCGTGGCGGGTCATAGGTGTCGATGATCGCCACCGGATACACCACCGGACGCTTCTGCAGGAACGCGCGCAGGGTCTCCGGGTCGGTGTCCTCGTAGGCCAGGCCGATGACCTCGACGTGCTCGCGCATGGCGTCCAGCGCGGACAGTTCCGGCATTTCCTTGATGCAGGGCGCGCACCAGGTGGCCCAGAAATTCACCACCACCCAGCGCCCGCGGCGCTCGGAAAGGTCGTAGCTGGCGCCATCGAGGGTGGCCACGACCAGGGACGGATACTCGGCGCCACCGGCATCCGGGACCGGGTCCGTCCCTTCAGCCGTGAGTCCGGGCGCAGCGTCCGCGTCGTCGTGTGCCCCGCTGCGCACATCGCCCTGCCCCGCATCGGGCGCCGTGGCCGGAGCTGCCTTCTCCAGGGCGCCCGGCCCCGGCGCATCGTCGCGCTGGCAGGCGACAAGGAGTGCAAGGGCGAGGCCGGCGGCAAGGGCGTGGCGCAGTGGCATGTCGGTCATCCGGGCGGTTGGTCGAGGCAGTCGCCGACGCGGCGACGGAGCAGGTCGCGCAGCGGCAGCCGCAGCTGGTCGATGGTGGCGATCACCGCGGCGCCGCGGGCGTCATCGGCACCGGGAAGGTGCGCCTCGGCGATCGGGATGCGCAGCTGGCCGGCTTCGTAAAGTTCGGCCAGGCTGAGGTCGTCGAGGTCGCGGGCCAGGAGCCATTCGCCACCTTCCGCCCGGCGCACCACGCGGATCGATTCCAGCTGTCCCAGCGTCTCCTGCACCAGTGCGTCGGTGAGCACCGGCTCGCAGTCGAGGATCCCGTCGCTGTGCAGCCCCCTGCCCTCCGCGCGCGCCTCGCGCAGGCGGGCGAGCAGGCGCAGCATGGCGTAGATCTCGTAGCCCTGCGGCAAGCGCATGTGCGCCGGCTGGTAGCGGAACGCCGAGACCGACGACGCGAACGAGGCGCCCAGCAGCACGCTCACCCAGCCGAAGTACAGCCACAGCAGGAAGATCGGCACGAAGGCCACCGCGCCATAGATGTTCTGGTAGCCGTTGAAGCTTCCAAGGTAGATGCCGATCAGGCGACGGCCGGCCTCGAGCAGCAGCACCGCCACCACCGCGCCTGCGAAGGCGTGCCGCCACTGCACGGTGCGGTGCGGCACCACGCGATAGATCATGGCAAACGCCAGCAGTTCGATGACCACCGGCGCGGCGCCCAGCAGGGTGGCCTGCAGCCATTGCCCGGCGCCGGTGCTGAACACCTCCAGCGCGAAGATCCGGCCCAGCACCGACAGGCTGGCCGCGGCCACCAGCGCGCCCAGGGTCAGCACCGTCCAGTACACCAGGAAGCGGGAGAATTTCGGCCGCGCGGAGTGCACGCGCCAGATCCGGTTGAAGGCCGACTCGATCCCGAACAGCGTCACCAGCACCGAGACCACCAGGGCGATCACGCCCACGGCGGTGAGCTTGCCGGTGTTCCCGGAGAACGACAGCAGCCAGTCGCGGATGCCCTCGGCCGAGCTGGGTACGAAGTTGGCGAAGATGAAGCCGGTCAACAGATCGCGCCATTCCTCGAACACCGGGAACGCCGACAGCACGCCGAACACCACCATCGACAGCGGCACCAGGGCGAAGGTGGTGGTGAACGACAGCGCACCCGCAGCCTCGAACAGGCGATCGTCGAGGAACCGCCGCCAGAGGAAACGGGCGAAGGTCGTGGCGCGCGCGCGGTCGCGCAGGCGCTCGCCCCAGCGGTTGAGCGAATCCAGTGGCTCCATCGCCGCGAGGTTAACCGATCGCGCGGCAAGCGGCGCCGCGCGCCCGCCTGCGGCTATGCTTGCCGGCCCCGGAGGAGAACCCATGGCCGAGATCCTGGTCCTGTACTACAGCCGCGGCGGCTCGGTGGCCGCGCTCGCACGCCAGGTGGCGCGCGGCATCGGCGAGGTCGAGGGCATGTCCGCGCGCCTGCGCACCGTGCCGCCGGTGGCCCCGGTCACCGTGGTCGCGACCGCGCCGGTGCCCGAGGAGGGCGCACCCTATGTCGAAAGCAGCGATCTCGACGCGTGCGCCGGGCTGCTGCTCGGCAGCCCCACCCGCTTCGGCAACATGGCCGCGCCGATGAAGCATTTCATCGACAGCCTCGGCAGCGAGTGGGCCAGCGGCACCCTGGTCGGCAAACCGGCAGCGGTGTTCACCTCCACCGCCACCATGCACGGCGGCCAGGAGTCGACCCTGCTGACGATGATGCTGCCGCTGCTGCACCACGGCTGCGTGATCGCGGGCATCCCGTTCACCGAGCCCGGGCTGTCAGCGACGCGCACCGGCGGCACGCCCTACGGCGCCAGCCACGTCGCCGGCGGCGACAACGATCCCACGCCCAGCGACGAAGAGGCGCGACTGGCACGTGCGCTGGGGCGGCGGATCGCCAGTCTCGCGGCGAGGCTTTCCTGATGGCGTTGCCGCTATCCCGGGTCACCCTTTCGATCCTGCTGCTGGCCCTGTCTGCGCTGTTTGCCGCCTGGTTCGCGGATGACACACGCTATCTGCAGGCGCTCGTGGTGTTCACGCTGCCGCCCCTGCTGCTCGGCATCGGCGTGCTGGCACGCCGGCGCACGGCCCCGTTCTGGGCCGGGGTGCTGGCGCTGGGCTGGTTCTGCCACGGCGTGATGCTGGCCTGGGAGCGGTCCGTCGACCGCGCCTGGGCGCTGGGCGAAGTGCTGCTTGCACTCGGCATCGTGTTTGCCGCGAACTGGCCCGGGCTGCGCGCGCGCTTCGGCGGGCCGGGCCGGGGGAAAGGAACAGCAGCCGAAGGCTCCGGTAGCGGGCGGCCCGACGCGAACGACTAGAATGCGCAGCCCGCCGGTCGGCCGGCGCGCTGCGCCAGCCACGGCCGCATGCCTTTGAGGAACACGCGATGGAAGAACTGCTGATCGTCACCACCGGCGGCACGATCGACAAGGTCTATTTCGACGACAAGTCGGACTTCCAGGTCGGCGAGCCGCAGATCGGGCGGATCCTCGAAGAGCTTGGCGTGGCGTTCCGCTTCCGGGTGATCCCGATCATCCGCAAGGACTCGCTGCACATCGACGACGCCGACCGCGAGCTGCTGCGCGCCACCATCGCGGCGCAACAGGCGCGCCACGTGCTGGTCACCCACGGTACCGACACCATGGTCGAGACCGCGAAGGCGCTGTCCCCGCTCGAGGACAGGACCATCGTCCTCACCGGCGCGCTGAACCCGGCGCGCTTCCGCGGCTCGGACGCGGAGTTCAACATCGGCACCGCCGTGGGCGCCGTGCAATCGCTGCAGGCCGGCGTCTACATCGCCATGAACGGACGCATCTGGGATCCGCTCACCGTGCGCAAGAACGTCGCCGCCAACCGCTTCGAGGCCGCCTGACCCGGCCGATCAGGGTCGCGGCGGCATGGGCCGGGTGCGCGGCGGCCCATCGGACGGTGGCCGGCCCGGCGGCTGTGGCGTCCACCGCACCCGCGTCTGCAGGCCCAGCTCACCCATGAAGGCCAGGCCCAGGCGGGCGATGATAGTGGCATGCACCGCATCGCCGCCAAGGTTCTCGAGGGTGTCGTCCGGCGTGTGCAGGAGCGGGAAGAACGGGCCCTCGTCATACATCGCCGCGGGGAACCCGGCCTGCGTCCATGACGCGTGGTCGGAGCAGGCATAGCCGCAGCTCGAGTCGCTGCGGGTATGGCCCAGCGGCGCGAGGTAAACGTCGAACAGGTCTTTGAGGAACTGCACCAGCTGCGGGTGCGAGTTGTCCGTCATGACCCGGATGTCGCTGGTCGAGCCGGGTGCGCGGTAGTTGGTCATGTCCATCTGCAGCACGCCGACCACGTTGCGACCCTCGGCCGCGAAGCGCTGGGCAATGGCACGCGAACCGCGCAGCCCGACTTCCTCCGCCGAGTAGCCCATGAACATCACCGTGCGCCGGGGCCGGTAGCCCTCGGCCATGGCAATGCGCAGCACCTCGGTGAGGGTGGCGATTCCCGAGGCGTCGTCGTCGGCGCCCGGCGCATCCATGCCGTTGCCCGAGCCGACGTAGGAAATCGAGTCCAGGTGGCCGCCCAGGACCACGATCTCGTCGGCGAGGTCGGTGCCCCGGATGGTGAGGATGACCGAAGGCTGGCCCGCGCAGTTGCTGCAGCCGGTGAACAGCTCGGCGCTGACATCGCTGCGTCCGGCAGCCAGTGCCAGCCACTGGTCGCGGATCCACAGCGGGGCGGCATGGCCGTGCGCGCTGGCGTAGTAGCGATTGGGCCAGGCTGTGGACAGGTGCTGGATGGTGGCCCTGATCGCCGGCTCCGACACCTGCGGCAGCCAGCCTTCAACCATGCGCTGCTGGTCGATCGTGTACTCCGGCAGCGCCGCCCGGAGGCCGCGCAACGCGGTGTCCGACGCCACGAAGGCCTCGGCTTCGGCACGCGTCGCAAACGCGAAGAAACCGCCGCAGCGGCGCTCGACCTCGTGCACGTGCCGGCTCAGGTCGGCGACCTGGTGCTCGCGCAGCGTGGCCAACACCAGCGGCCGCCCAAGGGCATCACGCCGCGCGGCGACCTGCCCGCTGAAGTCGCGCAGCGCGGCCTCGAAGGTGCCGCGCTCGGCAACCACGTGCACCGGCGTCATCGGATCGAAGGCCGACGCTCCATGCTCGTGCGCCAGCGCAGCACTGCCCGCAAGCAGCATGCCGGCGATCGCGGTCGCCTTTGCCAGAATCCCCGTCTTCATGGTCCTTCCCCGGCCCGTTTCCGTGGCCGCGATCATTGCACGTCGAGCGCTGCGCTCGCGGCCGCCGGCAATGGCGGCGGAAAAAAGGCGGACGGGATCAACCCGTCCGCCACCACTCGGACCCGCTCTGCTCAGTACGTGCCGACCACCGACACGCCCGAATACGCGCTGTAGCCGCGCACCAGCACGTGCCACGTGCCTGCCGCCGGACTGTTGAAGGTGCAGGTCTCGGCATTGCCCGCCCGGTACGGCCTGCAGCTGTAGGTCGATGTGGTCGGCGCCGAACCCTGGCGCACGTACAGGTCGACGTCACCGCTGCCGCCAGACGTCTGCACCCGCAGTTGGCTGCGGCCCGCCGGCACCTCGATCGTGTAGCGGCGCTCGCTGTTCGCCGCGCCCGACAGGCCGGTCACCGGCACGCCGTTCTGCAGCTGGCTGCCACCGCCACCGCCGCCACCGGCGCTGTAGCTGCCGCTGAGGGTGACGCCCGAGAACGCCGAATACCCGCGCAGCATCACGTGGTAGGTGCCGGCCTGCGGCGCGGCGAAACTGCAGCTCTCGGCGTTGCCGGACCGATAGGGACGGCAGTCATAGGTCGACGTGGTCGGCTGCGAACCCCGGCGCACGTAGAGGTCAAGGTCTCCGCTGCCGCCGCTGGTGGCGATGTTGAGGTTGGTGGCGCCGGCGGGAACGGTGATCGTCCAGTATTGCGTGCTGCCGGAGCCGCCGGAAATACCGGTCACCGGCGTGCCGTTTGCAAGCTCGTTGCCGCCCGGATCGCCAGGGTCGCCCGGGTCTCCACCGCCGCCACCACCGGCCGCATCCACCGCCGCCTTGGCGTTGACGATGCCGGCGCCGATCGGCTGCGACGGCGTCGACGGGAACGCCCGCGCCGTGCTCTTGATCAGGGCCTCGACCTGGGCCGGGGTCTTGGCCGGGTTGGAGACCGACTGGATGAGGGCGACCACGCCGGCCACGTGCGGAGCCGCCATCGAGGTGCCGTTGTAGCTTGCATAGCTCTCGCTGCCCGGGCCCTGGCTGCCGGTATTGAGCGTGGAATAGATGTTGGAGCCCGGCGCCGCGATGTCGACGGTCGCCCCGTAGTTGGAGAAGCTCGAGCGCGCACCCGTGCTGGTGATCGAACCCACCGCGATGACGTTGCTGCAGTTGGCCGGCGAGAAACCCGAGGTATTGGCGTTGCTGTTGCCCGCCGCGATCACGATGGTCGAGCCGCGGCCGACGGCACCGTTGATTGCGCTCTGCATGGCGCTGCCGCAGCTGCCCGAGCCGCCCAGGCTCAGGTTGATGGCTTCCGCCGGATTGGCATTGGCGGGCACGCCGCTGACCGAGCCACCCGAGGCCCAGATCACCGCATCGGCGATGTCGGAGTCGTAGCCGCCGCCGCGGCCGAGCACGCGCACCGGCACGATCTTCGCACCGTACGCGGTGCCGGCCACGCCCTTGGCGTTGTTTGTCACCGCCGCAACCGTGCCGGCGACGTGGGTGCCGTGCCAGCTGGAGGCGTAGCCGCCGGAGTAGTCGCCGGGGTCGCTGGCGTCGGCGTCGCGCCCGTTGCCATCGCCGCCGACCGAGGCCGTGGAGATGAAGTCGTAGCCGGGCAGCACGTTGGCGTTGAGGTCGCTGTGGTTGGTGATGCCGGTGTCGAGCACAGCGACCACTGTGCCGGCGCCGCTGGTCGTGTCCCAGGCCTGGGTGGCGCGGATGCCGCCGGAGCCGGTGCCGTAGCCCCACTGCTGGCTGAAGTTGGTGTCGTTGGGGGTCATGACCAGTTTGTTGAGCTTGTCGACCTCGACGTATTCGACGTTGGGATTGGCCGCGACCTGGCGCATCAGGGTCTCGGCCTCGACGCGGTCGAGCTTGCGGCTGGTGGTGATGACCTCGGCGCCCACGGCCATGCGGCGCTCGTGGCGCAGCACAAGCGGCTGGCCCCGTGCGCCGGCGGGCAGGGTGCCGGCAGCAGACCTGAGTGCGGCATCGCGTTGCTTCGCGCTGGCCTGCTCGGGGCTGCCGTCGACATACTTGATGATGAAGCGGTCGTGCTGTTCCGAAGCCTGCAGGCCACTGAGATTGATGCGCTCTGCTGCAATCGCAGGCGCGGCGGCCAGAGAGGCCAGGGCCACGGTGGTTGCAAGCGCGAGGGCGTGCAAGCGCGCGCGGCGGAGCTTTTCGTCGGTCATGAGTGGGTTTTCCCGGAGCGGAAGCCGTGCCGCACTTGGCGGCGTGGAGGCCGGCGGCACCGTTCCGGGAATCCCCTCCCCGTTTCTGGCAGCCGCCGGACGCGAAGCGGACTGACACTTTTCGTCCGCAAAGTGACGCTAAGCGACACCCCACTGCCGCGCAAGGGGCAACACGACGCACTTGGCAGCGCCATGCGGGCTACACGTCACAGTTCAGGCATTCCGTTGTGGAAACAGGAAAGACGGGCCTTGCGCCCGCCGTCCGGATCAGAACATTCCGGTTTCCAGGCGCGCGGCCTCGGACATCATGTGCCGGGTCCACGGCGGGTCGAACACCAGCTCGACGTCGGCCTCGACCACGGTCGGGATCATTTCCAGCTTGCTGCGGACGTCGTCCACGAGGATGTCGCCCATGCCGCATCCGGGGGCGGTCAGGGTCATGCTCACCTCGACCAGGCGCTGGCCGTCGTCGCGATGGGTGACCCTGGCCTCGTAGACCAGGCCGAGATCGACGATGTTGATCGGGATCTCCGGATCGAAGCAGGTGCGCATCTGCGACCACACCAGACGCTCGACCTCGGCATCGTCGGCGCCTTCTTCCAGCTCCAGCGGCTGCGGCGGCTCCTTGCCGATGGCGTCTGCGTCCTCGCCGGCGATGCGGAACAGGTTGCCCTCGACGAAGATCGTGAAACTGCCGCCGAGTGCCTGGGTGATGTAGCCCACGCTGCCGGCGGGCAGAGTGACCTCGTCGCCCTGGGGAACGAGCACTGCGGCGCAGTCGCGCTCCAGGCGGACGGGTTCACTGTTGCGGGAATACATGTGGGTGCTCGCGACGTTCCGGTGCGGGTCCACCATTCTACCGCTGCGCGGAGCGCTATCCTGTACCGCCCTGCAAGGCGCTCTGTTCCATGCCCCCATCCCGATCCCGGCCCGCAACGGCGCTGGCACTGGCGCTGGCCGGAAGCATCGGCATCGCAGCCGCCTGGATCCTCGTTGCCCAGGCCACTGGACGCCAATGCAGCTGGATGGCGGTGGTCGCGGCGGTGGACGCCGCGCTGCTGCTGCGGATGGGCCGGCACCGCCCCGGCCTTGCCCGCGCGCTCTCGGGCGTGCTGGCCACAACGCTGGCGATCGCCCTGGCGAACTGGGGGATCATCGCCACCGAGGTCGGGCGCATGCTCGGCCTGGCGCCCTGGGCATCAATGGGCAAGCTCGGCGTCGAGCACGCCTGGCTGCTGGCACGAATGGCCAACGATGCGGTCGCGCTGGCCTGGCTGGCGGCGGGGCTGGTGGTGGCCGCAGTCGCAAGCCGCTGACCGGGCTTACAGGCCGCAGCGTGCACGGTCCACGCTCGCCGCTGCGTTCCCGGGCCCGGTGCCGATCCCGGGCCCCCATCGACGCCGGACTTCGGGTCGCCGCTTCCTCAGTGGCCGCCGTCGAGCGCCTTGAGCTCGCTGACCAGGGCGCTGGCCATCTCCGAACCGTCGCCGTAAAGCATGCGCGCGTTATCCGCATAGAACAGCGCGTTTTCGATGCCCGCGAAGCCCCTGCCCTTGCCGCGCTTGATCACGATGGTGTTCTTGGAATCGACCACGTCGAGGATCGGCATGCCGTAGATCGGGCTGGCCGGATCGGTCTTCGCCACCGGATTGACCACGTCGTTGGCGCCGATCACCAGGCTGACGTCCGTGTTCTTGAACTCGGGATTGATGTCGTCCATGTCCGTGATCAGGTCATACGGCACGCCGGCCTCGGCCAGCAGCACGTTCATGTGGCCCGGCATGCGCCCCGCGACCGGGTGGATGGCGAACTTCACCTTCACCCCGCGTTCGATCAGGCGCTGGCTCAGCTCCCAGATCTTGTGCTGCGCCTGGGCCACGGCCATGCCGTAGCCGGGCACGATCACCACGCGTTCGGCGTAGGCCATCATCGCGGCCACGTCGGCGGCCTCGATCGGCTTCTGGCTGCCGCTGATCTCCGCCGCCTCGCCGGTGGCACCGAAGTTCGAGAACAGCACGCTGCCGATCGAGCGGTTCATGGCCTTGGCCATCAGCCGCGTCAGCAGCATGCCGGCGGCACCGACCATGGTGCCGGCGATGATCAGCGCCTCGTTGCCGAGCACATAGCCCTCGAAGGCCACCGCCAGTCCGGTCAGCGCGTTGTACAGCGAAATCACCACCGGCATGTCGGCGCCGCCGATGGGCAGCGTCATCAGCACGCCCAGCGCCAGCGCGGCGACGAAGAACGCCACCACCAGCGGCACGCCCAGCGAATGCACCAGCATGCCGCCAAGCACCAGCGCGGCGACGAACACCGCGGCGTTGAACAGCTGCATGCCCGGGAAGCTGTAGCGCTTGTCCATGCGCCCGTCGAGCTTGGCCCAGGCGATGATCGAACCCGTCAGCGCCACCGAGCCGATCAGCGCGCCCAGCACCGCCAGCACCGGCACGACCACCCCGGGCGCCTGGCCCGCGTCCGTCCAGCGCAGGAGCTCGACCGCGCCGATCGCCGCCGCCGAGCCACCGCCGAGGCCGTTGTACATGGCGACCATCTGCGGCATGTCGGTGATCGCGACCTTCTTGCCCGAGACCCAGGCCAGCACCGTGCCCAGCAGCAGGGCCACCACGATCAGCGCCACGTTCTGCAGCCCGGGGATGAAGAAGGTGACCAGGGTCGCAAGCACCATGCCGACGCCGGCCCACTGGATGCCGCTGCGCGCGGTGCGCGGCGAGGCCATGCGCTGCATTCCCAGCAGGAACAGCGTGGCGGCAGCCAGGTAGCTGGCCTTGATCACCAGCAGCAGGATCTCCTGGCTGCTCATGCGCCGCCCCCCTTGTCGCCGGCCTTGGCTTTTCCGCTGGGCTTGAACATCTCAAGCATGCGCTCGGTGACGACGTAGCCACCGGCGGCGTTGCCGGCGCCCATCACCACGGCGACGAATCCGATCGCCTTTTCCAGCGTGGTGTCGGCGTGTCCCAGCACTACCATCGCGCCGATCAGCACGATGCCGTGGATGAAGTTGGAACCCGACATCAGCGGCGTGTGCAGGATCACCGGCACGCGCGAAATGATCACATGCCCGGCAATCGCCGCCAGCATGAAGATGTACAGCGCCACGAATCCATCGGCCACGCGTGCTCTCCCCGGAACTGCCCGTGCCGATCATAACCGCCCGGGACGCCGCCGCCACCGCCGCTGTCAACCAGGGGCCGCGACGTGCGTTGTCAATGCCGATCCCATTGGATGCAGGTGGATGGACGGCAGCGTGCAAGCACATCGCAGCGGCACCGGGGTGGCTATGCTGGACGGCATGCCTGCCGATGCCGCCGCCACGGCCGTCGTGCCGCCCGTCGGGGCGGCCGGCGATGCCGAGACCCTCGAGGGCTTCCTCGACGGCATCGCCGCGCGCGCCTTCCGCTTTGCCGAAGCCGGCCTGCGCCACCGCGAGGACGCGATGGACGCGCTGCAGGACGCCATGATCAGGATGCTGGGCTACCGCGACCGCCCGGCGCAGGAATGGACGCCGCTGTTCTGGACCATCCTGCGCAGCCGGATCGTCGACACCCAGCGCCGGCGCACGCTGCGCCTGGGCTGGATGACCTCGGCCGACGAGCGCCAGGAGGCGGGCGTGGAATGGGCCGGCGACGAGCCGGATCCTTCCCGCAGCCACGACGGCCAGGAGGCCTACGGAGAACTGGTCGCGGCGCTGCGCGACCTGCCCCGGCGCCAGCGCGAGGCTTTCACCCTGCGCGTGCTGGAGGAACTCGACGTGGCGACGACCGCCCGCGTCATGGGCTGCAGCGAAGGCTCGGTCAAGACACACCTGTCACGCGCACGCATCGCGCTGCAGAAGCGATTGGAGGATTTCCGATGAACGACCAGCACCACGGCGATTTCGACCGCAGGATGCGTGCGCTGCACGCGCACGCCGTCGAACAGGTGCCTTCGCGCACCACGTACCAGCTGCGCATCCGCCGCGAGGCCGCAGCGCGGGCGCCGGCCGCCCGCCGCAGCGGCGGCTGGTGGCTGGCCGCGACCGCCACCGCGACCGCCGTATTCGCGCTGGCCATCGGCTTGCGCCAGCCGGACCCGTCGTCCCTGCCCGGGGGCAGTGACATCCCGGCACTGGCCACGGCTACCGAGGCGGTGCAGGCGGCGGACTACGACGAAAGCTTCGCCGCACTCGACGAAGACCCCGATCTGTACCTGTGGCTCGCAGCCCAGGACAGCCTGATCCTGGCCATGGAGTGATGACCGTGCCGAACTTCCGCACCCGATCGATCGCAGCGGCCCTGCTGGCCCTGGCCCTGGCCGCCGCCCTGCCCGCGGCGGCGCAGCCGACGAAGGACGCCGCGGCGCTGCCCGCCTGGGACGACCTGACCGCCGCCCAGCGCGACGCCCTGGTCGCGCCCGTGCGCCAGCGCTGGAACGACCGTCCCGAAAAGCGCGCGCACATGCTGTCCCATGCCGAGCGCTGGCAGGAAATGGACCCCGCGCAGCGCGAGCGCGCACGCCGCGGCGCCCACCGCTGGCAGCAGATGGAGCCAGAAAAGCGCGAAGCGATGCGCGCGCTCTACTCGCGCATGAAGGCCCTGCCAGAGGGCGAGCGCGAGGCGCTCCGCACGCAGTGGAAGGAGATGAGCCCGGAGCAGCGCCGGGCTTGGGTCAAGGTCAATCCGGCACCGCCGGAGCGGCCGCGGGAGCGCTGAAAATCAGGGTCGCTGCACGCGGGATGGAGTCGCGGCCATGGCCGGCCCCCGGACGCGAATGGCGGCGCATGCAAGCCGCTTGTTCAGGCGTCGCGGGGTGGCCAGACGGTCCTTGCCAGCAGTTCGTCGTCCCAGTCGAACGCCAGGGCACCCTCGCCCACCAGCAGCCTGGCGAAGTTGTACACATTGCGCGAGAACATCTCGCTGGCATGCAGCGCACCGCTGCTGGCCAGGTTGAGCGGCCCGGCCACGGTGACGCCACCGGCGTCCACTGTTTCTCCGGGACGAGTCAGCTCGCAGTTGCCGCCGGTCTCGGCGGCCAGGTCCACGATCACGCTGCCCGGGGCCATGCCCGCGACCATGTCCGCGGTGACGATCCGCGGCGCCGGACGCCCGGGCACCGCGGCGGTGCAGACAATGGCATCGATGGTGCGCAGGTGTTCACCCAGGCGGCGCTGCTGCTCGGTGCGCTCCTCGTCGGTCAGCGCGCGCGCGTATCCGCCCTCGCCCGCCGCGCTCACGCCCAGGTCGAGGAAGCGGCCGCCCAGCGATTCGATCTGCTCGCGCGTCTCGGGGCGCACGTCGAAGCATTCCACCTGCGCGCCCAGCCGGCGCGCCGTTGCGACCGCCTGCAGGCCGGCGACACCGGCGCCGATGATCAGCACCTTGGACGGACGGATGGTGCCGGCCGCGGTGGTGAGCATCGGGAAGAAGCGCGGCGCCAACTGGGCGGCGATCAACACCGCCTTGTAGCCGGCCATGCCGGCCTGCGAGCTGAGGATATCCATGGCCTGCGCGCGCGTGGTGCGCGGCAGCCGCTCCAGCGGGAAAGCGACCAGGCCGCGCGCGCGGATGGCGTCGGCGCGCGCCTGGTCGGCGTCGGGCTGCAGCTGGCCGATGATGGTCGCGCCCTCGCGCAGCGTCGCCAATACGTCCGATGGCGGCGCCTGCACGCAGAGCACCAGCTCGGCAGCGGACAGGGCGGCCGCGGTGTCGTCGACCAGGGTGGCGCCGGCGGCGGCATAGGCGGCATCGGGAAAGTGCGCCAGCGCGCCGAGGCCACGCTCGACGGTGACGGTTGCGCCGGCTGTGACCAGCTTCCTGCAGGTTTCCGGGGTCAGGGCGACCCTTCGCTCGCCGGGCGCGGTTTCGCGCGCGACTCCAATGTTCACTGCCATGCCCGCTCCCCGGTGTCCGCTCCGGACCATCCTAGCGAATGTCCCGAGCGTGCGCGATGCGCCGCCTTCAATCCAACCGGGCGCCGGTCGCCAGTTCGCGCAGCACGGCTTCCACCGGCCCCTCCACCGGCCTCGGCAGCAGGGTCCCGGCAGCTACGGCCGCGTCCAGTTCGTCCGCGGACATCAGGGCATGGCGCACACCCTGGCGAGTGGCCAGCATGTGGTTCCCGCTGACCGGACTGGTCCAGGCCAGGCGCAGCCAGACCAGGGCCTGGCCTCCATCCTGGCGCGAAATGAACACCTGCCCAGGCGGAGGAGGGTCGCCGCGATCGGCACCCGGCTTGCGGTCCCCGACCTGCTCCGACGTCATGGCGGCGTGCACGATGCTGCGCGGCGCATCGGGCCGGACGAACTCAGCCACCAGCCGCGCCAGTGCGTCTTCGGACTCGGCCTCGCCGGCACCGCCGGCGGCGATACAGGACTTCAGCCGGGGAACAATCGCGAGCAGCCCGTCGGCGACCTCGCCGCCGCGCGCCGCCGCCGCGGCCGCGTCGATTCGGAGCAGGTCATCGCCCAGTGCCACGATCCCGGCATGGCGCTCTGAACCGGGGCCGTCGCGCAGCCGCAGCAGGACCAGGGCCTGGTGCCAGGCGCCGGAGAGGAACTCCGAGACCGCCGGGAGCATGCTGCGACCGTCCAGGCGCGCCGCCACCAGGGCATCGGCTTCGCGGCGCGCGGCCTGCAGCCGCTCCTTGCCGTGGATGGCCTGCCAGGCCCGGCGCTCGCTGATCGCGGCACGCCGCTGCAGCGGCTCCAGCCCCGCAGTCAGCGCTGCCAGGGCACGCACGAAGACCATGGCCTCGCCGTGGTAGCCGTTGGCCACCGAATCCGCGATGGCGTCGGCCAGTGCGTGCAGCGCCGACTCGTCGTCCGCCGCCGCGGCGTTGGCGTCCCAGCACTGCACGAGGCCGGAGAGCAGTTCCATTGCCGGATGCCCGGCGTCATCGAACAGCTGCTCGTCATCCAGTGCCAGGCGCAGCCAGGGCCAGGCCAGGCGCGCGATCCGCGCCCGCGCGCCTGCAGTCAGCACCGCGCCCGCGCACAGGCCGTCGAACAGGCCACCGACGACGCTGATGGCGTCATCCTGGTGCTGCGAGGCATGCGCGAGGTCGCGCGGGATCCCGAGGCCCTCCGCAGCCGACAGCAGGCTGCCCCGAAGATGGGCTGCGATGCTGCCCGGCACGGCGAGGGCTTGGTCCGGAGTTTCGCTGCCCTGCACCAGCGACAGCATCGAAATGAATTCCTGGTGGCCATAGGCGCGCGGCCGATCGCCGTCGCCGGCCCGGGCCAGCGGCCGTCCCATGCGCCGGCGCAGGACCTGGCCGCGCCCGGCGCCGGGCGCCGCGTCGCTGCCTTCGCCCCGACGCCACGAGGACGCCACCGGCTCCAGCGCATCGTCTCCGAGCCAGGCCGGGGCGCCGGCCATGTCCACCCCCTGTGCGAGCAGGGCCGCACCGGCGCTGGCGCCGTCCATCGCGTGTCCGCCCTCGGCGAGTGCGGCGTTGAGCCAGGCGTAGGCCTCGGTGAGCGGCGCGATGCACAGGCGTTCGTATTGCTGCAGCAGCGTTCTCCGCGCGAGCGGATCGCAGTCGACAGCGCTGAAGGTGTCCAGGTAGGCATCGACCACCGCGCGCGGCGCGAAGGGGTTGGTCGGCCGGCCCTCGCCGCCCATGGCCGAGGCCAGCGAACACAGGCGGCCGTCGATGATCTCCAGCACGCTGGCGAAGCGCCGCCCCAGCGCGTCGATCGTCGGCTGGCCGATCAGCTGCGCGTGCAGCTCGCCGTCGGAAACCAGGGCCAGCGTCGAGGCTGCCGCGGCATCGGCGAACGGCTTCGGCCAGCCTTCAAAGCCGCGGCCCAGATGACCCTGCCAGCTGCGCTCACTGCGCGGTTTCTCGTGTCCCAGGACGAGTACGTTGGCCAGCGCCTCGACCAGCTCCTCGTCCCGAGATCCGGCAAGCGTCTGCCGCAGCGCTGCTTCGGCGGCGTCACGCGCGGCGGCCAGCAGCGGTTGCAGGCGTGCGCGGAATCCCAGGTGCAATGCCTCCAGCAGGCGGTCGGCTGCCCCGCTCTGGCGCGTGGCCTGGACCCGGCCGGAGCCGCCGCTACGATCAGGGTGCTGCATTCTGGAGGTGCCGACGCATGTGGACGTGGCACCACGATAGCCGAAGAGCCGTGACCGGGGACACACTTGCGTGCTGCGCCGCGTGGATGCGCTGCGGTTGCGGCTCCGGCAGTCAGTGGCCGCCGACGGTCTGCTTTTTCGGGTTGAGGCGCTGCCAGACCTGTCGCATGGCTTCGTCGAAGGGCGCATCGGTCGAACGCATCACCACCCGGCCCGCGGCGACCAGCGCCGTGAGTTCCTCGGGTGACACCACCATCCTGCGCGCACCTCGACGGTTGACGATCAGGAAACGCCCGGTCAGCGGGCTGATCCACGCGATCCGGCCTGCGGTTTCATGGCCGTCCTCGTCCACCAGCCGCAGGCCCTGCCCCACCCGGAGCCGGCGCATGCGGGCAGCAACCTCGGGATCGAATTCAAGGGTATCGGTGCCGCCCGCAAGCTGCAGGCCGGCCAGTGCCGGTTCGTCGGCGCCCGGATCGACATCGTCCACTGCGGCGTCGGGATGGTGGACCCGGCGCGGCGCGTCGGGCAGGCCCAGCGCCGAGATGATCCTCGCCATCGCATCGCGGGCCCCGGTGGCGTCCATGCCGCAGTTGGAATAGCACTCACCCAAGGGCACCTGAAGCGCCAGCAGCTGCTCGGCGACCACGCGCCCGCGGGCGTGGAAGGCGTCGGCATCCACCTGCACCATGGCGTCGCCAAGGGCGATGGCCTGGTGGTGGCGCGCGGTGCCTGCGCCGTCGCGCAGCCAGGACTGGGTGAGGTGGTGGCGCCAGTGGCGGTCGAGGAACTGCGCCACCGACGCGGTCAGCGCGCGGTCCGACAGCCGCGACGCGACCAGGTCGGCGGCGTGCGCGCGCGCCTGCTGCAGCCGTTCGCGGCCGTGGATGGCCTCGCCCGCGCGCTTCTCGGCCAGGTCGGTGCGCCGGCGCTGCTGCTCGAGCTGGTCGCGCAGCTCACTGGCGGCGAGTTCGAAGATCGCCTGGTCATCGTCGTATTCGTCGACCACCCGGTCAACCGCACGCTCTGCATGGTCCAGGGTCTCGCGGTCCTGCGGCGTTTCGCCGACGTTGCCGTCGCAGGCCTCGGTCAGCACGTCGAGCAGGCGCCGCGCGGGATGGCTGCGGCGGTTGAACATCGAATCGTCGGTGAGCGCGACCTTGAGATAGGGCACCACGAGGCGCCCGAAGAAATCGCGCGCCCGGTCTTCGAGGTCGTTGGCATCGTTGATCGAGCTGAAGAGCATGCCGACCAGGTCGATCGCGTCCTCTTCGTCGACGCTGAAGTGGGTGGCGTCGGCGTCGAATCCCAGCTGGCGAACGCCGCCGAGGATCGCTTCGCGCATGACCCGGGTCAGTTCGCGGGCGTCGCTGGCCGCCAGCGCCCTGGCGTAGGGCGCGGTGTCATCGCCCTGCAGGATCTGGGCCACGTTCAGCAGGTCCTCGGTGCGCAGCACCTCGACGCCGTCGTCCAGGGCCTGATCCGACCGCGACCCGCCGGCGTCCCCGGCCCCTTCGATCTCCGCGGCGCCTGCAGCCCGCCAGCTGGCCAACTGTTCGCGGACGACGTCGCGATAGCGCGGAGGGCGACCTTCGGCGGTTGCCGCATGTGCCGCGGCCGCGATCGAAGAGCCGACGCCACCGTTGCCGTTTCCGCCATTGCCCGCGCCGCCGGCCACACCATCGCTGCCGTAGCCGTGGCCGCCGTGTCTGTAGCCGCCGCCACCGCCGCCCGGGGCGCCGTCCAGGTGTTCCACGGTGCCGCCATCGGGCATCCACTCTTCCCCCGCGTCGCCCGCGCGCGACCTTGCCCCCGCCTGCCCGGCGACGGCAGCGCGCGAAGCTCCGGAACCACCGCCGGAGCCACCGCCGGACCCGGCCTCCGCTCGGCCGCGGACGGCGCTGCCGGCACTGCCGCGGGACTGGAAGCCGAAGCCGGCATCCTCGAGCAGCTCATTGAGCTTTTCATAAAGCTCGCCGAGCACCTCGGGAAGGCGTTTGTCGAAATGATTGAACACCAGCGGACGCAGGCCACGGGTGAGGTCTTCGGCACCGAACAGGCTGACGAAAGCGGCCACGGCCGCTGTTGGCCGCACCGGGTTGGCGCGCTTGCCCTCGACGCCCAGCGCCGCGGCCAGGGCCTGCAGGCGCTCGTCGAGCTGTTCCAGCGGATGCAGGAACTGGTGGTCCAGAAGCTCGGTGGTGTGCTGGCCGGCAAGGTGGATCTCGAGTTCGCCTTCCGACATCAGGCTGAGCGACTTGTCCTCGCCCTGCTCGACCGGCGGCTTGCGCCAGGCGTCGAACTCGCGCTCCAGCGACTCCCGGTAGCGCGTGGCGAGGTCGAGCGCGCGGTGTCCGAGCGCCATGACCGCCATGCGGTCGTCCTGCGCACCGCTGTAGTCATGGCCGGCCAGCGCCTCGAGCCGCACCTGCTCTTCGATCGTGCCCCAGAAGCCCGACAGCACGCCGCCCAGGGCGGTAACCGACTCGCGCCTGAGCGCGTCGAACAGGCGCACGGGGTCGCGCAGCGAGCCGTGGCGCGTCTTGGACAGGTAGGCGGAAGGTTCTTCTGCGATCATCAGGGGATGCGGCCGGTGCTGGGGGATGCACCCACGCCTACCATCCCTGAATGGAGCCTTCCAAGTCTGTGACTGCAATCTCAAATAGCCCGACCCCTCCCGTCCTGCAGGCCCTGGACGCACGACGTTCGGTGCCGGCCAGGCAACTCGCCGAGCCCGGCCCGGATGCCGCCACGCTGCAGCGCATGCTCGCCTCGGCCGTTCGCGTGCCCGATCACGGCAAGCGCGTGCCCTTCCGCTTCCTGTCGATCACCGGCGACGCCCGCCGTGCCCTGGGGGACGCGGTCGCGAACCGTGGCCTGCGCCTGCGTCCCGATGCCGGCGACGCCGCGGCCGCCAAGGATCGCGCCCGTTTTTCGCACGCGCCGCTGGTGCTCGTGGTGGTGGCGGTGCTGGACCCCGGCGACGACGCCATACCGGAGCAGGAACGCCTGCTCACCGCTGGCTGCACCTGCTTCGCGCTGCTGCAGGCGGCGCAGGGGCTGGGCTTCGGCGCCACCTGGCTCACCGGCTGGCCGGCCTACGACCCGGACGTGCGTGGCCTCCTCGGGCTGGGCGCGGACGAACGCATCGCCGGCTTCATCCACGTCGGCACTCCGCAGTCCGAAGCGCGCGAGCGCGAGCGGCCGGACCCGGCCGCGCTGCTGCGTGAATGGACTCCGCCGGCGTGAGCGCAGCGGCGCCCCCGCTGTACCTGGTCGACGCCAGCCTGTACGTGTTCCGGGCCTGGCACTCGATGCCGGCCGACGGCTTCCACGACGCCGACGGCTGGCCGACCAACGCGGTGCACGGGTTCGCCCGCTTCCTGCTCGACCTGCTGGAGCGCGAACGCCCGCGGCACATCGCCATCGCCTTCGACGAGGCCCTGGACTCCTGCTTCCGCAACGCGCTGTACCCGGCCTACAAGGCCAATCGCGCCCCGGCACCGGCCGAACTCAAGCGCCAGTTCGCCTACTGCAAGTCGCTGTGCGCGGCGCTTGGCCTGTCGATCCTTGCGCATCGCGAATACGAAGCCGACGACCTCATCGGCAGCGCCCTGGTGCTGGCCCGCGGAGAGGGCTACCGCGGCGTGATCGTGTCGGCGGACAAGGACCTGTCGCAGCTGCTCGAGGATGGCGACGAACAGTGGGACTATGCCCGCGACCAGCGCTGGGGCGCGGCCGGAGTCAAGGCGCGGCAGGGCGTGCACGCCCACCAGGTCGCCGATTTCCTCGCGCTGTGCGGCGATGCGGTAGACAACATCCCGGGCGTTCCTGGCATCGGCGGCAAGACCGCAGCGGTGCTGCTGGCGCACTTCGGCAGCCTGGACATCCTCCTGGAACGCATCGACGAAGTCGCATTCCTGCGCCTGCGCGGCGCAGCGCAGGTGGCCGCGCGGCTGCGCGAGCATCGTGGGCAGGCCCTGCTCTGCCGGCAGCTGTCGACGATCTCCTGCGATGCACCCCTTGTCGACGCCGTGCCGCCCTTCGCACGCGCACTGCCCGATCCAGGCGCCGTGTCCGCCTTCGCCGACGCCCTCGGCTTCGGTCCGATGACGCGGCGGCGGCTGGATGCGGTCGGCGACTCCACCACCACCGCCACCCCACGGGGTTAGGATCGGGCCATGGACAACGACAGCCGCCAGGCGACCACGGACGAACCCGAGATCCTCTACAAGGGCGAATGGCTGCGCATGGTCAAGCGCGGCCACTGGGAATCCTGCGAGCGCACGCACGGCAAGGACGGCCTGGCGGTGCTGGTGATCGCGGTGACGCCGGACGACGACGTGCTGTTCGTCGAGCAGTACCGGGTGCCGCTCGGCGCACGCACCATCGAGATGCCGGCGGGCCTTGTCGGGGACGACGACGACGGCGACACGCTTGAATCGGCAGCCCGGCGTGAGCTGATCGAGGAAACCGGCTGGGACGCGGGGCGCATCGACGTGCTGCTGGTCGGCCCGACCTCATCGGGCATGAGCAATGAACGCATCGCGTTTGCGCGCGCGCTCGAGCTGCGCAAGGTCGGCGATGGCGGCGGTGTCGACGACGAGCAGATCACCGTCCACGCCATTCCGCGCGCCACCGCGCCCGCGTGGCTGATGCAGAAGTACGCCGAAGGCTACGAACTCGACCTCAAGCTCTGGGCCGGGCTGTGGATGATCGAGCACAACCCGGACGGCTCGAAGGCCTGAGCGAGCGACCGGGAGAGAGCGTCGCCGCTGCGCGGGCGCTTCCCCCCGCAAGCGGCGGAAGAGCGCGGGTCAGGCGAAGCGGTCGGTGGCCTGGACCAGGGCGTCGACGGTTTCGGGCTCGAACGCCGAGTGCCCCGACGCCGGCGTAACCACCAGCTCGGCCTTGGGCCACACCTGGTGCAGGTCCCAGGCGTTCTGGATCGGGCAGACCACGTCGTAGCGGCCGTGCACGATCACGCCGGGAATGTCGACCATGCGATAGGCATCACGCAGCAGCTGGTCGTCGCATTCGAAGAAGCCGGCGTTGGTGAAATAGTGGTTCTCGATCCGGGCGAAGGCCAGCGCGAACTGCGGGTCCTCGTGGTCGGACATGAAACCGGGATCGATGTGCAGGAAGCTGGTCGCCGCCTCCCACACGCTCCAGGCGCGCGCGGCGGCCAGGCGGGTGGCTTCGTCGTCGGACGTCAGCCGGCGGTGGAAGGCCGCGATCAGGTCGCCGCGCTCGCTTTCGGGGATGGCGCCGACGTACTGCTGCCAGGCTTCCGGGAACAGGCGCGAGGCGCCTTCCTGGTAGAACCACTCCAGCTCCCAGCGACGCAGCATGAAGATGCCGCGCAGCACGAGTTCGGTGACATGTTTCGGATGGCTCTGCGCGTAGGCCAGCGCAAGCGTCGAGCCCCAGGAGCCGCCGAACACCTGCCAGCGGTCGATGCCGAGCTGCGTGCGCAGCAGTTCGATATCGGCCACGAGGTGCCAGGTGGTGTTGTCGACGAGGTCGGCATGCGGAGTGGAACGCCCGGAGCCGCGCTGGTCGAACAGGACGATGCGGTACTTCGCCGGGTCGTGGAAGCGGCGCATCTTGTCGGAACAGCCACCGCCCGGGCCGCCGTGCAGCAGCACCACCGGCTTGCCATCGGGATTGCCGCACTGCTCGTAATAGAGGACGTGGCGGTCATCGACGCGGAGGGTGCCGGTGTCGAAGGGTTCGATCTCGGGATACAGCGTGCGCATGCGAATGCGGCCTCGTGCGGGATAACCGGGCCAGTCTACCAGCCGGGCCCGCTCAGCCCGCCGCCCAGCGCCCCACGCCGACCCGGTCGCGCCCTTCGAGGTCGGCCACCGTCGCGACCTGTTCGAAGCCCGCCGCGCCCAGCAGCGCGCGCACTGCGGCACCCTGGTCATGGCCATGCTCGAGCAGCAGCCAGCCGCCGGCAGCGAGGTGCCTGGGCGCTGTCGCGGCGAGGATCCGGATCGCGTCCAGGCCATCTGCACCGGACGCCAGCGCCAGGGGCGGCTCGTAGCGCAGGTCACCCTGTTCCAGATGCGGATCGCGTTCGGCGATATACGGCGGGTTGCTGGCGATCAGGTCGAATCGCTCGCCGGCCAAGGGGCCGAACCAGTCACCACTGCGGAATTCGACCCGGCGGCCCAGGTCGTTGCCGTCCGCGTTGGCGCGCGCCACCGCCAGCGCCGCCTCACTGTGGTCGGTGGCGATCACGCGGGCCCGCGGGCGCTCGCTGGCGATCGAAAGCGCGATCGCGCCGCTGCCCGTGCCCAGGTCGGCCACGCGCAGGGGCAACGCGGGGTCCAGCCGCGCCAGGGCCTCCTCGACCAGCAGTTCGGTCTCGGGCCGTGGGATCAGGGTGTCCGGCGTCACGGCAAGGTCGAGGGTCCAGAATCCGCGCCTGCCCACCAGGTACGCCACCGGCTCGCCGGCCTCGCGGCGCGCTACCAGCGCCTGGAAGCGCGCAGCCTGGCCCGGCGCCACGGTGGCTTCACCGTGGGCGTAGAGCCAGGCCGCGCCGCGCTCCAGCACATGCTGCAAAAGCAGTGCCGCTTCGTCCGGGTCCACTCGCGCACGCGCCGCCCCGAGGCATTCTGAAACACTGCGTCCGATTTCCATAGACGTTACCTATCGATTGAATCATTATAATCAACTTCACGAATTGATAGGCCACGCCTAACATGTCCGTTGTCCGGCAGCTGCCGGTGTCTTCCCCACCACCGCGAGGATTCCATGTCCGTCATCAATACCGAAATCAAGCCGTTCCAGGCCACCGCTTACCACAACGGCGAATTCGTCGAAGTCGACAGCGCCCAGCTGAAGGGCAAGTGGTCCGTGTTCGTGTTCTACCCGGCCGACTTCACCTTCGTCTGCCCGACCGAGCTCGAGGACCTGGCGATCAACCATGACGAGTTCAAGAAGCTCGGCGTCGAAATCTACAGCGTGTCGACCGACACCCACTTCTCGCACAAGGCCTGGCACGACACCTCGGACGCGATCGGCAAGATCCAGTATCCGATGATCGGCGACCCGACCCACGAGATCTCGAAGAACTTCGAGATCCTGCGCCCGTCCGGCCTGGCCGACCGCGGCACGTTCATCGTCGACCCCGATGGCGTGATCCAGTCGATCGAGATCACCGCCGAGGGCATCGGCCGTGACGCGCTGGAGCTCCTGCGCAAGGTCAAGGCCGCCCAGTACGTCGCCGCCCACCCGGGCGAGGTCTGCCCCGCCAAGTGGAAGGAAGGCGAGAAGACCCTGAAGCCGTCGCTGGACCTGGTCGGCAAGATCTAAGCACGCCGCTCGTTGGACCGCCGGCGGGCTTCGAACCGCCGGCGTTCGTGGGACCCGCTATAGCGGCGATGGCTACAGGATCGCCACAGCAATCGCGGCCCTGGCCGCTCCCACAGTCGCTACAGCCAGCCCATCCCCTTTCAGTGGGGGTGGGGCTGGACCGGAGTCCGTGCCACGGCGCGGCCTGCGGTCCATCCCCACGCCGGTGGCGACCCGTCGAACGGCGGGACGCAGGCCCCCGCCTTGCCTTTCGAAGGAGTTCCACCATGCTCGAAGACGACCTCAAGACCCAGCTCAAGGCCTATCTGGAGCGCCTGCAGCGCCCGATCGTGCTCGTGGCCAGCGTCGACGACGGCAGCAAGTCCGCGGAGATGCTCGAGCTGCTGGAAGACATCCGCGCGCTGTCGGACAAGGTGACAGTCGAGGTGTCGCGCGACGACGCCCAGCGCAAGCCCTCCTTCGCCGTGACTTCGCCCGGCCACGATATCGACCTGCGCTTCGCCGGCCTGCCGATGGGCCATGAGTTCACCTCGCTGGTGCTGGCCCTGCTGCAGGTCGGCGGCCACCCGTCCAAGGCCGCGCCGGAGCTTCTGGAGCAGGTGCGCGGGCTCGAGGGCGAGTACCGCTTCGAAACCTATTTCTCGCTCTCCTGCCAGAACTGTCCGGACGTGGTCCAGGCACTGAACCTGGCCGCGGTGCTGAACCCCGGCATCAGCCACGTCGCGATCGACGGTGCCCTGTTCCAGGACGAGGTCGAGGCGCGCGAGGTGATGTCGGTGCCGACCGTGTTCCTCAACGGCGAGGTCTTCGACCAGGGCCGCATGAGCCTGGAGCAGATCGTCGCGAAGCTCGACACCGGCGCCGCGAAGCGCGAGGCCGCGGCGATCGCGAAGAAGGACGTGTTCGACGTGCTGGTCGTCGGCGGCGGCCCCGCCGGCGCCGCGGCCGCGATCTACGCCGCGCGCAAGGGCATCCGCACCGGCGTGGTGTCGGAGCGCTTCGGCGGCCAGGTGCTGGACACGATGTCGATCGAGAACTTCATCTCGGTGCCGCATACCGAGGGCCCGCGCTTCGCCGCCCAGCTCGAGGCGCACGTGCGCGAGTACGACGTCGACATCATGAACCTGCAGCGCGGCCGGGCGCTGAGCCAGGACGCGGACGGCGTCACCTCGGTCCAGCTCGAGAGCGGCGCCACCGTGCGCAGCCGCAGCGTGGTGCTCGCCACCGGCGCGCGCTGGCGGCAGATGGGCGTGCCCGGCGAGGACCAGTACCGCAACAAGGGCGTGGCCTATTGCCCGCACTGCGACGGCCCGCTGTTCAAGGGCAAGCGCGTGGCGGTGATCGGCGGCGGCAACTCCGGCGTCGAGGCCGCGATCGACCTCGCCGGCATCGTCAGCCACGTCACCCTGGTCGAGTTCGATTCGAAGCTGCGCGCCGACGAGGTGCTCCAGCGCAAGCTGCGCAGCCTGGCGAACGTGAAGATCCTCACCTCCGCGCAGACCACCGAGGTGCTGGGCGACGGCAAGCGCGTCAACGGCCTGGTCTACCGCGACCGGACCGGTGGCGATTCCCACCGCGTGGAGTTGGAAGGCGTGTTCGTGCAGATCGGCCTGCTGCCCAATACCGAGTGGCTGAAGGGCGCGATCGAGCTCAGCCCGCGCGGCGAGATCGTGGTCGACAACGCCGGCCGCACCTCGCTGCCCGGCGTGTTCGCCGCCGGCGACGCCACCACCGTGCCGTACAAGCAGATCGTGATCGCCATGGGCGAAGGCGCCAAGGCATCGCTCAGCGCCTTCGACCACCTGATCCGCAGCAGCAGTCCGGCCGCGACGGCCGACGTCGAGGCGGCAACGGCGTAAGCCGGAGCCGTCCCGACCACAGCGAGGCACCACCATGAACCTGCGCGACCTGGGCTACTTCATCGCCCTTGCCGACCACCTGCACTTCGGTCGCGCGGCGGCGGCGAGCTTCGTCAGCCAGCCGACGCTCTCCACCCAGATCCGCAAGCTGGAGGAAGAGCTGGGCGTGGCCCTGGTCGAACGCGCGCCGCGCAACGTCATGCTCACGCCTGCCGGGCACGAGGTCGCGGCGCGTGCGCGTCGGGTCATGGCCGACGTCGAACAGATGCGCGAAGCCGCGCGCCGCAGCCAGGACCCGGAGGCCGGCAAGGTCACCCTCGGCCTATTCCCGACGCTGGGGCCCTACCTGCTGCCGCACGTGGTGCCGGGGATCCGCGCCCGCTTCCCCGAACTCGAACTGCTGCTGGTGGAGGAGAAGAGCGACGTCCTGCTCGAACGCCTGCAGCAGGGCCGACTCGACGCCGCGCTGCTCGCGCTGCCGGTCAACGACGAGCAGCTGCACGTCGAGTTCCTGTTCGAAGAGCCCTTCGTACTCGCGGTGCCGGAGGCGCATCCGCTGGCCGGCCACGGCCCGATCACGCTCGCCGACCTCGCCGACGAGCGCCTGCTGCTGCTCGCCGATGGCCACTGCCTGCGCGACCAGGCGCTGGATGTCTGCCATCTTTCCGGCGCCAGCGAAAAGGGCGAGTTCCAGGCGACCAGCCTGGAAACGCTGCGCCAGATGGTGGCCGCGAACGTCGGCGTCACCCTGCTGCCGTCGCTGGCGGTCAAACCACCGGTGGCGCGCTCGGAGAGCATCGAACTGGTCGACTTCCGCGCTCCGCCCCCCAGCCGCAGGATCGCGATGGTGTGGCGCCGGAGCACCGCGATGGCGCCCTTCCTGCAGGCGCTGGCCGCCGTGCTGCGCCAGCTGCCGCCGGATCTGCTGCTGCCGACTCTGCGCGAGTCCACCGCGACGCTGCACGTCCCCGGCGCTCCGGGGCTCTAGCGCGAAGCCTGAGTCCTTACCCCACAAAAATGGGTTCTTCTCCCAAGTGAGGGAGAGACGTACGGCCGACCCGGTGGAGTGGCTGGTTCTTGTCGAGGCTCCGGGGTGCTGACGTGACAGTTGGAGCGCGTTGTCACGTCTGCAGCTGCTCCGTTCTGGTCCGCGCTGCCGTCCCGCACACAGGGGGCGTGCTCCCCCGGCCTGTCCGCGTCCTGCTCCCAAGGCCGGCCGCCGGCCATCCATGGCCGGCTGTACGCACACCCCCTGTGCACGGGACGGGCCGTGACGCTTTCCTGCTTCGGTTCGAAGATCAAGGGCGGGCGCGCTCGCGCCCGTGCTCGTGGGCATGGGCGTAGCCGCGGCCGCGGCGGTGCCGCCTGGTCCGTTGACGATCCAACCGGTTTCGACGTCGACTCGACGTTGGCTTCGTTTCCGGCCGCGACATAGGTCCGGGTCCGCCGTGGAGGCAGGGGGGATGCCCAGAGCCGGCCATGGATGGCCGGCGGCCGGAACTGGGAGCAGGGATGCGCATATTCCGGCTGGGCATCCCCCCTGCCTCCGCGGCGGGCAGCGCACACCCTCCCGGAGCAATCAACCGGAAGCCCCCCTCAGTCGGGAGAAGAACCAAGAAGCTTCACGCGCGCCTGACAGCAGCGTCGTTGACGTGCCGATCCTCAGGCGCCGACGCCGACCTGGCAGCTGACGCCGGTGCCGCCGATCCCGCAATAGCCGCCCGGATTCTTCGACAGGTACTGCTGGTGCTCTTCTTCCGCGTAGTGGAAGGGCGGCGCGGGGAACACGATTTCGGTGGTGATGTCGCCATGCCCGGCCGCTGCGAGGCGCTCCTGGTAGGCATCGCGGCTGGCCAGGGCCGCCTCGTATTGCGCCTGGGTGTGGCAATGGATCACCGAGCGGTACTGGCTGCCGACATCGTTGCCCTGGCGCATGCCCTGGGTCGGGTCATGGCCCTCCCAGAAGCGCGTGAGCAGCTCATCGAAGGCGATGCGGGCGGGGTCGTACACGACCAGCACCACCTCGGCGTGGCCGGTATCGCCACCGCAGACCTGGCGGTAGGTCGGCGCGGACGCGTGGCCGCCGGCATAGCCCGCGGCGGTGGTCTCCACGCCCGGCAGCGACCAGAACAGGCGCTCCACGCCCCAGAAGCAGCCCATCCCGAACACCACCCGCGACAGGCCGCTGAATTCGCCGCGCAGAGGGCGACCGTGTACGTGGTGGGTGTTGGACAGGTTCATGGCGGTGTTGCTCCGGGGCAGGCAAACCATGATCATCCGCCGGGCAGCGGTCGCTATCAAGCCGCCGCTGCGTGGCTCCGCTACACTGCCCGGTCCACGGCGCAGGCCCGCGCCGGCATCCTCCCCGTGACCCCATGACCGAGCCCAACGACACTGCGGCAGGCGCCGCGCCGGCGCCCGCCGTGAAGCAGGATTTCATCCGCCAGATCGTCCGCCAGGACCTTGCCAGCGGCAAGCACGACGCCATCCGCACGCGCTTCCCGCCGGAGCCCAACGGCTACCTGCACATCGGGCACGCCAAGGCGATCTGCCTGGACTTCGGCATCGCCGAGGAGTTCAACGGCCGCTGCAACCTGCGCTTCGACGACACCAATCCGGCGAAGGAGGATCCCGAGTTCGTCACCGCGATCCAGGACGACGTGCGCTGGCTGGGCTTCGAGTGGAACAGCCTGCGCCATGCCTCGGACTACTTCGAGGTCTTCCATCTCGCCGCCGAGAAGCTGGTCCGCCAGGGAGACGCCTTCGTCTGCGACCTGAGCGCGGACGAAGTGCGGGCCTATCGCGGCAGCCTGACCGAACCCGGACGCGAGTCGCCGTACCGGAACCGCAGCGTCGAGGAGAACCTGGACCTGTTCCGGCGCATGCGCGCGGGCGAATTCGATGACGGCGCGCGCACCCTGCGCGCGAAGATCGACATGGGGAGCGGCAACATCAACCTGCGCGACCCGGCCATCTACCGGATCAAGAAGGTGCCGCACCAGAACACCGGCGACGCCTGGCCGATCTATCCGATGTACGACTTCGCACATGCGCTGGGCGACGCGGTGGAAGGCATCACGCATTCGCTGTGCACGCTGGAGTTCGAGGACCACCGGCCGCTGTACGACTGGTGCGTGGACCGGGTGGACCTGGCCGGCAACCCGGAGCTGCTGGCGCCGCTGGCGGAAAAAGGCCTCCCGATCGAGGCCGCCAAGCCGCGCCAGATCGAGTTCTCGCGCCTCAACATCAACTACACGGTGATGAGCAAGCGCAAGCTGACCCAGTTGGTCGCCGAAGGCCTGGTGGACGGCTGGGACGACCCGCGCATGTACACGCTGCAGGGCCTGCGCCGCCGCGGCTACACGCCGGCCGCGCTGCGCCTGTTCGTGGACCGCATCGGCATCAGCAAGCAGAACTCGATGATCGACTTCTCGGTGCTGGAAGGCGCGCTGCGCGAGGACCTGGACGCACGCGCGCCGCGGCGCATGGCCGTGGTCGCACCGCTGAAGATGGTGCTCACCAACCTGGCCGAAGACCACGAGGAAACCCTGCGCTTCCCGAACCATCCGAAGGACGAATCCTTCGGCGAGCGCGAGGTGCCCTTCTCGCGTGAACTCTGGATCGAGCGCGACGACTTCGCCGAAATTCCGCCCAAGGGCTGGAAGCGGCTGGTGCCCGGCGGCGAGGTCCGCCTGCGTGGCGCCGGCATCGTGCGCTGTGACGAGGTGGTCAGGAACGGGGCGGGGGACATCATCGAGCTGCACGCAACCCTCGACCCGGAGTCGCGGCCCGGCATGGAAGGCGCCAACCGCAAGGTCAAGGGCACCATCCACTGGGTCGGCGCCGCGCGCGCGATCGAAGCCGAGGTCCGGCTCTACGACCGCCTGTTCTCGGTGCCCGACCCGGACGACGAAAGCGACGGCCGCACCTATCGCGACCACATCAATCCGGAATCGCGGACGTCCGTGCGCGGATACATCGAGCCCGCCGCGGCCGAAGCCGCGCCGGAGGATGCCTGGCAGTTCGAACGCCTCGGCTACTTCGTCGCCGACCGCCGCGACCACCGCGCCGGGGCGCCGGTCTTCAACCGCAGCGTGACCCTGCGCGACACCTGGGCCGCGAAGGCCTGAGCCGACACCCGCGCCGGCATCGGCGCTGCCCTGCGGCCCGGGCTGCGGCAGCGCTACCATGCCTGCGTCGCCAACGACACGGAGACCCTTCATGCGCCGGATGATCCAGTCCGCATCCATCCTGCTGTTCGTGCTGGCCCTCGCTGCGTGTGCGGCCGCACAGCCCGACGGCGGCACCAGGCCTCCGCCGATGAGCGAGCCGCTGCCGGCAACGCCCGTCGCCCGCCCCGCACCCACGCCGCCTTCCGCGCCCACCGGGGTGCCCGACCTCGACCGCAGCTGCCGCGTCGACAGCGACTGTGAGGTGAAGAACGTCGGCAACTGCTGCGGCTACTTTCCCTCCTGCGTGAACAAGGACGCCGAACCCGATCCGGCGGCGGCCCAGGCCGCCTGTGCCGCGTCGGGAATGGCCGGCGTCTGCGGCTTCCGCGACATCCAGGCCTGCGCCTGCGTGTCCAACAGCTGCGAGCCGGCCGCGTCCGGCGGGCTGATCCGATGAGCCTGCCCGCGCGCGTCAACCTGCGCCTGCCGGACTGGGTCCACGACGCCGCCGGCCGCGACCGCGCCTACGCCGGCGACGCCGACAAAGTGGCGCTGGCGATCGGCCTCGCCGCCCGCAACATCGCCGAAGGCACCGGCGGGCCCTTTGGCGCCGTGCTGTTCGGCCCGGACGATCGCATCGTCGCCGCCGCGGTCAACGTGGTGGTGCCGCAGGCGACCTCGCTGGCGCACGCCGAGAACATGGCGTACATGCTGGCCCAGCAGTCGCTTGGCCGCGCCCGCATCAACCTCGATGCCGACGGCCGCGCCTGCGGCCCGTACACCCTCGCCACTTCGGCCCAGCCCTGCTGCCAGTGCTTCGGCGCCACCGTCTGGGCAGGCGTCGACCGCCTGCTCATCGGCGCCCGCGCCGAGGACGTGCACGAGCTCACCGAGTTCGACGAGGGCCCGCTTCCGGAGGACTGGCCCGGCGAGCTCGCCCGCCGCGGCATCGAGGTCGTCCGCGACATCGCCCGCGACGCCGCGCGCGCGGTGCTGGCCACGTATGGCAGCGGCGGCGGCGCGCGCTACTGATGCACGCGACCCGGGCCCGTCAGGCACGCGCCGCGGCATGAGTGGCCTGCTCTGTTACTGCCGCAGCGGCTTCGAGCCCGAGCTTGCGGCGGAGCTTGGCGAGCGCGCGGCCAATGCCGGCCAGCACGGCTATGCGGCCACCGAGCGCGGCAGCGGCTTCGTTCGCTTCATTGCGCCCGGCGGCGATGCCGGCGCGCTGTCTCAGGCCCTGCCCTGGCGCTCGCTGGTGTTCGCGCGCCAGAAGCTGGTGCTGCTCGGGGAACTCGATGCCCTGGACACGACCGACCGCGTGACGCCGGTGCTCGCGGCCCTGCAGCGGCACGTGGACGCAGCCGGCGGCGGCCTGCGCGCGGCATTCGGCACGATGGTGGTCGAACATCCCGACAGCGACGAGGCCCGGCCGCTCGCCGGCCTGGCACGCGCGCTCGGCAACGCCCTGCGGCCCGCGCTGCGCAAGGCCGGGCTGCTCGCCGCCAAGGACGATGCGCGCCGACCCGCGCTGCACGTCTGCCTGCTGGCAGGCAACCACCTGCTGCTCGCCACCGCCGACCCGGGCGACGCATCGCCATGGCCGATGGGCGTGCCGCGCCTGCGCCTGCATCGCGACGCGCCCTCGCGCTCGGCGCTGAAGCTGGAGGAGGCCTTCCTCACCCTGCTCGACGAGGGCGAGCGCGACAGGCTGCTGCGCAGGGGCATGACCGCAGCCGACCTCGGCGCCGCCCCCGGCGGCTGGACCTGGGTGCTGCAGCGCGCGGGGCTGCAGGTGTCGGCGGTCGACAACGGGCCGCTGCGCCAGCACGTCATCGATGGCGGCGGCGTCGAACACCTGCGCGAGGACGGCTTTCGCTGGCAGCCCCCGCGGCCGCTGGACTGGATGGTCTGCGACATGGTCGAGCAGCCGCGGCGCGTGGCCTCGCGCATGGCCACCTGGTTCCGCGAAGGCTGGTGCCGCCAGGCCGTGTTCAACCTCAAGCTGCCGATGAAGAAGCGCTGGCTGGAGACCTCGCTGTGCCTGGAGCTGTTCAGCAGCGAGGCGCAGCGGCCGCTGCAACTGCGGGCGCGCCAGCTCTACCATGACCGCGAAGAGATCACCGTCCTTGCCATGCCCAAGGGCGGTTGAACCCGGCGTCGGGCGTTCAGCCCGCGTGCGGCCAATGATGACCCTGGATTCATGTCGACGGGACTAGCGTGGCTGCCGTTCCCACCGGAGGCCGTGCCATGAACCCGTACAAGCCGATGCATTCCCTCGCCATTGCCCTGTTCGCCAGTGGCCTGGTCGCCAGCGGCCCGCTGCTGGCGCAGTCCTCCGAAAGCGTCGGCGTGCAGGCGCGCACCGAAGTCAATTCCCGGGCGGCCTACGACGACGCGCGCGCCGCCAGCCAGGAGGCGGCGGCCGCACGCACCGCGGCCCAGGCCGCCGCCACCGAACGCCGGGCCGGGGCGATCACCCCGCGCGGCCAGGCCCAGGCCGAATACAGTGCCTGGGAAGCCGACCAGGCGTCGCGACGTGCCGAACTCGCTGCGATCGAGGCGCGGCGCGCGGCCGACCATGCCGGCGCGGCAACGTCAGCCGCCGAAGGAGGGGCCGTGCGTCCCGCTGAGATCGTCGCGCAGTCGCAAGCCGCCGCGCGCGAAGCCAATGCCGCCACCGGGACGGCACGGCAGGCCGCGCTTGAAGCCACGACAGCGGCAGAGACCGCGCGTGTGGCAGCCAGCGCCCAGCCCGCTCCGCCCGCGCCCGCGCGGGTGGACGCCACCTATCCGAGCGAGCCGCTGGTCACGTTCACCTCCAGCCCCCCGGACTCGGTGGTCGGCGACTACCGGATCGACATGGCGACCCTGGACGGCAATGGCGACGGCCGCCTGAGCCGCGCCGAAGCACGCGCCAACGCCACGCTCAGCGCCGAGTTCGCGGCGGTGGACAACAACAATGACGGCGTGCTCGATGCCGGCGAGCTGAAGGGCTGGA
This sequence comes from Luteimonas sp. MJ250, assembly GCF_039548455.1. Lineage (NCBI taxonomy): Bacteria > Pseudomonadati > Pseudomonadota > Gammaproteobacteria > Lysobacterales > Lysobacteraceae > Luteimonas > Luteimonas sp. MJ250. The sequence goes on along the minus strand of NZ_JBCLVB010000016.1, from coordinate 75,724 downwards.
TGCGCTGACGGCAACGCGCCATGCGCTCTGGCGTCACGCGCCGGCCGCGCGACGCCAGAGCGCACCCGCCACGCCCGGCAGCCTCCCGGCGAGACCCAGCGCGTGCCCGCGCAGCATCACCGCGGCGGGCGATTCGCTGGTATAAATCCGGTTGATGCCATCGAATGCGCGCGCCGCGAGTGCCGACTCGCTGCGCCGCGCCCGCGCCCAGCGCTCGATCCGCTGCGGCGTATCCCAGGGCTGGCGCCGTGACAGCGCCCCTGACACGGAATCGCGCAGCGCCGCCACGTCCCGCAGTCCGACGTTGACGCCCTGCCCCGCCAGCGGATGCATTACATGCGCCGCATCCCCCACCAGCAGCACGCGCCCGGCGGCGTGGCTGCGTGCGAGCTGCAAGCGCAGGGGGAACGCCGCACGGGCCGAGCACGGCACGACCTGCCCGAGGCGACGGTCGAACGCCCGCCCCAAGGCGTCGCCAAACGCGGTGTCGTCCATGGCCAGCGCCTCCTCCGCCGCAGCGGTCGGCAGCGACCACACGATCGAACAGCTGCCGTCGGCGAAGGGCAGGAATGCCAGCGGCCCCCCGGGCAGGAAGCGCTGCCAGGCGGTCGCCTCGTGTTCCTGCTCCGTGCGCACGAAGCCGACCACGCCCGACTGTCCGTAGCCGTGGCCCTTGACCTCCACCCCGGCCAGCCGGCGCAGGGTGGAGCCGGCGCCATCAGCGGCCAGCGCGATGCGCGCCGCCACCCTTCGGCCGTCGTCAAGACGCAGGCGCACGCCGCGGTCATCCTGTTCAAGCGCTTCCACCCGAGCCGGGCAGCGAATCTCGACGCCGGCCTGAGGAAGACAGGCCCACAGACGGTCGACCAGCAGGACGTTCTCGACGATCCAGCCGAGTTCGCGACGCCCCAGGCGGTCGGCGTCGAATGCCAGTTCGCCGCCACCCGCCGCGTCCCAGACCCGCATCCGGCGATACGGCTGCAGGCGCGTGGGCGCGCCGTCCCGGCCGTCGATCCCGGCCCAGGCGCCGATGTCGTCGAGCAGGGCGGCATTGTCGTGCGCGAAGGCGAACACGCGCAGGTCGGGCTTCGTCTCCGACCAGGCAGGCGGCGCACGCCCCTCCACCAGCACAACCGACAGGCCGAGCCGTGCCAGCGCCAGCGCCGCCGAGGCCCCGACCACGCCGCCGCCAACGACGGCCACGTCAAGCATCGCGCGGCTCATCGCAGCGCTGCCGGACGGCAGGCGGCGGGCACGTCGCCGCGGTAGCCCATGGCGCCGCCGGCCAGACCGGCCTGCAGTCCGGGCGAGGCCGCCAGCGCCAGCAATCCGGCGCTGCGCAGCAGCGAAGCGCCAGGCGTCGGGTTGGCGGTGAAGCGCGCCAGGCCATCGGAGAATTCCAGGGTGCGCGAGCGATCCTCGTCGCGGCGGGCGGCATGGGCGACAAGCAGCTCCTCGTCGCCCGGATCACCGCCAGCGCCGGCGCAGGCGCGCAGCAGTCCGGCCAATGTCATCGCATCGCGCAGGCCCAGGTTGAAGCCCTGCGCACCCACCGGATGCATGCTCTGCGCGGCGTTCCCGACCAGCACGGCGCGCGCGGTCACGAGCGCCCGGGCGCGCACCGCCAGCGCCGGATAGGCGCTGCGTGGACCCACGGAGAGCAGGCGGCCGATGCGCCATCCGAATGCGTCCTGGACCCGCGCCAGGAAGCCGGCCCCGTCCAGCGCCTGCACCGCCCCGGCATCTTCGCTGGCAACCCCGTGTACCAGGCCCCAGGCGCGGTCGCCGCGCGGCAGCAGCGCGGTCGGGCCGTCGTCGCCCAGGCGTTCATAGGCGGTGCCGTCCGGCGCGCTCGCGGCGCGCAGCCTGGCCACCATCAGAACCTGGCCGTAATCGTGGCGGGCGGCGCTGATGCCCAGCGCCTCGCGCACGCCGCTGTGCATGCCGTCGGCCGCCACCACCAGGCGTGCGCGCATGCGCGCCGGGCCATCGCCCGCCAGTTCCAGGACGCGGTGCCCGCCTTCAGCGGCGGCGAAGCCGGTGAAGCGCGTCGCACGATGGCGCACCAGCCCGGCCAAGCCGGCAAGCCGCGCCTCCAGCGCATCGCCGAAGTCGCGCGCCACCACCACCTGGCCGAATGCGCTGCGGCCATGGTCGGCGGCGTCCAGCACCACGCGTCCGAAATCACCGCGGCGACTTGCGTGGATGCGGGTGATCGCACCGGTGGGTGCGCGCAGCAGCTGCATCACGCCCAGCGCCGTGAGCGCGTTGACCGTGGCCTCGGCGAAGCTCAGGTTGCGCTCGTCGAACACCGCCGGCATCGCTGCCGCGGGAGTGGCCTCGACCATCGCCACGTCCAGCCCGCTGCCTTCCAGCGCGATCGCCAGGCTGGCGCCGACCAGCCCGCCGCCGATGATCACCACGTCATGCGTCGTCGTCATGGCGGCATGATACGGCCGCTGTGCCCGCAGTTCGCTAGAATGGCGCGAATCCAGTCATCAGCCGTCGGAGCCGAGAGCGCCATGAACACTACCCTGCAACGCGCCATCGTCTTGTCGCTGCTCGTGCTTTTGATGGCGGCCACGCGTAGCCACGTCTTCACCCATTTCACCCCGGTGCCCGACGCGACCTGGGCGGCGTTCCTGATCGGTGGCTTCTACCTGCGCGCCTGGGCGCGCTGGGCGTTCCCGGCGCTGATGGCGCTGGCGGTACTGATCGACTACCTCGTGATCAGCAGCCAGGGCATCAACTTCTTCTCCCACTACTGCGTCTCGCCGGGCTACTGGATGCTGGTGCCCGCGCACGCGGCGATGTGGGCCGGCGGCGACTGGCTGCGCCGCCACCACTCGGGCGCGAGCCCGGCCGCGCTGGCGCGCCTTGCCGCAGTCGTGGTGCTGTCCACCGCGGTCTGCCACCTGTTCGCGCAGGGCGGTTTCTACTGGCTGTCGCCGGCGGTCGCCGAGCCGACCCTGGCCGGCTGGGCCGCCAACTACGGCCACTGGTTCATGCCCTACCTTGCCGCCACCGCGATGTTCGTGGCCGTGGCCGCGCTCGCCCAGGTGGTGTCCGAGGCCCTTGCCCGCAGCGCCGGCGCAGCGCGGCGCCACGGCCAGCGCTGAGGCATGGGCAACCGGCTCTCGAAAATCTATACGCGCACCGGCGATGACGGCAGTACCGGCCTCGGCGACGGCAGCCGCACCGGCAAGGATTCGCTGCGGGTGGAGGCCTACGGCACCGTGGACGAGGCCAACTCGACCATCGGCGTGGTGCTCGCGGCCGACGTTCCGGACTCCGTGCGCACCCTGCTGACCGCGGTCCAGCACCAGCTGTTCGATCTCGGCGGCGAGCTCTGCATCCCGGGGCACGCGGCGATCGACGACCAGGACATCACCCGGCTCGAGCAGCACCTGGACCACTACAACGCCGACCTCCCGGCGCTCAAGGAGTTCATCCTCCCCGGTGGCGGCGAAGCCTCGGCGCGCTGCCACGTCGCGCGCACCGTGGTCCGCCGCGCCGAACGCTGCGCGGTGGCGCTGGCCCGCCAGGAAGAAGTGCGGCCGCAGGCGGTGCGCTACCTCAACCGCCTCTCCGACCTGCTGTTCGTCCTCTGCCGCGTGCTGGCCCGCGAGGGCGGCCACGGCGAGGTCATCTGGCAGCACGAGCGCCGCCGGACCTGAGCATGGACGCGAAGCGGCTGCCGGTCTTCACCCACGCAGCGTGTTTCGCGCACGACACCGGTCCCGGGCACGTGGAAACCCCTGCGCGTCTTGGCGCCGTGGTGACCGCGCTTCGCGACCACGTCCCCGGCATCGAATGGCTGGAGGCGCCGCGTGCGACCCGCGGCCAGCTGCTGCGCGTGCATGAACCCCTGCTGCTGCACGCGGTGCTTGAAGCCATGCCCGGCGAAGGGCTGCTGCAGCTCGATCCCGACACCGTGCTCTCGCCCGGTTCCGCGGAAGCGGCGCTGCGCGCGGCGGGCGCGGTGGTCGCGGCGGTGGACCTGGTCCTGGGCGGCGAGTCGGATGCGGCCTTCTGCGCGGTACGGCCACCGGGCCACCACGCCATGCCGGCACACGCGATGGGCTTCTGCCTGTTCAACAACATCGCCGTGGGTGCAGCACATGCGCTTGACCGCCACGGCCTGGCGCGGGTGGCGATCGTGGATTTCGACGTCCACCACGGCAACGGCACCCAGGCGATCTTCGCCGACGAGACGCGGGTGCTTTACGCCAGTGCCCACGAAATGCCCCTGTTTCCGGACTCCGGCCATCCGCGTGACCGCGGCGCGGGCAACCTCCACAACGCCGCCCTGCAGGCTGGAAGCGGCAGCCATCGCTTCCGCGAAGCCTGGCGCGAACGCCTGCTGCCGGCGATCGACGGCTTCGAGCCGCAGCTGCTGATGATCTCGGCCGGCTTCGATGGCCATCGCGCCGATCCGGTAGCCCACCTTGAACTCGAGGCCGATGATTTCGCCTGGCTGACCGCGGAGCTCGCCGATATCGCGGCGCGCCACGCCGGGGGCCGCATGGTGTCCGTGCTCGAGGGGGGCTACGACCTGGCGTCGCTGGCCGAGTGCAGCGTCGCCCACGTCCGTGCACTGGCCACGGGAACGCAGGAGGCCTGAGCGCCCGCCGTTCACGGGCCGCGCATTGCCGCTGCCGGGGCGATGCGGCAAGCTAGCCGCCGCCCTTCTTTTCCGCCGGAATCCTGCGTGCGCCCAGCCCCCCGCCTGCTCCCGCTGTCGCTGTGCATCGCTTTCGCGCTGGCGGCACCCCATCCGGCCGCCATGGCCGACGATGACATCGAGCCGGACTGGAGCCTGTGCCCCATCGTGTCGTCCGTGCCCGAGTTCCCCGATGCGCAGCCGGCCGCAGGCGGCCCCGGCGACCGGGCCTCGCAGCCCACCGATATCGCCGGTGACAACCTGGCCGGTACCGACGGCGAGAACCTGGAGTATTCCGGCAACGTGACCCTGCGTCGCGGCGACCAGTTCCTCGGCGCCGACAACATCGAGTACCGCAGCGAGAGCTCGACCTACGTCGCCACCGGCAGCGTCCGCTACCAGGACTCGGCGATGCGCCTGATGGCCGAACGGCTCGAAGGCGACCAGGAAGCGGACACGCACCGCGTCGACAACGTGTCCTACCAGCTCACCGAGCGCCGCGGCAACGGCGGCGCCGAGCGCATCGAGATGAAGGGTTCGCAGGGCGCGCTCTATGGCTCGACCTATTCCACCTGCCCGCCCGACGACCGCTGGTGGGAGCTGCGCGCCGAGCGCATCGACATCGACGATGACAAGGGCCAGGGCATCGCCCGCAACGCCACCCTGCGCCTGGGCAAGGTGCCGGTGCTGTACGTGCCGATCTTCGCCTTCCCGACCGACAACCGGCGCAAGACCGGCCTGCTCTACCCGGGCATTTCCTATTCCAGCCGCAACGGTTTCGATTGGCGCCAGCCGATCTATCTCAACCTGGCGCCGAATTACGACATGACGCTCGAGCCGCGGCTGATGACCAACCGCGGCTTCCTGCTGGGCACCGAGTTCCGCTACCGCACCGACGGCGGACGCGGCGTGCTCGAGCTCGAGATGCTGCCGTCTGACCAGCTGACGCGCGACGGCCGCCAGGAGGAGATCGACGAGAATATCCTCGACGAGAACCGGCGCAAGAAGGACCGCGGTTTGTTCCGGTTCCATGGCCAGCAGAATCTCAACCGGCATTGGCAGGCACGCACCAACCTGTCCTGGGCCAGCGACCCGCGCTATATCGAGGACTCGAGCAGCAACCTCAACGGCCGCACGAACTTTTCGATCAAGAGCGACCTCGGCGTCTACGGCCGCGCACGCACCTGGGACGCCGGCCTGATGGCCGATTACTGGCAGCTCGGCGACTACACCCAGCCCGAGAGGATCCTGCCCTACCACCGCCTGCCCCGCGCCTACGCCAACTGGGAAGACGACTTCGGACGCTGGTTCGTGGCCGGCGCCTCGGCCGACATCACCCGTTTCGCGCACGCCGACAGCCGGCAAAAGCCCGGCGGCAGCCGGGTGGACATCAAGCCCTGGGTCTCGATGCCGCTTGAAGGCTCAGCCTGGTTCATCACCCCGACGCTGGCCTGGCGCTACACCGGCTACGAGCTGGAGGACGAACTGGCGCAAGCCATCGCCGTCAGCAGCGGCGAGGCGCCTGATACCGCGCCTTCGCGCAGCCTGCCCATCACCACGGTCGACGCCGGCGTGTACTTCGATCGCACCACGCTGTTTCGCGGCGAATCCCACCTGCAGACCCTGGAGCCGCGGCTGTTCTACGTGAACACGCCATACCGCGACCAGTCCGCGCTGCCGCTGTTCGACACCCAGGCGATGTCATACAGCTGGGGCCAGCTGTTCCGCGACAACCGCTTCACCGGCGCCGACCGCCAGGCCGACGCGAACCAGCTGACGCTGGCCCTGACCACGCGCCTGGTCAACCAGGAAAGCGGCCGCGAGAAGCTGTCCGCCAGCATCGGCCAGATCCGCTACTTCGAGGATTCCCGCGTCGGCCTTGGCGCCGGCTCTCCGGTGATCCGCAAGGGCAAGTCGGCGTGGATCGCCGACGCCAGCTATGAAATCAACGACCGCTGGAGCGTGGGTGGCACGTACCACTGGAATCCCGCCACCAAGCAGGAAGACCTGGCCAGCGCCCGCGCGCGCTATCTGATCGGTGACGACGGCGTGGTCAACCTGGCCTACCGCTACCGGCGCCGCACCGACAACCAGGACGACCTGCTGGAGCAGGTCGACTTCTCGTTCCTGTACCCGCTCAGTCCCTCGTGGAGCCTGGTCGGGCGCTATTACTATTCGCTGCTCGACAACCAGCTGCTTGAAAGCATCGCTGGCGTCCAGTGGGACAGCTGCTGCATGGCCGCGCGCCTGGTGGCCCGGCGCTACGTGCGGAATTTCCAGGGCGAGATGAACGACGCGATCCAGCTCGAGATCGAATTCAAGGGCCTGGGATCCGCCGGGCCCGAAACAACCAGCCGCCTGCGCCGTGCTATTCTCGGTTACCACCGCGAGGACCTGTACCTGGTGCCTCCGCCGAATGTCCGCAACGACGACGGCGACGTGCCCTCGGCCGACGTTTCCCCATGAAAAAGCTCTTCCTCTCCCTCGCTTTTGCCCTGGCGGCCTTCGCCCCGCCCGCTTTCGCCCAGCAGGTGCAGCCGATCGACGGCATCGCCGCCATCGTCGACGAAGACGTGATCCTGCAGAGCGAGCTCGAACGCGCCTTGCGCAACATCAAGGCGCAGTACGGCAACCGCGCCGACCAGCTGCCGCCGGAAACCGTGCTGCGTCGCCAGGTGCTCGAGCGCCTGATCCTGGTCCAGCTGCAGACCGCACGCGCCCAGTCCACCGGCGTGCGCGTGGCCGATGAAGAGCTTGACGCCGCGGCCGCTGCAATCGCCCGGCAGAACAACATGACGCCCGACCAGCTCCGCCAGCAGCTGGCCGGCGACGGCATCTCGTACGACGAGTTCCGCGGCTCGCTGCGCGACGAGCTCGCCATCCAGCGCCTGCGCCAGCGATTCGCGCAGAGCACGATCATGGTCACCGACGCCGAGGTCGACGCCGCACTGGCCAGCCAGGCCAGCGGCACCCAGTACCGGCTCGCCAACATCCTGGTCGCACTGCCCAACGGCGCCACGCCACAGCAGATCGCAATGGCCGAAGAGAAGATCGAAGGGGTCCAGGGCCTGCTTGAACGCGGCGAGATGGATTTCGCGGCGGCGGCAGTGCGCTACTCCGACGGCCCCAACGCGCTCGAGGGCGGCGATCTCGGCTGGCGCGGCATCGACGAGATCCCGACCGCGTTCAGCTCGGTCGTCGGCGGCCTCCAGCCCGGCCAGATGTTCGGTCCCGCGCGCGGTCCCAGCGGCTTCCAGCTGCTGCAGCTTGTCGACATCCGCGACAGCACGCAGGCCACCTCCGGCCAGTCCGTCACCCAGTACCAGGCAAGCCACATCCTGATCCGGGGCGATGACGCCGCCGCCAAGGCCCGCATCGACAGCCTTCATGCCGCAGTGACCGGGGGCAGCTCGTTCGCCTCGGTCGCGAGCGAGTCTTCCGACGACACCGTCACCCGCGAGGCCGGCGGCGACCTTGGCTGGTTCACCCACGACGAGTTCGGCCCGCAGTTCGGCGAGCAGGTCGCGGCGCTGCAGGACGGCGAAGTCTCCGCACCGTTCCGCAGCCAGGCCGGCTGGCACATCGTCCAGCGCGTCGGCAGCCGCCAGGCCAGCGTCGACGATGAAAACCGTCGCAACCAGGCCCGTGAAACCATCGGCCAGCGCAAGCTCGAGGACGAATGGAACCGGTTCCTGCGTGAAATGCGCGGCGAAGCCTATATCGATATCCGCCCCGCCTCCGGCGCCGTCGGCGACAGCTGAAATGCAGCGCCTTCGGCTCGCGCTGGTCCCGGGTGAACCGGCCGGCGTCGGGCCGGAGCTGTGCGCACGCGCACTGCAGAAGCACTGGGGCGCCCGACTCGAGGTTTTTGGCGACGGCGATGCGCTGGTTGCCGCGGCGCGGCGCATCGGACTGCCCCTGGCACGCATCGCGCCCGAACGCCTGCAGGCGCCAGGCGGCGAGTTCACGCTGCACCACCACCCTGCCAGCGTCGCTGCCACGCCCGGCGTGCCGGAAGCGGCCAACGCGGCTTCGACCGTGGCAGCCCTGCTCGCCGCAGCCGACGCATGTCTGTCCGGCCGCTGCCAGGGCATGGTGACCGGGCCGGTGCACAAGGCCTCGATCAACGACGGCGGCATCGCCTACACCGGCACCACCGGCCTGCTGGCGGCCCACGCCGGCCGCGAGGTGGTGATGATGCTGGCCAACCCGACCATGCGCGTGGCCCTCGCCACGGTCCACATGCCGCTGCGCGAGGTGCCGGATGCACTGACCGCAACGCGGCTGGAAGGCTGCCTGCGCATCCTGCATGCCGCGCTGCGCGATGACTTCGGCATCGCCGATCCGGTGGTGGCCGTGCTCGGGCTGAATCCGCACGCCGGCGAAGACGGCCATCTCGGGCGTGAAGAGCTCGATACCATCATCCCGCTGCTGGAGCGCCTGCGCGCTGCGGGGATGCGCCTGGAAGGCCCGCTGCCGGCCGATTCCGCCTTCCTGCCCGCGAAGCTGGAGGGCTTCGACGCGATCCTGGCCATGTACCACGACCAGGGCCTGCCGGTACTGAAGCACAGCGGTTTCGAGCAGGCGGTCAACATCACCCTCGGACTGCCCTGGCCGCGCGTGGCGGTCGACCATGGGACCGCGCTGGACCTCGCCGGCAGCGGGCGTGCCGATCCCTCCAGCCTGTTCGCCGCCATCGGGACCTGCACCCGTCTGGCCGAAGTGCATGCCGCCAGGAGCACCGCATGACGGGCCAGCACGACGGTCACGACGGCCGCTTCCGGCAGCCCGCCAAGAAGGCGCTGGGCCAGCACTTCCTTCACGATCGCGGGGTCGTCGACCGCATCATCCTCGCCGTCGACCCGCGCCCGGGCGAGCGCATCGTCGAGATCGGCCCCGGACAGGGCGCGATGACCTTTCCGCTGCTCGACCGCCACGGCAGCCTGACTGCCATCGAGTTCGACCGCGACCTGCTGGCGCCGCTGACGGTGCGCGCGCGCGAACACGGTGCGCTGGAACTCATCCACGCCAACGTCCTCGACGTCGACTTCACCGCGCTCGCCGCCGGCACGCCGCTGCGCCTGGTTGGCAACCTGCCCTACAACCTGTCCTCACCGATCCTGTTCCACGCCCTAGACCACGCCGCGGCCGTGCGCGACATGCACTTCATGCTGCAGAAAGAAGTGGTCGACCGCATGGCCGCCGGACCCGGCAGCAAGGTGTACGGGCGACTGAGCGTGATGCTGCAGGCCTGGTGCCACGTCACCGCGCTGTTCGCCGTCGGGCCCGGCGCATTCAGACCACCGCCAAAGGTCGATTCGGCCGTGGTCCGCCTGGTGCCGCGCGACCCGGCGACCATCGGCATCGACGACCCGGCGCGCTTCGCGGCAATCGTCCGCGCAGCCTTCGGGCAGCGTCGCAAGACCCTGCGCAACTCGCTGCAGACGCAGTGCGAGAGCTCGGAGATCGTGGCCGCCGGCATCGATCCGTCGCTGCGCGCCGAGCAGTTGGACGTCGCGGACTTCGTGCGCCTCGCCAACGCCGCGCCCGCTGCGTAGTCCAAGTATTCACGCCGAGCGCTTACACTCGTCTGATGGACGACACCCCCGACTACACCCTGGAGATCCAGATCGCGACGCGCTTCCTTGCCGAGGAATCCGCGCCCGAAGACGATCGCTATGTCTTCGCCTACACGATTCGCATCCGCAACCTCGGCCGTCGCGCCGCGCAGCTGCTTGATCGGCACTGGGTGATCACCGACGGCAACGGCCACGTGGAAGAGGTCCGCGGCGATGGCGTGGTGGGCGAGCAGCCGCTGATCGAGCCCGGCGACCAGTTCACCTACACCTCGGGCGCCGTGCTTGAAACCGCGGTCGGCAGCATGGAAGGCAGCTACGGCATGGTCGGCGACGACGGTACCCGTTTCGACGCGCCGATTCCGCCGTTCACCCTCGCCGTTCCGCGCACCCTGCACTGACATGGCCGTCTGGGCGATCGGCGACCTCCAGGGATGCCTGGGGCCCACGGAAAGGCTGCTCGAACGCATCGCCTTTGATCCGGCGCGTGATCGCCTGTGGTTCTGCGGCGACCTCGTCAACCGCGGCGGCGAGTCGCTTGAGACCCTGCGCCTGGTGCATTCGCTGCGCGAAAGCGCGGTCACCGTGCTCGGCAACCACGACCTGTCGCTGCTGGCGATCGCCGAGCGCCGCGAGGCCGACCAGCGCAAGGTCAACCCCGACCTGCAGCGCGTGCTGTTCGCACCCGATCGCGACGAGCTGCTGGACTGGCTGCGCACGCAGCCGCTGGTGCACGCCGACCGCGAACTCGGCTGGATGATGGTCCACGCCGGCCTGGCGCCGAAGTGGACCGCCGACGACGCACTGGCGATGTCCGCCGAAGTCGAGCAGGTGCTGCAGGGCCGCAACCGCCTGGGCCTGCTGCGCAATATGTACGGCGACCGCCCGGCCTGGTCGTCGGGCCTGCGCGGCACCGACCGCCAGCGCGCGATCATCAACATTTTCACCCGCATGCGTTACTGCAGCCCGCGCGGCCGCATCGCGTTCGAGGAAAAGGGTGCTCCGGGCACGCAGCCGCCGGGGCTCTATCCCTGGTACGCGGTGCCGGGGCGCGTGGAGCGCGGGCTCAAGCTCGCCTGTGGCCACTGGTCGTCGCTGGGCCTGTTCATCGGCCACGGCGTGCACGCGATCGACACCGGCGCGGTCTGGGGTGGCACGCTCACCGCGCTGCGCCTGGATTGCGATGAACTGCAGGTGGTCCAGGTCCCGGGCAGGCCCTCGCCCCGGCCCTGACGCGGTGCGCGCCGCCAGGCGGCGGACCATGTTCGGCTGCGGCTCACGTCATTTCAGCGTCGCCGGTATTCAACGAACCGGAATGCGAAGGCGTGGCGCGCATCGGCCTGGCGCAGCTCGCTCGAAACCACGCCCCAGCCGTCCGCGTCGAATGCCGGGAAGAACGCGTCGGCGCCTTCAATCTCCGTATCGACGTGGGTCAGCTTCAGCGCCGACGCCTTCGGCAGCGCGAGCGCATAGACCTCACCGCCGCCGATGACACACAGCTCGGCGGCGCCGTCGCCGGCAGCCAGTGCGCAGGCCTGCTCCAGCGAGGCCACCGCCTCCATGCCGGCGAAGGGCACGCGGCCGCTGCGCGTCAGCACCAGGTTGCGGCGCCCGGGCAGCGCGCGACCCAGCGACTCGGCCGTCTTCCGGCCCATCAGCAGCGGCTTGCCGAGGGTCAGCGACTTGAAGTGGCGAAAATCGTCCGGCAGATGCCAGGGCATCGCGTTGTCGCGGCCGATGGCGAGCCGGCGATCGACGGCGGCCACGAGCACGATCGCCGGGATCTCCCCACCCTGCCGTGTCATCACCTCCGCTCCGCTCCCTTTCGCCCTCAGACCGCCACCGGCGCCTTGATCGCCGGCGCGGGGTCGTAGCCCTCGATGGCGATGTCCTCGTAACTGAAGTCGAAGACGTCGCGGATGGCCGGGTCCAATACCAGCCGCGGCAAAGCGCGCGGCTCGCGAGAGAGCTGCTCGCGGGCCTGGTCGTAATGGTTCGAATACAGGTGCGCATCGCCCAGCGTGTGCACGAAGTCGCCCACGCCCAGCCCGCAGGCCTGCGCCACCATGTGCGTCAACAGCGCATAGCTCGCGATGTTGAAGGGCACGCCGAGGAAGATGTCGCCGCTGCGCTGGTAGAGCTGGCAGCTGAGCTTGCCGTCCACCACATAGAACTGGAACAGCGCGTGGCAGGGCTGCAGCTTCATCGCCGGCAGGTCGGCCACGTTCCAGGCGCTGACCACCAGGCGGCGGGAGTCGGGGTTGCGGCGGATCTCGTCGATCACCCAGCGGATCTGGTCGATCTCGCCGCCGCGCCCGTCGGCCCAGCGTCGCCACTGCTTGCCGTAGACCGGACCAAGCTCGCCGTCGGAATCCGCCCATTCGTCCCAGATCGTGACCTTGTTGTCGCGCAGGTAGGCAGTGCTGGTTTCACCCCTCAGGAACCACAGCAGCTCGTGGATGATCGAGCGCAGGTGGAGCTTCTTGGTGGTGACCAGCGGAAAGCCTTCGCCGAGGTCGAAGCGCATCTGCCAGCCGAACACGCTGCGGGTGCCGGTGCCGGTGCGGTCGGACTTTTCGGTGCCGTGTTCGAGGACGTGGCGGAGGAGGTCGAGGTACTGGCGCATGGCTGTTGCTCCGTGCTGTGTCGGGTGGCGCTGGTCGCAGCTGTGGCTGCTCCTACAGCGGAGCGCTGGGCTGGGCTGCGGGTGCAGGCCGCAGCGTCGGGCTGCGTCGGGAGAGCCACAGCCAGTACAGGCCGATCAGCACCAGCGGCGTGCTCAACACCTGGCCCATCGTCAGCCAGCCGAATGCAAGGTAGCCGATGTGGGCGTCGGGTTCGCGCACGAACTCGACCAGGAAGCGGAAGCTGCCGTAGAGCAGCGCGAACAGGCCCGACACCGCATAGCGCGGCCGCGGCCGGCGCGAGAACCACCACAGCACGGCGAACATCACCACGCCCTCCAGGAAGGCCTGGTAAAGCTGCGAGGGGTGGCGCGCGTAAGGCTCCAGCTGGCCCGCCTGGTGCAGCGCCCGCAGCGCGGCATCATCCAGGAAGGCCAGGTCCGGCGGCAGCGCGTTGCGGAACACCGTGCCCCAGGCAAGATCGGTGGGCTTGCCCCAGAGCTCGCCGCCGATCCAGTTGCCGATGCGGCCGAAGCCCAGGCCAAGCGGCACCAGCGGCGCCACGAAATCCATGCTGTCGAAGAAGTGCAGGCGGCGCGCGCGCGACCACAGCCAGCTTGCCAGAAGCACTCCCAGCAGGCCGCCGTGGAAGCTCATGCCGCCTTCCCACACCCGTAGCAGCATCAGCGGATTGGCGAGGAAGTCGCCGAAGGAATAGAACAGCACGTAGCCGATGCGCCCGCCCAGCACCACGCCCAGCATGCCGTAGAACATCAGGTCGCCGAAGCCCGCCTCGTCGACGCCCGGCAGGCGCCCGGCGCGGATCCGCGAGCGCCCCAGCAGCCAGGCGCTGAGGAAGGCCAGCGCATACATCAGCCCGTACCAGTGCACCCCCGGCGCAAAGCTCCTGCCAAACAGTTCGAAAGCCGGCGACTGCAGCGCGACCGGGTCGACCAGATGCAGGAGGCTCATGCCCGGCTACTCGCGCGCGACGCCGGCCAGCGCCCGGCGCTTGGCCCAGAGGTTCAGCCCCTCGACGAAGGCCGAGAACGCCATCGAACCATAGATGTAGCCGCGCGGGATGTGCAGGCCGAAGCCCTCGCCAACCAGATAAACGCCGATCAGCACGATGAAGGCCAAGGCCAGCATCTTCACCGTCGGGTTGTTGTCGATGAACTTGCCCATCGGCTGTGCCGCCAGCAGCATCACGCCGACCGCGATCAGGATCGCCGCCACCATCACCGGCACGTAGTCGCCGGCCATGCCGACCGCCGCGATCACCGAGTCGAGCGAGAACACGATGTCGATCACCGCGATCTGCCCGATCACCATGCCGAACGAGGTCGCGGCCTTGCCCGCCGAATCCAGCTCCTCGTGCTCGCCCACGACCAGCGAGCGGATTTCCATCGCGCCCTTGACCACCAGGAACAGGCCACCCAGCACCAGCACCAGGTCGCGCACCGAGATGCCCTGGCCGAACAGCGTGAACAGGTCGCTGGTCAAACCCGCAAGCCAGGCCAGCGTCAGCAGCAGGCCGAGGCGGCTGACACAGGCCACCGCGATGCCGAACTTGCGCGCGAATTCGCGACGTTCGACGGGCAGCCTGCTGACCGCGATCGAGATGAACACCAGGTTGTCGATGCCGAGCACGATCTCGATCGTGGACAGCGTCAGCAGCAGGATCCAGACCTGGGGGTCGGAGAGGAATTCGATTATTGCTTGCATTGCGTGCTGATCCTTCGGGAATCTCTTGTCGTGCGTCGCACGGGCGTCATGGCAGCCGGGGCCAAAGCAACGCGCCCCATACCAGCAGCACGTTGAGCATCATCAGGAATACCGCGGCCGAGCCCATGTCCTTGGCACGGCCGGCGAGCTCGTGGTGTTCGTCGCCGTAACGGCCGATCACGGCCTCGATCGCGGAATTCAGCAACTCCACCGCCAATACCAGCACCAGGCAGCCCACCAGCAGCGCGCGTTCCACGCCGTCGTTGCCCAGCCACCAGCCCAGGGGCGCAAGCACGACGAACAGGTAGACCTCGAGCCTGAACGATGACTCGTACAGCCAGGCCGCGCGAAGGCCCTGCAGCGACCATACGGCCGCCTTGAACATGCGCGCCGGGCCGCGCGGCAGGTGTCCGGTCTCGTCAGCCATCGCGTTGCACGTGCTCAGCGGGCGCCACCGGGGTGCGACTGCGCCACGGACCGGGCGCTCGCACCGCCGGCGGCTTGGGAGCGGCTGCCGCGAAGGCGCCGCCGGAATGGGAACTGCATGCGAATTCGCTGCCGAGTCCGACCAGAAGCGGGCAATTTTGCCACAAGCAGCCGCCCGGGGCCCGGATTCACTCCAAACGCAGGTCCCGGCTGGCAGGATGCAGCCATCACGCATCGGAACCCGGGGTCCACGCATGCACCGAGCCGCTGTTATCCTCGGACCGATCGCCGCACTGGCCATGGGAGCCGTCATGAATACTTCATTTGCACAGGCCGCGCCCCAGGCCATGCAGCCGGGCGACCCCGGTTACGAAGTCATCCTGAATGCCGCCACCGCCCCCCTGCGCGAAGCGCTGGACGGGCGCGTGGAGCTCGAGGTCGAACGCATGGACCGTATCGGCGCCTGGGCCTTCGTCCTCGGCAGCATGCGCGCGCCCGGGGGCGGCCGCCCGGATCTCGCAGGCACGCGCTTCGCCGAGGCGGCGGAACAGGGCGCCATGTCCGATGTCTATGTCGCCCTCCTCAAGCATGAAGGCGCGGCTGATGGCAGCGTCGATGCCGGCGATTCGAGGACCGGGGATGCTCATGACCCGACCGTCGCCGAAGAGTCCTCAGCCGTTCTCTCCGATGGCCACTGGACCCTGCTTGAACACGCGATCGGACCTGGCGACGTCGCCTGGCTCGACTGGCCCCAGCGACACGCCGCGCCGCGGGCGCTGTTCGGCTTCTGACGCGCAACGGCCCCGATCGGGCCTGCCATGCGCATGAACAAAGGCCGGGCAATGCCCGGCCTTTGTCATCCAGCGCGCGCAGTGATTCAGCGCGGCGGAGTGATGATTTCGTAGTTGCCCGAAGCACCGCCCCAGCTGATTCGCTGCGAGCCGTCGCTGTTGACGTTGTTGGAGCCGATGAACTTCGGCTGCCCGCCCTCCATCCCGGCGAACAGCACCACGTGCGACTGGCCATTGCGCTGCATCAGCACCACGTCGCCGGGCCGGGCATTCGCCAGCGAGGTGGTCTGCCAGCCATCGCCCTTGAGATTGCCGGCCAGGTTGTCGACCGACGCGCTGGCCTGTCCTGCATCGATCAGCCCGGCCTTCTGCAGGCAGGCGGAGACGAAGTTGGCGCAGTTGACGTTGTTCGGAACCCAGGACTCCATCGGCAGTTCGTCGCTGAATTTGAGCTCTCCAGCGTTGCGGCCGATGAACTGCTCGGCGATCGCGGCGGCGTTGTTGCCACTGACCTTCGTGCCGCCCGACACGCCTTCAGTCCCGGACACACCACCCGATCCCTCCGCACCGCCGCCGCGCAAGCCACCACCGATGTTCAGGGTGTCGCCGGCATAGATCACATCGGCGTTCTTGATCTGCGAATTGGCATCCATCAGCGCGTCGATGCTGGTGCCCAGGCGCTGCGCGATCTGCGAAAGCGTGTCGCCAAAGGCGATGTTGTGGATGGCGGTCATGTCGCGTCTCCGGTCCGCTGCGTGCGGTGCGTGGCAATGGACGCAGTCTCCGCCGCGGCCCGCGGAGCGCCAACCCGGGGCCTGCCCTTATAGGGTCGACCCGAGGATCGCATGCCGAAGTCCTGCCGCGGCGCAGCGAATCCCGACGCCAGCGCCCGCCTACTGCCGCAGGGCTTCGATCGGGTCGAGCTGGGACGCCTTGCGCGCAGGGTAGTAGCCGAAGAACAGTCCCGTGGCGACTGAGAAGCCGGCGGCCATGGCGACCACCTGGCCGTTGAGCACCACCGGCAGGTCGCCAAAGCGCCCCACCAGCAGCGCTCCGGCAATGCCGATCACGATCCCCAGCGCACCGCCGACCAGGGACAGCAGCATCGCCTCGGCGAGGAACTGCCGGCGCACGTCCGACGGCCCCGCACCCACCGCCATCCGCAGGCCGATCTCGCGGATGCGCTCGGTCACCGAGACCAGCATGATGTTCATGATGCCGATGCCGCCCACGATCAGCGAGATCGTCGCAACCGCGCCCAGCAGCAGCGACATCAGGCGCGTGGTCGCCGTGCGGGTGGCCACGATCTCGGAGATGTTGCGCACGGTGAAGTCGTCGTCGGCGCCCGGGCCGATGCGGTGGCGCTGGCGCAGCAGCGATTCCACCTCGCCCTGCACGTAGCCGAGGTCGTCGGCATCGGTCACCGTCAGCGCGACCTGCATCACCGCGCCCGGCGGCAGGCCCATCGAGCCCAGCAAGCGGCGCCGCGCGGTCTGCATCGGCACCATCAGCACGTCGTCCTGGTCCTGGCCCCAGCCGCCCTGGCCCTTGGGCGCAAGGACGCCCACGACCACGAACGGCACCCGTCCCAGGCGCACCGTCTGCCCGATCGCGGGCTCGTCGCCGAACAGCTCGCGGCGCACGGTCTCGCCCGCGATCACTTCCTTCGCCGCGCCGCCGTAGTCCTGGGCGTCGAAGGCCTCGCCCTCGACCAGGGTCCAGGCATTGATGTCGAAATAGTCGGGCTGCACGCCCTGCCAGCGGCTGGACCAGTTGTTCTCGGCATACACCACCTGGGTGCTGCCGCTGAGCGAACCGGACACGTACTGCACCTCGGGGATGTCGTTGCGGATCGCCTCGACGTCGCCCTCGGTGAGCGTGTAGTAGCTCGACGAGCTCTGGCGCACGCCGCCGGGGCCGCGCCGCGAACCGGGCGAGATGTCCAGCCTCTGCGACCCGAGGCCGGAGACCATCTTGTCGATCTCCGACTGCGTGCCCTGGCCCACCGAGACCATCACGATCACCGCGGCGATGCCGATGATCACGCCCAGCGAGGTGAGCACGCTGCGCATCCAGTTCCCGCGCAGGGCGTGGATCGCGGTGCGGATGACGTCGCTGAATTTCATGCCGCGGCCTCCGGATGCTCGGGGTGCAGCTCGCCGTCGCGCATCACGTAGGTGCGGTCGGCGTGGGCCGCGACTTCGGCGTCATGGGTGATCAGGACCACGGTGTGGCCCTCGTCGCGCAGGCGCTTGAACAGCGCCAGGATCTCTTCGCCGGTCTTCGAATCCAGCGCACCGGTGGGCTCGTCGGCCAGCAGCAGCGGCGGCTTGTTGACCAGCGCGCGTGCGATCGCCACGCGCTGCTGCTGGCCGCCGGACAGCTCGTTGGGACGATGCCCCGTCCGCCCGCCCAGGCCCACTGCGTCCAGCACCTCCTCGGCCATGCGCAGCCGCTCGGCCGGCGGCACCCGGGAATAGCTCAGCGGCATGGCCACGTTCTCGAGCGCGGTCATCCGCGGCAGGAGGTGGAAGCCCTGGAAGACGAAGCCGATCTTCTCGCGCCGCAGCGCCGCCAGCTCCTCGGCGTCGAGCGTGGAGACATCCACGCCGTCGCAGAAGTAGCTGCCGGAACTCGGGGTATCAAGGCCGCCGATCAGGTTCATCAGCGTCGACTTGCCCGACCCCGACGGCCCCATTATCGCCACGAACGCGCCGTGCTCGATGCGCAGGGCGACGTCCTTCAGCGCAACGACTTCGGCCTCGGTGCCGGCGGAGTAGACCTTGCCCAGGGCGCGGGTCTCGATGATCGGCACGGCTGTGCTCATCGCGCGGCGCGCTCGCCGGTGATGAGCTGGTCGCCGGCCTGCAGCGCGCCGGAGATTTCGGTGGCGGTGCCATCGGTCGCGCCGACGCGGACCATCACCGGCTCCGGGCTGCCGTTGGTCAACCTGTAGACCGTGGCCCGCGTGGCGCCGACCAGGTTGGCGACGGCCGCGTCCCAGCGCTGCGCCTGCGCGGCGTCCAGGCTGTCGCGGAATCCGGCGAAGTCCTCGCGAAAGCGCTGCAGCATGCGCTGGCGGATCTGCGAAGCCATCGCCCCGGAAGGCGCGCCACCGCGCGATTGGCCGAAGCCGCCACCGCCGCCATTGCGTGCGGCCGGCGCGGCCTGCCGTGCTGTCTGTCGCGCCTGGATCGCCGTGACCGCCTCGTCGAAGGCCACCTGCTGGTCGGTTGACAGCTCGAGCGCCACTGCCTCGCGACGGAGGTCGTCGGTGACGCCGCCGCGGGCGCCGCCCTGCGGCATCGTCGGCGCGGCGCCTTCGGCTCCCGTGGGCTTGTAGCGCAGCGCGGCGTTGGACACCTTCAGCACGCCGTCGCGGCGGCTGACCTCGATCTCGGCATTCACCGTCAGCCCCGGCAGCAGCGTGCCGTCACTGTTGTCGACGGTCACCACCACCGGATAGGTCACCACGTTGCTGGTGTTGGTCGCGCTCAGGCGGACCTGTTCGACCACGCCGCGGAACTGGCGGTCGGCAAAGGCATCGGCAGTGAAGCTCACGCCCTGCCCGGCCTGCACCTGGCCGATGTCGGCTTCGTCCACCGCGAGCTCGATCTTCATCTGCGACAGGTCTTCGGCGATGGTGAACAGCTCAGGCGCCTGCAGGCTGGCGGCGACGGTCTGGCCGGCCTCGATGGTCCGGGTCAGCACCACGCCATCCACCGGCGAGCGGATCACCGTCCGCTGCAGGTTGATGCGCGTGGTCTGGGTGGACGCGGTCTGCTGGGTGATCTGCGCCTGCGCCGAGGCAACCTGGGCCCGGGCCTGGTCCAGCGCGGCGCGCGACAGGTCGATGTCGCTGCGCGCCACCAGCTGGCGCTCGCCGAGCTCTGCCTTGCGCCGGTGGTCGAGTTCGGCGTTGCGCAGGGTTGCCTGCGCCTGGGCGAGGCTGGCGCGGGCGCTGGCGATTTGCGCCGAGCCCTGCTCGATCTGCGCCTGGTAGCTGCTGGGATCGATGCGTGCGAGCACCTGGCCCTGCTCGACCTTGTCGTTGAAGTCGACCAGCACTTCGGTCACCTGCCCCGAGATCTGGCTGCCCACGACGACCGTCGAGATCGCGCTCAGGGTGCCGGTGGCCGAGATCGCGACGCGGATGTCGCCCTCTTCAACTTCGACGGTGCGCCAGGCCCCGGCGTCGGCGGACGCGCTGCGCTGGCTGAAATACCAGGCGCCCGCACCAAGCGCGAGAATGGCGATGACGATGGAGACAAGGGTCTTTCGAGGGCGACTGGCGCGCTTGGGTCGATGGCTCATTTCGCTGCGTGATCCGGCTGGGGTCGTGGAGGCTAACGCACCAGTATGGCCGGCGTTGACCTGCTCAGTCCTCGCCTGCTGCCGGAAAGCGGAGAATGACGTTGGTGCCCTGGCCGAGCGCGCTCTCGATATGCACCGACCAGCCGTAGCGCGCCGCCAGGCGCCGCACGATGGCCAGGCCCAGGCCCCGTCCGCCGACGTACTGGTCGGCGCGGTAGAAGGGCTCGAAGACGCGCTCAAGCACGTCGCGCGCCATGCCGACCCCGGTATCGCGGACTTCGATACGATCGTGCTCCACACAGACCTCGATGCTGCCCGTCGGAGTGAAGGTGCAGGCATTGCGCACCAGCTGCTCGAGGATCACCGCCATCGCGCGCCGCGAGCCGCGCAGCGTGGGCGCGGCGTGCTCGACCAGCGAAATGCCGACGGCCGACTCTTCGATGAGTTCGCCGATCAGCGCCTGGCCCGCCGCGACCGCTTCGGCGGCCACGTCCAGCGCACCGAATTCCTCGGTGTTCAGCGGCAGGTCCTCACGGGCCAGGATCAACAGCGCGTCCACCACCGCTTCCATGTCGCGCGCAGCCACCTGCACGCGGTCCAGCGAACGATGCATCCGCGGCGGCAGCTCGGGGTCACGGCGCAGCATGTCCGCGGCCACACGCACCACGGTCAGCGGCGTGCGCAGCTCGTGGCTGGCTTCGCGGGTGAAGTCGCGCTCGCGACGGGTAAAGGCCTGGGTGCGTTCGGCCAGGCCGCGCAGCGCGCCCTCCAGCATGCGCACTTCACGCCCCACCTCTCCCGGCAGGCGGGCGGGATCGATGGCGTCGAGTTCGACACCCAGCGGATCCCAGTTCGCCACCTCCGCCGCCATCGCGGTTACCGGCAGCACCATCCTGCGTGCGATCCGGTAGCTGAGCCAGCTCACCGTCGCAATCGCGAGCGTGGTCAGGATCGACGCGATCAGCAAGGACCAGCGGCCGACGTTGTCGACCAGCCGGAATGCGATCCGCAGGTACAGGCGACCGCCTGGTCCGTCCTCGACCAGCAGCCGCTGCGACGTGCCATGGACCTTCAGCCGGTGCAGGCCTGGGCCCGCCGCGATGTATTCGGCGGGCACGCCCGCGGCCACCGGATCGGTGCCGGTCTGGACGAAGTAGCCGTTCACCGACGACGTCCACGGCGGCGGGTAGGCGGGATCCTCCGCCACTTCGCCCCAGAACCGGGACGCTTCCGCCTTGACCCACTGCGTCGCCAGCACGCCGCGCGCAAACACGGTCGACGCGTACAGCGAGGCCACGACCGCGATGATCGCCAGCAGCGCCTGCAGCACGAACACCCGGCGCAGCTTGCGCGGCAGCCCTTGTGGCATCGACGTTCTCCGCTGCCGTCAGGCGGGCGGCTGCTCGATGTCCGCGATCCGATAGCCGGCGCTTTGCACGGTGTGCAGCAGCGGCTTGTCGAAGGGCTTGTCGATGGTCTTGCGCAGGTTGTACAGATGGCTGCGCAGGGTGTCCGAATCCGGCAGGCTGTTGCCCCAGATCTCGCGCTCGATCTCCTGTCGGTTGACCACCCGCGGCGACTCGCGCATCAGGATGGTCAGGAGCTTGAGGCCGATCGGCGAAAGCTGCAGCTCGGTGCCGGAACGGGTCGCGCGCAGACTGGCCGGATCAAGCACCAGGTCGGCGACCTTCAGCACTTCCGAGCCCACTTGGCGGCGCTCGCGGCGGATCAGTGCGCGCAGGCGCGCTTCAAGCTCTTCCACGGCGAAGGGCTTGACCAGGTAGTCGTCGGCACCTGCGCCAAGGCCGGCCAGCTTTTCGTCCAGGGTGTCCCGCGCGGTCAGCATCAGCACCGGGGTCGACTTGCGGGCTTCCTCGCGCAGGCGCTTGCAGACCTCGACGCCATCCAGTCGCGGCAACATCAGGTCGAGCACCACCACGTCGTAATTGTTCTCGCTGGCCAGGCGGTATCCGTCAAGGCCGTCGGCGGCGTAATCCACCTCGAATCCGCGGCTCTCCAGATATTCACCCACCATCTCCGAAATATTGCGGTTGTCCTCGACGATCAACACCAGGCCACCCGGTTCCTGCGATCCGCGCATGTGCATGTCCTCCAACGGACGTCTTCAGCTTTGTGAAAGCGTGCCGGGAAACAGGTCGACGCGATGTGAAGACCACCCGCGGGGAGGGCTACAGCGGGATCCGGCCGGTCAGGATGTCCTTGAACATCACCCAGTCTCCTGCCAAGGAGTAAAGCGGGTGGCGAAAGGTGGCCGGCCGGTTGTGCTCGAAAAAGAAGTGGCCTACCCAGGCGAAGGCGTAACCGCAGCCCAGGGCTGCGAGCAGCCAGCGGGGATCGGCGGCGATCACGGCCGCGGCTACGCAGCCCAGCGCACCGCAGCTGCCAAGGAAGTGGAGGCGTCGTGACGTGCGGTTGCGGTGCTCGTCCAGGTAGAACGGATAGAACTCGCGGAAGCTGGCGAAGCGGGCCATGTGGTGGCTCCTGTCCTGCCGTTGCCGGCCATCATGCCTCAGCCACCGGAGGACCGCTCGGCGGCCTTGGCGAGGTTCCAGTACGCGTCCTGCGCGTCCAGCGGCAGGTCCGCCATGCGCGTGCCGTCGGCGGCGGCGAAGGCTTCCATGGCGCGGAAGCGGCGTTCGAACTTGTGGTTGGCGCGGCGCAGCGCAGTGCCGACATCCACCTTCGCGTGGCGCGCGAGGTTGGCCGCCACGAACAGCAGGTCGCCGAGCTCGGCTTCCAGGCGCTCCTGCGCAGCGGTATCGCGGGGCGCGGCGGCGACCGCTTCGAATTCCGCGCGGACTTCTTCCAGCTCTTCCTCCAGCTTCGCCATCACCGGCGCCGGGCCGGGCCAGTCGAATCCGGTGCGCGCGGCGCGGTCCTGCAGCTTCACCGCGCGCTGCCACTCCGGCAGGCCGCGGGTGATGCCCGCGAGCGCCGAGCCGTCGGCCGCGCCCGCGGCGGCGCGTTCGGCGCGCTTGATCGCTTCCCAGCTTGCAAGCGCGGCATCGGCATCGGCAGCTGCCGCATCGGCATCGCCGAACACATGCGGATGGCGGCGCTCCATCTTCTCGGAGATCGCCCGTGCGACGTCTTCAAAGCCGAAGTGACCGGCCTCGCTGGCCATCTGCGCGTGGAACGCCACCTGCAGCAGCAGGTCGCCCAGCTCCTCGCGCAGGCCATCCATGTCGCCACGGTCGATCGCATCGGCGACCTCGTAGGCCTCCTCAACCGTATACGGCGCAATCGTCGAAAAATCCTGCGCCAGGTCCCAGGGGCAGCCGTCGTCGGGATCGCGCAGCTTCGCCATGATTTCCAACAGTCGCTGGAGCTGGTCTGACATTTGTGGAACTCCGGGAAAGCTCTGCGGCGGATCTGCGCGGCGTCAGCCGCGAAAATCCATGGCAAAAGGATCTTGAACCCACTCCCGCCACGGCAACCCGGGATCGCCCAGCGCAACGAAATCCCCGTTGAGCACGGTGTCGCGCTGGTTGTAGCGGAAGGGGCGTCCGCGCAGGTCAAGCACGCAGCCGCCCGCGGCCTCGAGGATGGCCTGGCCGGCGGCGGTGTCCCACTCGCTGGTCGGGCCCAGGCGCGGATAGGCGTCCATGCCGCCCTCGGCGAGCAGGCAGAACTTGAGCGATGAGCCGAGGCCGATCGATTCGTGCCGTCCGATGCGACCGAGCATGGCCGCGGTGCGGGCGTCGAGGTGCGAACGGCTGGCGGCCACGCGCAGCGGCGCAGCAGCCGGGCGGCGGGTGGCGATGGCACGTTCCACGTCACCGTCGCGACGGCAGGCACCCTGCCCCGGCGCGCCGTGCCAGACCGCGCCCGTGACCGGCGCCTGGATCACCCCGAACACCGGCACGCCGTCGTCGACCAGGGCGATGTTGACGGTGAACTCGCCGTTGCCCTTGAGGAACTCGCGGGTGCCATCGAGTGGATCGACCAGCCAGAAGCGCGACCAGCCGCGACGCAACTGCAGCGGCACCGTATGCGCCGACTCCTCGGACAGCACCGGGATGTCCGGCGTCAGCCGCGACAGCCCGTCCAGGATGCAGCGGTGCGCGGCCAGGTCGGCCGCGGTCACCGGGCTGTCGTCGGCCTTGGCGCGCACCGCGACGTCGCCGCCGTACACGGCCATGATCGCCGCCCCCGCCTCGCGGGCGATCGCGATCACGCCTTCGCGCAAGGTATCGCGCACGCCCTCAGCCGCCGACATGGTGCTGCAGCCAGTCGCGGGCGATGAACAGTGCCGCGATCGAACGGCCTTCCGAAAAATCCTCGCGCAGGATCAGTTCGTGCAGGCGGTCCAGCTTCCACGGCACCACCTCGAGTTCTTCCGGCTCGTCGCCGGGCAGGCGCTCCGGGTAAAGATCGCGCGCAACCACCAGGTGCGTGGCGTGGCTCATGTACGTCGGCGCCAGAGTCAGGCTGCGCAGCACGTCGATGCGGCGGGCGCCGTAGCCGGCCTCTTCCTTCAGCTCGCGGTCGGCGGCCTCGGCGGGCGTTTCACCGGCGTCGATGCGGCCCTTCACCAGGCCCAGCTCGTAGCGGTGCACGCCGGCGGCGTACTCGCGCACCAGCAGCACGGTGTCGTCGTCGAGCAGCGGCACCACGACCACCGCGCCGTGGCCGCGGCCGTGCAGGCGCTCGTAGCGCCGGCGCTCGCCGTTGGAGAACTCCAGGTCCATCCGCTCCAGCCGGTACGGACCGGCATCGGACTCGGTGATGTCGTGGATGATCGGCAGCCGGCGGGTCATCGGCGCCCTCGTGCGGGCCGAGGGGCGATAATGCAGCGATGTCCGACAAGTCTTTGCACGATCCCGCCATTCTAGCCGAGGGCGACCACTGGCGATCCCGCGACCTCGCCGTCGTCTGGCACCCCTGCACGCAGATGCGGGAACACCCCGACACGATGCCCCTGCTGAGCGTCGCCCGCGGCGACGGCGCCTGGCTGGTCGGCCATGACGGCCGCCGCACGCTGGACGCGGTCAGCAGCTGGTGGACCAACATCCACGGCCATGCCGAGCCGCGCATCGCCGAGGCCATCGCGCGCCAGGCGCGCAGGCTGGAGCACGTGATCTTTGCCGGCGCCACCCACGAAGGCGCGGTCGAACTCGCCGAGCGCCTGCTCGCGATCGCCCCGCGCCAGCCCGGCCGCGACCCGCTGGCCAGGGTGTTCTACGCCGACAACGGCTCGGCCGGGGTCGAGGTGGCGCTGAAGATGGCCTTCCAGTGGTACCGCAACCGCGGCGACGAACCCCGGCGCACGAAGTTCGTGGCGCTGGCCAACGGCTACCACGGCGAGACCATCGGCGCGCTCTCGGTCGGCGACATCCCGCTGTACCGCCGGGTCTACGCGCCGCTGCTGGTCGAAGCGATGTTCACCCCCTCGCCCGACGCCTGGAACGCGCGCCCCGGCCAGTCGGACGAGGACTGCGCCGAAGAGGCCGCCGACGCCCTGGCGCGCCTTCTCGACGAGCATCCCGGAGAGGTCTGCGCCCTGATCCTGGAACCGCGGCTGCAGTGCGCCGGCGGCATGCGCATGCACCACCCGGTGTACCTGAAGCGCGCGCGCGAGCTCTGCGACGTGCACGGCGTGTTCCTGATCGCCGACGAGATCGCCACCGGCTTCGGTCGCACCGGCACCATGTTCGCCTTCGAGCAGGCCGGCGTGATGCCGGACCTGATGTGCGTCTCCAAGGGGCTCACCGGCGGCTTCCTGCCGCTGGCCGCGGTGCTGGCCACGCAGTCGATCTACGACGGCTTCCTCGACGATTCGCGCGAGCGCGCCTTCCTGCATTCGCACAGCTACACCGGCAACCCGCTGGCCTGCGCCGCGGCCCTGGCGACGCTCGATATCTTCGAATCCGACGACGTCATCGCCCGCAACCGCGTGACTGCGGCGAAGATGGCCGACGCCGCCGCATCGATGGCCGCGCTGCCGCACGTGGCCCAGGTCCGTCAGGCGGGGATGGTGGTCGCCTTCGAGCTGACCCGCGATGGCGAGCGCACGACGCCGTTCGATCCTGCCGCGCGGATCGGCCTGCACGCCTATCGCGCAGCGCTCGAGCGCGGCGTCATGCTGCGCCCGCTGGGCGACATCCTCTACTGGATGCCGCCGTACTGCATCGACGACGCCCAGCTTGCGCTGTTGGCGGAGACTACCGAGGCTGTGATCATCGAGGCGACGCGGAGCGCATAGCCGTCTATTCGCGGACAGCGCGGATCGGGCGGACGTTTTTTCAGCAGTTGTTCCAACACCAGGCCCCTTGCAATAGAGGATCCCGATGCGCCAGAACCGCGAATATGTGGACGGAACCCTGGCGGTCGGCGCCAGGCTTGCGCTGCCGGAAGCCGCGGCGGCGCATCTGCTCAGGGTGCTGCGCCTCGGCGTCGGCGACGAGTGCGTGCTGTTCAACGGCGACGGCTTCGACTACGACTGCCGCATCACCGCCGCCGGCAAGCGCGGCGGCGAGGTGGAGGTGCTGTCGAAGCGGACAGTGGACAAGGAGTCGCCACTGCGGATCACGCTGCTGCAGGGCGTGGCGCGCGGCGAGAAAATGGATTGGATCCTGCAGAAGGCGACCGAGCTCGGCGTCGCCGCCTTTGTCCCGGTCAACAGCGATCGCACCGAGGTGCGGCTGGACGATGCGCGCGTGGCGAAGCGCCTGGCCCACTGGCGCGCTGTGGTTGCCGCGGCCTGCGGCCAGAGCGGGCGCGCGTCTGTTCCAGCGGTGGAACCGCCGCTGATGCTGGCACGGGCGCTCGACACGCTGCCGGGCGAGGCGCTCAGGCTCACGCTGGATCCCGCGGCGGCGGACTCGGTGCGCGGCCTCGCCGCTCCCGGCACGGCGTCCGTGGTGGTTGCCATCGGGCCCGAGGGCGGTTGGTCACCGCGTGACCGTGCCATTCTGGCCGCGGCCGGATTCCAGGGACTGCGCCTGGGACCCAGGATCCTGCGCACCGAAACCGCGGGCATCGCCGCGATCAGCGCCCTGCAGGCTGCATTTGGCGACCTTTGCTGAGGCCTGGGCCCCGCCGGGGCTCAGGCCGCCAGCGCCTCGCGGATGGCACCTTCGATGGCATCGACGTCGGGCAGCAGGGTCGGCTCGTCGTTGAGCAGAACGCGCATCAGGACGCCCAGCGGCAGCTGCGGTGCGTCGCCGTCGGCGTCGCCCTCCCCGGCGTCCGCCACCAGCGCATCGCGCGACACCGTCACCAGGCGCGGGAAGCCCTTGGTCAGCAGGGCCACGTAAGGCAGGTGGCTGTCGCCGCCAAGCGCCTTCAGCACGACGACCTTGCTGCCCAGGCCGCCGGCATCATCGGCGATCCCGGCCAGGCGCGAAAACGAGGCCAGCGGCAGCTGCCAGCCGCGCCAGCGGATGCGGCCCAGCAGCCAATCCGGCGCGTCGGCCACCGGTTCCGGCGGGGCGTAGGACAGCACCTCGGCGATCATGGCGTTGGGCATCAGCAGGCGCGCGCCCTCCACCTGCATCAGCACGCCGCGGATGTCCTGGATGGCGGGAGAAGTCATGGGTCGATCCTCATCATGGCCAACGATCAAGCAGGAGCTGCGCGAGCTCGCCGGGTTCGGCGGCCTGCGCGCCACGGGCGACCAGGGTTTCGACCGCGGTGCCGTCGTAGCAGCTGGCTGGCGCCTGTGCGAGCACCATGGCACCCTCGCCGGCCAGGGCCATCGCTGCATCGACGCGGTCCACGCTGGCACCGCTGAGGAAGACGAGCGCGCTGTCGCCAGCTGCGAGCGAAGCGTAGTGGTCCAGCGCGCCGCCTTCGGCGATCGCGAAAACCCGGCGCGCGCGATCGCTGGCAACGGCCATGTCCGGCGCCAGGAAGTACACCGTGCCGGGCTCGGCCGGGCCACCGGCTTCGGCAAGCGCGACCGGGAGCGCGGTGGCGCGCTGCATCTGCTGCACCAGGCGCTCGTAGCGGCCTCCGTCGAGCTGCAGCCGGATCAGCACCGTGCGCGGGAAGTCCTTGCCGAGACCACCCAGCAGCTGGCGAACGGCGTCGGGGCCGCCGAGGCCGGCTTCGACCATGACCGCGCCGCGCAGCACACCGTGCCCGTAGCTCTCCGGGTCGGCGAGCGACAGGCCGTCGAGGCGCAGGGCAAGCGTGTCGATGTCGACGGCGTCGCCGCCACGTTCGCGCGTCGCGATGGGCGCATCGTCCTCGGCGAGCGACAGGCCGTCGCCGAGCGAACGCGGGTCGACCGCCGGCTCGCCCTCTTCGCGCGTCGCGATCGGCGCGTCGTCGTCGGCCAGCGAGAGGCCGTCGCCGAGCGTGAGCGGATCGACCGCAACGGGGTCGACGCCGGCCTCGGGATCCTCAGCGGTCGCGGCCGTACCGGCCAGCAGCCGGGCCAGGTCGGGATCGTCGGCCAGGGATACATCGTAGGCATCGGAGGACGAGGACCAGTCCATGTCTTCGGCGGATACCAGGCCGGCAACGTTCGACTCGCCCGCATCGGCTTCCGGCTGGAGCGCTTCAAAACCCTCGGCACGCGGCACGTCCGCGGCGAGGTCCAGGGCGGTATCGGCGAGGGCGTCGCTGTCCACGCTGGCGGGATCGAAGTCCTGTTCCGGAAGCCGGCCCGGCGCGGGATGCACGGCGTCGTCGGATCCCGCACCCGGAGGCAGGACGTCTTCGTGCCCGTTGAGCTTGGCGGCGAGGTGCCGCACCCAGCGTGCGGCATCCCAGCCGTCGCGCTGCGCGGCCACTTCGGCCTCGTCGAACATCACCAGTACGGCGGGATCCGACAGCAGCGCGTCGAAGTGCTCGAGCGAATCCTCGATCGCGGGTTCCAGGGCCACGAGTACGGCCGCCGGTGCCAGGGCGAGGGTCGCGGCGTGGTCGCCATCGGTCGGATCCACGATCGCGACCAGCGCCGCGCCGGCTTCGCCGATCGCGGCCTCCAGGCGCTGCCGGGCTTCGCCGGGGCGCGCGAGCAGCAGTACCCGGACGGGGGTCGTGCCCTGCTCAGCCATCGCGCTGCAGCTTCAGCAGGTCTTGGACATTGCGCAGCAATTCGTTCTCCTGGTACGGCTTGCCGAGATAGCGTTCGACGCCAAGCTCGAATGCGCGCTGGCGATGCTTCTCGCCGGTCCGCGAGGTGATCATGATGATCGGCACGTTGCGCAGCCTCGGGTCGGCCTTCATCGCCGTCGCAAGCTCGTAGCCGTCCATGCGCGGCATCTCGATGTCGAGCAGCATCAGGTCGGGCACGCGCTCGACCATCCGCTCGAGCGCATCGATGCCGTCCCTCGCCGTCGCGACTTCGTAGTTGTTGCGCTCAAGCACGCGGCCGGTGACCTTGCGCATCGTGATCGAGTCGTCGACCACCATGACCAGCGGCACGCGGCGCTGCTCGGTCGCAGCCACCGGCGCAACGTCGCGAGGCTGCGCCACCTGCTGTCGACGCACCAGCGGCGCGATGTCGAGGATCACCACCACGCTGCCGTCGCCCATGATCGTGGCGCCGAAGATGCCCGGCACCGATGCGACCTGCGGGCCAACCGGCTTCACCACGATCTCGCGGTTGCCGAGGATCTGGTCGATGGCCACCGCCACGCGCAGCTCACCGGAGCGGATCAGCAGCAGCGGCATCTGCAGGTGGCCTTCGGCGCGCGCCGCGGCATGGCCGACCAGGCCGCCGAGATCGTGCACCGTGTAGTCCTCACCACCGTAGGCGTAGCTCGCCCCCGGCTGCTCGAACTCGTCACGCGAAATACGGCCGACGCCGCGGACCGAGGCGATGGGCACGGCGAAGCTGGTCTCGCCGATCTTCACGAACACCGCCTGGGTGACCGCCAGCGTCTGCGGCAGGCGCATCGTGAACGTGGTGCCCTTGCCGGGCACGCTGGCGATGTCGAGTGCGCCGCCGAGCTGTCGAACCTCGCTCGCGACCACGTCCATGCCGACGCCGCGACCGGACAGGCGGCTGACCTCGTCGACGGTGGAGAAGCCGGGTTCGAAGATCAGCGCATCCAGGTCGCCATCGGCCAGCGCGACGTCGTCGCGGACCAGTCCGCGCTCGACGCCGCGGCGGCGGATCGCGGCGCGGTCGAGCCCCGCGCCGTCGTCGGCCACCACCAATACGACTTCAGAGCCCTCGCGGCGCACCGAGATGCGCACCGAGCCCTCGTCGGGCTTGCCGTCCTCACGACGCTTGCGCGGCGTCTCGAGGCCGTGTGCAACGGCGTTGCGCAGCATGTGTTCCAGCGGCGCGGTCATGCGCTCGAGGACGTTGCGGTCGAGTTCGCCCTGGGCACCGTCCAGCTTGAGCTGGGCATGCTTCCCGGTCTCGGTCGCGGCCTGGCGCACGACGCGGCGCAGGCGCGGCACCAGCGAATCGAAGGGCACCATGCGCGTGCGCATGAGGCCTTCCTGCAGGTCGGAGCTGACGCGCGACTGCTGCAGCAGCAGGGTTTCGTACTGGCGCGTCAGGTCGTCGAGCGTGCCCTGCAGGCTCGACAGGTCGGCCGCGGACTCGCCCAGCGCACGCGACAGCTGCTGCAGGGTGGAGAATCGATCGAGCTCCAGCGGGTCGAAGGTCGGATCCGCCAAATCCTGCTCGCGCTGGTAGCGGGCGATGATCTGCGCTTCGGTCTCGATGTCGAGGCGGCGGAGCTGGTCGCGCAGACGCATGTTCGTCTGCTCCATCTCGCCCATCGCACCGCGGAAGGCACCCAGCTGCTGCTCGAGGCGGGCGCGATAGATCGCCACCTCGCCGGCGTAGTTGACCAGGCGATCAAGCAGGTCGGCGCGGATGCGCACCTGCTCCTGCGGAGCGCGGACGGCGATGTCTTCGTCGTCGGCGTGGAGCGTGTCCACGACCGGCGCGGTGAGCGGCGGCAGCACGACGACCGGCGCGGCGGCGCGTTCGCCAGGCACCACACCCAACAGGTCCTCGCCGCGGGCGCGGGCGTCGAACGCGTCGATCAAGCCCTGCGAAGGACTGATCGCGAGCCGCTCACCAACGCGGGTGACCATCGCATGCAGGCGGTCGAAGCCGCGCTCGAGCAGCGGCACGTCGCCGCGTGCAAGGTCGAAGCGCTGCTCCGACACCGCCTCCAGCAGCGACTCCATCGAGTGGCCGAGCTCGCCGATCGCGAACACGCCGGCCATCCGCGCACCGCCCTTGAGCGTGTGCAGGTCGCGCTGCAGGCCGACCAGTGATTCACGATCGTCGGCGGATTCGCGCAGTCGTGCCAACAGGCCGTCGGAGTGGTCGAGAAGGTCGCGGCCTTCTTCGACAAAGATGTCGACCAGCTCGGAATCCAGGCCACTGAAGTCGAACTCGACGTCCGGATCCTCTTCGTCCGGGATCGCGGCAAGCATCGCCGTGCTCGCGGCCGCGCCGACACGGTCGGCTTCGAGGCGCTCGGCTTCAAGGCGCTCTTCTTCGAGGCGCTCTTCTTCGAGGCGTTCGGCTTCGAGGCGCTCTGTTTCGACTCGCTCGGCTTCGACTCGCTCGGCTTCGAGACGTTCGGCTTCGAGGCGCTCGGCTTCGAGGCGCTCGGCTTCGAGACGCTCGGCCTCGACGCGCTCGGCTTCGACGCGCTCGGCTTCGAGACGCTCGGCTTCGAGACGCTCGGCCTCGAGGCGCTCGGCTTCGAGGCGGTCTGCTTCGAGACGCTCGGCCTCGGCACGCTCCGCCTCGAGACGCGCGGTCTCGACTCGCTCGGCTTCCAGGCGTTCGGCTTCGGCCTGTTCCGCGGCGAGGCGTTCGGCCTCCTCGCGCTCGGCGTCGATGCGCTCCAGCTCGAGGATCTGCGCTTCCAGCGCTGCCAGTTCGATTCGCTCGGCTTCGGCACGTTCGGCTTCGGCGAGCTCGGCTTCCAGCCGCGCCATCTCGATGCGCTCGGCTTCGACCCGCGCCGACTCGGCGCGCTCAACGTCCGTGCGCTCCGCTTCAAGGCGCTCGGCTTCAAATCGTTCTGCCTCAAGGCGCTCCGTTTCGAGACGCTCCGCCTCAAGACGCTCCGCCTCAAGACGCTCCGCCTCAAGACGCTCCGCCTCAAGACGTTCCGCCTCAAGACGTTCCGCCTCAAGACGTTCCGCCTCAAGGCGCTCCACCTCGAGACGCTCTGCTTCGAGACGTTCTGCCTCAAGCCGCTCCGCTTCGAGACGCTCTGCTTCGAGACGTTCTGCCTCAAGCCGCTCCGCTTCGAGACGCTCTGCTTCGAGACGTTCTGCCTCAAGCCGCTCCGCCTCAAGCCGCTCCGCCTCAAGCCGCTCCGCTTCAAGCCGCTCCGCCTCAAGACGTTCCGCCTCAAGCCGCTCCGCTTCGAGACGCTCTGCTTCGAGACGTTCTGCCCCAAGCCGCTCCGCCTCAAGCCGCTCCGCTTCAAGCCGCTCCGCTTCAAGCCGCTCCGCATCCTCCGCAGCTGCCCCGGTGAAACCGGCGTAGGCGCTGAGGTCGACATCCACCAGCGTCGGCGCGAGCTCATGCGCGTCGCCATCGGCGTCCACGATGGCATCCAGCGCACCGGCCTCCGCGTCCATGGGTGCCGGCGCCGGCAAACCATCGCGCAGCGCCGCGAGGCGTGCGGCCAGCGCCACGACCACCGGCACTTCCGGGTGCGCCGACTGCAGGCCGGCGATGGCCGCACGGGCGACGTTGGCGAGCTCGCCGATCGCGGCGACGCCTTCGGCAGGGGCCGGATCAGCGCTTGCGAGCAGGCGGCGCACATAGGCCTCGCCCGGTGTCAGCGCCTGGGCCACCGTCGGCAACTCGGTCATCGCGAATGCGCCGTTCATCGTGTGCAGCGCGCGCAAAAGACCCTCGGACGCCGGGATGGCATCCGTCGATGCCCGTGCCACCCAGGCATCGACGGTGACCAGGTGGCCGGCGACCTCCGCATCGAGGATTTCGAGCAGGAGGGCATCGACGGACGCCGGAACCATGTCGAACCCGTCAGCGACCGGAGCTTCGCCTTCACCCGCGTCAGCTGCTGCAGCGTCGGCATCCACGGCTTCACCGGCAACGGCCTCCGCAGCGGCATCTGCACCGGCCTCGGCGTCAGCCACCGCGTCCGGAACACCGGCTTCGGCAGCCGCGTCCGCCGGCGCGGCAACCCTGTACTGCTCCGCGGCCGTCGCCTCGTCCGGCATGCCCTCGTCGCCCGCGGCGATGCGCTCGGCCGACGCCTGCATGCGCGCGAGGTCCGATTGGACGACCCCGTCACCGCGCAGCGCCGCCTGCAGTTCGGGAAGGGTATAGAACGCCTGGTCGACCATGGCCACCACGGCCGGGCTGGCCGTCCGCGTGCCGTCGAGCACGCGGTTGAGCATGTTCTCGACCTTCCAGCTGAACTCGCCCAGCGTGCGCGCGCCTACCAGCCGGCCGCTGCCCTTGAGCGTGTGGAATACGCGTCGGATCGGGCGCAGGCGCTCGAGGTCGTCGGGCTGCGCCCGCCACATCGGCAGCAGCTGGTCGAGGTTGTCGATTTCTTCGGCGAATTCCTCGAGGAAGACTTCGCGGATCTCGTCGTCGATTTCGTC
Organism: Luteimonas sp. MJ250; assembly: GCF_039548455.1. Taxonomy (NCBI): domain Bacteria; kingdom Pseudomonadati; phylum Pseudomonadota; class Gammaproteobacteria; order Lysobacterales; family Lysobacteraceae; genus Luteimonas; species Luteimonas sp. MJ250. The sequence goes on along the minus strand of NZ_JBCLVB010000016.1, from coordinate 42,057 downwards.
GCCGGTGGCTTCGAAGCCGCCGCTGCCGGCGGCCGCAGGCGCGGCGGCGGACTGCCGGGAGGCCTGGTCCGGCAGGGCCGAGGCATCGGCCGGCGCCGGGGCGCGATCGATCAGCGCCGCCACCGTGCGTTCGATGTCGGCCTCGCTTACCCGCGGCCCATCGGCCACGGCCTGCGCCGGCATCGCCTGCTCCGGCAGCCTCTCGGCAGGCAGCGGCCAGTAGCCGAGCGCCTCCAGGCTGTGGCGACTGACGTTGAGGATTTCCTCACGGTTGAAGCGGTTCTCACGCAGGGCCTCGAGGTAGTACTCGAGGCTGGCCAGCGCGTCGGCGAAGGTGTCGAGCTGGCGGCCGTTGGGCACGCGCCGGCTGCCGATCAGTTCGTCTTCGATGTAGCGGCGCACGCCGGCCAGGTAGGCCGCCGGCTGCGGCAGTTCCAGCATTTCGAGGGCGCCGGCGACCTCGCGCAGCAGGCGCGGCACTTCCGCCAGCTCGCCGTGGTCCCAGCCGGTCTCGATGAAGGCCACAAAGGCCTGGCGCGCGTCGGCGAAGTTGGCGATCGCCTCGCGGGCAAGCACGTCGAGCACCTTGTCGGCCTCGCCTGCGGCAAGGTCGCCCTGCACCGGCGCGTCCTGGTCGCCGGCGCCGAGGCGCGCGACCTGGTCGTCGAGGGTGGCGTCGACGTAAAGCAGTGCGCCGGCGACGTCGAGCAGCGCGCCCTCGTCGGCCGGGCGCCGGCCTTCGGCGATCTCGGCCATCGCCTCGCGCTGCTGCTCGACCACGCCGCGGGCGATGCCCAGGCCAAGCATGCCCAGGGTGTCGCCGACGCGGCCGAGGGCTTCCACCTGCGGCAGCAGGCGGCCGAGGTCGGTCGCGCCGGTGCGCAGGTGAAGGTCGAGCGCGTCCTTGACCCGGAGCAGGTCTTCCTTGACCGCCGCGGCCACGGTGTCGAGCAGGGCCCGGTTGCGGCCGGTCATACTGCCCTGGGCGTGGCTGATCTCGGAGTCGGTCGGGAGCTGCGCCTGCAGCTCGAAGGTGTCGTGCAGCGCGCGCAGGTCGGCGTGGTCCGCGCTGGCGTGGGCGGCGTGGTACAGCAGCTGGCGGGTCGGCTCGAGCGACGCTTCCGCGCGCGGGATGCCGAAGCCGTCGTCCTCGAACAGGCGCCGGGACTCGCGCTCGACGCTGGCGAAGGCCTGGCGCAGCGTCGGGGTCGCCTCGATGGCGCCATCGGCGACGGCCCTGGCCACGGAGCCGGCCACCCAGAGCATGCGCCGCGCAGGCTCGGCCTGGACATGGCCAAGCAGGGCGTCAAGCGCCGTTGCCAGCGCCGCGCCGCCAGCGCCGCCGCCCTCCTCCGGCCACGCCGCCATCGCCGCGCGCAGCTCGGCCAGCAGCGGCTGGGCGCGCGCGTTGCGCACGGGCATCGGATCGTTGGCGACGTCCACCGGCGCCAGATCGCCCGGGAGCGGGCGCTGCAGGTCCGGTGCGAACAGCACGCTTTCCGACAGCCCGGTCTCGCCGCGCGCTGCGCGCAGGTCGTTGAGCAGCGGCAGCAGGACGATCGGGATGTCCTTGTGGCCGCTCTGCAGGCGTTCGAGGTAGTCGGGCAGCAGCACGACGCCGCGCATCAGCATCGCGCAGGCGGCGTCGCGGTCGGCCACGGCGCCGTCCTGCAGCGCGTGCGCCAGGCGCTCCATTTCCTCGGCCACCATCGCCGGCGCATACAGCTCGACCATGCGCAGCGTGCCCTGCACCTGGTGCAGGTAGCCGGCACAGAAGCGCATGCGGCTGGTGTCGGCGGGGTCGGCGGCGAAGTCCTCGATCTCGATCCGCGCCTGGCGCAGGGTCTCGTCGAGCTCCGGCTTGACCCAGCCGAGCGTGGTGTAGTCGATCGCGTCGCGCAGTGCGGTCATTGGTCTGTGCTTCAGGCCGGCAGCTTGAAGTCGGCGACCGAGCGGCGCAGGTCGGCCGCGAGCTGGGCGAGGTTGCCGATCGACTCGGCGGTCTGGTTGGCGCCCTGCGAGGTCTGCGCGGTGATCGACTGGATGGTGTTCATCGTCTCGGTGATGTTCGACGCCGCCGCGGACTGCTGCTGCGACGCACCGGAGATGCCCTCGATCAGCGCCGCCAGGCTGGTCGAGACACTTTCGATCTCGCCCAGCGCGGTACCGGCGTCCTCGGCCAGGCGCGCGCCGGCGACCACCTCGGACGTCGTCTGCTCCATCGAGCTGACAGCTTCGTTGGTGTCGGACTGGATGGTCTCGACCAGGGTCTCGATGCGCTTGGTGGCGTTGGAAGCGCGTTCGGCGAGTCGCTGCACTTCGTCGGCCACGACCGCGAAGCCGCGGCCCGCTTCACCGGCGGACGCCGCCTGGATCGCCGCGTTCAGCGCCAGGATGTTGGTCTGTTCGGAGATGTCGTTGATGAGCTCGACGATCGAGCCGATTTCCTGCGAGCTCTCGCCCAGGCGCTTGATGCGCTTGGAGGTTTCCTGGATCTGGTCGCGGATCGAGTCCATGCCGGCGATCGTCTCGCGCACCACGCCCGCGCCCTTGGTCGCGATCTGCACCGAGCGCTGCGCCACGTCGGCCGATTCGGCGGAGTTGCGCGACACCTGGTTGATGCTGAGCGCGATCTCGTTGATGCGGTCGGACGCGGAGTTGATCTCCTGCGCCTGGTGCTCGGCGGCCTCGGCCAGGTGCATGGCGGTGGCCTGCGTTTCCTGCGCGCTGGACGCCACCTGCACCGAGGTGTCGGTAATCGTCTGCACCAGGCTGCGCAGCTGCTCGACGGCGAAGTTGATGGAGTCGGCGATGGCGCCGGTCATGTCCTCGGTCACGGTGGCCTTCACCGTCAGGTCGCCTTCCGCGAGCGAACCCATTTCGTCCAGCAGGCGCATGATCGCCTCCTGGTTGCGGTTGTTGAGCTCCATCGTGGTTTCGTAGCGCTCGCGGCGGTCGCGGCTGAGCTCGCGCATCAGGCCGACCAGGGCAAGCGCGGCCAGGGCGAGGAAGGCGATCGAGATCCAGATGTTGCCGAGGATCGAGGTGTCGCTGAGCGAGCCGAAGGTGGTCAGCGACTGGAACAGGGTCTCGCTGTCGCCGAGCAGCTTGTCCGAGCCGGTGGTCAGCGAGGCCGCCGCGTTCTGGGCGCTGAACAGGTTCTGCGAGCTGGCCAGGATCGCGTCCAGATCCTTCTTCATCTCTTCCCACTGCGACGCCGCCTGGTCGAGCGCGGCCAGGGCGGCGGCGTTCGACAGCGCCTGCACGTTCATCGCCTCGTCGCTCGATCGCAGGCCGGCCAGCACCTGCTCGAACACGCCGGCATCGCGCGCCAGGGCGTCGCCGGCCAGCGATGCGCCCGGGCCACCCGCCTGGATCTCGGTCACGCGGCGGGCCATGGTCGAGGCCAGCACCACTTCGCGCAGCGCGATGTAGATCTGCGAGGACGGCGAGCCGCTGGCCGACATCGCGCGCACCACTTCGTCGAGCTGCGCCTGCAGCTGCGGCACGGCCTGGGTGAAGCGCTGGGCGTTGCCGGCAAAGGCCACCACGGCGGCCTCGCTTGCGATCACCTGCTCGGCGTTGGCGGCAAGCGGCTCCCAGGTGGCGGCCACGGCGCGGATTTCACCGGCGACGTCCGGCGTGTCGCCGAAGTTGCCGATCAGCTGCTGGATATCCCCGTCGATCGCGGCCTTGGTGCCCTTGAACGCGGTGTACGAGGCGCTGCTGCCGTCAACCGCTTCCCGGCCCTGGTTGGCCAGGCGCTGCGAGTTCACCTGCAGGCTGGACGCCGCGGTGCTGGCACCACCCAGGCGCGAAGCCTTGGTCATGGCGTAGATGGTATTGCCTGCGAATACCAGCAATGCGGCCACCAGGAGCCAGATCCAGACCCTGGCACCGATGCTGCGACCCTTGCCGGTCTCGTTGTCGATCACGTTGCTCATGGTCTACCCCTGGCCTGTCTGATGCGGCATCACGCCGCTGCTTGTCTGAATTCGGGCGTGCGGGACAGCCTGTCGAGGCTGAACACTCCCCACGCGTGGCCGCCTACTTTGTAGGCGCGATCGATGAAACCGGAATAGCGGCCCTCGGCAAGGACCTCGTGGTTCGACTGCTGCTCTTCCAGGAAGCTGCGCTGGCCGAACAGTTCGTCGATGGTCACCGCGACGTTGCCGCCGGGCTGGCGCACCACCAGCACGCGCTGGCCCTCGTGCAGCACCGTGCGCTCGCCCTCGAGGAACAGGCGCAGGTCGACCACCGGCAGCAGGTTGCCGCGGATGTTGGCCACGCCGAGCATCCAGGGCTGCGCGCCCGGCACCGGCGTGAGCTGCGGCAGCGGCAGGATCTCGACCACTTCGTCGAAGCCCGAGGCCAGCAGCCGCGGACCGACGCGATAGCCGACGCCGCGCCAGAGGCCTGGCGCATCGAGCTGCTCGGGCAGGCCGACCACGTGCGCCAGGCTGCGCCGTTCGAAGCCCGCGAGGACCTCGAAGGGCTCGGGCGACCGTGGTTCGGTGGACCGCGGCTCGGCCCGTGGGCGGACGTCGCGTCGCGCCATGTCAGCCGCCCAGCAGCGCGTTGATGCGCTCGACCAGCTCGCTTTCAACCGGCGGCTTGACGATGTAGCCCTTGGCCCCCTGGCGCATGCCCCAGGCCTTGTCGGTCTCCATGCCCTTGGTGCTGACGATCAGCACCGGGATGGCGGCCGTGGTGGCGTCGCGCGACAGCGCCCGGGTCGCCTGGAAGCCGTTCATGCCCGGCAGCACGACGTCCATCAGCACCAGCGCCGGCAGCTCGCGCCGCGCGACCTCGATGCCGTCTTCGGCGTTGCCGCAGGCAAGCACCTCGTGCCCGTTGCGCTCGAGGAGCTGGGTCAGGACCGCGGTGTCTGTCGGCGAGTCCTCGATCAGCAGGATCTTTGCCATGGTGTACCTGCCCCCCCGGTCAGGTGTTGACGTGCGTTCGGATCGCGTCGAGGAGTTCCTCGCGCGTGAAAGGTTTGGTGACGTACTGCTCGGAGCCGACGATTCGGCCACGCGCCTTGTCGAACAGGCCGTCCTTGGAGGACAGCATGATCACCGGCGTCTGCTTGAACAGCTGGTTGTTCTTGATCAGCGCGCAGGTCTGGTAGCCATCCAGGCGCGGCATCATGATGTCGACGAAGATGATCTGTGGCCGCTGGTCGGCGATCTTGGCCAGCGCTTCGAAGCCGTCGGTCGCGGTCACGACGTCGGCGCCCTCCCGGCGCAGCAACGTCTCCGCGGTGCGGCGGATGGTCTTCGAGTCATCAATCACCATCACGCGCAGGCCGTCGAGGCTGCCGGCGCGGTTTTGGTCCTGCGTCATCGTGTCTCCCCGGTGCATGGCGGCCGATTGTCAGGCGCCGCTGCGAACAGCCAATCTTCCAGCAGACCGCAGCAGTGTCAAGCGCGAAATCGACGGACTGCGGCCGGCATCCAGCTTATGCCCGTGGCCGCGCGCGCGCAGCTGATAACATTTGTCAGTATCTGCCGCGGATGGCCACCATGCCTTTAGATGTCGTTGTTGTGATGGACCCGATCGGATCGATCCAGGTCGCCAAGGATTCCACCTTCGCCATGCTCCTCGAGGCCCAGCGGCGCGGCCATCGGCTGCACTACGTGCTTCCGGGCGGACTGTCGATGGATGGCGGGCGCGCGCGTGCGCGCGCGGCACCGCTGAGGGTTCGCGATGACCCTTCGGACTGGTTCGAACTGGGAGCTGCGTCACAGCGGAACGTTGGCGACGGCGACGTGGTGCTGGTGCGCACCGACCCGCCGGTCGACGCCAACTACATCCACGACACCCAGATCCTGGACATCGCGCGCCTGGCCGGCGCCAACGTGGTCAACGACCCCCGCGGGCTGCGCGACCTCAACGAGAAGCTCGCCGCACTGCTGTTCCCGCAGTGCTGTCCGCCAACCCTGGTCAGTCGCGAGGCGGCCGCGCTCAAGGCCTTCGTCACCGAGCACGGCCAGGCCGTGCTGAAGCCGCTGGACGGCATGGGCGGGCGCTCGATCTTCCGCGCCGCCGCCGGCGAATCCAATCTCAACGTTATCCTCGAGACCCTCACCGACGGCGGCCGCCAGCTGGCGATGGCCCAGCGCTACCTGCCGGAAATCACCGAGGGCGACAAACGCATCCTGCTGATCGACGGCGTACCGGTGGACTATTGCCTGGCGCGCATCCCGCAGGGCGACGAGTTCCGCGGCAACCTCGCTGCCGGCGGCCGCGGCGAAGGCCGCCCGCTGAGCGAGCGCGACCGCTGGATCGCGGCGCAGGTGGGTCCGGAGATGGTCAGGCGCGGCATGCGCTTCGTCGGCCTGGACGTGATCGGCGACTGGCTGACCGAGGTCAACGTCACCAGCCCGACCTGCATCCGCGAGCTCGACGCGGAGTACGGCCTCAACATCGCCGGCCTGCTGTTCGACGCCATCGAGCGCGGCGCGCCCCGCGCCGACGCCTGATGCCGGCCGGGGCCGGCGCGCTGCGGTGAGTACGATGGCGGTGCCCGGCGGCGTCGGCGAGCGCGAGCGCCTGGGCGCGACCCTGGTGCTGTCGCTGCTGCTGCACGGGATGCTCGTGCTCGGCATCGGCTTCGCGCTTGAGGACGCGGCGCCGGTGATGCCCACGCTCGACGTCATCCTGACCCGCACCACCAGCCCGCTGACCCGGGCCCAGGCGGACTTCCTGGCCCAGGCCAGCAACGAGGGCGGCGGCGAGGACGACGCCAGCCTGCGACCGCGCGACCCACAGGCGGGCCAGCTGCCGAGCGACGAGGCCGGGATCGCCCAGCGTGCCGTGCGCGCGCAGTCGCCCGACGTCACGCCGCCGCCCGAGGCGCGGGTCATTGCCAGCCGCCACGGCGAGGACGCGACGCCCACGCCCCTGGCCACCCCGCGCAGCGACGAACAGCCGCTGCCGCGCGGCCCGGAGAAAATCGACCACGACCTGGCGATGGCGCGCCTGGCCGCAGAGATCCACCTCCAGTCCGAGCGCTACGCCAAGCGCCCCAAGCGCAAGTTCGTCTCCGCGAGCACGCAGGAATGGGTCTACGCCACCTACCTGCGCGCCTGGGTCGACCGCGTCGAGCGCGTCGGCAACCTCAACTATCCCGACGAAGCGCGGCGCCGCCAGCTGTCGGGGACGCTGGTGATCAGCGTGGCGATCCGTCGCGACGGCTCGGTGGAACGCGCCGAGGTGATCCAGTCAAGCGGCGTCCGCCTGCTCGACGACGCCGCGCTGCGCATCGCCCGCCTGGCAGAACCTTACCCGCCGCTGCCGCAGACCGACGAGGCGATCGACGTCCTGCACGTCACCCGCACCTGGAACTTCCTGCCCGGCGGCGAGCTGGTGGACGACTGAGGCCTCAGCCGCGACGTTCGCGCGCGGCGACCTGCTCGGCCAGGGTGAGCGCGACGTTGTTGCGCAGATACGCGGGCTCGACCAGCTCCGGCGCGATCCCGCCGCCTTCGGCGAGCGCCAGCGCGGCAAGCCGCGCGAGGTCGGCAGCGCGCGGCAGGGCCCTTGCGTCGATCGACGCGAGACGATCGCCAAGCCGGCGCGCCAGCGCGCCGTCGGCCGCCGCGAAGCCGGTGCCGACGCCGACGCCGACGCCGACGCCGTGCCAGGATCCACCGGGCGGCAGCTCGATGACGTCGGGCGCGGCCACCACCTCGCGATCCAGCGCGCGCAGGCCGTCGCCGTCGCGCACGAAAGAACCGGCATAGACCTCGCCCATGCGCGCATCGATCGCGGCGAGGATGAAGCCACCCGGCAACGCTTCGACGTCGGGGACATCGGCATCGGAATCTGCATCGACACCTGCCGCGTGATCGAGCGCATCCCGGCAGGCTTCCCGCTGGGTCCGCAGCCCACCCGACGCCAGCACCGCCAGCGTCGACACCGCGACCAGCGGGCGATCCAGCGCCAGTGCGATGCCCTGGGCGATCGAGATGCCCAGGCGCACGCCGGTGAACGCACCGGGACCGCGGCTGACGGCGATGGCATCCAGGTCCGCGCGCCGCAGCCCGGCTTCCGCCAGCAGGGTTTCGGCCCAGGGCAGCACCAGCTCCGCATGCCGCCGCGGCGCGATCTCGAAGCGCTCGCTGACCGCGCCATCGACCATCACGGCGACGGAGCAGGCTTCGGTGGAGGTCTCGATGGCGAGCAGGCGCATGTGCGAGCGGTAGTCGACGGGGGGCAACAGGTTACCGCGTCGGCGAATCGCCGCCGGCGTCGGACCCGCTAAAGCGCCGATCGCGGCCGTGGCCGCTCCCACAGTGACATCGGGCCCACGTGGCTGCGGTGATCTCAGCCTTCGTCGAAGAACGCCACCGCGTCGGCGACGTCGCGGGTGCGCGGGAACGGCGGCAGCGAGTCCAGGAAGCGGCGCCCGTAGCCCTTGCCCAGCAGGCGCGGGTCGCAGAGCACCAGCACGCCGCGGTCGGTCTCGGTGCGGATCAGGCGGCCCACGCCCTGCTTGAGCGCGATCACCGCCTGCGGCACCTGCTCGTCGCGGAAGGGGTTGCCGCCGGCGCGACGGATCGCCTCCAGCCGCGCCTCGAACACCGGATCGTCGGGCGACGCGAAGGGCAGCTTGTCGATCACCACCACGCTCAGTGCGCCGCCTGCGACATCGACCCCTTCGCGGAAGCTGGCCGAGCCGAGCAGCACGCCGTTGCCCGATTCGCGGAAGCGCTGCAGCAGCACGTGCCGCGGCGCTTCGCCCTGCACGAACAGCGGCCAAGGCGCGCCGCGCAGCGCCTCGGCCGCTTCGCGCAGCGCGCGGTGAGAGGCGAACAGCAGGAACGCGCGTCCGGCGGACGCCTCCAGGACCGGGCGGACCGCGGCGACGATCGCGGTGGTGTAATCGCGCGCCGAAGGCTCCGGCAGGCCCGGCGGCAGGTAGGCCAGCGCCTGGCTGGCCCAGTCGAAGGGGCTGGGCACCAGCAGGGTGCGCGGCTCGTAGAGACCCAACCGCCGTGACACGTGCTCGAAGCGTTCTTCCACGGTCAGCGTCGCCGAGGTGAACACCCACGCTGCGCGTGACTGCTCGCGATGCGCGCGCAGCGGCCCGGAGACATCAAGCGGCGTGCGCTGCAGGCGGAAGCCGCGCGGCGAAAGCTCGTACCAGCGCACGTCGTCGTCGCGAACCACCGGCTGCGGCGCCACGCCTGCCTTGGCTGACTCCGGACCGGACTCGGCGACCGCATCCGCAATGGCCGCGGCCAGCGGCGTCTCGACCCCGAGCCTGCGCCCCGAAACCGGATCAACGACCTCGCCGGTGCCGGGATCCAGGTCGACATCTTCCGCCGGCCCGTCGATATCGCGCCAGCGCCCCAGCCGCCCGCGGTGGTCGCGCGCGCGCAGCTGGCAAGCCTCCAAGCCAGGCGCGGCGGCGCACAGGGGCGCCAGCGCATCCGACAGCGCCAGCAGCGCGGCGTCGAGCGCGTCCAGCGCATCCGCCACCTCGGGTACAGCCAGCAGCTGCGGCCGCGTGCCGCGCGCAGGGAGGACGTCCATGGCGGCGCGCAGCAGGCGGGTGGCCTGCTCCAGCGCCCGCGCGGGCTCCTGCAGCGTCGCCAGCGCACCGGCGACGTCGCGAGACTCGGCGATCGCATCGCGCGCCAGTTCGACCAGCGGGCGTGCTGACAGGCCCTCGCCGAAGAACTGTGCGGCGAGCTCGGGGAGCTGGTGGGCTTCGTCGACCACGAAGGCTTCGGCACCCGGCAGGATTTCGCCGAAGCCCTCCTGCTTGAGCGCGAGGTCGGCCAGCAGCAGGTGGTGGTTGACCACCACCACGTCGGCCTCCTGCGCGCGCTGCCGGGCCTGGACCACGAAGCAGTCGCCCCAGAACGGGCATTCGGTGCCCAGGCAGTTGTCGGCCGTGGAGGTCACCAGCGGCAGCAGCGGCGAGTCGTCGGGCAGCGACTCGAGCTCGGCCATGTCACCCATCCGCGTGCGTCCACTCCAGGCCAGGATGCGCTGGAAATGGTCGGCCTGCGCCGGGGTCTGGAAGCGGTTCTCGCCGCGCGCGCGCTCCAGCCGGTGGCGGCAGAGGTAGTTGGCACGGCCCTTCAGGAGCGAGGTCCGCAGCCCGGTACCGAGCGCGTCGCGCACCCGCGGCAGGTCGCGGTGGTAGAGCTGGTCCTGCAGCGCGCGGGTGCCGGTGGAGATGATGGTCTTGCGCCGCGACAGCAGCGCCGGCACCAGGTAGGCGAAGGTCTTGCCGGTCCCGGTGCCGGCCTCGGCCAGCAGCACGGCGCGGTCGTTGAAAGCCGAGGCCACCGCCGCCGAGAAATCCTGCTGCGCCTGGCGCGGGCGGAAGCCCGGGATCACCGCGGCCAGCGGCCCGCCGGGGGACAGGGCCTCGCGGCTGTCGCGGGCGAGCGCGGGTTCGCTCCGTGCGCCAGCAGACGCGCCAGCCGCCAGGGCCGCAGCCGGGTCGACCGCAGCGCCGGCGACAGCGGCAAGCGTGGCTTGGTTGGAGTCGTCGGGGAGGCTCATCAGGACGTCATGATCGCCGCAAACACCGGCCAGCGGGTTCGTCCAATGGCCGACGCGGGCGTCGGGGATGCTGCCGGCTGCCGCTGGAGTTCACCAGCGCTGGGGTGGCGCCACCCGGCAGGCCTCGATCGCAGCCTTGGCCGCGGCCGCGCCCCCGGCATCGCCCTGCACCAGCCGCACCTGTTCCAGGGTGGCCCAGTGGCGGCGGCAGAGCGGCCCGACGCCGGAGCCCAGCGCCTGCGCCTGCGCGGCCAGTTCGCCGGCACGCGTGAAATCGGACATCAGCAGGGCCGCCTCCGCGCGCTCCTGGAGCAGCGCCGGGTCGTCCGCCACCAGCGCGATCGCCTGGTCCAGCGCGGCCGCCGCATCGGCGTGGTAGCCCTGCTGCTGCAGGCGCTCCGCGTCACGCCGCAGGTCCTCGACGCCCGGATCGCGCAAGGGCTGCACGTTGAGCTCGCCCTCGCCATCGCCGGCGACCGCACGGATGCCGGCGACCATCTGCTCCGGCGTGGCCCCGGTGAGCGACTGCACGGGCAGCGGCGGCGGCGCGGAAGCGCAGGCGGCAAGCGCCAGCAGCGCGATCGGCGGAAGCGCGCGGAGCGCGTGACGAAGTGTGCGGGGACTGCGGTCGGGACTCATGGGATGCGTTTCTGTCGGGTCGTCATGGCGGGGTGCCCCGGCAGGCTGCCTGCCGGACGCGGTCATCGGGGCTGTTCGGCGGGCTGCGGTGCGGTCGCGGGCTCGTCGCCGCGGCCGATGCCGAACCAGTCGCGCCAGCCGCCGCTGGACTGTTCCTCGGGCGGCGGCTCGCGCACGCAGGGCTGCCAGGGCGGCGCGAAACCTTCGGCGAAGGCGTAGCGGCGCGCGCCGGGGCAGCCGGCGTCGGTGCTGTTGCCGGCCACGACCCAGCTCCATTCCAGGCCCTTCCCGCCAACGCGCAGCGGCGCGGTGGGGAGCTGCTTGAACATCGCCGACCACACCCGCATCGCGCCGGTGGCGCCGTACAGGCCGGTCTGTTCGTTCTGGTCGTTGCCGACCCAGACCACGCCCAGATGGTCGCCGGTCCAGCCGGCGAACCAGCTGTCGCGGCCGTCATTGCTGGTCCCGGTCTTGCCGGCGATGTCCAGGTGCCCCAGGCCGTCGTTGACCAGCCGGCGACCGGTGCCGGAGGCCACGGCGTGCTGCAGCGCCAGGGTGACCAGGCGCGCGGCGGTGCGGTCGCCGTCATCGGGCTGCGGCGGCGCCTTGTCGTAGCGCTTGAGCACGCGGCCGTCCGGGTCGAGCACGCCGCGCACGGTGTACAGCGGCTGGATCTCGCCGTCGGAGGCGAGGAACTGGTACAGCTGAGCCATCGCGTACGGGCTCTGGTCCACCGAACCCAGGATCAGCGCCGGGTTCGCGACCGCGTCGATGCCGGCCAGCTGCTTGATGATGTGCGCCAGGCGCTCGGGGCGCACGGCCATGCCGACGCGCACCGTGGCCTGGTTGTACGAGCGCCCGAGGGCGTCGATCAGGCGCACGCTGCCGTGGCTCTTGCCGTCGGAATTGCCCGGGGTCCAGCGCTTGCCGTTCTGCAGGGTGACGGTGACCGGGGAATCGTCGACCCAGGTCGCCAGCGACCAGCGGTCGGGCAGCGCCAGGGCCAGCAGGTAAACGAAGGGCTTGAGCAGCGAGCCCACCGGCCGCTGCGCCTCGACCGCGCGGTTGAAGCCGGGGGTCTCGACGTCGCGGCTGCCGACCACCGCCACCACCTCGCCGCTGTGCACGTCGGTGACCACCACGCCCGCTTCCAGCGCTGGCCGGCCCTTGCCCGCGAGCGCCTTCAGCGTGCCGACCACCGCGCCTTCGGCATAGGCCTGCGCCGAGGGCGACATGCTGGTCATCACCGTCAGTCCGGCGCCCTGCAGCTCGTCGGCGGAGTAGTCGCTGGCCAGGTGGCGCCGCACCAGGTCGACATAGGGCGGAAAGCGGTTGGCGGCGATGCTGCCCGGGGCCGTGGTCACGCCCAGCGGAGCGGCCACGGCGCGGTCGTGCTCGGCCTGGTCGATGAGCCCGGTCTCGAGCATCTCGCCAAGCACGAAGTCGCGGCGCACCCTGGCGCGCTCGGGCTGCCGGCGCGGGTCGTAGTGCGAGGGGCCGCGGATGATCCCGACCATCAGCGCGATGTGCTCGGTCGAGAGGTCGTCGAGCCGGCGCCCGAACCAGTACTCGGCGCCGGCGGCCACGCCGCGGATGGCCTGGTTGCCGCGCTGCCCGAGGTAGACCTGGTTGAGGTAGGCCTCGAGGATCCGGCCCTTGTCGTAGCGCGCCTCGATGATCAGCGCGTACAGGACCTCGTTGAACTTGCGGCTCCAGGTCTGCTCGCGGCCGATGCCGAGCAGGCCGCTGCGCGCCAGCTGCTGGGTCAGCGTGCTCGCGCCCTGCCGCGCCTCGCCGGCCTTCAGGTTGACCCAGGCCGCGCGCGCGATGCCGCGTATGTCGATGCCGTGGTGGTGGGCGAAGTCGCGATCCTCCACCGCCTGCAGCGCGTCGGTGAGCTCCTGCGGCACGTCCTCCACCCGGATCAGCCGGCGCTCGGCCTGCTGCTTTCCGTAGAGAGTGGCGATGCGCGCCGGATCCAGGCGCACGGCCTCGGCCTCGCGCTCGCCGACCAGGTCGCGGATCGCGGCCACCTTGCCCTTGGCCAGGCGCACTTCGACGCGGCTCGGCGCCACCGCGCGGTCGACGTCGGTGAAGCCGCGGCTGGCGATGGTCCAGCGGCCCTCGTCATCGGCATAGGTGCCCGGGCGCGCACCGTCGCCTTCGCGGTAGCCGGCGGCATCAAGCTCGAGCTTCAGCGTGTCCGCGTTCATCGCCGTCCCCTTGGCCAGCGCGAGCGGCCGCCCGTAGACCCGCGTCGGCTCCTGCCACTGCAGCTGGCCGAAGCGCTCGCCGACCTGGTTGTTCAGGTACAGCATGTACGGGACCAGGAAGCCCAGGCCGAGGCCGACGGCGGCCAGTGCCCAGGTCAGCAGCGTGCGGCGCCAGTCGCGGCGCGGGCCGCCATCGTCGTGATCGTCTTCGTCGTAATCGATGCGTGCCATGTGGACCCGGCGGCCGTAGGTGGGGAGCGCCGGGCTGCGGCGCGGTGCGGAGTGCGAGAATGCACGGATTCGTGCCGAGTCTAGCCCAGCGCCTGCTGCGGCCCGCGGCCGCCAACCGTCCCCCTTCAGCCGGAGTTGTCGCTGGATGCCCTACACGATCGCCGACGCGCGCTTCCTGCTCGCCCGTGCCGCCGGCCTCGCCCATCGCGGCCTGTTGAGCCTGCGCACCCGCGGCCTGCGCTCCAGCTGGGAGCGGCTGCGGGCGCAGTTGCTGCCGCCGCCCCGGGCGCTGCGCGACAGCCTGTACCTGCCGGCGGCGACGCCGTTCGCGCCCTTCACGCTGGCCACCAGCGAGCAGCCCGTGGCGAGCATCGTGATCCCGGTCTACGGCCAGTTCGCGCACACCCTGGCCTGCCTGCGCGCGCTCGCCGCGCACCCGCCCGCGGCCGCGTTCGAAGTGATCGTGGTCGATGACGGCTCCGGCGACGAAACCCCGGACCTGCTGCCGCGCATCGACGGCCTGCGCTATCACCGCCGCGCCGGCAACGGCGGCTTCATCGCGGCCTGCAACGACGGCGCCGCGCTCGCCCGCGGCGACGTCCTGGTGCTGCTCAACAACGACACGGTGCCGCAGCCGGGCTGGCTGGACGCGCTGCTGGCAACCTTCGACACGCACCCGGGCACCGGCCTCGTGGGCGCCCAGCTGCTGTACCCGGACGGCCGCCTGCAGGAGGCCGGCGGCGTGGTCTTCGCCGACGGCAGCGCCTGGAACCACGGTCGCTTCGGCGACCCCGCCGATCCACGCTACGCCTACGTCCGCGACGTCGATTACGCCAGCGGCGCTGCGATCGCCATCCCGCGGCAGCTGTTCCTGGACCTCGGCGGTTTCGATATCCGCTACGCGCCGGCGTACTACGAAGACACCGATCTTGCCTTCGCTGTGCGCGCCGCCGGCCGCCGCGTGCTGTACCAGCCGGCCGCGCGCGTGGTGCACGACGAAGGCGCGACCTCGGGCACCGACATCGCGTCCGGCGCCAAGGCCGGGCAGGTGCGGAACCAGGCGGTGTTCCTGGCCCACCGGCGCGAAGCACTGGCCGGCTTCGGCGCGCGCGCCGAGCCGACCCCGGCAATCCTCCACCGCGGCCAGCGCCAGGTGCTGGTGATCGACGCGCTGACGCCGCAGCCCGATCGCGATTCCGGCTCGCTGCGCCTGGTCAACCTGATGCGGCTGCTGCGTGCGGAAGGCGCGCACGTGGTGTTCCTGCCCGCCAACCGCCGCTACGACGGCGCCTATACCGATGTCCTGCGCGAGCTCGGTGTCGAAGCCTGGTGCGCGCCGCATGCCGCCCGCGCACCCGCCTGGCTGGCCGAACACGGGCCGCGCTTCGACGTGGTGGTGGTCTGCCGCCACTACGTCGCCAGCGAGTTCCTGCCGCTGCTGCGCCGCCACGCCCCGCGCGCGCGCGTGGTGTTCGACAGCATCGACCTGCATTACCTGCGCGAAGCGCGCAGCGCCGAGGTCACCGGCGACGCACGCCTGGTCCAGGCCGCCGGACGCACCCGCCGCCAGGAGCTGGCGGTGATCGCGGCAGCGGACACCACGCTGGTGGTCAGCGCCGCCGAACGCGAGGTGCTGGCGGTCGATGCGCCCGACGCGCGCGTGGAGGTGCTGTCCAACCTGCACAGCGTGGCCGGCCCCGGCCTGCCCTTCGACCAGCGCCGCGACCTGGTGTTCGTGGGCGGCTTCCGGCATCCGCCCAATGTCGATGCCGTGCGCTGGTTCGTCGGCGAGGCCCTGCCGCGGGTGCGCGAGCGGCTGCCCGACGTCCGCTTCCACTGTATCGGCGGCGACGTGCCGCCGGAGATCGCCGCACTGGCCGACGCGCCGGGCGTGACCGTGCACGGCCACATGCCGGACATCACGCCGTACATGGACGGCTGCCGGCTGGCGCTGGCGCCGCTGCGCTACGGCGCGGGGGTCAAGGGCAAGGTCAACCTGAGCATGGCCCACGGCCAGCCGGTGGTAGCGACGACCTGCGCGGTCGAGGGCATGCACCTGGCCGACGGCCGCGACGTGCTGGTGGCCGATGACGCTGATGCCTTCGCCGATGCCGTGGTCCGCGCCTACTGCGACCGCGGCCTCTGGGAGCGACTCGCCAACAACGGCCTGGACAACGTGGCGCGGCACTTCTCCGCGGACGCAGCGCGCGAGGTCGTGCGCCGGGTGTTCTTCGGCTGACGCGCCCGCTCAGTCGAACCTGAGCGCCGCCGCGGCAGCGCGCACCCGCAGTTCGAAGTCGGCCAGGCCCGGCACCGCCGGGTCGGCCTTGCGCGCGGCGGCCAGCGCGCTGCGCGCAAGCGCGATCTCGCCGGCACCGAGGCGCTCGTCGCCGACGGCCAGCCAGCGCTCGGCAAGCTGCCGCTGCGCTTGGGCCACGTCTCCGGGGTCGTCGCCGAGCGCCGCGCGCGCATCCAGGCATTCACCGGCGCGGCGGAGCGCATTGGCGCGCAGCGCGCGCGCATGGCACTCACGCAGCCCGGGAAGCATCTGCGCGGCCGCGGCAGCGGCCTCGGGCGCGGTGGGATCCAGCGTGGGTGCGTGGCCGTCCATTGCCGCTGCCTGCAGGGCGCCGTCCGCGGCCGCCAGGTCGGTGCGACGCGGCAGCCGCGCTTCGCCGGCGAGCACGCGCGCGATGCCCTCGCCGTCCAGCCCCGTCTCTTCCATGAGGCGCGCATGGGTGTCGGCCAGGTCGACGTGGACCGGATCGTATTCGCGCACGGTCGCCACCAGGCGCACGGCCTCGTCGACGTCTCCCGCGCGCAGCGATTCGCGCGCCTGTGCGAGCAGTTCGGCCAGGGCGTCCTCGCGCCCGCGCAGCGCGCCGGCGTGCCCCGGCTGCAGCGCCAGCACGCGCGCGTACAGCGGCAAGGCACTGCCGGCGGCATCGTCCAGGCGGCCCTGCGCATGCACCTGCGCGGCATGCGCGAACAGACCGTCGACGCCGGCATGCTCGGCCTCGCGCAGGCGCAGCGCCTCGGCCAATGCGTCGGCCTCGGCGCGCGGCACCGACAGCGCGCGCGCCAGGGCCAGCTCGCGGTGGGCATCGCCGAAGCGGTCCTCCGCGAGCGCCGCCCGGGCCTGCGCGAGCGCCGCCATCGCCACCCGGGCCAGGCCCTGGCGCGCCGCGCCGCGGTCGGGATCCATCGCCAGTGCGGCTTCGAACAGTTCGCGCGCGCCACGGCCGTCGTCGGCGGTCAGCAGGCCCCTCGCCAAGGCCCGTTCGGCTTCGTCGTGGAGGGCCTGCGCGCGCGTCTGCGGCCACAGCAGGGCGCCGATCGGTGCCTGCAGCACCGCCAAGGCCACCACCGCGAGCATCGAACCGATCAGCCACCAGCGCCAGTGGCGCCACATGCCCAGGCGTTCCGGAAGCGCGGCCAGCCAGCGCGCGATGGTGCCGGCATCGGGCGGTTCTGGAAACGGGTCGGCCTGCCGGTGCGGGTTCACGCGCCGAAGCATAGACGGCCAGGCATGAACGCGTTGCGCTCAGGCGCGATGCGCGCGCTCCACGCCCGGCAGCGCCTCCAGCCGGCCGAGCAGGCGCGAGAGCTGGCCGAAGTCGGCCACCCTCAGCGCCAGCCGCAGCTGCACGCGGCCCTGCCCGCGCGCGGCGCCGCCGTCGATGGACAGCACGTGCGCGTCTTCCTGCGCGATCAGGTTGGTGACGTCCTTGAACAGGTGCTTGCGGTCCACGGCATCCAGGGTGACCGCGGCCTCGTGGCCGCCGCCGCTGCCGCCCCACTCCACCGGCAGCACGCGCTGCGGCTCCTTCGCCGCGAGCCGCGCGAACGCCGCGCAGTCCGCGCGGTGCACGCTTACGCCGCGTGCCCGCGTGAGATAGCCGGCCACCGCTTCGCCGGGCAACGGCTGGCAGCAGCGCGCGACCTGGGCCAACAGGTTGTCGACGCCGACCACGGTGAAATCCTGCCCGCCGCCGCGGCGCATGCGCCTGGGCGCGCGCAGCGCGATCACGCCGCTGCCTTCGGCCGCGGCGTCTTCAGTCCGGCTGCGCTCATGCTCCGCCACCGCACGCGCGACCTGGTGCGGGCCGACATCGCCCAGCGCGATATGGACGTGGAGTTCGTCGACGCTGTCGACATTGAAGCGCTTCAGCACCGCTGCCAGGTCGGCCTGTGCCATGCCCACGCGCTTGAGCTCGCGATCCAGCAGTTCGCGGCCGTCGGCCAGGTTGCGCGCCCTGTCGAGGCGGTGGAACCAGGAGCGCACCTTCTCCCGCGATCGCGCGCTGGCCAGGAAGCCGTTGGTGGCCATCAGCCAGTCGCGGCGCGGCTCGGACACCTTGCCGGTCAGGATCTCGACGCGGTCGCCCGAATGCAGCACGTAATCGAGCGGCACGATGCGGCCGTCGACCTTGGCACCGCGGCAGCGGTGGCCGACCTCGGTGTGCACGCGGTAGGCGAAGTCCAGCGGCGTCGCCCCGCGCGGCAGGTCGATGACCTCGCCCTTGGGGGTCAGCGCGTAGATCCTGTCTTCGACCAGTTCGGTGTCGAAAGCGCCTGCGAGCGCACCATCGCCCGTTTCGGCCGGGGCATCGAGCAGGTTGCGCATCCACTCGATCTTGCGGTTGACCGCGGCCTCGCCCGCGGCCGAGCGCTGCGAGCCCCCGGACTCCTTGTAGCGCCAGTGCGCGGCCACGCCGCGTTCGGCCTGTTCGTGCATCTCGCGGGTGCGGATCTGCACTTCCAGGGTCTTGCCGCCGGGACCGACCACGGCGGTGTGCAGCGAGCGGTAGTCGTTGTTCTTCGGGCGCGCGATGTAGTCGTCGAACTCGCCCGGCACCGGCGACCACAGCGCGTGCACGACGCCCAGCGCGGCGTAGCAGGCCTGGACGTCGTCAACCAGCACGCGCACGGCGCGCAGGTCGTAGAGCTCGCCGATGGGCACGTCCTTCTTCTGCATCTTCTTCCAGATGCTGTAGATGTGCTTGGGCCGCCCGGCGATGTCGCCGCGGATGCCGCCATCGGCCAGGGCCTCGCCGAGGACGCGCGTGACATCGGCGATGTAGCGTTCGCGCCCGGCGCGGGTGTCGTCGAGCAGCTTGGCGATGCGGCGGTAGGTATCGGGCTCCAGGTGGCGGAAGGCGAGATCCTCCAGCTCCCACTTCAGCTGCCAGATGCCCAGGCGGTTGGCGAGCGGGGCATGGATGTCGCGCGTCAGCCGCGCCAGCGCCAGGCGCGCCTCGTCGGACAGCGCGGAGGCGGCGCGCATCCGCGCCAGCTGCCTGGCCAGGAGGATCGGCACCACGCGCAGGTCGCGGACGATCGCCAGCAGCAGCCGGCGCAGGCCCTCGTGGCTGCGGCCGGCGCCCTGCTCGGCGTGCAGGGTCCAGACCTGGCCGGCCGCGGCCTGGCCGTCCAGCAGCGCGGGGATCGCCGAACGCCCTCCGACCGACGCCGCCTCGTGGCGCGCGGCCCAGTCGGGCACCACGTGCAGGATGGCCGCGGCCATCACCTCGTCGTCGGCGTCGAGCAGGGCCAGCGCCTGCAGCGTGTCCTCGAGCACGCCCGGCGGGTCGATGCACGGCGCGGGGCCGGCAGCCGCCGCCGCGCGCAGCCGCGCCGAGACCGCGTCGGGCAGCATCCCCAGTGCCGGCAGCGCCAGCAGGGCATCGATGTCCACGAGATCGGCCACGGCAAACCGGAGTCCACGGAAAGGCGAGGGTCTACACTAGCCCGACCTCGCCCTTGGGAACAGACGCCATGCCGGTACGCAGCTTCATCCTCGCCGCCCTGCTCTTCGTCGCCGCTCCGGCACTGGCCCAGCAGGGCATCGAAACGCAGATGACGCCTGCGGAGTTCGCGGCCGCCGGCCTCGACAAGCTCAGCGCCGAGGAGCTCACGCGGCTCAACGCATGGCTGGACCGCACCATCGAGGGTGAGACGGAGAAGGCTGCGGCCACGGCCAAGAAGCGGGTCGAGGATGAACATCGCGGATTCCTCAGCTTCGGGTCCGCCGAACCGGTGGTCGGCCAGATCAGCGGCGAGTTCCGCGGCTTCGGCCGCGGCCGCGAGTACACGCTCGACAATGGCCAGGTCTGGCGCCAGGTCGACACCGCCACGCTGGCCGGCGCCCGTCGCGACAGCCCGAAGGTGCGGATCACGCCGAGCGTGGTCGGCAACGCCTGGTACATGGCGGTCGACGGCTACAACACCCGCGCCAAGGTCGAGCGGGTCAAGTAAGCGCCGCCAGGCGCGCGGCCAGCTTTTTCGGCGAAACCCCGCCCTTGGCGCCCAGCTCCTGCGCGAAGAGCTGGACGCGAAGCTCTTCCAGGTCCCAGCGCAGCGCCTGCCAGCCGGGCCCGTCCGCCTGCCCTGTCGCACGCGCGCGGTCCAGCGCATCGACGAAGGGCTTGAGCTCGAGCATGCGCTGCTGGTCGCGCACGGGATCGTTCAGCGCGCGGCCGGCGCGCGTTGCCAGCGCCTTGAGATAGCGCGGGTACTCGGCGAGCGCTGCCGCCGGCACGTCGCGCAGGAAGCCCGGCGGCACCAGCGCCGCCAACTGCGCCTGCATGTCGTCGAGGTTGGCGCGCGCCCAGCCCATGAGCTTGCCGTCCAGCGCGGCGCGCACCTCGGCCACCAGCGCGAGGATCTTCTCGGCCTGCTGCAGGCGGCGCGTGGCCTCCGGGAACAGGGCCCTGCCGAGCTCGGCGCTGCGGGCTTCGAACGCCGCCGGATCGCGGATGTCGCCGAGGCCGTCCGCGGTCAGCGCGGCAAATGCGCCGTCGACCAGGTCCGTACGCAGCGTGTCCGCCGGGCGGCCGTCGCCTGACGCGCGCGGCGCGACGGATTCGATCGCGGCGTACAGCAGGCCGGTCTTGGGCTGGGCAGGCAGCTGCTTGCGCGCCTGTCTGATGCGGTCGGCCATGGCGATCGCAAGTAGCCGGCGCACGCCCTCGGGATGCCGGCGCTCGGCCTCGGCACGGTCGGCGTGGACTTCAAGCGAGGCGCTGTCGCCGGCATCGTGCAGCGCCGGGTAGGCCGGCACGCCGCCGGCGCCGGCGACCGAGACCGGGATCGCGGTGTCCGGGAATGTGCTCAGGGTCTCGCGCGCCAGCCCTTCCGAGGCATGCGCGGCGAATGCGTCAGCCGCATGCGCGCCGAAGCGCGCGCGCAGCTCGTCCAGGTCGCGGGACTCCGCCAGCACGCGACGGCCGTCGGCATCGAGCAGCCGCAGGTTGGCGCGCAGGTAAGCCTCCAGCGCCTCGACATCGAAATCGGTGGCGGCGATCTCGACGCCCGTCAGCCGCCTGAGGAACCGCGCCAGGGCGCCGGTGATGCTGTCGGTGGCGGCATCGGCGGTTCCGTGCGCCTCGGCGAAGGCACGGGCGAAGTCCGGCGCCGGCACGAAGTTGCGGCGCAGCGCCTTGGGCAGGCCGCGCAGCAGGGCCGTGGCCTTTTCCTGCACGAAGCCGGGGGCAAGCCAGCCCAGCCGTGGCGCATCCAGGGCGTTGAGCAGGTGCAGCGGCACGACCACGGTCATGCCGTCGTCGACCGCCCCGGGTTCGAAGCGGTAGTGCACGGCCAGGCGCGCGTCGCCGAGCGCGAAGTACGCCGGGAAGCGGTCGGCGTCGCTGCCGTCGGCGACCAGCAGGTCGTCGCGGGTCCACTGCAGGGCGCGGCGCTGCTCTTTCGGCAGCTTCGCGAACCAGGCGTCGAGCGCCTGCGCGCTGATGATCTCGGCCGGGATACGGTCGCGGTACCAGCGCAGCATCCAGTCATCGTCGACGACCAGGCCGGTCCGGCGCTGCTTGGCCTCTTCCTCCTCGGCCTGCGCAAGCGTGCGGCGATTGCGGGCGACGACGTCGGCACGCAGGTTGATCTCGCCGGCAACCAGGCCATCGCGCAGGAACAGCTCGCGCGACTCCTCCGGGTAGTGACCGCCGTAGTGGAACGCGCGTGCCGCCGCCAGCACCAGCCCGAACAGGCCGACCTGTTCACTGCCGATCACGCGGCCCTGCTTGCGCGACCAGCGCGGATCGAAGTGGCGGCGCGAGAGCAGGTGCGTGAGCTCGGCCTCGATCCATTCGGGCTCGATCGCGGCATTGGTCAGCGCCCACACCTTCTCGGTGTCGAGCAGGGTGGCGGTGAGCAACCACGGCGGCGGGCGCGAGGCCAGGGTCGAGCCCGGGAACAGCTGGAAACGACGCCCGCGCGGGCCTTCGTAGGCGACCTGCCGCCGCTTGTCGGTTGCCGGGGGTGCATGCCCGACCTGGGTCGGCAGCCCCGCGAGCAGCGCGCGGTGCAGGCGGACATACAGATCCCGCGCGGCGGCCTCTCCGGAAAGCGCGGGATCGGCCTCCTGTGTCCTCCGCTGCGTCGACGCCTCCGCAGCCGCCGACGGTGAACCGGGCGCTGCGCCCGGGTGCTTGCCGCGGCGACGCCGGCCACGGCCGCGCTGGCCGGGGACGGCATCGCTCCCGCCCGCACGCGCTCCATCGGCCGTGGTGGCGAACAGCGCATCGCCAGCGCGCTCCTCTTCCTGCCAGCCCAGGTCCGCGCACTGCAGCTTCAGCTGCCGATGCAGCTCGCGCCACTCGCGCATGCGCAGGAAGCCGAGGAAGTTGCGCTCGCACCACTTGCGCAGCTGCGATTGGGTCAGGTCCTCGTGGGCCACGCGATACGCCTCCCACAGGCGCAGGATGGCGACGAACTCGGACTTCGGATCCTGGAACGCGGCGTGCGCGGCATCGGCCGCGGCGCGCTGGTCGGACGGGCGTTCGCGCGGGTCCTGGATGCCGAGGAAGGCGGCGATCACCAGCATCTCGCGCAGGCAGCGGTGCTCATTGGCGGCCACCAGCATGCGCCCCAGCTTCACGTCCACCGGCAGCCTGGCCATCACCTTGCCCTGTGCGGTCAGGCTGCGCGCAGCATCCACCGCGCCGAGCTCGGCCAGCTGCTGCCAGCCATCGGCGATCGCGCGCGCGTCGGGCGGTTCCAGGAACGGGAAGTCTTCGATGATCCGGGCGTCACCGTCCCGGGATCGCCCGGATGCGCGTCCCGGCGACGCCGGGACACGGCCTTCAATCGCACCCAGGCCCAGCGACAGCATCCGCAGAATCACGCCGGCCAGCGCCGCGCGATGGATCTCGGGATCGGTGAACCGCGGCCGGGCGGCGAAGTCCGCTTCGTCGTACAGGCGGTAACAGGTTCCCGGAGCGATGCGCCCGCAGCGGCCGGCGCGCTGGTTGGCGCTGGCCTGGCTGATGGGCTCGATGTGCAGGCGGTCGAGCTTCTGCCGCGGGCTGTAGCGCTTCACGCGCGCCAGGCCCGGATCGACCACGTAATGGATGCGCGGCACCGTCAGCGACGTCTCGGCGACGTTGGTTGCAAGCACGATGCGCCGCTGCGGGCCGGGGTTGAACACGCGGTCCTGGTCGCGCACCGACAGCCGCGCGTACAGCGGCAGCACTTCGGTGTGGCGGTACTTGCGGCCTTCCAGCGCGCGGTGCGCGTCGCGGATCTCGCGCTCGCCGGGCAGGAAGACCAGCACGTCGCCGCCGATGCCCTGGCCGCCGCGGAAGATTTCGTCGCAGGCGGCGACGATGCCGTCGGTGACCGACATGTCGCGCGAACCGGCCCCGGCGGCGTCGCGCTCGCCGCCGCGCGGCTTCGCGGCCGCAGCCGAAGCCGAAGCCGGCGAAGACAGGCCCGCGTCCAGCGGCAGGTAGCGCAGGTCCACCGGATAGCCGCGGCCCTCGACGTCGACCACCGGTGCATCGCCGAAGTGCGCGGCAAAACGCGCGGTATCGATGGTCGCCGAGGTCACCACCAGCTTGAGGTCCGGGCGCCGGACCAGCAGCTGCTTCAGGTAGCCGAGCAGGAAATCGATGTTGAGGCTGCGCTCGTGCGCCTCGTCGATGATCAGGGTGTCGTAGCGCGACAGCCAGCGGTCGGACTGGATCTCGGCCAGGAGGATGCCGTCGGTCATGAACTTGATCGCGGTCTGTTCGCCGACGTTCTCGGTGAAGCGGACCTGGTAGCCGACCGCGCCGCCCAGAGGCACCTGCAGCTCCTCGGCCACCCGGCGCGCCACTGCGCGCGCGGCGATGCGCCGCGGCTGGGTGCAGCCGATCATTCCGGCAGCGCCGCGGCCAGCCGCCAGGCACAGCTTGGGCAGCTGGGTGGTCTTGCCGGAGCCGGTCTCACCGGCCACCACCACGACCTGGTGCGTGCGCAGGAGTTCGACGATGCGCTCGGCTTCGCCGGCAATCGGCAGGGCCGGGTCGACTTCGGCACGCGGCAGGCTTGCGGCGCGTGCTTCGCGCTGCGCGAGCGAGCGCGCAAGCGCGTCCTGGAACGCTTTTCGACGGGCTTGGTCACCGCGCGCCTGCTCCCATCGCCGCCACAAACCCAGCAGCCGGCCACGATCACGCGTCAGTGCGCCATCCACGGCTGTTCGTCCCGCGCGCGTTGACGCCGGGCTTCCATCCACGGGGCTAGACTCCAATTCACTCATTCACGATTCGCATTTCCAGGACGCTTTTATCCCCTGCCGCGCATTGTCGCGCGCTATCCACCAAGGACACAGTGATGGCCAAGACCAAGGAAAAAACCAAAACCGCCAAACGCAGCGCCACGCGCAAGGCATCGCCTGCTGCGTCGCCGGCCGCGGGCTCGGTGGCACCAGGCGTTGATATCGGGATCGCCGACAAGGATCGCAAGACGATCTCGCAGGATCTCGCCCAGTTCCTGTCCGACAGCTTCACGCTGTACCTGAAGACCCACAACTTCCATTGGAACGTGACCGGCCCGATGTTCAACTCGCTGCACGCGATGTTCATGGACCAGTACACCGAACAGTGGAACGCGCTCGACGAGACCGCCGAGCGCATCCGCGCCCTGGGCTTCAACGCCCCGGGGTCGTATGCCGAATTCATCAAGCTCTCGACCATTGCCGAAGAGCCCGGCCTGACCAAGGCGCCCGACTGGCGGGAAATGGTGCGCCAGCTGGTCGACGGCAACGAATCGGTCTGCCGCACCGCGCGCCGTGCCCTGGCCCACGCCGACGATGCCGGCGACGACCCTACCGTCGACCTGCTCACCCAGCGCCTGCAGGTCCACGAAAAGAACGCCTGGATGCTGCGTTCGCTGCTCCAGTAGCGCGTGCGCCGGCGGGTTTTCCCGTCAGGCCCGCCCCGCAACGCCCGACCCGGCGTCGGGCGTTCACGTTGCCGGCCCTGAGACGCCGGCCCGGTATCCTTGGCGCATGAGCGACCCTGCACACCGGATCCTGCGCGAAACCTTCGGCCACGAGGCCTTCCGTGGCGAGCAGGCCGCCATCATCGAGCACGTGGCCGGCGGCGGCGACGCGCTGGTGCTGATGCCCACCGGCGGCGGCAAGTCGCTGTGCTACCAGGTGCCGGCGCTGCTGCGCGAGGGCACCGCGATCGTGGTCTCGCCGCTGATCGCGCTGATGCAGGACCAGGTGGAGGCGCTGCGCCAACTCGGCGTCAACGCCGCCTTCCTCAACTCCACGCTCGATGCCGCCGAAGCCGCCGCCATCGAGCGGCAGCTGCGCGAAGGCACGCTTGACCTGCTGTACGTCGCTCCGGAACGGCTGCTCACGCCGCGCTTCATGTCCCTGCTCGATGCCAGCCGGATCGGCCTGTTCGCGATCGACGAGGCGCACTGCGTCTCGCAGTGGGGCCACGACTTCCGCCGCGAGTACCGCGAGCTGACCGTGCTCCACGAACGCTGGCCGCAGGTGCCGCGCATCGCCCTCACCGCCACCGCCGATCCGCCGACCCAGCGCGAGATCGCCGAACGCCTGCAGCTCGAAGGCGCGCGCCGCTTCACCAGCTCCTTCGACCGCCCCAACATCCGCTACACCGTGGTCAACAAGGACAACGCCAACCGGCAGCTGCAGGACTTCATTGGCGGTCATGCCGGCGAGGCCGGCATCGTCTACTGCCTGTCGCGCAACAAGGTCGAGAAGACCGCGGCCATGCTGGTCGAGGCCGGCGTCGACGCCCTGCCCTACCACGCCGGCCTGGACGCCTCGGTGCGCGCCGCCAACCAGCGCCGCTTCCTGCTCGAGGACGGCGTGGTGGTGGTGGCGACCATCGCCTTCGGCATGGGCATCGACAAGCCCGACGTGCGCTTCGTGGCGCACATGGACCTGCCGAAGTCGATCGAAGGCTACTACCAGGAAACCGGCCGCGCCGGCCGCGACGGCGACCCGGCGGAGGCCTGGATGTGCCACGGCCTGGGCGACGTGGTGCTGCTGCGGCAGATGATCGACCAGTCCGAGTCCGGCGAGGACCGCAAGCGCCTGGAGCACCGCAAGCTCGACGCCCTCGTCGGCTACTGCGAGTCCACCCGCTGCCGCCGCCAGGTGCTGCTGGCCTGCTTCGGCGAGGACTACGCGGCGAAGGGGCCCGGCGAGCCCTGCGGCAACTGTGACAACTGCCTGTCGCCGCCGGAAACCTGGGACGCGACGGTGGCGGCGCAGAAAGCGCTGTCTTGCGTCTACCGCACCGGGCAGCGCTTCGGCGCCGCGCATCTGATCGACGTGCTCAGAGGCTCGGAGTCCGAGCGCGTGCGGCAGTTCGGCCACGACGCGCTGAGCACCTACGGCATCGGCACCGACCTCGACGCCCGCGCCTGGCGCGGGGTCTTCCGCCAGCTGGTGGCCGCGGGCCTGCTCGAGGTCGACACCGAGGGCTACGGCGGACTGCGCCTGACCGCGGACAGCCGCGAGGTGCTGCAGGGCCGCCGCGAGGTGCTGCTGCGCAAGGAGGCGCCGCGCCCGGCGCGCGGCCGTGGCCGCGACGGCGAGGCCCGCGCGGCCCGGCCGGTGGTGGAGGTGGCGCGCGCCGACCAGCCGCTGTTCGAGTCCCTGCGCGCCATGCGCACACGCCTGGCCCAGGAGCAGGCCGTGCCGCCCTACGTGATCTTCCACGACGCGACGCTGCGCGAGATCGCCCGCCTGCGCCCGCGTACGCCGGGCGACCTGGCGCTCATCGGCGGCATCGGCGCCGGCAAGATCGAACGCTATGGCGACGAAGTGCTGGACGTGGTGTCCGAGGCCGAGGTGGCCTGAAGGCCGCTGCCTCCGCACCGCAACGCGGCAACCCGGCAAGCTGAAAAACGAAACCCGCCTGCATTCGCATGCGGGCGGGTTCGGATATCGCGATCGGGACCGCCGGGGACGGCGGTGGAAGGCCTCAGTAACTGCCGACGAAGTTGATGTACCAGCCCTTGTGGTTGTAGTCGAAGTCGGTCAGGTCATCGCTGAAGTCGGTGAAGTTGTAGCCGGCACCGATGCGGAAGTTCTGGCCGATGTCGCGATCCACGCCCGCCATCCAGCCGTTGCGGGTGCCGCCGTCGTCCACGTCGAGCCAGCGGTACTCGACCAGGCCGTGCCACTTGTACGTCAGCTCGTAGCGCAGCTGGCCGGCCGCGAAGGTGGTGGCCGAATCGAACCAGTCACCCGTGCCACGCCCGTAGCGCACTTCGCCTTCGCGACGCGCCAGCTTGGCCGCCGCTTCCCAGCGGTGCCCGAGGCGGTACACGCCCTCCAGCGACAGGACCTGGGTCCTCTGGTCGTAGTCCGCCCCGCCCAACTGGCCCAGCGTGGCCAGGTCGTACAGGTAGGAATAGCGACCGAACAGTCCCCAGCGGCTCTCGTTCCACGGCCGGTAGGCGAAGCCGAAGCTGCCCTCGATGAACTTCGCGCCGGCGGCCGGGTTGATGGCGTCGTCGGTATCGGCGTAGTTGAAGCGCGCCGCGATCCGCCAGCTCTCGTTGATCCGGTGCGCCAGGCGGTTGGTGCTCACCCACTGCGTGCGCTGCTCCACGCCGGTGTCCTCGCGCCATTCCAGCTTGCTCTGCCAGTCGGTGCGCTGCGAGGTGTGGCCGCCGAAGACGCTGACCGCGCGCCGGTCGATGTTGCCGCCCTCGCTGTTGGTCAGCTCGCCGTCGGTCAGGGTGAAGCCGAGGTTCCAGCCCTTGACCGGATAGAAGTCCATGCCGAAGGTGTGGGCCAGGCCGGATTCGCCGCGCGACTTGAGGAACTGGCTCTCGTTGAACATGTTGGCCTGGTTGGAGATCCTCCAGCGCTGCCCCAGCGTCCAGCCGTTGCGCGCGGCAGGATTGAACAGCGGGTCGTAGTCGCTGCGGTCGGTGGAATAGGTGTAGCTGCCGTAGAAGCTCTGCAGCGGCGACACCTTGTACTCCGCCTCGACGCTGGCGCCTTCGCCACGGTCGCCGGTGGTGGCCTCGGCGCCGACCGTGGACAGGTTGGCGAAGTTGTAGCGGCCACCCAGGGTCAGCGCATCGTTGTCCTCGTACTGGCCGCCGTCGTCGTCGAGGGTCACCTGGCCGATGCCGTACAGGTCCAGCGCGGTGCCGAAGCGGTGGGTGTACTTCACTGCGCCCAGCATCCCCGCCGCCGTCGCCTGCGCCTGCCGGCGCTCCTCGATGCGGCGCACCTCGGCCGTCAGGGCGTTGTACTCGCCCGGGCGCCATTCCAGGCTGGCCTGCGCCTGGCGCAGCACGTCGCCACCGCGTTCGGCATTGCTGTAGCGGGCGAACACGCTCAGGTCCGGCGAGAACTGGCCCAGCACCTCGGCGCCGTGTTCCTCGATGTCCATGCCGGTATCGAAGCGCGAGATCGAGTAGCCGGCGTCCACCTGCCGCCACCAGGCGCCTGCGCTCCAGTCGAGCCGGGTCCAGCCCAGCTCCATGAAGTTGGCGCGCGCCTCGACCGAGGTCGCATCGCCTTCGCGCGGGCCGGCCGGGTTGGTCTGCACGAAGCTCATGCCGCCGTTGTCGGAGAAGAACACCGGCGCACTGCTGGCCTCGGTCCGGCTGTGCTCGACCTTCAGGTAGGTGCCGCGGCCGGCCTGCAGGGTGAGGTCGGCGGCCATCAGGCTGTAGTCCTCGCCCGCGCGGTTCTCGTCGACGTACGTCAGGCCCACGCCGACGTGGTCGCCGAACCAGTGCTTGCCGCGGACGCCGGCGGTGATGTCGTCCGGGTCGAAGCTTTGCGGGACCCATTCGTAGTCCACCAGCAGCCGCTGCTCGTAGCCGTCCAGCGGCGCGTCGCGGGTGATGGTGGGCATGTTCTGGCGGCTGATCTGCGCCAGCGGACGGGTCAGCAGGAGCCGGCCCTGCAGCTCGTCGATCTCGTAGTCGGCGCCCCGCAGCAGCTCGATGCGCTGCTCGACGCGGCCGGTGGTGCGGTCGCGGACTTCCAGCACCACCCGGTCCGAGCCGGGCAGCACGTCGGTATGGCGCAGGTAGTACAGGCTGCCGCCGGTGCCGACGAACTCGCTGTGTCCCGGAGCGGTCTGCGCCTCGGAGCCGAACGCGCGCAGCTGCGTCTTCGCATCACCCCAGGCGTTGTTGTCCATGGAACGCCACTTCAGCCCCGCGCCGTACAGGGCGCGCGAGTACTGCGCGTACTCGGTCCCGGTGATGCCGGTGTGGAAGTTGCCCCACAGGGCCTCGTTCTTGTCCCAGTCCACGCGCACGTAGAACCGGCCCATGGTGTCGACGTCACGATACGCCGTGGAGTCGTCGCCATAGGTCGGGTAGTACAGGTCCGGATCCAGGCGGCGGAAGATGTCCTGCGGATCGGCGGTGGTGAAGCCGTCGAAGATGTCGCCGAGCGGACGGTTCTGCGTGTCGGCCTGCGCCGTCACCAGGTAGCGACCGGCGGTCTTGCCCTTGAGGTAGAACGCCAGGCGGCCGTCGCTGAGGATGTCGTCGTCGCGGCCAGCCAGAGCCAGGTCGCGCCCGGGCCCGCTGGCCCGGTTCTCGTACACGGTGATGTCGGCGAGCGCGACGCCGAAGAAGTAGCGGCCGCTGACCTCGACATCGAGCGGATAGCTCGACGCCTCGGCACCGGCGACGCCCTCGGACACGGCGATGTCGAACCGGTGCTGGCCGATGGGCATCAGGTACTCGGCGACGAACTTGCGCTCCATGTCCACCGGATAGCTTTCGCCGTTGATCGACAGCGTCTGGCCTTCGGGCACGTTGCGGCCCTGGATGCGCACGCGCGAGCCGTAGACCGGGATGTTCTGCTGGCGCAGGCCGTTGCCGGCGAACACATCCTCGACCAGCATCTGGTCCTGCGCCTGCTCGCTGCCAAGGCTGGTGCCGAGGCTGCGTTCGGCGCTGCTGCGCACCTGCTGCAGGCCGCGCTCGGCCTCGGCCGGGGTCACCAGCTGCAAGCGGCGCGGATGGGTTTCGTCGAAGCGGCCCTGCGCGTCATAGGCGCGGAGCACGTAGACCAGCTCGTCGCCCGCGCGGAACTGGATGGCCGACGGCAGCTCGCCGTCCCACTCGTCTTTCGCGACCGCCGTCACCGGCAGCGCGAACCGCGCCACCGGCGCGACCAGGTCGGCGTCGTTGCCACGGAACACCATGACCTCGTAGCGCTCGATGAAGCCGGTGTAGTTGCCACGGGCGAAGAAGCGCACCGGCTTCTGGATGCGACCGTCGGCGAAGGCCACCATCGTCGGAGCGGAGACCGACAGCTCCGGCTGGCCGAGGTTCGGGTCTTCCGTCGCCCAGATCACGCCGCCGCCGGGCAGGCGGATCGAGAAGTTGCCGGCGATGTCGGCGCGCCCGGGGCCTTCCAGCGCCACCGAGACGCGGCGATCGGGCTGCAGCGCAGCCGAACCCGAGTCCGCGTCGGTGCCCTCGGTCACCGGCTCGTCGTAGCTGCGCGTGCGAAGGCGGAACAGCAGGCCCTCCTCGCCGGCACATCCGGCATCGTTGCAGTCGAACACGGTCGGCGCGGCATTCCCGGCTTCAGCCGGAGCAGGCTGCGGGACATCCTGCGCCATCGCCACGGGGGCGAGGCCGGCCAGGATGCCCAGCAGGGCATGGTCAAGCAGTTTCATCTTCATCTTCCGGCCCCTGTTCATCGTGCATCCGTCCCGATCGGGGCTGCCGGATCACCGCTGGACTCCACTCTCACCTGTGCCCGGACCTCTGGCCGCAGGCGCGTCGCCAGCGCCTCGTAGACCGCCGTGGCCCGGCGCAGGCCGAGCGCGGCGTTGTAGGCGTGCGGGGCACGCACGTCGGTATGGCCGACAAGCACCACCACGCCTCCACCCAGCACCTCCAGGCGCGCGGCCACGGCGTCAAGCAGGCCGTTGAACTCCGGGCGGATCGCGGACTTGTCGGTATCGAACAGCACGGTCCCGAGCAGCGCGCCGCTGGCGGTTGCGCCCGCGACCACCGGCGAATGCGGATCGTCCACGCGGGTACCCAGCACCACCTCCAGCGCTTCGCGCGCCTCGGTCGATACCAGCGGTTCCAGCGCATCGCGCAGCGCGCCGGCACGGGCGAAGGCCAGCGCCTGGCTGTCGCCGTCGGCGGTGATCACGACTTCGCCACCGGCATAGGCGTTGACCCGCTCGGCCACCTGGCCGAGCACCGGCATGTAGGCCTCGCGCACCTCCGCGCTGTCCGGGGCGAAGAGCACTTCGCCCAGCTCCAGCTCGAGCTGCTCGCGGCCGCCCTGCAGGGCGCGCACCGGCGGCTTCACGCCGAAGTCGAAGCGCACAGGGATGCCCGGGGTGACGCGACGCACCAGCGGATTGGCGGTGGTGAACTCCGTCCCGGCCGGCAGCGTTGCCGGATCGACCTTCAGGATGAAGTTGCGGCCACGGCCCCAGTCACCGCCGTGCACGTCGGCGAGGTGGTAGCGGCCGTACTGGTCGGTCTCGATCAGCAGGCCTTCCACCGAGGCGATGCGCACGCCTGGGATACCGCGCTCGTCGATCCCCTGGTTGGAGATCACGTAGGCCACTTCGTAGCCGCCCTCCACCGAGGACACGCGGCGCTCCACCGTCGGCTCAGCGGCGTTCAAGCCGCGGGCGGCTTCGCCAGCGCGCTCGACGCGGGTGCTGCCATCGGCGGCCATGCGCACGGTGACGCCCTGGTCGCTGCCGAGGACGAAGTCGTCGGTGAACTCCAGCGCGCTCAGGCGCTGGCGGATCACCACGGTCGGCGCCGGATCGGCCTCCGACTCGCGGGCGCGGATCGCACCCACGTCGACGCCGTGCAGCAGCGGAGAGCTGGCGTCGGCCAGCGGCCTGGGACCGCTGCCGGTGTCGATCGTGGTCGAACCGGCCACGTAGGGGCCCGGCGCGAATCCACCGCTCACCGCCACGCCGCCGAGATCGGCACGGTCCTGCCAGCCGTCGCCGTCGCGGTCGTCGAAGACCGTGCCGAAGACCAGGCTGTCGTCCAGCATCGGGTCGCCATCGAGCAGCACTTCCGCGGTGGCGACGTTGGACAGCGGATTGCCGTCTTCATCCACGGCCACCGCCTCGTTGACGTGGGCGCCAAGGCGCACGCCCGCACCCACCCTCAGCAGGTAGACGATGGTGGCGTCGGCGCCCGCGGCGATGTCCAGTCCACCGATCCGCAGCGGATGGTGGCCCGGCGCCAGGGTGAAGGCACCGTCGGCATCACGCACCGACATCGATCCTTCGACGTAGCTGAAGCCCGTCGGCGGCGTATCGACCAGGGTCCCGTCGACCAGGTCCACCAGACCGATGTTCTCCACGGTCACCGTGTAGCGCACCAGGTCACCGATGTTGACGGTCCGGGTGGCGACGCTCTTCACCACGCGCAGCAGCGTCGGGTTGCCCACCACCTCGATGGTCGCGATCGCGATGTCGCAGTTGGCCGGATTGGCCGCATCGCAGATCGTGTAGGGGTAGGTATAGATGCCCGTGGGCACGTCCACCGCGATGGTGATGGTGCCGTCGGGATTCATGGACAGGCCCGGATGCGACGGCTCGCCCGGGGTCAGCACGACCTCCGGCACCGTCGCCGGATCCGCGCCGAGGGTGTCATTGCCGAGCACGCTCGGGGTGACGTCACCTGCGTCCACGGTCCCCATCGGATCGTTGATCGCCACGATGCGGGGCATCGGCGTCGGCGTCTCCACGTCGGTGTTGTTGTCCGGGTCCGGGTCGGTCTCGTTCCCGTCCACGCTGGCCGTGTTCCGGTAGTCGCCAGTGGCGTTGACGGTCACGGTGATCGACAGGCTCGCGGCATCGCCATTGGCGAGGTCGCCGATGGTCCACAGGCCGGTGGCCGCGTCGTAGCTGCCGTCGCCGGCGCTCGACACGAAGGTGTAGCCGCTGGCCAGCACGTCCGTGGCGACCACGCCGGTGGCATCGGCCGGGCCGGCATTGCGCACCGTGAGGGTGAAGACCACGTTCTCCCCGATGATGGGGGTCGCGTTGTCGACGGCCTTTTCGATGGACAGGTCGCTACCGGTCTCGATCTCCACCAACGCCTCGCCAGGCGGCGAGACGATCGGCGTGGCGGGCTCACCAGGCGTACCGGGCGGCATGCCTTCGGCGGTTGCGGTGTTGTGCACACTGCCAGCGTTCACGTCGGCTTGGGTCACGACGTAGGTCGCGGTCGCCGTCACGCGCTCGCCCACCAGCAGCACGCCTTCCACGCCAGGCCATGCGTACGTCAGTGCGCTCAGGCCCGGCAGTTCGTCGGTCACCGAGACATCGGTCAGCGTCACGTCGCCGATGTTGGTCACCACGAACTGGTAGCTGATCACGCTGCCTTCCGCGTACGGACCGGCCGAGGTCACGGACTTGGCCAGCTCGAGCGCCGGATTCTGGGCGATCGGCGTGTCGATTTCATCCGGCGGCGTCACGATCGGCGTCGGGGTCGGGTTGGTCGGGGTCGAAGGCGGCGTGCCCTCAGCGGTCGCGCTGTTGTGCACGTTGCCGGCGTTTACGTCGGCCGCGGTCACGACATAGGTCGCGGTTGCGGTCACGCTCTGGCCGACTTCCAGCACGCCTGCAGCACCCGGCCAGGCATAGGTGATGGCACTCAGGCCGACGAGTTCGTCGGTTACCGACACGTTGGTCAGCGTCACGTCGCCGGTGTTCTCCACCAGGAACTGGTAGCTGATCACGCTGCCTTCGGTGTACGGACCGGCCGACGTTACGGACTTGGTGATTTCGATGCCCGGTTCCTGGGCGATTGGCGTGTCCACCTCGCCCGGAGGCGTCGTCACAGGCGGCGGCGTCGGATTCGTCGGGGTCGAAGGCGGCGTGCCTTCGGCGGTCGCGCTGTTGTGCACGTTGCCGGCATTCACGTCGGCCGCAGTCACGACATAGGTCGCGGTGGCCGTGACGCTCTGGCCGACTTCCAGTACACCTGCCGCACCCGGCCAGGCATAGGTGATCGCGCTCAGGCCGACGAGTTCGTCGGTCACCGACACGTTGATCAGCGTCACGTCGCCGGTGTTCTCGATCACGAACTGGTAGCTGATCACGTCGCCTTTCGTGTAGGGACCGGCCGAGGTCACCGTCTTGGTGATCTCGATGCCCGGTTCCTGGGCGATCGGCGTGTCGATCTCGTCTGGCGGCGTCACGATCGGCGTCGGCGTCGGATTGGTCGGCGTCGACGGCGGCGTGCCTTCGGCGGTCGCGCTGTTGTGCACGTTGCCGGCATTCACGTCGGCCGCAGTCACGACATAGGTCGCGGTCGCGGTCACGCGCTGGCCGACTTCCAAGATGCCTTCAGCACCCGGCCACGCATAGACGATCGCGCTCAGGCCGACAAGTTCGTCGGTCACCGACACATTGGTCAGGCGCACGTCTCCCGTGTTCTCGATCACGAACTGATAGCTGATCGTGTCGCCTTCGGTGTACGGGCCCGTCGAGGTGACGGTCTTCTCGATGCTCACGCCAGGGTTCTGGCTGATCGGCGTATCCACCTCGCCCGGAGGCGTGGTCACCGGCGGCGGATTCGGGTTGGTCGGCGTGGAGGGCGGCGTGCCTTCGGCGGTCGCGCTGTTGTGCACGTTGCCGGTGTTTACGTCATCGGCCGTGACCGTATAGGTCGCGGTCGCGGTCACGCTCTGGCCGACTTCCAGTACACCTGCAGCACCCGGCCAGGCATAGGTAATCGCGCTCAGGTCCACGAGTTCGTCGGTCACCGACACATTGGTCAGCGTGACGTCACCAGTGTTCGTGACGACGAACTGATAGCTGATGGTGTCGCCTTCGGTATACGGCCCCGTCGAGATGACCGACTTCACCAGTTCCAGGCTCGGATCCTGCGTGATCGGGGTGTCTTCCTCGTCCGGCGGGCTGTCGACCGGCGGCGGGTTCGGGTTCGTCGGCGTCGACGGCGGCGTGCCGCCTGCGATCGCGCTGTTGTGCACGTTGCCGGCATCCACGTCCGCAGCCGTGACCGTGTAAGTCGCCGTCGCGGTCACGCTCTGGCCCGCGACCAGCACGCCAGCGGCACCCGGCCACGCATAGGTGATCGCGCTCAGGCCGGGCAGCGGGTCGGTGACCGACACGTTGGTCAGGGTCACGTCACCTGTGTTCGTCACGACGAACTGATAGCTGATAGTGTCGCCTTCCGTGTACGGACCCGTCGAAGTCACGGACTTGTTGAGTTCAAGTCCCGGCTCCTGCGCGACGGGGGTGTCCTCGTCATCCGGAGGACTGTCGATCGGCGGCGGATTCGGGTTGCTCGGGGTCGACGGCGGGGTGCCGCCCGCGGTCGCGCTGTTGTGCACGTTGCCCGCATTCACGTCGGCCGCAGTGACCGTGTAGGTCGCGGTCGCGGTCACGCTCTGGCCCACGAGCAGCACGCCGTCGGCGCCCAGCCACGCATAGGTGATGGGGCTCAGGCCCACCAGCTCATCGGTCACCGAGACGTTGGTCAGCGTGACGTCACCAGTGTTCGTGACGACGAACTGATAGCTGATGGTGTCGCCTTCGGTATACGGCCCCGTCGAGGTGACCGACTTCACCAGCTCCAGGCTCGGATCCTGCGCGATCGGGGTGTCTTCCTCGTCCGGCGGGCTGTCGATCGGCGGCGGGTTCGGATTGCTCGGCGTCGACGGCGGCGTGCCGCCAGCGGTCGCGCTGTTGTGCACGTTGCCGGCATCCACGTCGGTCGCAGTCACGACATAGGTCGCGGTCGCGGTCACGCTCTGGCCCGCCAGCAGGACGCCATCGGCACCCGGCCACGCATAGGTGATCGCGCCCAGGCCCGGCAGCGGGTCGGTGACCGACACGTTGGTCAGGGTCACGTCACCAGTGTTCGTGACGACGAACTGATAGCGGATGGTGTCGCCTTCGGTATACGGCCCCGTCGAGGTGACCGACTTCATCAGCTCCAGGCTCGGATCCTGTGTGATCGGGGTGTCTTCCTCGTCCGGCGGACTGTCGATCGGCGGCGGATTCGGGTTGCTCGGCGTCGACGGCGGCGTGCCGCCAGCAGTCGCGCTGTTGTGCACGTTGCCGGCATTCACGTCGGCCACAGTCACGACATAGGTCGCGGTCGCGGTCACGCTCTGGCCGACTTCAAGCACGCCCACAGCACCTGGCCATGCATAAACGATCGCGCTCAGTCCGACGAGTTCGTCGGTCACCGACACGTTGGTCAGCGTCACGTCGCCGCTGTTCTCCACCAGGAACTGGTAGCTGATGGTGTCGCCTTCGGTGTACGGACCCGTCGAGGTCACCGTCTTGGTGATCTCGATGTCCGGTTCCTGGGCGATCGGCGTATCCACCTCGCCCGGCGGCGTGGTCACCGGCGGCGGCGTCGGGTTGCCCGGCGTGGAGGGCGGCGTGCCCTCGGCGGTCGCGCTGTTGTGCACGTTGCCGGCAGCCACGTCCGCAGCCGTGACCGTATAGGTCGCGGTCGCGGTCACGCTCTCGCCCACCAGCAGGACGCCATCGGCACCCGGCCAGTCGTAGGTGATCGGGCCCAGACCCACCAGCTCGTCGGTCACCGACACGTTGGTCAGCGTCACGTCACCGGTGTTCTCCACCACGAACTGATAGGTGATGGTGTCGCCTTCGGTGTAGGGGCCCGTCGAGGTGACGGACTTCACCAGCTCCAGGCTCGGATCCTGCGCGATCGGGGTGTCTTCCTCGTCCGGCGGGCTGTCGATCGGCGGCGGGTTCGGATTCGACGGCGTGGACGGCGGCGTGCCGCCCGCGGTCGCGCTGTTGTTCACGTTGCCGGCATCCACGTCGGCCGCGGTGACCGTGTAGGTCGCCGTCGCGGTCACGCTCTGGCCCGCCAGCAGGACGCCATCGGCACCCGGCCACGCATAGGTGATCGCGCTCAGGCCCGGCAGCGGGTCGGTCACCGACACGCTGGTCAGCGTCACGTTGCCCGTGTTCGTCACCACGAACTGATAGGTGATGACGTCGCCTTCGGTGTAAGGACCGTCGGATGTCACCGACTTCTCCACTTCCAGGCCGGCGTCCTGCGCCAGCGGAGTGGTCTGGGTGTCGTCGTCCGTCACCGGGTCCGGCGTCGGGCCACCCGGAGGCGTCGGTGGCAGGCCACTGGCCGTCGCGGTGTTCTCCACTTCGCCGGCGTCCACGTCTTCCGGAAGCACCGTATGGACATTGCCGGTGCACACCAGTACCTGCGTGTCGCCCGCCGGCAGCGTGGCGATCACCGGGCAGTCCAGGCCCGGCAGCAGCGGATCGCTCACCGTCACGTTGCTCAGCGCCACGTTGCCGGTGTTCTCCACCGAGAACGTGTACGTGATCGTGCTCTCGTCGGCCGACAGCGCGCCCGTCTTCGTCAATTCGATCGACGCGCGGTCCACCGGATGCTCGGTCGCGCAATCCACGCAGACCGGATCGGGGCCACCGCCGCCTTCCGCCGTCACCGTATTGCCAACGGTGGCACCGGCATCCGGCGCCACGTTCGCGACATACGTGACGCTGTGCGTTCCGACCGCTGCCCCCGCGGGCAGGGTGAAGACATGGGTCGGCGCATTCGTGCCGTCGTGGATGAAGCCACCCGGGCTGGTCACGCTGTCGAAGGTCAGGCCGGCACCCAGCGCGTCGCTCAGCACCACGGCGCTGGTCGTCGGCGCATCGGCAACAGTCACGGTCAGCGTGTAGGACACCTGGGCGCCGGGCAGCACCGCGGTGCCGCTGTTCGGATCCGCGCTCTTCTCGACCGTCACCGAGGGCGCGATCGGGAGGATTTCGCTGCAGCTGTTGCCGGCGGCCGCGCAGTCGACGCCGTCGACTGCAACGTGGTTGGAGATCTCCGTGACGCCATCGGCCAGCGGGTCGTCCACCCTGACGATGAAGTCCAGGACGACCGAACTGCCCGGATCGATATCCAGCTCCGCCGCATTGCTGCAGCTGTTGAGGTAGCAGGTGAAGTCGTTGCCTGCCTCGACGACCTCGGTATTGTCCGGAATGCCCTCGGACACGGCGCCAACGGGCACGATCGCCGGCACGGAGCCGGTGTTGGTGACTTCGATCCGGTAGGTGACCACGTCGCCGGGGGATACCGTCGCGCCGGGCGCGGCGGGCTGGCCGTTGATCTGCGAAACGGTCTTGTTGACCGTGATGTCGAACTGGGCCGGGCGATTGACGATCTCGCAGTCGATGTTGTCGCCGGGCTGGCCCGAATCGATGACGATCTGCGGAGGATTGGCCGGATTGTAGGCCTGGTCGATCAGGATCGGCCCACCGTTCGCGACCTGGCATGTCACCCAGCGGCTGTACTGGCCCAGCACCGAGCTGGAACCGGGTGCCATCAGCTCTTCGAGCAGCAGCCGGTTGCCCGGCATCGCCATTGCGCTGATCCAGGACGAAACGCTGGTGGTACCGGTCGTGGTCCCAGTGGCAACCTCAGTACCGACGACGTTGCTGATCCGGTAGACGAACTGGTCCTGCGGCGCATTGCGGCCCTCCGGCAGCGACTTGCGCAAGCGCACGCTGCCCCAGCGCACCCCGACGGCGAAGCCCTGCCCCGCATCGGAGTGGATCTGGGCCATCACCGTGAACGGGGCCGTCGACGCCGGATCGCGGTTGGTCGAAAGCACCACCGTGTTGGCGTTGCCGGTAACCGTCCCGCTGAAGCGGGCGCAGTCGACATAGGACGACAGGCAGGCCGAGGCTGCGGGCGGCGTGGAGCGCGAGACGTTGTTGTTCGCGCTGTTGCCGAGCCATTCCAACACCTGCCACGACTGCCCGCCGGAGACGACGCCGAAGTCCAGGTGTTCCGGATTGTTGTTCAGGCGCTCGGCATCGGCCATGACGACCTGGAACGGCAGGTCGTCGATTTCACGTCCATCGGGCGCGAACAGGCGGATGTCTTCCAGGGTCAGGACGACGCCGTTGCCGCGCCCGTTGTCGGGAGTGTTCAGCGCGGCCGCATTGGGGGTCAGGATCGTGTAGTAACCGGAGCTGCCGCTGAAGTGCGAACCGGTCCAGGCCGGGGCCTCCCT
Source organism: Luteimonas sp. MJ250 (assembly GCF_039548455.1). NCBI lineage: Bacteria > Pseudomonadati > Pseudomonadota > Gammaproteobacteria > Lysobacterales > Lysobacteraceae > Luteimonas > Luteimonas sp. MJ250. The sequence continues at coordinate 3,132 of NZ_JBCLVB010000016.1, read as the reverse complement.
CACCTCCAGTCCCGGGTTTGCGTGCGTGCCTCCGCTCAGCCGCGCTGTATACGTGATGCGCGACCCGTCAGGCAGCGCGACGTCGTAGTCCCTGGCCGTACCCGGGCTGCCGGCGGCAATGAGCTGGCCGGCCGTACCGAACTGCAACCAGCAGATCTCGGCGACATGCTGGCCGCTGGAGTTCGGGTCGGCAAGGCGGCACTCGGTCTGGGTGGCCTGCGCCATCACCGCGCCCGGAAGCAGCAGGGCCAGCCCGGCCAGGACCAGCGCGGTCCACATCCGTCGCGCGATCGCGACAGTCTTCGAACAGTCCAGATTCACCCGTAAATCCCCTTGATACATGCACGCGGCAACCCGCACCGCAGCGAAACCGTGCCCCCCGGGAGAGGGCGGTCGAATCCGGGCACGACGCAGGCACGTCAGTCGCCACAGATTCTTCTCGAGCGCGGCGCCAAGCCCACGCAGTGCGACGCACGACCAAGCGGTGGTGCGGAACGAGGCGAGAATACGAGTCGCAAAAGTGTGATGCACGCACGGTTTGTTTCGGTTTCTCACCGCGAGTGATGTTCGAATCCCGAGCACTGTTGCTGTGCACCGGGGCCGCGAGGCCGCTATCGTGCTCGAGGTCACGCAAAGGTCCTGGAGGGAGCTTCCATTGGTCATCGGCTGGTTCGGCAAAGCAGGGCGCTCCGCATCCACCTGGTTGCAGCGCCCGGGCATCCAGGATCCGGTCGACCGGCGCAATGCGCCGATGCTGCAGATCGTGCTGCTGCTGATAGGCACCACGGTCCCGCTGGCATGGGCCTGGCGCCTGCTCGGCACCGACATTCCGCTGCGTCCTGGCGAGACCGGCAGCCTTCTGGCGGCTCTGGTCGTGAGCACCATGGCGCTGTCCAGCCTGGTCCTGGTACGGCACAACCGGTTCCAGTGGGCGATCCGGCAGATGCTGGCGGTGGTGGCCCTCCAGCTGCTGTGGGCCTACTCCAGCAATGGCCTGTCGGCCCATGTGTTCGAACAGCCCCTGCAGGTGATGTGGCTATTCGTGGCCGGCATTGCCATCGGCCGCTGGGCGCTCTGGGTGATGTATGCGGTGCTTGCCGTTTCGCTGTTCCTTGGCGGGGCCAGCGAAGCCCGCGCGGGCGGGGGCGCCATGTCGGAGCTGCTGGGCGACGCCGGCATCCGCTCCATCATGTTCCTGGTCATCGCCGTGGTCATCGACCGCACCACCAGGGCCCTGCGCGGCAGCCTTGACGAAGCCCACCAGCAACGTGGGCAGCTAGTGAAAGCCAACGCCTTGCTGACGGAAGAAATCGCAGAGCGCGAGCGCATGCAGGAGCAGCTGCTGCACGCGCAGAAAGTGGAGACGATCGGCCACCTTGCCAGCGGCGTCGCACATGACTTCAACCACCTGCTGGCGCTGATCACGGGCTACGTGGACCAAGCGAGGATCGCTAGCAACGACGCCGAATTGCAGCAGGCCGTGGCGGGCATCGGCATGGCCGCGCAGCGGGCCACAGGAATCACCCACAAGCTGCTGGATTTCACTCGCTACGATGCCACCCGGCCCGAGCGCTTCGATGTCCGCGAAGTGCTCGTCGACCTGGCACCCCTGCTCCGCCAGGCGCTGGGATCGGGGATCACGCTGCATATGCAGCTTCCGCCGACTCCCTGCCCGATCACCTTCGACCGCGCACAACTCGGTCTTGCGATCCTCAACCTGGCCACCAATTCCGCGCAGGCAATGGCCGGCGAAGGCATCTTCGCGATCGAAGTCACAACGCATCCGGACGGCAGTTCGATCGACATCCAGGTGGACGACGACGGTCCGGGAGTCCCCGTCGAGATCCAGGCCCGGATCTTCGAACCCTTCTTCACCACCAAACCGTCGGGCGAGGGAACCGGCCTGGGTCTGTCGATGGTGTGCAAGCTGGTGGAGTCGTTCGACGGCCGCATGCGGCTGGAAAGTACGCCCGGCGCCGGCACCCGCATCACCATCACCCTGCCCAGCGCCGCTGCATTGGACCACGCGCTGACCGCCCCGGGCTGAGCCGGCGCCTTACCAGGCCAGCATGTAGCCAACGCCGCGCACCGTCTTCAGGGGCAGCCGGGTGTGCGCTTCATGCAGGCACTTCTGCCGCAGTCGATAGACCAGCATCTCGAGCCTGTGGGGATCGAAGTCGTGCACGTTCTCCACCAGGCGACCTATCAACGCCTCCCGCGGAACCGGCACGCCGGGCGTGGCAGCCAGCAGCGTGACCACCTGCCTTTCGGCCAGGTTGAGCACCACCGTCGAACCGCCGGGCGCGACGATGTTCCAGCCCTGGGCACCCAACCGCCATCCGCCTCCGGCGACGGCGCCGTCCGCGGTCTGGTCACGGGCTGCCGATTCATCCCGGCCCGGTCCGCGCGGACGGATCCGCTGCGCCACGTTGCGCAGCGTCGCGACCAGTTCCTGCATTGCCACCGGCTTGCCGAGGTAGGCATCCACGCCCGCCTCCAGCCCGCGCATGCGGTCGGTCGGGGACATCCGCCCGCTCAGGATGACGATGCCCACTACAGGCAGCGTGTCACGAAGGTGGCGGGCGATCTCCACCCCGCTGCCGTCCGGCAGGCCCACGTCGAGAAGCACGAGATCGAAGCGCTCCGACAGAAGCGAACGGTACAGTTCAAGCGCGCTGCCGAAGCCGACGGGGGTGAATCCGGAGCGCGCCAGCAGCGGGAGCAGGATCGCATCGCGGTATTCGGGATCGTCCTCGACCACCGCGATCGCCAGCGGTTCCATGCGCGCACCCTCGCATCCGGTGTCGTGCAGGCACCGCGCCGCATGACGGGACTGGTGGCCGTGATTCAATCGAATACAGCGGCCAACTAATTGATATTAATGATGCTGAACGAGAATGACTCGCTTTCTGACTCACAAACTGTGAGCTTACGCTCAGCACCAACTGAGCGGCATTCTAACTCCGCTATGCGTTATTGGCCAAAGCTCAGGCGTCCCGAACACGAAGTCCATCGACCAGACCTGGTTGGCGCGGTCTGGCCGCAACAGCGGTTGCCGTTCGCCCACTGGCACCTTCTTCCGCTTCCGGCGCCGCACCTGCAGCTTCGCTTCCTGGTACAGCCGCTCCACAC
>NZ_JBCLVB010000015.1:0-239980 GCF_039548455.1 Luteimonas sp. MJ250 | reverse complement strand
GTGTGGAGCGGCTGTACCAGGAAGCGAAGCTGCAGGTGCGGCGCCGGAAGCGGAAGAAGGTGCCAGTGGGCGAACGGCAACCGCTGTTGCGGCCAGACCGCGCCAACCAGGTCTGGTCGATGGACTTGGTGTTCGATCGGACGGCAGACGGACGGGTGCTCAAGGCCTTGACCATCGTGGACGACGCCACGCACGAGTCAGTGGCCATCGAGGTGGAGCGCGCGATCTCCGGTCACGGCGTGGTGCGCATCCTGGAACGTCTCGCGGTCCAGCGCGGCCTGCCTGAGGTGATCCGCACCGACAACGGCAAGGAGTTCTGCGGCAAGGCCATGCTCGAGTGGGCTCACAACCGTGGCGTCGCCCTGCGCCTGATCGAGCCGGGCAAGCCGAACCAGAACGTCTACGTCGAGAGCTTCAACGGCCGCCTGCGCGACGAATGCCTCAACGAGCACTGGTTCACCAGCCTGCTGCACGCCCGCACGGTCATCGAAACCTGGCGCCGCGAATACAACGAAGAACGGCCAAAGAACGCGCTCGGCGGGCTGACCCCAGAAGCCTATGCCAAAACCCTGGCGGGCTCGGATACCCTAACCCCGGACTCTAAAGCCGACCGCTACTGAAAGCGGGGGGACGTCGATTCGACCCGCTGACTGGGCTCCGGACAGATCCTGGTGAGGCTCTTCGCGCGCGCAAGCTGTAGTCCGTGCTTCGTAGCCTCAAGGCACGGCCCAGCTGCGCCAAGGTGTTGTAGTGTTCCGGTTCGGGGTTGGGCTGCGAGGGTTCGGCGCAGGTGGCGGACAGCGGCGGCCTAACGAGTCGTTCAAGCCGACGCCACATCGGGGCGCAAATCACATGGCAGAAACAGCTTGCCATGTGCTTCACGCCCCGCTGCAGCGCGGCTTAACTCTGGTGTTAGGCGGCATGAGATGAACTTCAGCGATCTCGAACAAGCAGCGCTTCGGCTCAACGAGCTCTACGAGCAACTAGAGGTTAAGCGCTGGGGCCGCGTTTGGAGCACCCAGGAGCTTGCTCTTGGGTTCGTGGGCGACGTCGGCGACTTGGCCAAGCTGGTCCAGGCTCACGCCGGCGTCCGAACCATCGATGAGCATCAGGCCAAGCTCGGCCATGAGCTGTCTGATTGCCTCTGGTCGATCATGGTGCTGGCCAACAAATGCGCGATTGATCTTGAGGCAGAGTTTGTCAGGAATACCCGAGAGATCTCAGAGTACGTGTCAGGTGAACTGGCCAAGTAGACGGTAGCCGCCTAACAATGCGTTCAAGCCGAAGCCGCTTCGTTACGCAAACCACATGGCAGGTCAAGCTTGCCATGTGCTTCGCTCCACTACGCGTCTCGGCTTAACTTAGGTGTTAGGCCGCTAATCAGGAATGCCGGCACATGGAAAAGCAGCAAGCCGAAGCAATCGCGCAAGCCATTCTTGAGCCTGATCTGAGCGTCCAGGCTGAGTTGCGTCGCAAGCGGGAGGCCGAAGAGCGAAGCCTCGCGGTCAGGCGCGTTATAGCCACGTTCGTGCTGGTTGGCTTCGCCATTGGCGCAGCTACAGCGCTCGCCGTGGGCGAGCGATTCACAGTCGGCGGGCTCTGGGGCGGGATTGGTGGCGCCGCAATCGGGTGGGCCGTGGGTGCTTGGCGTGATCGGCGAGCCGCGGCCTAACAATGCGTTCAAGCCGAAGCCGCTTCGTTACGCAAATCACATGGCAGGTAAAGCTTGCCATGTGCTTTGCTCCACTACGCGTCTCGGCTTAACTTAGGTGTTATGCCCCATGGATCCACTATCAGTCGCCACAGCATTTGCAACGACTGTCAGCCTTCTCGCTGACTTTGCCTCTCATCGCGGAGCAAATGACGGCAAATCATTTGATGAGTTCATGGCGTGGCTTTCTGAGCAAAGACACGATGAGATCAAGTCTCTACTTGAGTTGAACACCAGCACGACAATAGGCATCAAGGCGCTCCTCGGTGAAGGCCAGAGAGAAATTCTTGCACGCCTTCAATCACTAGATGCGTCCATGGCTAGTTTCGCTGCTGGCTTCGACGCGTACCGTGGCATTGCACAGGCGACCCATCCCACGGCAGCACTATCAGCCCAAGCAATCTCATTGCTAGAGCAGTTCAACGATTCTGGTGCCAGCAAAGTTCTGGAAAGTCACGGATTTGACGGTACATCGCTGTATGTCGTGGATGGGCCAAGCAATGGCAGTTTGGCCGTGACGGACCCAAGATTCCTTCAGGACGACCTGACAACCCTGGTTGAGCTTGGCTTTCTTGACCTTGAGTACAACGGCAGCGGTGAGCGTCTATTCTCGTTCAAGCGAGTCGCTGCGAGGTTCGTGGAGAGCCGGCGTGGGGCATAACAATTCATTCAAGCCGAACCCGCTTCGCGGGTCGGCTTAATTCAGGCGTTAGCCGCCAATGGCAGATCTGTTCAAGGCTGTTGCAAAGGCAATAATGGTTCTGGGTGGAGGCCTACTCATCCTCTGCTTGGCCATGGCCGCGTTTCTTTTCGTGATTTTTTTGCCAAGTCGGGATGAGGTGGCTCGTATCGCCTCACCATCCGGCGATCTGATTGCGACGGTCGTTGAAATCGACGGCGGCGCAACAACCTCCTTCGGTTATGAAGTGCGCGTCGCTCGCGGCGGCCTGAGCCTGGGTGGTAGCGAGGTTGCATCACTGTACGGGGCAGTTCGTAGCGAGAGCGCGTATGGCGTGAACTTGCGGTGGGTCTCGGACGATGTGCTGCACATTGAGTACCTGGAAGCAAAGTCCGCACACCTAGTCTCTCCCGGAATCCTTGCCCCAGAAGTACAAGTCGTTCTGGCGTCCGGCATTTCAGATCCACTGGCCCCATCTGGCGGCATGCTCTATAACTTGGAGGGCCGGCCAGGTCTAGGCGGCTAACAATTCATTCAAGCCGACACCGCTTCGCGGCGCGGCTTAATTCAGGTGTTAGGCCGCAAAGGACAGGTTCACCGCACATGAAGATCGGAATACAAACCTGGGGCAGCCATGGGGACATTCGTCCATTCATAGCGCTGGCCGATGGATTACAGGCCGCAGGCCATGATGTAACGCTGGCGATAACTTGCGTGGATAGCGACCGCTACAACGCGCTAAGCCCAAGAACGGGCTTCAAACTCAAGATAGTTTCAACGCCTGTGATACCGGACAGGCTGCTGCTTGAGAAGATCGGAGATACGATCCTTCGCGAGCGAAACGCAATCAAGCAAACACAGATAGCTATTGAGCAGTTGTTTTTGCCAGCGGAATCTGAAATGTTCCAAGCGTCAGCGCAACTCTGTGCTGAGAACGAACTGGTGATCGGGCATTACTTTCTCTATCCGCTCGGTGCCGCTGCTGAGCGACACGGAACTCCGTACGTGAGTGTTGCACTGGTTCACGGCGCCGTGCCATCTGCTTTCCAACCGCCTTCCGGCGTTCCTGACCTCGGCACGCTCAGTAATCGCTTGGCATGGTGGCTCGCGAGGTCTGTTCTAAACAAGAGCCTTAAGAAGTACCCCGATCAACTGCGAACCAAAAACGGGATCAAGGTCGCACGCGACCAGATTGACAACGTTTGGGCGTCGGATCAACTTACCTTGCTCGCCATAAGTCCTACAATATGCGAGAGAAGGTCGGACTGGCCAGACTATTATCAGGTTTGTGGAGCCCTAGACACTCAAGAGCCGGTCGCGGAAGGTGGCGTTACAGATCAGCTCCAGGCGTTTCTATTTAATCGTCTCCCGCCGGTATATATGACGTTCGGGAGCGCCATGTCAGGCAGCGATGAAAAGCAGACCATTGCTCTGTTGACTGATGCAGCAAGAGCAGCATCTGTGCGCGCCATCATCCAGGCGCCGCATTGGAGCAGCCTCGGATTCAAATCGAGTAGCGAGATCCACTATGTGAGTTCAGCTCCACACTCTGCAGTCTTTCCGCAGTGCGGGTTGATAGTCCACCACGGCGGCGCGGGAACATCGCATGCTGCACTGCGAGCAGGGAAACCCTCCGTCGTCGTCGCTCATACGGCAGAGCAAGAACTCTGGGGCCGGGAGCTAGAAAGAATCGGAGTCGCGCCCAAGCTGATCCTGCGCAAAGGGTCAACAGCCGCCCGAATCGCTGCGGCCATTAAGCTTGTTGCTCACTCTAAACACATGGATGAAAAAGCAAGTGAGCTCGGCGCTATGGTTGCTAAAGAGGATGGCGTTGAAACAGCAGTAAGACTGATTAGCGCAAAGTTTGCGGCCTAACAATTCATTCAAGCCGACACCGCTTCCCGGCGCGGCTTAATTCAGGCGTTAGGCTTGCAAGAGAACATCGCGTATCGTGATGTCGTTGTAACAACAGGAGACATGTCATGGTCAAAGTAGCCTTGTTCGTTCGCCTTGAAGCGAAACCCGGAAAAGAGAAAGAGGTTGAGAGCTTCCTTATGAGCGGCCTCCCCATCGTTAATGAGGAGTCTGCCACCACTGCTTGGTTTGGCATTCGCCTTGGGCCAAGCACTTTCGGAATCTTTGATGCTTTCCCGAATGAAGCGGGTCGGCAAGCCCATCTCTCCGGCAAGGTCGCAGCAGCGTTAATGGCAAAGGCAGGTGAGTTGTTCTCCGAGCCCCCATCCATCGAAAACGTTGATGTACTTGCGGCAAAGCTACCCGGCTAGCAAGCCTAACAATTCGTTCAAGCCGAACTTGCTTCGTTACAGCAAAAGCGTGGCAGAAAAGCTTGCCACGCTTTTGCCTCCACTACGCAAGTCGGCTTAACTCAGGCGTTAGGCGCCATCAATTTTCACAGGGGAACGAATCATATGGCACTAATTGCATGTCCGGAGTGCGCCCGAGAGGTCTCTAGCGCTGCAGCAAACTGCCCTGGCTGCGGACATCCAATGATGCGCCGAGCTCCGGCAATTTCCGCAGTGCAGCCACAGCCCAAGTGGAACCCTGGCATCGCAGCGGTTTTGAGTTTGGTGATCCCTGGCGCTGGGCAAATGTACAAAGGCCAAGTCGGCAACGGCATTGCGTGGCTAGTTTTTGTCGTCATTGGCTACATGCTTTTCATTTTCCCAGGTCTGATACTTCATCTCTTCTGCATCATTGGTGCTGCCAGCGGAGATGCCAATAAATAGGCCCTTAGCCGTGCTTGGCAGGCGCCTAACAATTCATTCAAGCCGACGCCGCTTCGCGGCGCGGCTTAATTCTGGCGTTAGGCAGCGGTGGCGGGCGCATGGCGGGCCTTTGACGCGGTACTGTCGTGGCGTTTCGCGTGACTCATCTTCAGCCTGTTGGTGTCGAACCGACAGGCTTGGAGACACTAAATGGATGCACAGATGAAGATTGACTCAGCGACGGTAAGGAGCCTGCGAGAGCAGAACTCCTGGTCACAGGAGCATTTGGCAAGTGCGGCTGGGCTGAGCACCCGGACTGTTCAGCGGGTCGAGGCTGATGGTATCGGATCGGCTGAGACGCGACTCGCTCTTGCCGGGGCATTAGGCGTTCCGGTGTCGCAGATTGCCTCAAAAAGCGGCGCGTCTGACCCGCTTTCTCTCAGCTTTCGCCGTGGACGCCTGTGGGGGTGGATTGGCTGGTGCGCTGGTGGCGTTGCCGCGCTTGCAGCGATCACGCTAGATGTAGCTAATGGCGGTTCGTCCATGGCCCAATCAGGCGCTGCAGTTGGTGTGGTATGTGCGGGGCTAGGAATCAGCGCAGCCGTTCTTGGTCATTTGCAGTCTCGGGCGCGGGCACGCGGAGCCGCAGCCTAACAATGCGTTCAAGCCGACACCGCATCGGGGCGCAAAGCACATGGCAGGTACAGCTTGCCATGTGCTTTGCTCCACTACGCGTCTCGGCTTAACTTAGGTGTTAGGCCTTGTTTCCCGCACTGTTGTTGCCGGGCTTCAGGCAACCTGCAGCGCCTCGCTTATCCGCAGTGTTTGCACCTCGCACGCGCGGTGCCGGCATCGGCAGTCAGACCTGCAGTACCTCGGCTTCGGACAGGCGCGACTCTTCGCAAGATTCGACCGGCCGGCTCGGCTTCGGGCAGTGCGCGGTGAGAGTTCTTGGCCGCGCGACTTGACCTTCTAGGCTCCGCTCGCGCCACGTGCCAGATCAAGCTCTCCAGCAAGACTTGTTGTACTGTTCGGCTCAGGGGTTGGGCCGTCGTGGGTCGGGCGTAAGTGCCGGGCAGCGGCGGCCTAACAAGTCGTTCAAGCCGAATCCCCTTCGTTACGCAAAACACATGGCAGGTAAAGCTTGCCATTTGTTTCGCTTCACTACGCTGCTCGGCTTAACTCTGGTGTTAGGCGGCAGAACAAACATGATCGCAGCTGCAATTCCTTTCCTACTCGCACTCGCCGCCGGTCAGGTTGCAGCGGCCGAGAGGCCGCAGTTGGACTGCCACATGGGTCCTGTCACAAAGATCTACGGAGGAACAGAGTGGTTGGTCTATAGCTGCTCCGACAATCGCTCGATCGTTGTCGTCGCAAAGCCAGACAACCCAGCCTTCGAGTTCTACTTCATCTTGGTTCCTGGCGCTGACGACGTCGAGCTTTATGGAGAGGGCGTCGGAGACAAGGCGGCAACTGAGCCGGCATTTCAGGACCTGAAGCTTCTGTCACCTACGGGCGTGGCCGCCGTTGTTGCCGAGACCAAAGTGACGGGTGGCAGGTAATGGGTCTGTCGCCTAACAATTCATTCAAGCCGATGCCGCTTCGCGGCACGGCTTAATTCTAGTGTTAGGCCGCATGGCAGCCATCCTCGTAATCGTCCAGTTCGCTCTCGTGCCGATCCTGCTAGCAGTGGCTCTGGCTGTGCGCTTCGCTGGCACCTCCAAGCCACTCAATGTCGTTGATTACACTCGCGTATCGGATCCTGTGGCGCTCCATCGCTGGGCAGGAAACAGGCTTCTTCTCCTGCCGTTCGCTTTCCTGCTCGGTGGCTACACTTCGTACCGCTTACCGGGTCTCGCTCTGCTGCTTCTTGGCGGAGCAACAGTCGCTTGTCTGTTCGTAGCCGTCTGGCTTGCGCTCGGGGCTGAAAGATTCCAGAGTGCGGCCTAACTATGCGTTCAAGCCGACGCCGCTTCGTTACGCCAACCACATGGCAAAGAAAGCTTGCCATGTGCTCGGCTCCACTGCGCGGCGCGGCTTAACTTAAGTGTTAGGCCTTGTTTCCCGCACTGTTGTTGTCGGGTTCCAGGCAATCTGTAACGCCTCGCTTATCCGCAGCGTTTGCACCTCGCACGCGCGGTGCAGGCATCGCCAGTCAGCCCTACAGCACCTCGGCTTCGGACGGGCGCGACTCTTCGCAAGATTCGACTTGCCGGGTCGGCTTCGGGCCGTGCGCGGTGAGAGTTCTTGGCCGCGCGCATGGTGCGTTTCGGCAGCACCAGACACGGCGCTTGTTGTACTGTTCGCCTCAGGAGTTGGGCTGCCGCACGTCGGGCGCAGGTGCCAGGGAACGGCGGCCTAACGAGTCGTTCAAGCCGATGCCGCTTCGCGGCACGGCTTAAGGGTTCACCCCCGTTTTCACGGACACTTACAAGAAGGCCGATAGGGCCTACCGGAGTGTTTATGTCGGCGAGCCAGCCGGGCGTCAGCTTGCGCTTGATCTCGCGGTAGATCGTGCTCCGGTGGCGGCCCAGGATCTGGGCGATCCGGGCCACGCTGTGCCGTGTCTTGCGGAGCTTGGAGATCAGGTATCGTTCTTCCTTGGTGTCAGGTCCACGGTTGGGACAACTGCAGCTCAGGAGAAAGACGATGACCCAGTATCTGATCGAGCGCGAGATAGCCGGTGCCGGAGACATGTCGGAGCAGGCGCTCCGTGATGCATCCAGACATTCCAATGCCGTGCTCGCGGAGATGAGCCCCGAAATCCAATGGGTGCATAGCTATGTAGCCGGCGACAAGATCTACTGTGTGTACAACGCGCCGAATGAGCAACTCATTCGGGAGCATGCCGAGAAGTCAGGGTTTCCTGCCAACAAGATCACCCCGGTGAGTGCGGTTATCGACCCCTCAACGGCTAATCCCTAGCGAACTCCCACGGCGATCGCGGCGCCAAGTTCTGGCCGCGCGATTCCGCCATGTCGCTTCTGCAACAGCCAGCACCTGCACTCATCCCGCGGATGCCAGATGCCTTCGGCATACACTTCGCGGCTCGGCTTGAATCGGGCGTCAGGCCCCCCAAGACCACTACTCGCCAGGGGAAACATGAACTACGTCGATCTAGTAGCTGTTCTCGCGGTAATCCAACTCGTTTTCTTCAGCGTACTCGTGGGGCGCGCCCGCGGCCGCTACGGAGTCAACGCTCCCGCCGTTAGCGGTCATGAGATGTTTGATCGTGCGTATCGCGTTCAAATGAACACGCTGGAACTCATGGTCGCATTTCTACCGGCTTTGTTCCTCGCCGCAAAGTACTGGCCGCACAGCTATGTTGCCGTTGCCGGTGCGGTATACCTGGTCGGCCGGCTCATCTACTGGCGCAGCTATACGGCAGCTCCGACCAGCCGTGCTCTGGGCTTCGCTCTGTCCATGCTTCCAATTCTCGCGCTGATCATAGGCTCGCTGGCCGGCATCCTCGGTGGCAGCGCGGCCTGACGATGTGTTCAAGCCGGTCCAACAAACGGGGAATTCCATGCACTTCGCAAGATCAGCTTCAATCGCCGCGCTTCTGCTGGCGAGCAACCTGGCAATGGCCGGCGAATATTCCGAACGTCTGTCTGGGTGCCTTGTGGCATCCGTCACTGCCGAGGACAAGACAGCGCTTGTCCGCTGGATATTCGGCGCGGTCGCCAGTCATCCGGAGGTGGCGGATATCTCGGGCCTGACGCCTGGATCCTGGGATGAAATATCCCGGAGAAGCGCAGCCGTGTTCGAGAAGCTGATTGCCGACAAGTGTGCGAGCGAGTCACGCGACGCAATCCTCAATGAGGGAATGGCCGGGTACAAGAGCGCGTTCGAGACGCTTGGAGCAACCGCGGTGGGCGGGCTGATGACGGATCCTGCCGTGACAAAGGCCATGGCGGACCTGGACAGCCACCTGAGCGAAGAGAAGCTGATGAAGGCGCTGATGACCGGGATACCGCAGGGCAAGTGACGCGGCACGGCCCGGCCGCACGCGCTTCCATGTTCGCGGATGGCCGCGGCCACTCCGCCATGGGAACGCTACTGTCCGGGACGCTCGCCGGTCTTCTGCGTCGGGGCCAGGCGCGCACCGTCGCCATGGCTGAAGAAATCGCCTTCGTTCCATGATGGTCGCTCATCGGCGGCCGCGATATGCCAGGCGGTGCGTGCCGATACGCGCGCCAGGCGGGCGGCGTCGTCGTAGTGGATCGGCAGGTCGGCCTGGTCGCAGGGTCGGTGGTAGCAGTTGCGCATGAACCAGGTGGCGGAGACCTTGGGATCGCGCTCCGGGTCGGCGGCTTCGATGCCGGCGTCCAGATAGACGGCGGGGATGCCTTCGCGCACGAAGGAGAACTGGTCGCTGCGCACGAACACGGCTTCTTCGGGGAAGGGGTCGGGTGAGACTTTGACGCCGATCTCGCGGGCGGCAAGGTCGACGACGGCCTTGAGCGACGAGTGCTCGACGCCGATCGGCACCACGTCGCGACTGGGCGCGGTGAGCACGGGCATGTCGATGTTGATGTTGGCGACCAGTGCCTCGCGCGGGACGGTCGGGCGGCTGGCGAACCACTGCGAACCGAGCAGGCCCTGCTCTTCGGCGGTCACGGCGACGAACAGCTGCGAGCGTCGCGGTCGCGTTTCGCCGGCGGCGAGTTCGCGGGCGGCCTCGGTCATGATCGCGACGCCCAGGGCGTTGTCGATGGCGCCGTTGTGGATCGCATCCCCGTCGACTTCGATGCCAAGGCCAACGTGGTCGAGATGGGCGGTATGGACCACGTACTCGTCGGCGAGGGCGGGGTCGCTGCCGCGAAGCATGCCCACGACGTTGCGCGAGTCCAGGCGTTCGACCCGGGTCTGTACGGCGAGCGACAGGCGCACGGGGAGGTCGAAGCCCCCTGGCGTACCGGTGCGGGCGGCGTTGGCGAGCTGGGCAGCGCTGCGGTCGCCGCCGGCGAACAGGGCGTCGGCGGCGGCGGCGCTGACGCGCGCCACCACGTCGAGGCCGGGCCAGGTGTCGATGCCGAGGCCGTCGGTGTCGCGCAGGCGCATGGAGGGCCGCTCCCAGCCAGCGGCGCCGCGGCTCCAGGGTGAGCGCACTTCGTCGGCGGCGGTGCCGACCAGGACCACGCCCACGGCGCCACGTTCGGCCACGCTGCGCAGCTTTTCGTGGAGGGAGCTGTTGAATGCGCGGCGGGTGTTGTCGAAGCGCTCCGGCGCGCCGCCGAAGATCACGGCGATTTTGCCACGCAGGTCGAGTCCGGCGAAGTCGTCATGGCCAAGCTCCGGCGCGTGGATGGCCTGGCCGACGAACACCGCCGCTGCTTCGACCGCGGCATCGGGGCGGTTGAAGTTCGCCATCGGCAGGAATTCGTCCTGGAACGCCAGGGAGCGCGACTGGCCGTCGAGATGGACGTCCAGTCGCGCGCCCCGGGCGGCGATGGTGGCGCGCAGCAGCGGCACGCGCTGGAACCAGCCGTCGTCTTCGCCCCCGGGGACGAGGCCGGCTTCGGCAAAGCGCGCGGCGACGTAATCCGCGGCGAGGTCGTGGCCGGGAGTACCGGTCTCGCGACCCTGCATCCGGTCGTCGGCAAGTGCGCGGACGTCGGCTTCGATGCGGTTCGCGGCGGGATCCTGCGAACGTGCGGTGGACGCTGGTGGCGGCGCGTCGGCATCAGGCTCCGGGCTGCGGTTGCATGCAGGCACCGCCAGCAGCAGGGTGAGCACGAGGGCGGCCGGCGTCATGCGGCGGGCGTCGAAGGACATGGCGTGGCCTGTGGTTGCCGGGGGCGCAAGCCTAGCGCGTGGCGGCGGACTCGCGCAGCCAGGCGTCGCCGATCGCGCGGGCGGCAGCGTAGGGTTCGGGGCCGTTGCGGTTGGTCAGCATGAGCACGGTCAGGCGCTGGGCCGGCCAGCGCAGGATGACGTTGCGGAAGCCCATGGTTTCGCCGGAATGCCACATCAGGCCGCCGTCCAGGCGCCAGCCGTAGCCATAGGCGGCGACGTCGTCTTCGCCGGTGGACGTGCGGGTCTGCGCCGAGAACGCCAGCGCGCGCGAGGCGTCGGACAGCAGGCGGTCGTCATAGAGGGCGGCGTCCCATTTGGCCAGGTCGTCAATGGAGGAGTAGATGCCGCCGTCGCCGAGCACGGCGCTGGTGGTGGACTGGTCGCTGCGCTGCCAGCCGTCGCCGCCTTCGCTATGCCCGAAGGCGCGGGCGTCGACGCGGTTGGCGCCATCGACGAAGGCCACGGTGTGGTCCATGTCCAGCGGCTGGAAGATGCGCGTGCGCAGGAATTCGGGGTAATGCATGCCCGAGGCCCGTTCGACGACGAGCGAGAGCAGGGCGTAGGCGGAGTTGCTGTAGCGGTAGGCGCTGCCGGGAGCGAAGTAAGGCTCCCCCGCGGCGGTGGCCGAAGCGGATGCGGAGACACCGGAGACCTGTGGCTTGGCCGCGGCATCGGCGACATGGGTGGCCGCTTCGCCGGTCGCGTCGTCCGGAGTCGCACCCGCACCCTTTGCATGACATGCCGAACCCGTTGCCAGCAGGCACAGCACGTCCGCATCGCGCACTTGGCCGCTGAAGTCGGCCGGCATCAAATCCTCGTAGTCGTAGAGGCCCGAGGTGTGGCTGAGCAGGTGGTGCAGGGTCACGCCGTCGGCGCTGGCGGGAAGCTCCGGCAGCCAGCGGCGCACGGGGTCGTCCAGGCGCAGGCGGCCGTCTTCGGCCAGCAGCAGCACCGCGGCGGCGGTGAACTGCTTGCTCACCGAGGCCAGGCGGAAATTCGTTGCCGGTGTGACCGGCGTGCCGGTGGCGACATCGGCCAGGCCGACGCCGCGGCGCACCACCGGCTTGCCATCGCGCAGCACCAGCAGGGCGGCGCCGGGGACATCCCCGGTGTAGGGCAGCAGCCGGGCGTCGACTTCGGCCATGGCCGTGTTCTCCGTGGCTTCGTTCGCGGCGGTGGTGGCGGCAGTGGAGGCGAAGGGCAGGATCGCCAGCAGGAAAAGGGTCGCGGGGCGGATGTCCATGCCCCGAGTCTATCGCCGATTGCGCGGCGGGAACTGCAGGATGGTGCCCTGCTCTTCTTCGGACGGCTCGGGACGATTCCACAGGACGGGCACGTCTTCGGGGGCGGCGGGTTCGAACTGTCCGCGCTCGGCGGCGATGCGTTCGGCGTCGGCGGCGGCCTGTTCTTCCTCGAGCTCCCAGCTGTAGCGTTTTCGCGGCGCCGCGGGATCGAAGCGACGGAACAGCCAGGCCGCAACGATGCCACCGATGGCGCCGCCCAGGTGCGACTGCCAGGACACACCGGGTTCGCGTGGGAGCACGGTCAGCAGCATGCCGCCGTAGAACATGAAGCCGATCATGGTGGCGGCGATGGCGGCCCGGTCGCGCCGCAGCACGGCCAGCGTCATCACCAGGAACATCAGGCCGTGGGTCACGCCGCTGGCGCCGAGGTGGTACGAACCCGGTGCGCCCAGCAGCCATGCGCCGAGGCCCGAGCCCAGCCACATCAGCGGCAGGCCGCGCAGGGTGGCGCGCGGGTAGACCCAGCCGGCCAGGGTGCCGAGGAACAGCACCGCGACGCCGTTGGCGACCAGGTGTTCCAACGAACCGTGCAGCAGGGGCGCGGTCAGCAGCCCGAAGAGGCCGGCGCCGCTGCCGGGCGCCACTGCGAACGCGCGCGCGCTGAAACCGACCTGGGCGGCGAAGACGATGGCCAGCACGGCCACGAAGAATGCCGATGCACCGGCGGCGCGACGGAAGCGGCGCCAGTCGGCGGCGCGCTGGGCGGCGGAGTCCGGCGGGTGGTCGTGGTGGGGCAGGTGCATGAACCGAAGCATGGCGGCGGATGGCGGCAACGCAAGGCCCGTGGGCCTGGCGCGCGGCCGGCGATGGAGGCGACCCGGTAGAATCGCGGCATGAACGAAGCCCTCCCCGTCGTCCGCCTGCGCAACGCCTGGCGCTCAAGCCACCCGTGGATTTTCCAGAAACTGGTGGAGAAGCCGACCCCGCGGCCCAAGCCCGGGACCATCGTCGACGTGGTCGGCATCGACGGCGAGTGGATCGGCCGCGGCTTCTACAACGGCCATTCGCGGATCGCGGTGCGCATCCTGGAGACGGATCCGAACGTGCCGGTGGACGCCGGCTGGTTCTCGCGCAAGATCGCCGAGGCGGTGGCATTGCGACGCGAGGTGCTGCGCCTGGACGAGGTGTCGGACGCCTGGCGCGTGGTGCACAGCGAGGGCGACGGGCTCAGCGGCCTGGTGGTCGACCGCTACGCGGACCTGCTGGTGCTGGAGTACTTCTCGGCCGGCATGTTCCGCCACCGCGAGTGGATCATGGAGGCGCTGCGCGAGCAGTTCCCGGGCTGCCGCTTCCACGCCTTCGCCGACGAGCACGTGCAGAAGCAGGAAAGCTTCGACTTCCACTCCACGCGCGGCACCGAGCCCGCGATCATCACCGAGCACGGCATCCGCTTCCGCGCCGACCCTTCGGGCGCGCACAAGACCGGCTTCTTCGCCGACCAGCGCGAGAACCGCGAGTGGCTGAGCCGCCAGGTGGCCGGCAAGCGCGTGCTCGACCTGTGCTGCAACACCGGCGGCTTCGCGGTGTATTCGGCGGTGCGCGGCGCGGCGGACGTGGTGGGCGTGGACATCGACGCCGACGTGATCGAGCTGGCCAAGGGCAACGCGAAGTTGAACGGCGTGCGCCCGCGCTTCGTCCAGGCCGACATCTTCCCCTGGCTTCGCGACGCGTCCAACGCGGGCGAGCAATACGACGTGGTGATCCTGGACCCGGCCAAGATGACCCGCGACCGCGAGCAGGTGATCCCGGCGCTGAAGAAGTACCTGGACATGAACAAGCTGGCGCTGTCGGTGGTGAAACCGGGCGGCCTGTTGGCGACGTTCTCGTGCACGGGCCTGGTGGCCGAGGACCAGTTCCTGGACATGCTGCGGCGGGCGGCGTTCTTCTCCAATCGCACGGTGCAGGTGCTGAAGGTGGCGGGCGCCGGGCCGGACCATCCGTTCATGGCGAACGCGCAGGAGTCGCGGTACCTGAAGGCGGTGTTCTGCCGCGTGCTGGGCTGACGGCGGTTGTTCCCCGATAGCCGCTTCCACAAAAGCCGGCTTCCGCGTCAGCGGTGCTTCCGGAGGTATTCGGCAAGGGCGACGGCGTTGTTGTGGTCTTTGTCGTGGGCGGCATACAACAGGGTGGCGCGGACGCCGCGGCCCAGGGCCTTGCGCAGCTCGGCCAGGCCGTCGGGGTTGGCGTCGAGTTCGGCGAAGTAGCGGCGCTTGAACCCGGGCCATTTCGCGGCCTCATGGTCGAACCAGTGGCGGAGGTCGTCGCTGGGGGCCACCGACTTCACCCAGGGCACGCCTTCCAGGTCGGCCTTCGACTTGCCGCGTGGCCACAGGCGATCGACGAGGACGCGGCGGCCTTCGCCGGGGGGCGGGTCGTCGTAGATGCGGCGGACGTGGAGTTCCATGGCGGGGCTGTTGGTGGGGCAGGACGGCCTGGGGGGCAGTCGCAGCTGTAGCTGCCCAGAATGGACTCGCAGGTGTCCAAGCCTTGTTGAGAATGGGCGGGCACTGATCGCAACTTCCGCGCACGCCGCGGGCCCTGAAGCCGGCCGCTGGTCGATGTCGCTGATCGGCGGCGTGGACGTGCCCGTCAACGGCGATGTCCACGATGGCGCCACCGCGATCGTGCCCGATCTCGGCCCGCTCAACCCCGCCCTCGCCGGCGTCGATGCCGAGCTGCGCATCGGCGCGCGCGTCGGCGCGACCCGCGTCGACGAGATCCGGGCCACGTTCGAGATCCCCGACGCCGGCATCACCATCGCCGATGCGCCGTTCAACGACTCGGGCTGGCTGGCCAGCGGCGGCCTGGACGTGGGCGTGATCGTGCCCTTCGGCGAGACCTTCAGCATGACCCTGGCCAGCGGCGTTCGTTACACCGCTGACCTGAAGGACGATGACAGCGCGATCGGTGGCCTGGGCCTGGCCACGATCAACGACACCGGCAGCCGCTTCTCGGTGCCGGTGACGCTTTCGGCACGCTGGGACTTCTGAGCGTGCCGGCGTACCCGCCGGCCGGGTGACTGTCGGCGGGTACGCACTCTCAACGCGGCAGATGCCGCGAATGCAGCAGTGCGATCGCGCCGATGAGGTCGCAGGGCATGCGACCGCGTTGGCTACACTGGGCGGATGGAAATCCAGACCTTGTTGATCCTCGTGCTGGCGGCGGTGTCGCTGGCCCTCGTGTTGCTTTTGGTCCTGCTGCTGCGGCGGCCCGAGGCGGGGCTGGTGGCGCTGCGCCAGGAGCTGGAAGAAGCGCTGCGCTCGGAGCAGCGTGACGGTCGTGGGGAGCTGAGGCTGCAGCTCGACAGCCTGGGCATGGCGCAGGGCCAGCGCATCGATGGCTTCGGCGCGAGATTGACCGAATTCAGTGCGCGCACCGACCAGCGCCTCGACGTGCTGCGCGAAGCGCTGGGCGAGGACGCGCGCAAGGCGCGCAGCGAGGGCGCCGAGGCGCAGCAGCGCTTCGCCGACCAGCTGGGCCAGCGCCTGGGCGAGCTCACCCAGCGCAACGAGCAGCGCATCGGCGAGATGCGCGCCACCCTGGAGTCGCAGCTGAAGTCGCTGCAGGCCGACAACGCGCAGAAGCTGGAGCAGATGCGCGAGACCGTGGACGAAAAGCTGCAGACCACGCTGGAGGCGCGCCTGGGCGCGTCGTTCAAGCTGGTGTCCGAGCGCCTGGAGCAGGTGCAGCGCGGCCTGGGCGAGATGCAGGAGCTGGCCACCGGCGTCGGCGACCTCAAGCGCGTGCTGGGCAACGTCAAGACCCGAGGCATCTTTGGCGAGGTGCAGCTGGCCGGCCTGCTGGAGCAGGTGCTGACCATCGGCCAGTACGAGACCAACTGTGCCACCGTGCCCGGAAGCGGCGACCGGGTGGAGTTCGCGATCCGCCTGCCCGGCACGCAGCCGGGGCAGCCGATCCTGCTGCCGATCGACGCCAAGTTCCCGCGCGAGGACTACGAGCGCCTGCTCGATGCCCAGGACCGCGCCGATCCCGAGGCCGCAGTGCAGGCGGCGACCGCGCTTGAACGCCAGGTACGGACGGAAGCCAAGCGCATCCGCGACAAGTACCTGGCGCCGCCGCACACCACCGACTTCGCCCTGCTGTTCCTGCCCACCGAAGGCCTGTACGCCGAAGTGCTGCGCCGGCCGGGGCTGTTCGAGGCGCTGCAGCGCGATTTCCGCGTGACCCTGGTCGGGCCGACCACGCTGCTGGCCTTGCTCAACAGCCTGCAGATGGGCTTCCGCACGCTGGCGATCGAGCAGCGCTCAAGCGAGGTCTGGCAGCTGCTGGGCGCGGTGAAAAGCGAGTTCGGCAAGTTCGCCACGGTGCTGGAGCGGGCGCACGGCCAGCTGGACACGGTGCAGAACAGCATCAAGCAGGCGGGCGTGCGCACGCGGGCGATCGAGCGACAGCTGAAGGGCGTGGAGTCGCTGCCGGGAGAGGAGGCGCGGGAATTGTTGGGGGATGCGGGGAGCAGCGGGGACGACGCGGCGGTGTGAATCGCCGCTATAGCGGCTCCCGCAAGTGCGGGTCAGTTGGGGGAGGAGCCGGGGATGATCGGCATCACGTCCACGGGAACGGTGGGGTTGGCTTCGTCGTCCAGCAGATAGTCGGGAAGGCCGTCCTGGTCCTGGCGGATGCGGTCGCCGTGGATCTGGTAGCTGCGGCGCTGCATCCAGGCGTCGCGCACCAAGGCGTACTCGTCTTCCGCGCCTTCGCGCAGGCGGTCGACGGCGAACAGCTGGGTGCGCAGGTCGACCAGCTGAAGGCCCTGCAGGCCGATGCGCACGGTGTCGTCGTCGACCTGGCGCAAGGGCGAGACCTGGCCGTCGCCAACCAGGCCGAACACGTCGCGCACGGTGCGCGGGCCGAACAGCGGCAGCTCGACGAAGCGCGACCTTTCCCAGCCCCAGACGCCCAGGGTCTGGCCGAAATCCTCGCTGCGGTTGGGGATGTTCATGCGCGAGGCCGGATCGAACAGGCCGGCGACGCCCAGGGTGGCATTGACCAGAAAGCGGCCCAGCGACTGCCCGGCCTGCTTCGGCTTGCCCTGCAGCAGCGCGTTGAGGGCGCTGACCGGCTGGCCGAGGTTGTTGAAGAAGTTGCCCACACCCAGCCGCACCGGACGCGGCGCCACCTTCATGTAGGCGCGCGCCAGCGGCTCGGCGACGGTCCGGTCGATGGCCATGTTGAAAGCGTGCACGCGCCGGTTCCAGCCTTCCCACGGGTCGGCGCTCGCGCCCGGAAGCTGTGCGGGCGCGGGGAGGGTCGGGTCGGCGATCGGATCGTAGACCTGGGTGCCGTACAGGGCGGCGTAGTCGAGCTCGGCCTCGGTGGGTGCGTTGGGGATGGTGCCGTTGGCTTCGAAGCCGTCGCCGCTTGCGGCGGCCGCGGCGGAATCGATGCTGGAGCCGGAGGCGCTGACAGTGTCGACATCTGCGGTGCCTGCTGCCGGGTCGACCACCGTCGCCGGATCTGCGGCCACCGCTGGTGCGACGGCCGCGTGCGGAGCAGCGGGCGTCGAAGGTCCGATTGGCGCGTCGGCGCGCGGCGCGGTGCCGGCACATGCGGCCAGCATCGCGAAGGCCAATGCGAGCGCGGCCGCGCGCAGTCGGGAATGGGGTTGGCTGTCCGTGCGCATACGTGCTCGCTGTCTAGGAGGCGAAGCCGAGCGCCGCATCAAGCCGATAGGCTGCGCGCAGGTCGGCCAGGTCGGGCGGTGTACCCGCCATTTCAATGGCGCCGCCTTGCCCGGTGGCCTTGGCCAGGACGGAAAGCAGCGCCAACCCGGCGCTGTCGAGCCGGGTCACCGCGGTGATGTCCAGGCTGCGCGCGCCCGCCGCCTGCGGCGCTGCGGCGCGCCACAGCGCGGGCACGGCTTCGCGCACGACGGCGCCGCTGACGCGCAGCGCGTCGCCATCGCGGCGCACGCCGGGCTCAGTTGGTGCCGGCATCGGCCTGTACGCGGCCGGCGCTCAGGTCGGCCGCAACCGCACGGATCGACTTGCGCGACAGCGGTGTGTCGAACTGCTGGCGGAACGTCTGCACGAAGGACACGCCTTCGACCATCACGTCGAACACACGCCAGCCGTCGGCCGTCTTGCGCATCAGGTAGTCGACCGGGATCGGCTCGCCGCCCGAGCGCAGCATCTCGCTGGAGACCTTCACGCCCAGGCCGCGCGGCAGCGGAGTTTCCGACTTCACGCGCGCGCGCAGCTGGGTGTTGAAATCGAGCAGCGAGCTGCCGTAGCGGCGCATCAGGCTTTCGGCCAGCGCATCGGCGAACACCTTGACGTCGGCGTCGCTGGCGCCGCGGCCGTGGCGGCCCAGCACCTGGCGCGCGGAGTAGTCGCGGTCGAACATCTGGTCGAATTCGCTGGTGATGAAGGCCTGGAGCTTGCCGCGGTCGGCGCTGAACTCGGCGCGGCGCGATTCCAGCGTGGAGAGCACGCGCTGGCTGTTGTCGAGCACCAGCTTGCTGGGCGATTCGCCCTGGGTGGTGGCGGCTGCGGGCTTGGCGGCCGGGGCCTGGGCCAGCGCGGAAAACGGCGCCGCGGCAAGGATGGCCGAGGCCAGCACGAGGGGAAGCAGGGGGCGGACGGTCATGGGGTGATCTCCGTGGGGGACGGGGTGTCTTCGGCGGCGGGTGCCGGCACGCTGGTGCCATCACCGGCAGCGCCATCATTGCCACCGCCGCTGAACATGTACTTGCCGACCATCTGCATCAGGTCGACGGCGGGCTGGGTGTAGACCAGTTCCTCGCCGGGCGCGAACACTTCCATGTCGCCGCCGGGCTGCAGGCCAACGTAGCTTTCGCCAAGCAAGCCGCCTGTGAGGATCTGCGCCGAGGTGTCGATCGGGATCTCGTTGAAGCGGTTGTCGATCGCCAGGGTCACGATGGTGTCGAACTTCACCGGATCAAGGTCGATCCCTGAAACGCTGCCGATCGTCACCCCGCCGACCTTGACCGGCGCGTTGGGGCGCAGCTGGCCGAGATTGGTGAAACGCGCGGTCAGCTCGTAGCTGTCGCGCGCGAAGCCGAACTTGCCGTTGGTCGATGCCACGGCCAGCACCAGCACGGAGGCGAGCGCCAGCAGCAGGAAGGCGCCGACGGCGAATTCGAGTCTTGGGCCACGGGATGTATTCATAGGGGACATACCTTTGAAAAGCTTTCCTGCCGCGCAGATCCGAGGCAAATGCTCTTTCCGCGGCTCATCGGAACAGCAGCGCGGAGAGGACGAAGTTGAACATCAGCACCAGCAAGGAAGCGTTGACGACGGCGCGGGTGGTGGCGACCGAGGTGCCTTCGATGGTCGGTTCGGCGTGGAAGCCGACGTAGGCCGCGACCAGGGCCGCGGTGCCGCCGAAGACGGCCGATTTCATGAACGCGACCAGGAAGTCGTCGCGGAAATCGACCACGTCGCGCATGGTCTGCCAGAAGGTGCCGTTGTCGACGCCGAGGATCTGCACGGCCTCGAACCAGCTCGCCGTCAGGGCCAGGCTGACAAAGAACGCGGTCAGCAGTGGCACGCAGATCACCGCCGCCCAGAAGCGCGGGGCGACCGCCTTGGCGATCGGGTCGATGGCCATCAGGCCCAGGGCCTGGATCTGGTCGGTGGCGCGCATCAGGGCGAGCTCGGCGGCGATCGACGAGCCGGCGCGGCCGATGAACAGCAGCGCGGTCAGCACCGGCGCCAGCTCGCGGTACAGGCCGAGGCCGATCAGCACGCTGACCTGGTTGGAGGCGCCGTAGGTTTCCAGCGCGCGGTAGCCCAGCAGGGTCAGGGACAGGCCGACGAAGGCGCCGCCCACGGCGATGATCGGCAGCGAGCGCGCGCCGATCTTGTAGATCTCGCGCACGAGCTCGGTGAAGAAATCGCGGGTGGGCTTCGAGGCTGCGAACACCGACAGAGAGAACAGGCCGGCGCGGCCGAGGGAGCGGATGCTGGAGACAACAGGCATCAGGAGGCCCCGGCAATGGACGACGCGGCCGAGGCCGGATCGAACGCGATCGGGCCGTCGGGCTCGCCGCGCAGGAACTGGCGCAGCAGCGGGTCGTCGCTGGATTCAAGCTCGGCCGGCTTGCCGGCGAAGACGATGCCGCGGTTGGCGGTGACCAGCACCTGGTCGGCGATCGGCAGCGTCTCGCGCACGTGGTGGCTGACGATGATGCTGGTCATGCCGAGGGTGGCGTTGAGGCGCGCGATCAGCGACATGATCACGCCGGACGCGATCGGGTCGAGGCCGGTCAGCGGCTCGTCGTAGAGCATCAGCGGCGGATCGAGCGCGATCGCCCGCGCCAGCGCCACGCGGCGCGCCATGCCGCCGGAGAGCTCGCGCGGGTACAGGTCGGCGGCGGTGCGCAGGCCCACGGCGTGCAGCTTCATCAGCACCAGTTGTTCGATGACCGGCGCCGGCAGCTTCGTGTGCGCGCGCAGCGGCAGTGCGACGTTCTCGCCGGCGGTGAGGTCGGTGAGCAGGCCATTGCCCTGCAGCAGCACGCCGATGCCCTTGCGCAGCTCGAGCAGCTCGCGATGGCGGCGCGGCACCGGCTGGCCGAAGACCTCCACCGTGCCCGCGGCCGGCACCAGCTCGCCGGTCAGCGCGGCGAGCAGGGTGGACTTGCCGCTGCCCGAGGGGCCGAGGATCGCGGTGATGCTGCCGCGCGGGACCACCAGGTCGATGTCGTCCAGGATGGTGCGCGCACCGCGGTCCAGTCGCACGCCGAAGAGGCGGACGGCGGGATCGTGCGTAGCGGATGACGCGACCTGGGGCATGGGACCTGAAGGGAGCGGGCGGGGGAATGCGATGCGCAGAACCGGCGAAGCATCGCCCGGAGCGGCTGAACTGGGGGCGAAGCAGGGTCTGGCGATTATCGCCGATCAGGATCAGCGATGCCCGGCACTGCTGCTCCCGTGGGAGCGGCTACAGCCGCGATGGCGCGCGATCGCGGCCAGATAGCCGCTCCCACAGGGGTCCTTCGCTGCGTATCACTGCCTGCGACCGGCCTGCGGCATCATGGCGGTCGGTACAGGGGGGCAGGAATGGGCGGGCTTGGGCTGGTGGCGCATCTGCGGAAGGAGTTCCGCCTCGACTGGAACGGCATCCACGGTGCGGCGCACTGGGCGCGCGTGCGCTTCCACGGTGTCTCGCTGGCCCGCGGACTCGGTCTGGACGAACGCGTGCCGGCCCTGTTCGGATTGGTGCACGACTCGCAGCGCCGCAACGACGACCACGATCCCGAACACGGGCCGCGCGCGGCGGAGTACGCCGACTGGCTGTGGCGCAAGGGCGTGATCGCCCTGGACGCGGATTCGCTGGCGCTGCTCAAGCAGGCCTGCCAGGGCCACAGCGATGGCCACGTCGATGCGCACCCCCTGGTGCAGGCGTGCTGGGATGCCGACCGGCTCGACCTCGGTCGCGTGGGCATCCGTCCGGATCCACGGCGCCTGTGCACGCCGCTTGCCAGGGATGCGGAGCGGATCGAGCGCGCGTGGCGGTGGTCGCTGCGATGAGTGGACGGTCCGATTTCCGCCTGTACCACTCGAACGCGCTGGATGTGCTCGCGGGACTGCTGTCGGCCGAGCTGCGCGTGCCGGCGCCGGGACAGGGCCTGCTCGAACCCGACGTCGTCCTGATTCCCCAGCCCGCCATGCGCCGCTGGCTGCAGGCCACGCTGGCCGAAGCGCACGGCGTGGCCGCCAACCTGGAGTTCCTGACCCCGGGTGAATTCGTGCAGCGCGCGCTGGATGCCAACGTGCCGGCGCGCGGCGAAGACCTGGACGCGGCCGCGCTGCGCTGGCGCATCCACGCGGCGCTGTCGGACCCGGCGGTGCTGCGCGATCGCGCGCTGCAGCCCATGCGTGCCTATCTGGAATCGGCGCCGGACCCGCTGAAGGCCTGGTCGCTGGCCGGCGAGCTGGCGCAGGCCTTCGAGAAGTACAAGGCCTGGCGCCGCGAGTGGCTGCTGGCCTGGGAGGCCGGCGAGGCGCCAGGCGATCCGCAGGCGGCGCTGTGGCGGCGCGTGGCCGGCGGCACGGACCACCGCGCGCGGCGCATCGATGCGTATCTGCGCGGCTTCGCGGCACCCGGCGCGCCGCTGCCCGCCGGCCTGCCGAAGCGGCTGTTCGCCTTCGCCATCCTCAACGTGTCGCCGGACGTGCTGCGCGTGATCGCGACCGTCGCGCGCGTCGGCACGCTGCATCTCTACGTGCCCTCGCCCAGCCGCGACTATTGGGGCGACCTGCAGCGCGTGCGCGGCGGTGATCCCGACGCGGCCGCCGGCGAGAACCCGCTGCTGCGCGCCTGGGGGGCGGCCGGGCGCGACTTCATGGCGGTGCTGGGCACTTACGAAGTGGTGCACCCGGACGTCGAGTTCCGCGGCGATGCCGATCCGGGCGAGGGCGGCGGCGCGCTGAAGGGCAGTCTGCTGCGGCGGCTGCAGTCGGACCTGTTCCATCGCCGGCCGTCGCCACCGCTGGCGCCAACCGCCGAGGACGCCCGTGTCCGGCTGCCGGCGCTGCGCCGCGACGACCCCAGCCTGCAGGTGCACGCCTGCCACACCCGCCTGCGCGAACTGCAGGTGCTGCACGACCAGCTGCGCGCGCTGTTCGAAGACCCGCGCTTCGATCCGCCGCTGCAGCCGCGCGACGTGGCGGTGCTGGCGCCGGACATCGATCCCTACCTGCCCTACCTTGACGCCGTCTTCGGCGGCCGCGGCCGCGGCCGCAACGAGGCCGGCTTCAACCAGGCGATTCCCTATGCCGTCGCCGACGCCAGCCCGCTGGCCGGCGAGCCTCTGGCCGACGTGTTCCTGCGCCTGCTGGCCTTGCCCGTGGCGCGCTTCGGCCTGGTGGAAACGCTGGACCTGCTGGCCAGCCCGCCGCTGGCCGAGGCCGCGCAGCTCGACGCCGCCGCCTTCGACCGCCTGCACGCCTGGCTGCACGCGGCCGGCGCGCGCTGGGGCCTGGACGCCGCGCACCGCGCGCGCCTGAATGCGCCTGCGGACGACGCCTACACTTGGGCCTTCGCGCTCGACCGCCTGCTGCTCGGCCATGCCACCGGCAGCGATGCGCCCATCACCACCGCCAGCGGCCAGGTCGTCGCACCGATGTCGGAGCTGGAAGGCAGCGCACTCGACGCCCTCGACACCCTGGTGCGGCTGCTGCGCGTGCTCGCGCGCCACGCCCGCGTGCTCGATGAAGCGCTGACGCCCGACGGCTGGCGCGAGCGCCTGCTCGGCCTGCTCGATGCGCTGCTGCCGCAGCCGCCGTCGTCACCGGCTACGCGCCGCGCGCTCGACCGATTGCGCACGCTGATCGACGATTTCGCCGCCGATGCGCGCCGCGCCGGCGTGGAGCTGCCGGTGCCGGCCGGGATCGTGCGCGCGCACTTCACCGCCGCGCTGTCGGAGGCCGACACCCGCGCGCCGCTGCTCACCGGCGGCGTCAGCATCGCGCGCATGGTGCCGATGCGCCTGCTGCCGTTCCGCGCGATCTGCCTCTTGGGCATGGACGACGGCGAGTTCCCGCGCCGCGATCCCGCCGGTGGCCTGGACCGCCTCACCGCGGATCTCGCCGGCGGCCAGCGCCGCCAGGGCGACCGCTCCACGCGCGACGACGACCGCTTCCTGTTCCTGCAGCTGTTCACCGCCGCCCAGGACGTGTTCTACGTCAGCTACCAGGGCGCCGACCCGCGCGACGGCAGCGTGCGCGAGCCGTCGGTGCTGGTGGCGGACCTGCTGGCGGCGGTTGATGCGCAGCACGTGCCGGAGGCGAAGGCCGGGGACGCGTTGGTGGTGAGGCATCCGCTGCAGCCGTTCGCACCAGCGGCGTTTGGTGGCGAGGACGAGCCGCGGCGGTTCTCGTACAGCGCGCAGTGGTGGCCGGCGGCGGCGCAGCCGTTCGCGCGGCGGCAGGCGCTGCCGGCGTGGTTCGTTGGCCAGGCGTTGCCGCTACTGGAGGAGGGCGACGGTGGTGGCGCACATCAAGAACCCGCCACGCTGTCCCTCGACGCCTTGCGCCGCTTCCTGCAGGCACCGGCCGATGTCTTCCTGCGTGAGCGGCTCGGGCTGCGCCTGGCCGAGGTCGAGGAGATCGACGAAGACGTGGAGCCGCTGCTCGCGCCCAGCCGCGGCCTGGAGCGCGTGGCGCTGCAGAAGGCGGTGTTCGAAGCCGTGCTGCGCGGTGGCGAGGATGCGGCCACGCACGCGCTGCTGCGCGCCCGCGGCCTGCTGCCGTCGGGCCCGCTGGGGCGCCGCGCGCTGGAGCAGGTGCGCGCCCAGCTCGACCCCTACGCGCAGGCCTTCGCTGCCTGGCGCGGCGATGCCGAGGCCGAAGCGCCGCGCCTCGAAGTGTCGCTGAGCGACGTCACGCTGCAGGGTCGGTTGGCCGATGCCTATGCGCACGGCTTGGCGCGCGTGCGCTTCGATCCGCCCACCGGCCAGTCGGCGATCCGCAACGGCCTGGACTGGCTGCTGGCGAGCGCTGCCGGCCTCGACACGCCGCTGGTCGAATTCCATGACGACAAGGATCGCGGCGTCGGCCCGCACCTGCGCGAGGCGCTCGATCCCGCGCAGGCGCGCAAGCTGCTGCGCATGCTCATCGCCCTGCGCGATACCGGCCTGCGCCAGCCGCTGCCGTTCGCGCCCTACAGCGGCTGGGAGCTGTTCAAGGCCGGCGACATGCGCAAGGGCCTCGAGGCTGCGGCCAAGAAATGGCACGGCAGTGATTTCAGCTGGGCGGAAAGCAGTGGTGAAGCGCTGCGGCTCGCCTTGCGCGGGCGCGACCCCTTCAGCGACGACGCGACCCAGGTGGCCTTTATCGATCTGGCGATGGGCATCTACCTGGCGGTGGTGCGCGGTGAGCTGTACGCGGGCACCGACCCGGCGGCGCTGCGTGCGATCGCGGATGCGCTGGACCTGGAGGAGGCGGAATGAGCGCGGAAACCGACCCCTACCTCGACCTCGCGCTCGACGGCGTCCATGCCATCGAAGCCTCGGCGGGTACCGGCAAGACTTTCACCCTCGCCACGCTCGTGGTGCGCTTGGTGGTCGAAGGCGGCCTGCGCGTGGGCCAGGTGCTGGCCGTGACCTTCACCGAAGCCGCCACCCAGGAGCTGCGCAGCCGCATCCGTGCGCGCTTGCTGCTGGCGGGCGAGCTGGTCGGCACGCCGCCCGCGACTGACGCCGCGCCCGAAGCCGCGCTCACCCGCGCCGTGCTCGATGCGCATCTCGCCCGCGGCACCGAAACGGCCGACGCCCTGCGTCGCCGCCTGCTCGCCGCGGCCAACGACATCGACCTCGCCGCGATCTTCACCATCCACGGCTTCTGCGCCCGCGTGCTGCGCGAGCACGCGCTGGAGGCCGGGCAGGCCTTCGATGCGCCCGAGCTGCTGACCAGCGACGCGCCGCTGTACGAGGCCATCGCCGCCGACCTGTGGCGCACGCATGGCAGCGACGCAGAGGCCGCCGACGACCTGCTGGCGCTGTGGCCGCAGGGTCCGGCGGCGCTGGCCGGCGACCTGCCTGACCTGGTGCGCGAGCGCACGCTGCGCCCGATGCTGTCCGAGCTCCCGGCCGATCCCGCGCCGCGCCTGCACGCCACCGGCGAGGCGCTGGCCGAGGCCTTCCGCGCGCATGGCGATGACTTCCGCGCATCGCTGGTGTCCGCGGTCGAGGGCAAGGTGCTGCATGGCGGCAGCTACAAGCCCGCCTGGATCGCAGAACTGTTCGACGCCCTGCACCAGTGGTGCCATGCCGGCGCGCGCGGCGCGCCGTTCCAGCACGCCAAGCTGCCGCAGCTCACGCGCGAGACCCTGGAACTGCGCACGGGCGTGAAGCACACCGGCAAGACGCCGGATTCGCCGCTCTGCGACACCGTCCCCCCCTATCTCGACGCCCTCGCCGCCATGGCCGAGTGGCAGGACGCCCGCCGCGTCGAGCTGCTGCACCGCCTGCGCGATGACGCCCGCCAGCGCGTCGCCCGCGCCAAACGCCAGCAGCGCGTGCAGACCTACGACGACTTGATCGACCGCGTCGCCGATGCGATCGATGGTCCGCAGGCCGCGGACCTGGTTGAACGCCTCCGTGCCCAGTACGCCGTCGCCCTGGTCGACGAGTTCCAGGACACCGATGCCCGCCAGTGGCGCATTTTTGACCATGTGTTCGGCGCCGCCAGTGCCGCGCTGCACGGCCAGGCGCCGGCGCTGTTCGTGATCGGCGATCCCAAGCAGGCGATTTACGGCTTCCGCGGCGGCGACGTCGAGACCTACCTCGCCGCGCGCGACACCGCCGACGAGGCGCCGCCGCTGTCGAGCAATTTCCGCTCGCGGCCCTCCGTGCTGCGCGCGGTCTCGGCGCTGTACGCGCAGGCGCAGGCGGCGGCTGACGAGGATGCCGCGGCGGATCCGGCGAAGAAGATCCCGCCGCCCTTCATCGACCCGCGCATCGGCTTCCGCGAAGTGCTGCCCGGCGGCGTGCGCCGCGACGATGACTTCCTCCGCGACGGCGCGCCCGCACCGGCACTCACCGTCTGGCGCGCACCCCTGCCGGACGAGGTCGACAGCAAGGGCAAGATCAAGCCCTACAAGGCCGGCCGCTCGCGCGAACTCGCCACCGCCGCCTGCGTGGCCGCCATCCACCGCGTGCTCTGCGATGCGCGCGCGGGCCAGGCCAGCATCGAAGGCCGTCCCGTGCAGCCGGGCGATATCGCCGTGCTAGTGCGCAGTCACAACGAGGCCACGCGCATCCGCCACGCCCTGGCGATGGCCGGCATCCCCGCGGTCGCCGCCGGCAAGCAGAGCCTGTTCGCCACGCACGAGGCGCGCGACCTGCACGCCCTGCTGCTCGCCCTGCTGCACGGCGCCGACGACGGCCGCCTGCGCATGGCGCTCTCGACCGTGCTGGTGGGCCTGGACGCCACCAGCATTGCCGCGATGGACGACGACGGCGAAGCCCTGCGCCACTGGCAGTTCGAAGCCCTGGCCTGGCGCGAGCGCCTGCAGCGCGGCGGCCCACTGGCCCTGGTCAATGCCCTGTGCGCCGAACATGCCGGCCGCCTGCTCGGCCTGCTCGACGGCGAGCGCCGCCTCACCAACTACCTGCAGCTGGCCGAACTGCTGCAGGACGCGCAGTCGCGCGCGCTGGGCCTGCACGGCCTGGTCGACTGGCTGGCGAACGCCATCGCCGACGCCAATGCCAACGACGAGAGCCAGCTGCTGCGCCTGGAGTCCGACGCCCGGCGCGTGCAGGTGGTGACCCTGCACAAGAGCAAGGGACTGGAATACCCGCTGGTGTTCATGCCCTTCGCCGCGATCGGCGCGCATGCGCGCAATCCCGGCCAGCGCGCCGTGGTCAATACCGAAGAGGGCCGCGTGCTGCACTGGAAGCTGCTGGCCTCGCTGTCCGGCTGGGAGGCGGCCAAGGATGCCTGGTGCCTGGCGCAGCGCGCCGAGGATGCGCGCCTGCTCTACGTCGGCCTGACCCGCGCGCGCCATGCGCTGTGGCTGGCGAGCGGGATGCTCTGCAATTACGACAAGTCGCCGCTGCGGCACATGGTGGCGAAGCCGGAGGCGCTGGTGGCTGCGTTGGGTGCGGAGGTCGTTGCGGTCGATAGCGACGAGCCGCCGGCTTCGCTGCCGTGGTTGCCGCCGGCCTCGACGGAAGCCGTGCCGCCGGCGCGC
The DNA here is from genome assembly GCF_039548455.1 of Luteimonas sp. MJ250. Lineage (NCBI taxonomy): Bacteria > Pseudomonadati > Pseudomonadota > Gammaproteobacteria > Lysobacterales > Lysobacteraceae > Luteimonas > Luteimonas sp. MJ250. Next base: position 212,080 of record NZ_JBCLVB010000015.1, on the reverse strand, counting down.
ATCGCCGCGCGTTCGCTGGCCAGCGACTGGTGGGTCTACAGCTTCACCCAGCTCGCGAATGCCGAAGGGCAGGAGGACACCGCGGCCAGCGCGACGCAGCCGGCTGCCGGTGGGCAGGACGAGCCTGCGGGCGAGGTCGATGCCGGCATGGATGTGGCCATGTCGGCGGGCGCGAGCGTTGACGCGGGTGAGGGCAGGCGCGACGTCGCCGCCGCGGGCGAGGGCGCGCATGACGACGTCGCCGTCGCGGGCGAAGGCGCGGATGACCACGTCGCCGAGGGCGCTGGCATCAGCCCGCCCGACGCGCTGCATCCGGCGAGTGCCGGCGCAGCAGCCGATGGCTTCGACCCGCGCTTCGCCGGCACCCGCTTCGGCGTGGTGCTGCACGATGTGCTTGAGAACACAGACTTCGCGCGCTGGGCCGCCTGGACGCCCGGCGCGCCGGCGCCCGATGCCGACGCGGTCGACCTGATCGCCAAGCGCCTGCGCGCCGGCGGCTATCCGGCCGAAGACATCGAAGACGGCATTCGCGTGCTCACCCCGCTCATCGGCCACACGCTCACCGTGGCCCTGCCGGAAGGCGTGCGCCTGGCCGACGTGCCCGCGGACGCCCGCCGCCCGGAGATCGAATTCCAGTTTGCGCTCGCGCCCACCCGCGTCGACGCGCTGCTCGCGCTGCTGCACCGCCACGGCCTGCTCACCGCGCGCCAGGGCTTCGGCGCGCGACGCCGGCTGGAAGGCCTGATGACCGGCCTGATCGACCTCACCTATGTGCACGACGGCCGCTGGTACGTGCTCGACTACAAGTCCAACCGCCTGCCCGGTTACGGCCCCGCGCAGCTGGAGGCCGCGATGGCGCACAGCGAGTACGACCTGCAGGCGTTGATCTACACGCTGGCGCTGCATCGCTGGCTGCGTTTCCGCCTGGGCGATGCCGCTACCGGCGGCGCTTACGACTACGACCGCGACTTCGGCGGCGTGCGCTACGCGTTTTGCCGCGGGCTGGATGCCGCACGCACCGACGCGCAGGGTGTGCAGGCGTGGCGCTTCGATCCGGAACTGGTCGATGAACTCGACACGCTGTTTGCTGGCAAGGACGTGGAGGTGGAGGCATGACCACGTTGCCGCAGGAGCAAGGCGCACGCCGCATCGGCCTGCTGCAGGACCTCGTCAGGGCCGGCGCGCTGCGCACGCTCGACTACGCATTGGCGCAGAGCCTGCGCCGGCTGGATCCCGACACGCCGGACAGCGTGTTGGCCGCGGCTACGCTGGCCTCGCTCGCGGTTGCATCCGGCCACGCGGGCTTCGATCCCGCCGAGCCACGGCGCCTGGTGGATGCCGCGATCGACTGGCCCACGCCTGATGTTTGGCGCGAAGCGCTCGAAGCCTCGCGCTGGGTCGCCCGCCCGGACAGCGGCGATGCCGAATCCGCCGCCGACGCCCCGTTCGTGTACGAGCACGGCCTCCTCTACCTGCGCCGCTACCGCGAATACGAGCGCCGCCTGGCCGACGGCCTGCGCCGCATCGGCCGCGCCGTGCCGCACACAGGGGCGGCCGCAAGCGATGGCGACGACGCGCACGTCCCCGCACACATCGCGCCCCTCTTCGCCCAGCTGTTCCCCGAAGCCGCCACCACCGACGACCCCCAGTCCCGCGCCGCGGCCGCCGCGCTCCATCACCGCCTGCTGCTGGTCACCGGCGGCCCCGGCACCGGCAAGACCACCACCATCACCCGCATGCTGGTGCTGCTGGCCGCGCAGGCGCTCGAAGCCGGCGCGGCGCCCCCGCGCATCGCCCTGGCCGCGCCCACCGGCCGCGCCGCCGAACGGATGGCCGAGAGCGTGCGCAACGCCGTGCAGGCGCTGCCCGCGCTGGGCGTCGACGCGGCGCTGTGCGCGCAGCTGCCCACCACCGGCACCACCCTGCACCGCCTGCTCGGCACCATCCCGGACTCGCCGCGCTTCCGGCACCACGCCGACAACCCGCTGCCCTTCGACGTGGTGGTGGTGGACGAAGCCTCGATGATCGACCTGCCGCTGATGGCCAAGCTGGTCGAAGCCGTGCCCGACTGCGCGCGCCTGGTCCTGCTCGGCGATCCCGACCAGCTGCCGTCGGTGGAGGCGGGCGACGTGCTCGCCGGCATCCTGCGCGCGGCCGAAGCGGGCGCGGGCGGCACCGACTTCCCGGCGCGCCACATCCACCTCACCCGCGGCTACCGGCAGAGTGCGGCGCTCGACCTCGCGCCACTCGCTACCGCCGTCCGCGATGGCGACACCGCGACCGCACTGTCGCTACTGCGCGGCGGCACGCTCGCCGGCGTGCACTTCCACGAAGGCAACGCAGACCCGCTGCAGTCCCACCGCGACCACTTGCTCGCCCACTGGGCCGCGCTGGCCGACGCCACCGACCCCGCCGACGCTCTCGCGCTCGCCGGCCGCCTGCGCATCCTCACCGCCGTGCGCGAAGGCCCGCAGGGCGCGCGCGGCCTCAACGCCCGCATCGAGGACCTGCTGGCCGGGACCCGTCGTGGTGCCGGCCCCGCCACCGCCGGCAGCCGCCATTTCCATGGCCGCCTGCTCCTGGTCACCGAGAACAGCTACCGCCACCGCCTGTTCAATGGCGACATCGGCATCTGCCTCCGCGACGCCAGCGGCACGCTGATGGCGTGGTTCCCGGGCGATGACCCGCGCAACCCGCGTCCGTTCCACCCCGCCGCGCTGCCCGCGCACGACAGCGCGTTTGCCATGACCGTGCACAAGGCCCAGGGCAGCGAGTTCGACGAGGTGTGGCTGGTGCTGCCCGAACGCTACAACCGCGTGCTGTCGCGGGAGCTGGTGTACACGGGGATGACGCGGGCGCGGCGCGTATTGCATGTGGCCGGCAGCGAACCCCAGATCCGCGAAGCGTTGGCGCGGCATGCCAGCCGGTGGTCGGGAGTGCGGTGGAGGCTGGCTTAGATGTTCAGGGCGCGATCGCAGGAAAGGTTGCGGGCGGCAATCCATCGACGTCCTTGCTTGGTAAGCTATCCGGAAATCTCCAGAGGGAAAGCACAGCCGCTGTGACGGGAATAGGCGCGACCAATCCAATCGATGTCTTTGCTCCGCCAATCCTTGGTCTGTACTGAGCAATATGCCGGAAGGAATTGGGGCGTTCAGGTGGGCAAGTTCAATGAGGATTTCGGGTGACATCTGGTTTATTGCCTGAATCCGTCCTTGCACGTCGACGTGTTCAGTGCCTGGAGCACTGCGCGCGGGCTGGAGACACCGATGGAGGTTGATCAGTGAGTGCCGCCAGGACACTGGCCCCCGACCCGCGTGGCCAGATAAAGACGCGCCAGCGCGTGCGTGACCTCGCCGAGGTATTCACCCACGAGCGCGAGGTCAAAGCGATGCTGGACCTCATCCCCGACATGTTCCCGGCTGGCAGCACGAAGACAGTGGATGCGAAGTTTCTGGAGCCGGCCTGCGGTTCGGGCAACTTCCTGGAAGAAATCTTGCGGCGAAAACTCGCGGGTGTCCGCTTCGCCCGCGTCCACTTGGTGTCTCGCTACGAGCATTGGTTGCTCCGCGCGCTGGCGTCCATCTATGGCGTGGACATCTGCGCCGACAACGTGAACGAGTCGCGCCTCCGCCTGCTAGAAGTTCTGCGCTCGCATTACCACAACGACGCCAACACAATGGCGCCCAGCGAAGGGTTTGCCGCTGCCGCGCGCGCCATCGTGGCGAGCAATATCGTCCATGCCGACTTCCTCGCCGACGCATCACGCATTGAGGTGGTGGACTACCAGCCCGGGCGTGGCGGCACGTTCTTGCGGGTGTGGTCGATGCTGGATGACTCCGCAGAAGTCAGGCGCATGCCCGACCTCTTCCATCCCGAGCCCGCACCCAAACGCGACGAAGTTCCTGTCCACTACACAATGCTTGCCGCCAACGGCGAGCCCACGCGCGCATCCGAACTGGTCAATACGAAAGGGGGGTGACCATGTACGACGCCACGGGACGCAAGCAACACGTGCCCGACATCCTCGACTGCCTGGCGCAGTTGTCTAACGACGAAGTGCCCACGCCACCGAGACTGGCGCGCGCCATGCTGGACCTTCTCCCGGCGGAGGTTTGGTCCAACCCCGATTACCGCTGGCTCGACCCGTGCTGCAAGTCCGGCGCAATCCTGCGTGAAGTCGCCGCGCGGCTGCTGGCGGGGCTGGAAGCGTGGCAGCCGGATTTCGGCAAGCGCCGCGAGCACATCTTCCGCAACATGCTGTTCGGTACCTCGGTCACCGAGCTGACCGGCCAAGTGGTGCGCCGCAGCGTGTACTGCTCGCGCGATGCCTCGGGCGACCGCAGCGTCGTCCGTTTCGAGCTGCCAGCCGGCAACATTCCGTTTGTGCCGGCAAAACACGACTTTGGTCCGGACGGCAATGAGAGCAAATGCAGAATCTGCGGCGCGCCCGCCGATCTTGAACGCGGGGAGAAACGCGAGAACTACGCTTACGCCTTCATCCACGGCGCGTACCCGACCCAGGAGCTGTCCAAGATGAAATTCGATGTAATTGTCGGGAATCCGCCGTATCAGATTAACGATGGCGGACATAACGCGAGTGCGACGCCGGTCTACCACCGCTTTGTTGAGACTGCTATCAGCTTGAAACCGCGCTATGTCTTGATGATCACGCCGTCGCGTTGGTTTGCAGGCGGGAAGGGGCTCGGCGGGTTCAGGGAACGCATGCTGACGAGTGGGCAGGTGAGAAGGTTGGTCGATTATCCGAAGCTTTATGACGCATTCCCGAGCGTCAAGATTCGAGGCGGAGTGTCGTATTTTCTCTGGGATCGTAACCATCAAGGTACGGCTGCAGTCTCAACGCGTTGGAACGGTGAGCAGGTTGGGCCGGAAGTAGCCAGGCCACTCGATGAGTTCGATGTCTTCGTGCGTCGGAACGAGGCGGTGCCGATCCTGAAAAAAATTAGGGCCAAAAATGAAGCGGTTCTCAGCGAACGTGTCTCAAGTGCCAAGCCATTTGGGTTTCGAACCTTTTTCCATGGGCGAAAATCTGCCAGAAACCTCAAGGATCCGATCAAACTCTATGGTTCCCAAAGAGTGAGCTGGATCAAGCGGACCGACATCGTCGTCAATCCTGATTGGGTCGACGATTGGAAGGTATTAATGACCGCCGTCCAGGGTACGAGTGCTGCCGTCGAGACGCGGTTCCTAAGCCCTCCACTTATCGCTGCACCTGGTGAGGCCTGCACGGAGACGTACCTCGTCGCAGGTCGTTTTAGTGACAAACTGTCGGCTGAGCGCTTTGCCCTCTATCTTCGAACGCGCTTCGTCCGTTTTTTGGTGTCACTCCGCAAGGCCACGCAACATGCTACGCGCGATGTCTACAAGTTCGTTCCCGACTTGCCGATGGATCGCACTTGGACCGACAAGCTTTTGTACAAGCGATACAAGTTGACGCCGGATGAAGTCGCTTTCATCGAGTCCCAAGTGAAGGAATTGCCGGCGGATGGGAAGGACAACGCATGACCCGCCGCGTCTACGCCTACACCGTGATCGGCAAGGATGCTGAACCGTGGCGACGCAAGGTCGGCCGCGGGCTAATCGAGGGCGCCGGCCTGGTCAAAGTCGGCGAAACCACGAAACGCACCGCGCGCGAACGCATCAAGCAGCAACTCGGTACCGCCTATCCCGATCTGGAGGGCGTCAACATCCTGCTGGACGAGCCCGCCGCACGCGACGATGGCAGCCAGTTCAGCGACCGCGACGTGCACTTGGCACTGGTCGCAGCGGGCATCAAGAGGCCCGGCGGTGAGTGGTTCGAGTGCACGCTGGACGAGGTCAAGGCAGCCCTCCACACTGTCCGCACCGGCGCGGCCTTCGATGCCACCCGCACCGAATCGTTCCGGATGCGGCCGGAGCAGCAGGCCGCCGTGGACATGACGGCCGGGTATCTACGCCGGCACGCCAAAGGCAAGGCGGGCGGCACTACCAATGCGCGCGCTCCGAAGTTCCTGTGGAACGCCAAGATGCGCTTCGGCAAGACCTTCGCCACCTACCAGTTGGCGCGCGCGATGGGCTGGAAGAAAGTGCTGGTGCTCACCTACAAACCAGCGGTGCAGGCCGCCTGGCACGACGACCTGATGAACCACGTCGATTTCAAAGGCTGGCGCTTCATTGATCGGGACACGCCGATCGCCGATCGCGACACGGCCGCCGACAGCAGGGATCCGCAGGTGTGGTTCGCCTCGTTCCAGGACCTGGGCGGGCGTACAGCGGACGGCAGCATCAAGGCGCACAACGAGGCGATCCATCTGGTCGAGTGGGACTGCATTGTCATCGACGAGTACCACTTCGGTGCCTGGCGCAGCGCGGCCCGTGACCTGTACGACCCGACCGAGAAAGCACTGGCCGAGCGCGAGGAGCCAGAGGACAGCGTCACCGACGACGACCTCGGACTGTCGGGGGCGCATTACCTATACCTGTCGGGCACGCCGTTCCGCGCCATCACCAACGGTGAGTTCACCGAAGATCAGATCTTCAACTGGACCTACATCGACGAGCAGTCGGCCAAGGAATTCTGGAGCGCTGCCAACGGGTCCAATCCGTATCGCGAATTGCCGCGCATGGAGCTGTACGCCTACCGCATGGGTGAGCAGGCCGAGGCCTGGGCCGACGATGGCGAGTTCGACGGATTTTCCCTTAATGCCTACTTCAAGGCGAAGAAAGTGGACCCGGCCAGCCGCGATATCGGGCCGGGTGCCTACATGTTTGAGGATCCGGCACGGGTGTCGGAGTTTCTGCAGATGCTGCGCGGCAAGCTGGTCGAGCAGATGAAGTTGCAGGTGCTCGCGGTCGGAAAGAAGGCACCGTTTCCCTATGAATCGCCGGACTTCGCGGCTGCGGTCAAGCACACGGTCTGGTATCTGCCCGACGTGGCCGCGTGCCATGCGATGCGCGACCTGCTCAAGCTTCACAAGTATTTTGCCGATTTCGAGATCGTGGTGGCAGCTGGCAATGCCGCCGGACAGGGCGCGGACGCGCTGCCGCCGGTGGAGCTGGCCATTGAGACCGCGGTCAGGAGCCACAAGGCCGGGTCGATCACGCTGTCATGCGGCAAGTTGCTGACCGGGGTAACGGTGCCGGAGTGGAGCGCGATCTTCATGCTGCGCTCGCTGAAGTCGCCAGAATCGTATTTCCAGGCCGCCTTTCGCGTGCAGTCGCCGTGGGCACAGCGTGATGCCGAAGGAAATCTCGAAGTCAGGAAGGACACCTGCTACGTCTTCGAGTTCGACCCCAACCGTGCGTTGCAGCTGGTGGCCGAATACGGCATCCGTCTGGGCTCGACCGGCGAGGTCAAGCCGGCCGACGCGGTGGGCCAGCTGATCAACTACCTGCCGATCTTCGCGTTTGAAGGCGGGCAGATGCACCAGCTGGATGCGCAGGCAGTGATGGACTGGGCCACAGCTGGCATTGGCGCGTCGGCGCTGGCCGCGCGCTGGAACTCGCCGTTGCTGGTGGAAGTGAACGAGCACACCTTGAATGCGGTGCTCGATCATTCTGACCTGCTGGCGACGCTGGAACAGATCGAGGATTTCCGCGCGCTGGCGCAGAACGCCCAGCAAGTCGTCACATCGACTAAAAAGCTCAAGAAGGCGAAGCGCGAACAGGGTGGGGAGCTGGACCCGGGCCAGAAGAGGGAGCAGTCGGATACCGCGAAAAAGCGCAAGGAAATCCGGGAGAAGCTGCAGAAGTTCCTCGCCCGCATCCCGGTCTTCATGTACGTAACCGATTTTCGCGAGGAAGCGCTCAAGGATGTGATCGAGTCGCTGGACTCGGCTTTGTTCGAGCGGGTGACGGGGCTGACGGTCGCAGACTTCCAACTATTGAGCCGGCTGGGCTTGTTCAACGCCCAAAACATGAACGCCGCGATCTACCAGTTCAAGGCATTCGAGGACGCCAGCCTGCACTACGCTGACGAACACCAGCCCGGTGCGCGCGAGATGCGCATGGGGCTTTGGGATCGGATCGTTCCAGTCCGGGTTGCGGAAGATCAACCATGAACAGAAGCGGTGTTAGGTCCACCTTCTGGCATGCCCATCGCCGTCCTGCCCTTGAACCGGCAGCTTGGTGCCGAAGGCGGCACCGGACCCGCTGAGCTCAGGCGCCTCAGCGAAGCGGCAGCGACGGCGCTACCGCGTCGGGCCACCGCAGACACCAGCGTCTACTTCTCCTCAAGCTGGGTCGCGCGCGAACCAGGCGTCGCTGTCGGCACGCATGGCCTCTGGGGCGGGCAGCGCGCTGCGGCACAGAATCACGTCACGCGCCAGCCAAGCCTGAGCATAGAGCATGTTGAACGTGTAGTACTGGTCCTGCATGCCGAGATAGACCAGCCTCGGTTTGTCGATCCAGAGCACGCCCTTGTACAGCTTCCGGGGGTACAGGCGGTTGCTGGTACGCAGGATCGGTTCGTCGGACAGTAAAGGGAAGTGGCGCTGGTGGCTGGTGCACAGGATGATCGCGTCCACGTCCTGGCTTTGGGGAATTGGACTCCAGATCGCCGTGCTACTCAAAACCGGGGGGCGTAGCCTCGAGACGAACTGCCATTTGACTTTCCTGCGCATGGGACATCCCCCAAGAGAGCTGACAGCTTACTGCGGCGGCTATGCGTTCCCCTTCCAGTTGAGCGCCTCTCACGGCCGCAGTGTCCGGCTGGGCGCTGTGACTTTAGCGTAGCTTGTGGGGCAGAAATCTTGGTGCGCCATGGAGGAGCGGGTGTCGCTAGTGACGGGGGCGGCGCACTATGCAATCCTCGGAGGTCGGGGAATAGATGCTTAGGAGGGGGGGATGCCAATAGGGAACGTAGGCGGTGGCGGGCGGCGGCGTACGAAAAAATCGCTGCGAGCGTTGCGGAACAGGAAAAAGGCCCGCCGCGCGAAAGTTCCTTATCTGGTTATCGTCGAGCATCGGATACGCTTTAGGACGAACGAGCCGGTCAGCGTTGAGGCAGTGATTGCATCCCTGCGTGGGATGGAGCGCATCGTCAAGGTGCAATTGCCGAAGGCCATTTACGCCGTGACCGGTGCAAAGGTTAAGGAGGCCGAACTTCAGGTCAGTGGCCTTGAGGACGGCAGTTTCATTGAAGACCTAAAAATCAAGTTGTTGTTCAAGTCGGAGGAAGACTATCAAAAGTGTCTCGACTCGTTGTCGGATAGTGTGAAGGCCGCGTGGGAAGGAGGAACGCCAGTGCTGAAAATTGCCATCGGGGTTCTGGTTGGGGCTCTTGTGCTTAACGGTTTGGGTCTGCTTCCCGGTGGGCAGCCGAATGGGATGCTCAGCCACATTGAAGGCGACAACAACGCCGTCGTAATCATTGGTGCTGAGACCTACGCGCGCACGCCGAAAGAGTTTGAGGCAGCTATCGAATCCGCTATTAACCGCACGTCCAACCAGCGGCGGGTGCAGGCAGCGATGGACGCGACTGCTCCCGCACGGGAGCAGGGCGTGGCATTGGAGTTCGAGGGCGACAACGGGTCGCAGATTCAAGTCGTGTCTCAGAGAACCGCCGCGTCGCTACCGAGTTCAGTCGATCCGGAAGATACGTCAGAAGATGCGTCGCTCTCGCGAGTCAGGGTAAAGTTGCGAGCAACTGATAATGACTCCGCCGTAAAGGGCTGGGCCGCATCGATACCAGGGCAGATTGAGACTCGCACCAGACTAGTGTTCGCTTCTGAATCTGAGGCAAGCAAGGCTGCCTTTCGGCCCGAAATTGTGGCTGACGTAACCGTTACCTACAGTTCTCCTGCACATCAAAAAGCAGTGCTAATCATTGTCGACAAGGTTTACTAGCCTCCGGCTGACGTCAAATGAGCCAGCGTTAGCTTCAGGATCTATCTCTGACCCTGTGTTAGTTGTTGGGGCAGGCTGCTTTGTGTCAACTGACTTCCGCAGCCAGCTCGGATATAGCGTCCTTTCCGATTTGGGCCGGTCCTTTGCGCACTGCGCTTGCTTTGTAGCCACCGACTCCGCGCACATTAGGGTCACGAATGACACATCAATTAGCATCATGCTGCCATAGGCGATCGTCAAGGATAAGATCGCCGCTGCAATAGTTTTGGGGCTCCGTGGCTTGTTAGGGCCGATCAATGGGAACACCCACCAAAGAAACCTATTGATGGTCACGGCAACGTACGCCGCAAGTAGCAGGTAGAGAGTAAGCGCGAAGTAGTACAGTGCCAGGGACAAGCCCTTTTCGGCAGCCCACGAGAATGCGACCACGACGATGATCCATTCCGCAATGAAGAGGAGCTCTCGTCCTGCAGTCTGGGCATCTGAATAGAATGTCTCGGTGGAATAGTCGGACATGCCGTGCCTCTAGTGTCAGTAGCGCCCGCCATATTGAGCTGCTCTTAGACCCAAGTCATCCTTCTGCCAAGGTATTACGCGACTTTTCTGGGCACTGGGGTGGGGTTGCTCACGACCTTGGTGGACTGCTTTATGTGCTACTCCGCGCTGGCTCGGCGTCAGGCTATGACGGCGAGCGTCGCGAGTGCTGAGACGCCGGTCGCTATCCTGACGGCATGGATGACGAACAAAAGAAGTGGACCCTACGCGAATGCACGGGCGAACCGCTCAGCACGCCGATAGGGCCGGATACCCGCACGCCAGAAGAGAAGGCCGAGGCCCAAGCCAGAGAGAACGCTCACAGGAAGGGGCGCGGGCGCAAGGATTGGTGGAAGCAACCGTCAGTCCGATGAGTAGTTAGGTCACCGGGTTCTTCCTCGGCTTGTCTGGCCTTAGACGTGCGCTGGTGAGGTTTGGGCGTGCAATGGGGGCGGCGCGACGGCGGCACGTACCTGAGCCCATTTTGCCGATTCTCGCGCCAGTGCTACGGCTACTCCGAAAGCTCCGCATTGGTGTGAGTTGTAGGTCCCGAGTAGATGGCGCGTCAGGCCCTCAGGAATGGCAGATCCTTTTTCGTATGGCGAACTTGTGCCGCTTTTGCATAGCTGATACAGCGCGCGTGGCGAGCCCAGCGGATATCCCCCCATACCTCTCCTGAGTGACGCCGTCGCAGAGGTCCACGATCCGCTCGGTGCCCTGGGTACCCAATGCCAAACAGCTTCGCCAGCCGGCTTACTGACGTAGCTGCTGAGGATGGCTTTGGCTTCTGCAGTCATCAGACTCATGACCGTCTCGCGAGCGCGCCACAGTTCGTTTTCCAGTCTGCGCCGCTCCTCGGCGGCTTCCTCGTAGCGGTTGGAGCGCATGTGATCTCCTGTCGATGGGAAGGGCGCGCGGACTGCACTTCCTGCCGATTCCAACGCAGTCTAGGCCCAACTTGTCGATGCTCCAATCGAAACAACACGTTACGGTCGAAGCCGTTGATTGATGACGGGGGCTTCGACACATTGCCGTGCTGCCGCATCTCAGCCCGTGCGACTGGCATCCGTAAGCTCGATCCAGGTCGGGGGACAGCTGGAGCGGAGTGATGAACTGGAATGCGGTGATGTTTCGTGCGTTTAGGGGGCCGATTGCGCTTTGCCTGGGGAGCTTTATTGTGTCCTACCTGTTGGGTCGGTTCGGGTTGGCGGCTGCAGCCCCAGACCTCTCGAGGGTGGCGGCTCGGCTGCCACTCGGCGCTTGTACGGCGGCGGCCATCTGGCTCGCGGCCATCGGCTGGGCGCTTTACAGGTGGGAGCGAGGCGAGGGGCCGTCCTGTGACTATTGCAGCGGTCCTGCGGGCAGGATTCGCGATGGCAAACTCTACTGGGGCCGGCAGCTCTCGGACTACCGAACTTGCTACAACTGCGGCAAGAACTCGCCGGCTGCGAGCCACTAGATCCGATCGATTCGGATTACTGGCGTGTCGCCATGGCAGGTCCCCGCGGTCTTCGAAGTGCAGGAGACTAATGGCCTAATGGGCTGCAGTCTTGGCTACTTCAGCGGCGCCGAGCTTGGCCAAGGCACAATTGCGAGCTCAGTGTTGAGCAGAGGGATTTCTAACATGACTGAAGATTTCGCAGGGGCGTCAGATGAGAAGCGTTCCGCGAAAGTCGCAGCTAGTCTGGCGGAAGAACACGAGAGCGTACGGCAGGCGCGAGTGTTTGAGGCCGCAGGTTAACAAAGTAGCCGCCGAGCGCGCGCATGTCGGGTGCGCCTATCGTTCGCCGTAGCGCACCTCGCTGCCGTCGCTCGGCAGGGCGTGGGGATCGCGCAGCACCGGCTGCGGCGGGTCGTGGCTTGCGAGGGTGAAGGCCGGGGTGGTCGGCAGCAGGATGAAATCGCCGGCGCCGATGGCGAACGGCGCGTAGCCGTCGATGGCCAGGCGGCAGCCGCCCTCGAGCACGATGCAGAAGCTCGGCTTGCCGTACTCGGCGTAGCGCACCGTCCAGGCGCCGCGGCCGCTGATGACGTTGGCGAACACGGCGGCCGGATCCGTCCTGTTCGAGCTGACGGCACGCGGCGACGACGTGTTGCTGGTCCGCACCTATGATCCGGGCGCTGAAGCCAGCGACCTGCGTCCGGTGATCGATCGGCACTTCCCGATCGAGGACCTTGTGCGGCGTTCCAGCACCAGACGAGCGGTCGGCACTTCGGCAAGATTGCGCTGGATCTCTGAGCCGCCAGGCGAAGCCCGCGGTGGTGAACCTTCGTCGCCTACACGTCCTGCGTCAGGCGCGCGTCGCGCATGTCAGCGAAGGCGTCGCACCGCCGCCCGCCGCCGCCGCTCGGCCACCCCGACCCAGAACACGTAGCCATGCATGGAAGCAGCGCTCAGAGCCAGCAGCGTGAACGCGAGATCGAGGGTGACGTAAATGTTCGTGACCCGGTCGAGCATCGCCCAGCCGGAACGCTGGAACCAAAGCGACCCGGTGCCGAAGACCCGATTCATGGCCTGGTCCATCGACAGCGACTGCCAGTCGCCAATCCGCAGCACGCCCACGAACCCCCAAGCCACGCAGGCCGCCACGCCCACCGCCAGTGCGCCGCCCAACCACAGCGGCAGCTCTCGGACCCAGCGCATGCGCGGCCACAGCTGCAGGGCGCCCAGGCTCCAGGTGAGTGCGACCACGAGCAGCATGTAGAGCAGAGCCATGTGTCGTCCCGTCGGTAGGCAGGCCGACATGGTGGCGCACGTGGACACATCGGGCGACCACCGCCCAATGGCGAATGGTGCGCCAGGTCCCGGCTCTTATGATGGTTTACTTCCCCACCACGGATTACGGCCTCGATGGCCTTCGACGCCTTCGCCCTGATGCTCGCCATGCTGGCGCTGGGCATGCTGTTCGCGCGCCTGCGGGTGTTTCCCGAGGGCGCCGCCGACACGCTCAACCTGGTGGTGCTGTACGTCTGCCTGCCGGCGGCAATCCTGGTGTACGTGCCGCGGCTGCGCTTCGAGCCGGACCTGCTCGGCCTGGTGGCGGTGCCTTGGCTGCTTGCGGCGGCCAGCTGGGTGTTGCTGCGCCTGTTGGCGCCGCGCCTGCGGCTGCGTCGCGACGAACTCGGGGTGCTGCTGCTGTGCACGATGCTGGGCAACACCAGCTACATCGGCTATCCGATGGTCGAGGCGCTGCTGGGCGCGCAGGCGCTGCCCTATGCGGTGGTCTACGACCAGTTCGGCACCTTCGTGATGCTGTCCACGCTCGGGCTGGTGGTGCTGGCGCGCTACGGCGGTGACGAACCGCCCACGGCGCGCATGATCGCGCTGCGCATCGTGCGATTTCCGCCGGCCTGGGCGCTGGTGTTCGGCCTGACCCTGATGCCCGAGCACCCACCGGCGTGGATCGCCGCCGCGCTCGGCCAGCTGGCCGGGGTGATGCTGATGCTGGTGATGCTGGCGGTCGGCCTGACGGTGCAGCTGCGGCTGCCGCGCGATGAGGTGCGGCCGCTGGCGCTGGGGCTGGTGCTGAAGCTGGCGGTGCTGCCGGCGCTGGCATTGGCGCTCGCGCTGGGGTTCGGCCTGGAGGGCGAGATGCGCCAGGTGGCGGTGCTGGAATCGGCGATGCCGACCATGGTCACCGCCGCCGCGCTGGCGATCTCGCACCGCATGGCGCCGCGGCTGGCGGCCGCGCTGGTCGGCTACGGCATCGTGCTGTCGCTGGCGACGCTGCCGGCGTGGCACTTCGTGCTGCAGCGGCTGCAGGTCTGAGCGCCACCGGCCTCGCGCGAGAGCCGCATGTCGCACAATGCACGCCCACCTCGCACCAATCAGGACCTGCCATGGACGCTGAAGACCTCCTCCGCGCCGCCCTCCGCGAGGCAGGCTACGGGCCCGATGCCATCGGTTCGGCCATGCCGCAGATCATGCGCGTGCTGCACGCGGAAGACGTGCGCATCGAAGCCGGCCGCACGCTGTCGCGCAAGGAGCGCGACTACGTGCGCGTGCAGCTGGAGCTGGGCCTCGACGTGTCGGAGATCGTGGCCGGCCTCAAGCGCTGACGTCGCCGAACACGGCAACCAGCAACAGCACGTATGCCGCCACCGCGGCGACCGCATGGCCGATCACCAGGCTGGCGGGCAGCAGCCGCTGCTTCCACTTGTAGGCCAGGCTCAGCACCGCGCCGCCGGCGGCCGCCAGCAGGAACAGCAGCAGTGCCAGCAGGGCCAGTGCCGGGATGTCGCCCGCGTACCAGGCATAGGCCAGCAGGGTCACGCCGGCGCCAGCCAGCAGTCCGTGCAGCATGGCCAGCCAGGCGGGGGGATTGCGGCGGCCCCTGAAACGGATGCCGGCCATCACCAGGCCGCCGAGGGCGGCGAGGGTGAACAGCACGGCGGCGGCTTGCAGCAGGCGCATGATCTCGTCCGGATTCATTGCTGGCTCCTTTCGTGGTGGCGGTTGCGGGTCTCGCGGGAGTCTTGCGCCGGGCGCCATTCGGCCTTGTGAAAGCCTGGTCGCAGGCGCATCTGGTGCAAAGGCTCCCACTACGGACCAACGCGCGATCCCGTCGTAACCTGCCAGCACCATGTCCAGACCTTGCCCCTGCAACACTTCGGCGACCTACGCCAACTGCTGCCAGCCGCTGCACGACGGCACGCCCGCGGCCACCGCCGAGGAACTCATGCGCTCGCGCTACAGCGCCTACGTGCTCGGCCTGCGCGATTACCTCGCGGCCACCTGGCATCCATCCACGCGCCCGGATCCGTTCGAGCTGGACGACACGCCGGGCCTGCGCTGGCTTGGGCTCGAGATCAGGCGCCATGCCGGGATCGGCGACGACACCGCGGTGGTCGAGTTCGTCGCCCGCTACAAGCCCGGTGGCGCGCCTGCGGTGCGGCTGCACGAGATCAGTCGGTTCGAGCGCGTGGACGGGCGCTGGCTGTACGTCGACGGGGAGTTTC
Source organism: Luteimonas sp. MJ250 (assembly GCF_039548455.1). Lineage (NCBI taxonomy): Bacteria > Pseudomonadati > Pseudomonadota > Gammaproteobacteria > Lysobacterales > Lysobacteraceae > Luteimonas > Luteimonas sp. MJ250. The sequence continues at coordinate 196,744 of NZ_JBCLVB010000015.1, read as the reverse complement.
CACGGTAGGCACTGGGCGCCGGCATACGGCCACGCACGATTCATCGCCGATCGGAAACCATACGCAGCATGGACACCTCCAACTACGAATGGCTGCACGGCCACGGCGAGAAGCCCATCAAGGGCTGGGTCCGCGGCGTGCCGCTGGAAGACCAGGCGCGCGCGCAGCTGCGCAACATCGCCAGCCTGCCCTTCGTCGGGCCCTGGGTGGCGGTGATGCCGGACGTGCACCTGGGCATCGGCGCCACGGTGGGCTCGGTGGTGCCGACGCAGGGCGCGATCATCCCGGCCGCGGTGGGCGTGGACATCGGCTGCGGCATGGCGGCGGTGCGCACCACGCTCAACGCGCGCGACCTGCCCGATTCGCTGGGCCCGCTGCGCTCGGCGATCGAGCGTGCGATCCCGGTCGGCAACGGTCCGCATGGCGAGCACCGCAAGACGCCCGACAGCGTCGAGACCGCGCTTGCCGGCTCGGGCCTGTGGCAGCGGCTCGAGCGCATCAAGGCGAAGCATCCGAAGATCCGGCTCGACAAGGTCGAGAAGCAGCTCGGCACGCTCGGCGGCGGCAACCATTTCATCGAGGTCTGCCTGGACGAGGGCGAGGCGGTGTGGGTGATGCTGCACTCGGGCTCGCGCGGCACCGGCAACCTGATCGGGAGCTACTTCATCCAGCGCGCCCGCGAGGAGCTGGGCAAGCGCGTGCTGGGCTACCACGTGCCCGACAAGGACCTGGCTTTTTTCATGGAAGGCGAGCCGCTGTTCGACGATTACGTGGAAGCCGTGGGCTGGGCCCAGGACTACGCGCGCGCCAACCGCGAGGCGATGATGCAGCGCGTGCTGCACGCGATGCGCGCGGAGCTGCCGAAGTTCAAGCTGCAGGCGATGGCGGTCAACTGCCACCACAACTACGTGCAGAAGGAAACGCACGGTGGGCAGGAGATGTTCGTGACCCGCAAGGGCGCAGTGCGTGCAGGCAAGGACGAGCTCGGCATCATCCCCGGCAGCATGGGCGCGAAGAGCTTCATCGTGCGCGGCCTGGGCAATGGCGACAGCTTCGAGAGCTGCAGCCACGGCGCCGGGCGGGTGATGAGCCGCACCGCGGCGCGCAACCGCATCACGCTCAAGCAGCACCGCGAGGCCACGGCGCACGTGGAATGCCGCAAGGACCAGGCGGTGATCGACGAGTCGCCGGCGGCCTACAAGGACATCGACGCGGTGATGGCGGCGCAGGCGGACCTGGTGGAGGTGGTGCACACCTTGCGGCAGGTGGTGTGCGTCAAGGGCTGAGGCCTCACTGCGCGGGGCCTCAGGCCCGGGCGATCGGGTGCGGCGTGACCTTGGCCGCCGCAAACGTGCGCGCATACCGCGCCACGAGTTCCTGGTTGCGACGTGCCACTTGCTGCAGGTCCGCGGAGCGGATCCGCTCCGACCCGGCCACCTGGTCCCAGAAACGGATCGCCGCGTCCGCCGCGCGGGCGATGTGGCCGGTGTGTCCGGTCCGTTCCGGAGGCGCGAGAACCAGCGGCACGGCGGGACGCGCGGCGCCCGTGCGTGATGGCGCGAGGTACATCGGCAGCATGTCGTAAGCGGGTGCGAGTGCCAGCGGGCCTGCGTCGGCGAGATGGAAGCCGAGGTTGCCGGCGTGCATGTCGCTATTGCCGATGAAGCGGCCGAACCAGTGCAGCACGGCCATCTGGCCGGCCGTCTGCGCGTCGATCAGGCCTTCTGCGGCGAGCTGCTCGCCTGCCCGCGACCAGTCGTGGCCTCCGGCGCCTACGAAGGCGGTATCCAGGGCCAGCAACGAGACGAAACCCTGCCTGCCGATGCAGTCCTGGCTGCGGTCGAACCGGCGCACTTCCAGGCACAGGTGCCGGTCGGCATCGACCAGTTCCGCCTCGGCGGCGGGCAGACCGGCATCGCGCAGGCAGGCAAGTGCAATCTGTTCGCAGGCCAACAGCTCCGCCCAGCGGGCCGCCGCCTGCCCGGTGTCGTGGACGGCGAACTTCACCAGGGTGGCGTAGCGGCCATCCGGGGTGAGCACGGTGCTGGTGAATTTGGGCTGCTCGCCGCCGGGTGACGAGCCGACCTCTTCGCCTGCAAGGGCGGCTTCGGCCCAGTCGGAGTACCGCGTGCGCCGCCCGGCCGCTGCCACGGCATCGGGTGGCGCGTCGAGTTCGGCCAATGCCAGCTCGACGGCGTGGCTGCCCAGCAGCAGGTCACCGATCGCGGTGCCGCCGGTGCGGGTGATGGCGAGCAGGCTGTCACGCAACTGCCAGCGCTTGAGATCCGTGGGAACGCCGAGCCGGGGGCCGCTGCGATGGGCCAGGCTGCGGCCGAGGAAGCCCTGCGGGCGCAGGTCATCCAGGAACCACGGCAGACCGGGGAAATGGCCGGGCACGTCATCCACCGGCCGGTTGAGGTTTGGCCGCTCGCCGGCCGGTTCGAACTGGAACCGTTCTCCCCTCAGCAGGTACAGCATGCCCAGCTCCTCCAGCGTGGCATCGGGCCGCATCCGCCACAGCGGCCAGGCACTGCCGGCCTCGCTGCTGGCGCGCGCGACATAGGCCGTGGCCCGCGCCCGGCCGACGCGCAGGACCTGGTCTCCGGCCTCGCGCACCAGCCGTCCCAGCACCGGCCGGCTGATGCCGAGTTCACGAAGGATGCGGGAGGCGCGCACGGCCTGGCCGCCGGCGAGAAGGGCCAGCAGGTCGGCGAGCGTGGCGGAAGGAGGGCGGGCCATGTGGAGCCGCTGTTTCTTTACGGTTCCAGATACGATATCAGGCGCCTGTTCATGCGTCGAACCGCGCTCCAGCGAGGCCATGCGGGCCAAAGCTAACCGGTTTCTTTACGATTCTATTCTACGGGCCGCTGCTGGCGACCGACAGGTCTCGCACAGCAGGGCGCTCCGGGAATTTACAGCCGCACAGGCATGCTGGTCGCAGACCCATCGCAGCGCCGCAATCCGCGGGCGCGGCCCATAAGGAGTTTCCCCATGAGCATCAAGACCATCCACATCCCCGCCGGCGGCGGTTTCGAGCACGTCACGGTCGGCAGCACGCAGCCGGTGGAGCCGGGACCGGGCGAGATCACCGTGCGCGTGCGCGCCAGTTCCCTGAACTTCCATGATCGCGCTGCAGCTGGCGAAGCTGGCGGGCGCGCGGGTGATCGCGACTTCGTCGAGTGACGCCAAGCTCGAGCGCCTGCGCGAGCTGGGCGCGGACGAGGTGATCAACTACCGCCAGGACCCGAAGTGGGGCGAGACCGCGCACCGGCTGGCCGGCGGCCGCGGCGTCGACCACGTGCTGGACGTGGCGGGGTCGGACACGCTGGAGCAGTCGATGCTCGCCTGCCGCGCCGGCGGCCATGTCTCGCTGATCGGCGTGCTGACGGGCGTCGAGGTGCGCTTCCCGCTGGGACTGGCGCTCGGGCGCCAGCTGCGCCTGCAGGGCCTGGTGGTCGGCAGCCGCCGCCAGCAGCAGGACCTGGTGCGCGCGATGGAAGCGAGCACGCTGCGTCCCGTCATTGACCGCCACTTCGCTCTCGATGATCTGGTTGCGGCGTTCCGTCACCAGGAAAGCGGGGCGCACTTCGGTAAGATCGTGCTCGATATCTGAAAGCTACAGTCGGCGCGGAAGGATACGTCAGCGGACTAGAATCCCGGCTGCGTCCGCGGCCCAGGGCCGTGGCACCGACTCCACGGAAAAGGATGTCCATGCTCCGCACGCTCGCACCGCTGTCGCTCTGCCTGTCATCGCTGCTGGTCGCCGGCATCGCGGCCTGCGCCAAGGACGAAGGCGCCATCGCCGCACCCGTGCCAGCCGATGCCGGCAACGAGTCCGGGACGGTTGCGGCGGCCACCCCGTCGAAGCCGGCCGGGGTGTTGCCATCCGGCACCCAGCGTGGCGAGGGCCTGCCCTACGAGATCGCCGGCACCGAAGTCTGGACCGTGCCCGATCCGGTCTCCGGCCGGGACTACCAGGTCTTCGTCTCGCTGCCCGCCAGCTACGCGGAGCGGCCCGACCATCGCTACCCCGTGCTCTACGTCACCGACGCGGACTACGCCTTCCCGGTGGTCCGCAACATTGCCCGGCGCTTGAACGGAGACGGGCCCGCGATCGAGGACTTCATCCTCATCGGCCTGTCCTATGCGCTCGGCGACGGAGCCATGACCAGTCGCCGCCGTGACTACACGCCGACCCCCGGGCGCCATGGCCCGGCCGCCGCCGTCGATCCGCACGGCGAGGGCGCCGCCTATGCCGCCTACCTGCGCGACCAGGTGCTTCCCTTCGTCGCGTCCCGCTTCCGCAGTGACGAGGCTCGGCAACTGCTGCTAGGGCACTCCTATGGCGGACTGCTGGGCGCGCAGATCCTGTTCTCCGAGCCGGCGCTGTTCTCGGGCTACGTGCTGGGAAGTCCGTCGTTCTGGTACGACGGCAACGCCATCGACGACTTCGAACGCCGCTATGCCGCCGTCCACGCCGACCTGCCCGCCTCGGTCTACATGTACATCGGCGAGTACGAATCCCCCGCCTCCGGGAAGCGCTACGACATGGTGGGCGATGCGCGCAGGATGGAAGCGACGTTGGCGGCGCGGGGTTATCCCTCGCTGCGATTGCGGCTCGACGTCCTGGAGGACGAAGACCACCTGACCGTCGCGCCGCGTGGCTTCATCCGCGGGCTGAGGTTCCTGCTGGGCACCGGACAGGACCGCGGCTGATGCGCGTCGCTGGAGCTGCTGTCCGGCGATAGAATCGCCACGATCGATGAGGACGGCACGCGGGCAGGCGTCGGCTTCGAGCATGCGCAACCGCGCGACTTCGACCTCCTCGTCGCCTCGTTCGCCGCCGATGCCTATCCGCACCGCAACGGCAACCACCACGTGGCGCACCCGGCGCCTGGCCGGTTGATGGGCCGCTACTTCCGCGATGGGGGCCTGCCGGACTATGGGATCCGAGCCGGCTGGACGGTGGGGACGTCGGGCACCGCCTGCGGCCGCCCCTCCGGATCAAGCGCGATCATCACGAAGCGCCCCCGCGTGCAGGTCTGCCGCTCGCCGCTCAGCAGGTCCTCGCTCACCAGTTCCACTTCGACCTGCATGGACGTCCGGCCGACGCCCACCACGCGCGCGATGGTCTCCACCAGCTGGCCCTGGCGGATGGGCCGGCTGAAATCAACCTGCTCGGAGCGCGCGGTGACCACGGTGCTGCGGGCGTAGCGCGAGGCGGCGATGAAGGCCGCCTTGTCCATCCACGCCAGCGCCTGGCCGCCAAACAGGGTGCCGAGGTGGTTGGTGTGGTCCGGAAAGACGATGTCCAGCATCCGCGCTTCGGTCGGTGCGGCTGTCATGCGCTGGTGCCGGCAAGATGCGTTTCGACCATCCTGGCGATTTGCGCCGGCGTCTGGTAGCCGGGCAGGCGCGCGGCTTCGGCGCCGTCGACATGCAGCGCCAGCGTCGGCGTCTGTCGCAGGCCGAGGCCTCGGAAGCAAGCTTCGCCGACGGTTTCCAGCTTCACCTTCAGCAGCACCAGATCGCCGGCGACGGGGGCGGCGGCGAACTTCTGCAGCGACATGTCCAGCATGCGGCAGGCCGGGCAGTCGTCCTTGTAATAGTCGACCAGCAGGCGCGGATGGGCGGCGATGGCGGCGTCGATGCCTCCAGGCGACGAGGCGTCGATGATCAGCATGGAACATGTCCTTGGCGTCGGGTGTGGAGGAAGCCGGCGCCGGTGGTGGCGCCTGCGGTTGCCGGCACACGCGCGCCCGCGACGGCCGCGAGGATCCGGTCGGTCCAGCGCTGGACATCCAGCACGTCACGCGCGCCATGCGGCATCTGCTCGATCTCCAGCGGCGGATGGCGGCTGTCGAAGAAGCGGGCCATGCGCCGCAGCGCGCCGCAGTAGTACTCCGCGCCCCACTGGGTTTCGCCGGTCCCGAAGACGGCGAGCTGCTCCGGCCTGCCGACGGCTTCGACAAGCTCGGCGATGAAGCGCTTCATCGCCGCAGGCGTTCGCCCGGCGTTGTCGGTCCAGGTGCCCAGCAGGTAGAGGTCGTGCCGCGGGTCGGGACCGGCATCGACCATGGCCTGGATGCCTGTCTCGATCCAGGTCACGGCGTGGCCGCGCGCCTCGCAGCGCGCGCGCACCATGCGCGCGAGATCGCGGGTATTGCCGCTCAGCGAGTCGTAGGCGATCAATATGCGCATGGAGCAGCTCCAACAAGGCGAATCAGAGGTCGTCGAAACCGTTGTCGAGATTGGTCTTCTTGTATGACGCGTTGCGCATCTCGAAGAAGTCGGTCTTGGTCTCGGTGAAGTTGTCGGCGTAGGCGCGGATCCAGGGCATGACGTTGCCGGTGGATTCCGGATAGAGGCTTTCGATCCCCAGCATCCCGGCCATCTTGTTGGCGCGGTACTTCACGTACTGGATCATTTCGTCGACGTTGATGCCGTCGATGCCGTCCAGCACTTCGCCGGTCCATTGAACCTCCAGCTCCACGGCGTGCTCGAAGGCCCGGTGCACGTATGCGGTCAGTTCGTCCGTACGCAGCTCCGGGTTCTCGCCGACGATGGCGCGGATCACCTCGCTGATGAACTTGGTGTGGGCCAGCTCGTCGCGGTTGATGAAGCTGATGATCTTGCCGGTGCCGGCCATGCGGTTCTGGCGCACCAGGTTGTAGAAATAGGCGAAGCCGGAATAAAAATTGATGCCTTCAAGGATCGAGGACTGGATCAGCGAACGCAGCAGGGTCTCGGCGGTCTTGTCGCGCATGAAGTCGTCGTAGGACGCCATGATCGGCGCATTGCGCGCGATGATCGTCGGGTGCGTGCGCGCGATCTCGAAGATCCGGTTCTGGTTGGCCAGGTCGGTGATCGAGGCCAGCACGTAGCTGTAGCTCTCGTTGTGGATCACTTCCTGCTGGCCGATGATCGCGGCGTTGGCGTGCGCGGCCGGGTCGGTGATGTATTCGGCCACGTTGTAGATGAAGCGCGTCTGTGGCGAGTCCAGCGTGGCCAGCAGGCCGATAATCGAGTCGTACGCGTTCTTCTCGCGTGCCGAGAGGTCGCCGTACTGGCGGGCATCGGCCTTCATGTCGACCTCGTCCGGGATCCAGAAGTTGGTCGAAAGCTCCTTGTACGCGCGATAGAACGACGGATACGGAATGTCGTTCCAGTTCAGTATCCCGGACGTGCGCCCGTTGATGATCCCGGTCGACCGGTTCGGATGCCGCGGCTCGAGGATCCGGATGCGCTCGAGCGGCGTGGCGGTACGCGGTGCGGCAACAGCATTCATGGTGTTTCCTTGTCTGGTCGCAGGCAAGTGCAGGGCCCACGGTTCGCCCCGCGAACCGTGCAAGCTGAAAGCGCCAATGCGCGATCAGCTACTGCACCACTCGCATTCGGTGATGTCGATGTCGTTCGAGCGGACGTAATACGTGGTCTTCAGGCCTTCCCGCCACGCCGTCATGTGCAGTTCCAGCAATGTGCCGGCGCGGATGGTGCTCGGCACATAGAAGTTGAAGCTGATCGACTGGTCCACGTGGCGCTGGCGGCGCGCGTTCTGGCGCACGCTGGCGAACTGGTCGACCCTGTACGCGCCCTTTTCGTAATAGGGCCAGGTGTCCAGCGACAGGCCTGGTGCGGCCACCGGGCGGCGGTAGTCCTTCTTCTCCTCGTAGTAGAACGCGGAGTAGACCGGGTCGATCGAAGCCGTGCTGCCGGCGATCTGCGCGGTCGACATGTTGGGTGCCACCGCCAGCAGCCAGCCGTTGCGGAGTCCGTGCACCGACACCTGCGCCGCCAGCTCAAGCCACTGCGGGCTGTCGTAGCCGCGGTCGCGGAAGTAGGCGCCAGTGTGCCAGTCGCTACCGGCGAACATCGGATAGCTGCCCTTTTCTTTCGCCAGCGCCATGCTCGCCTGCACGGTGAGCCGGTTGATGCGCTCGTAGAGGACGTCGCTGTAGTCCTCGGCTTCCGGCGAGTCCCACTGGATGCCCTTTTGCGCCAGCAGGTGGTGCCAGCCGAAGGTGCCGAGGCCGATCGCGCGGTACTTCCGGTTGGTGATCGTGGCCTGCGGCACGGGCAGCTGGTTGAGGTCGATGACGTTGTCGAGCATGCGCACCTGGATCGGCACCAGGCGCTCCAGCACGTCGGTGATCAGGTCGCCCTGGCCGTCCTGCGGCAGGATCGCGCGGCCGAGGTTGATCGAGGACAGGTTGCAGACCACGAAGTCGCCGGCCTGCTTGGTGGTCACGACCTGGTTGCCGCTGATGATCTCCTGCATGAGCGTCGTCGGGCTCATGTTCTGCAGGATCTCGGTGCACAGGTTCGACGAGTACACCATGCCGGCGTGCTTGTTCGGGTTCCTGCGGTTGACCTCGTCGCGGTAGAACATGAAGGGGTTGCCGGTCTCAAGCTGGCTCAGCATCAGGCGCTTGAAGATGTCGATGGCCTTGACCGTGCGGCGGCTGACGCGTTCGTCGGCCACCACCTCGTCGTACCTGCGGCGGAACGAGCCCTCGCCACGGGTCTCATCGAAGAAGTCCTGCAGATACCAGCCCTTGATCCGGTGCACCTCGTGCGGATCGAACAGGTACCAGTCGCCGCGGCGCTCCACGGCCTCCATGAAGATGTCGGGGATGCAGACGGACGTGAACACGTCGTGCGCACGCAGGCGCTGGTCGCCGTTGTTGAGGCGCAGGTCGAGGAAGGCCTCGATATCGCGGTGCCAGACATCCAGATAAACCGCCACCGCGCCCTTGCGCTGGCCGAGCTGGTCGACCGAGACCGCGGTGTTGTTGAGCTGCTTGATCCACGGCACCACGCCGCCGGACGAGTTGGGCACGCCGCGGATCGCCGAGCCCGAGGCGCGGATGTAGCCCATGTAGGCGCCCACGCCGCCGCCGCCCTTGGACACGCGGGCGATGTCCGTATTGGAGTCGTAGATGCCCTGCAACGAGTCGCCGACGGTGTCGATGAAGCACGACGACAGCTGCCCGCCGACCTTGCCCGCGTTCTGCAGGGTCGGCGTGGCCACGGTCATGTACAGGTTCGACAGCGCCCAGTAGGCCTCGCCGACCAGGCGCATGCGCCGTTCGCGGTCGCCGGGTCCGCTGCCGCCCTCGCCCTGCATCAGGTACAGCGCGATGGTGAGCCAGCGCTCCTGCGGCAGTTCGTACACCGCGCGCGAGGCGTCGGTGGCGAGGTAGCGCGTGGCCAGCAGGTACAGGCCGTTGTAGGTGAACAACAGGTCGCGCGCCGGCTCGATCATCCTGCCCGCCTCCTGCAGCTCCTCGCGCGAGTAGGCGCGCAGGATGTCGTTGGAATAGACGTTGCGGTCGGCGAGGCTTTCCTGCAGCCCGAGGTAGGGGCCATACGCCTGCGCCACGTCGTAGAAACGGTTGCGGCTGGCGCGCTTGTACAGGCGGTGCAGGTAGAGGCGCGCGGCGAACAGTTCCCACTCCGGCGCGGCCACGTCCACGCGCGCTTCGGCCTCGCGGATCAGATGGTCGACCAGGTCGTCGGCGTTGACCGCGTCCTTGCGCTCGACGAAGTCGAAGACGCCGCGCTTGTAGTCGTCGATGCCGAGCCCGGGGAACTCGCCGTGGATGCGGTCGATGGCGCGCTCCAGGCGCTCGCGCCGGTAGGGGAGGCGGCGGTTGCCGGCGTCCTTGGTGATCCAGGTGGCGACGGCGGTCGCGGTGCTGGCGTCGGTGTCGCTCATGGTTGTGCTCCCGGTGCATGCGCACGGCCGCTGTCCCTCGACAGTCGGCGGGCCTGGGAGCCACAGGGTGGGAACGCGGCGTCGCAGCGCCCGCGACGCGCTCCGCTTGGACGGATCGCGATCGCATGCGTGCTTCACCAGCCATCTCCCCCCGGAGATTCCGCAGCCGGCACCGCGCGATGTGCTTTGCGCGCGGCTGTCGGCAGGTCTTCGGGCTCGTGGATCCGGGGGTCTTCGGCGTCATGCCGTGGACTCCTCGCCTTGGTCGCCGCTTCCCGGGACCACCGTCCCAGTGCGTGTGCAACCTCGTTTCCACCTACCGCTGCGGGGCAGCGCCGGGATGGGCGGTGGCCGGATGACCCGACCACGCCGCACCGGCTTCCCTTTTCATCCCGAGCCCTGTGGCGCGGGAACCGACGGGGCACAACATATCGGGGTCTGCGCCCGGCGTCAACGCAATATGTTGGGCAAGTCGAAAGTCCTACTTCAGCCCGCGATGCTCCAGCAGCGGCTCCACGCTCGGCTCCTTGCCGCGGAATTCGCGGTAGGCCTCGGCCAGATCCCGCGAATGTCCGATCGACAGGATCTTCTCGCGGAACACCTGTCCGTTCTCGCGCGTCAGCCCGCCGTTCTCCCGGAACCACTGGAAGGCGTCGTGGTCCAGCACCTCGGCGCCAAAGTAGGCGTAGTAGCCGGCCGCATACCCGCCGCCCCAGATGTGGCTGAAGTAGTTGCTGCGGTAGCGCGGCGGCACCGCGGCCATGTCCACCTTGTACTTCGCCAGCGCCTCGCGCTCGAACGCGTCCACGTCCTTCTTCGCGTCACCGGCCGGCAGCGTGTGCCAGGCCATGTCGAGCAGCGCGGCCGCCAGGTATTCGGTGGTCGCATAGCCCTGGTTGAAGGTGCGCGCGCGCACCATCTTCTCCACCAGCTCCTGCGGCATCGGCTCGCCGGTCCGGTAGTGCCTGGCGTAGTTCGCGAACACCTTCGGATCCAGCGCCCAGTGTTCGTTGAACTGCGAGGGGAACTCGACGAAGTCGCGCGGCACGTTGGTGCCGGCCAGGCTCGGGTAGGTCGTCTTCGAGAAGATGCCGTGCAGGGCGTGGCCGAATTCGTGGAACAGCGTGGTGGTGTCGTCGAAGCTCAGCAGCGCCGGCTGGCCCTCGGCGGGCCTGGTGTAGTTCTCGACGTTGTAGATCACCGGGATGTCGCCGGTCAGGCCGTTCTGCTCGACGAAGTTGCCCATCCAGGCGCCGCCCTGCTTGCTCTCGCGCTGGAAGGGGTCGAGGTAGAACAGGGCGAGCTGGGTGCCGTCGGCGTCGAAGATGTCGAACACGCGCACGTCGGGGTGGTAGACCGGCAGGTCGCTGCGCTCCTTCGCGGTGATGCCGTACAGCTGCTCCGCCGCGAAGAACACGCCGTCCTTGAGCACGCGATCGAGCTCGAAGTAGGGCTTGATCTGTTCGGCGTCCAGGTCGAACTCGGCCTTGCGCACCTGCTCGGCGTAGAAGTCCCAGTCGGCGGCGCCGGCGGTGAAGCCGCCGCCCTGGGCGTCGACCAGGGCCTGGATCTTCGCAAGCTCGGCGCTGGCGCGCGCGGTGGCTGCGGGCACGGTGTCGGTCAGGAGTTTCAGCGCGACTTCGGGCGTAGCCGCCATCTGGTTGGCGATGCCGTAGGCCGCGTAGCTGGGAAAGCCCAGCAGCTCGGCTTTGCGTGCGCGCAGTTCCGCCAGGCGCTGGAGGGTGGCGCGGGTGTCGTTGGCGTCGCCCTTTTCGGCGCGCGCCAGCGAAGCGGCCATGACCTGCTCGCGCAGGCTGCGGTCGGTCAGCGAGGCCAGCACCGGCTGCTGGGTGGTGTTCTGCAGCACCAGCAGCCACTGGCCGTCCTTGCCGTCGGCCCTGGCGGCTTCGGCGGCGGCGGAAATCGTGGCTTCGTCGAGTCCCTCGAGCTTCGCGACGTCATCGACCAGCACGCCGCCGGCCTTGGTCGCAGCCAGCAGCTTGTTGGAGAAGGCGGTGGTCAGCGAGGACTCTTCGCTGTTGAGCTTGCGCAGCTCGGCCTGGCTGTCGGCATCAAGCTCGGCGCCGGCGCGGACGAAGTTGTCGTAGGTGTGCTCCAGCAGGGTCAGCTGCTCGGTGGTCAGGCCGAGATCCGCGCGCTGGGCGTAGAGGGTCTTCACGCGGGCGAACAGTGCGGGATCAAGGTGGATGGCGTCGCCGTGCTCGGCGAGCTTTGGCGCCAGGGTTTCTTCAGCGGCCTGCAGCGCCTCGTTGGTATTGGCCGAGGTCATGGCGAAGAAGATGCCTGCGGCGCGGGTCAGCAGGGCGCCGCTGCGCTCAAGCGCTTCGATCGTGTTGGCGAAGTCCGGCGCCTCGCTGCTGTCGGCGATCTTCCGCACTTCGGCCAGGTGCTGGCGCATGCCTTCTTCGATCGCGGGCTGGTAGTGCGCGTCTTCGATGCGGTCGAACACGGGGGCCTGGAAGGCCAGGGTGCTGGCGACCAGGAGCGGGTTCTCCGCCTGTGCGGGGGCGGTGGGCGTGGTGGTGGCAGTTGGCATCGGCGGCTCGGTGGCGGTGCGGTCGCAGGCGCCCAGGGCGAGGGCGATCGCGGAGGACAGCAGCAGTGTACGCAGCATGGAATGGTGCTCCGGAGGGGGCGGGACAAGGGGCGACAGCGCAAGCGTGTGCCTGCAGCGCCCGCGGGGGACGTGCCGTTCGGCATGGTTCATCGGTACGGGCCCGGTCCGCTCCACAGCAGTTCGCCCTGCCGGTACACGCGGTCCATGGTGATGACCTTGCGCGCATCGCCGATGTCGGCCAGCCCGGGGTCGTCCGGTTCCACCAGGCGGCAGGGGCCGGATTCGCGCCGGAGCGCGGTTTCAAGCGGGCAGACCATGAGCCTGCGCGTGCCCGGCAGCGGCAGGTAGAGCTCGGTCATGCCGGCGTCGCGCCATTCGCGCAGCCTGGTCTCGCCCAGGAGGTCGTAGATGACCTGGAAACCGCCGGCTTCCATCGCGGTATCGGCAGCGGACGCGTTGTACCTGCGGCCGCGATCGGTGGCCTGGCTGCGCGCGGGCCCGGCGTTCACCTGCGCCTGGTATTCGGGCAGCATTCCCGGCGGCTGGCCGCGGACGTGGCGGCGCACTCGCGACGGCATCGCCGCGTTGGCGGCAGGCGCCGCGGTCTCGCCCGTGGCCTGCGCATCCGGCGGTAGGGGTTCCTCGGCCTCGACGACCCGGGTGACCTGGAGCGGCGAGGCGGCCGATGGGCGGGTCGGCTCGCGCGGCGGCAGGCGCTTGCGCGGCGTGTCCGGTGGCGAAGGTGGCTGCTCCGGCGGCGACGGGATGGGGTCGGCCACGTCGATGTAGGTGACGTCGATCCGGCTGCCGCCCGCGCTGCCTTCGGGGTTGGACATCGTGACCGGGGCGGCGGACATCGCGAGCAGGGCCAGCAGCAGGTGGACCAGCGTGCTCAGCAGCGCGGCGATCCAGGGCTGCAGGCGCTCGATCCGGGGCTCGGTACCGGCGGCGGCCCGGCGTGAGGTGTTGCTCATGTGCCCGGCGGTGCGACGTAGGTGCGGGCCTTCATGGGGAATCTGCAGGGTGGGGCGGAGGGGCGGCATCGTAACGCGTCCGGTCGCGGCGCCGCGCTGTCGGGCGAGCGGACGCAGGACGCCCCGACCGGGGCCGGGGCGTCATGGGTCCGGGAGGGCGCCGCGACGTGCTCGCGCGGCGCCGCGCGCGGCTCAGTCCTTCAGCGAATCCGGAACCTTGCCGCCGTTCTCGGCCAGCTTGCGCATTACCGCCCTGTGCAGGGCCAGGTTCTGCTCGGCACTGCCGTGTGCGCCGGCGTTGACCTCGAGTTCGGCCGCCAGCTCCTTGCGCGCATCCAGGCTGGAGTCCAGGTCGAGCAGCTTCAGCAGGTCGACGATGGAATGGCGCCAGTCGCTCTTGCCGCCCTTGTCGTCGGCCATCCCCGACAGCACCGCTTCAACGTCGACCGGGGCCGCGGCCGGCGGGGCCGCGATGGGGGCGGGTGCAGGCGGCGCCACCTTGGGGTCCTGCGGGCTGCCGCTGAAGATCACCGGTGCCGGTTTGCTGCCAGTGGCCGGAGCGGGAGTGGACTCCGGCGCGCTTTTGCGGCCGAAGATGCGTTCGGAAATCCTGGAGAACAGGCCCATTTCAACACTCCGCTTGATGAGAGATCGATTGTGCAGGCGCCACGGGTAAAAACATAGGAAGGCGCCTTCCGGATGGGAGAAGGCCCCGGCACATGCCGGGGCCCAACGCAACGCAACGCAACTCAGCTGGCGTTCTTCAGCGCCATCTTGCGGTTGCGCATGATGTCGTGGCACTCGACCACGCGCGGCATGTACTTCTGCGCGGCAGCCTTGGCCGCGGCGGGGGTATCCGCGTCGTTGAGGGTGTCCTTGAACGCGTGCAGCAGGCGGTCTTCCAGCTCTTCCAGCTCGGCGACATACGCATAGCTGGTGTCGCCCATCGCCGCGCGGGCCTTGGCATAGACCTGGCGCATCGAACCCACCATGGTGCCGTGGTCGGCGGGATTGCCGCCGGCAGCGGTCACGTCGGCGGTGAGGCCGTTGACGATCTCGCGCTTGTGCCCGGCCATCTGCGTGAAGAGGGTGGACAGTTCGCCGTTGTCCACCTTGCCGGCGGCTTCGGTGTAGAACTCGCTGCCGTCGCGGGCGATTTCGATCAGATCGTTGAGGGTGTGCTGGATTTTCTTTTCGTTGGTCATCGGGGTCTCCTTGGAAAGTGATCACCACTCTCCACCCCGGCCCATGAAATTCCCGTGCAATCCCGACCCTGGCTGAACAGTGATGCGCCGCGCGTTGGGTTTCGTGCAGCCCGCGTGTTGATCCGCGGATTCACGCCGGAATGCGCAGCGCGGTGCGAATGTCGTGCGAATGGGCACGCACGAGCCAATCCTGTACCTGGTGCACCTGGACATCGACGTCGCCGGTCATCCGGAGCCGTCGCCAGATCTTGTCGAACTGGCACCGGGGCTGTACCTCACCGAGTCGGTGCGGACGCGGTCACAGGTCTACCACGCGATCAAATGGCGCTTCGATCCGCAGCGCCTGCTGGTTGCGCCCCTTGCCGGCGACCCGAAGTTCAAGGGCATGCGACCCGGCGTGCTGTCGTGGCTGCGTGCACGGCGTGGAATAGAGCCGCGATGAAGCGCTATGGCGCGGCGCGCGATTCCGGAGTGGCGGCGTATGACGTCGGCCCCGGTTGGATCGTCATCCGCTTCCACCACGGGGGAAGCTATCGCTACGACGAAAGCCACCCCGGCGCGGAGCATGTGCTGGAGATGCAGCGCCTGGCCGATGCGGGAGAAGGCCTGAACACCTATATCAACCGGTTCGTGCGGGAGGATTATGCGGCGAGGCTGAGTTAGGGTCCGGGCTTCGGGTCGCAGCTGTAGCTGCTCCCGCAGGCTGGCTGCTTCGTGTTGCGCGAAGCGCGTTGGCTGCTCCTCCAACAGGGGAGCAGCCATGGCGTGGGCGTCCAGCTGTTCGTGTCAGTCGACGAGCAGGCGGTTCATGCGCTGCACGAAGGCGGCGGGATCGGGCAGCGGCGCGCCGGCGGCAAGCTCGGCCTGCTCCAGCAGCAGGGTTGCCAGGTCGGTGGCGCGGGCGTCGTCGGCTTCGCCCTGCAGCTTGCGCACCAGCGCGTGCTGCGGGTTGATCTCGAGCGTGGGCTTCTGCTCCGGCACGTCCTGGCCGGCTTCGCGCAGCAGGTGGGCGAGGTGTGGTGCCATCTCCCACTCCGACAGGGCAAGGCAGGACGGCGACTCGGTCAGGCGCGCCGAAACGCGCACGGCCTCGACGCGCTCGCCCAGCAGCGCCTTGATGCGCTCCAGCAAAGGCGCGGCGGCGCCAGCGGCGTCTTCGAGCTTCTTCTTCCCGGCCTCGTCCAGCGGCAGTTCGCCCTTGGCGACGTGCTTCAGTGGCTTGCCATCGAACTCACGCAGGTGGCCAAGCATCCATTCGTCGATGCGGTCGGACATCAGCAGCACTTCGATGCCACGTGCCCGGAAGGCCTCGAGCTGCGGGCTGCCGGCGGCGGCGCGATAGCCGTCGGCGGTGACGTACCAGATCGCGTCCTGGCCCTCCTGCATGCGGCCGATGTAGTCGTCGAGCGAGACGCTGCGCGCATCGCCTTCGCCCCTGGTGGACGCGAAGCGCAGCAGCCTGGCGATGCGCTCGCGGTTGCTGGCGTCTTCCACGATGCCTTCCTTCAGCGTGTTGCCGAAGGCCTTGAGGAAGGCGGCGAACTTTTCCGGCTCGTCGCGCGAGAGGCGCTCGATCATGTCGAGCACGCGCTTCACGCAGGCGCCCTTGATGCGCTCCAGCTGGCGGTTGTGCTGCAGGATCTCGCGGCTGACGTTGAGCGGCAGGTCGTCGGCGTCGACCACGCCGCGCACGAAGCGCAGGTAGTTGGGCAGCAGCTCTTCGGCCGCGTCCATGATGAAGACGCGCTTGATGTAGAGCTTCAGGCCCTTGCGCTCGTCGCGGCCGCCCATCATCAGGTCGAACGGCGGCTGCGCCGGCAGGTACAGCAGGGTGGTGAAGCTCTGGCTGCCCTCGACGCGGTTGTGCGACCAGGCGGCGGCGTTGTTGAAGTCGTGACCGAGCGACTTGTAGAAGTTCTGGTATTCCTCGTCGCTGATCCCGGCCTTGGGGCGGGTCCACAGGGCGGAGGCGTCATTGACGGTTTCCCATGTGGTCGCCGGCGTCGCCGCCTCGTCCTTGCCTTCGTCGGTGGTCTCGGCCGTGTCGGTCGTTGCGCCTGCATCGTCGAGGCTGTCGCCGTCCGCGTCCGCAGCTGCGTCCTTCGGCATCCGGATCGGGAACGCGACGTGGTCGGAGTACTTGTGCACCAGCGAACGCAGGCGCCAGGCATCCAGGAACTCGTCCTCGCCATCCTTCAGGTGCAGCACCACGGTGGTGCCGCGCCCGGGCAGCTCCACGGCGTCCAGCGTGTATTCGCCGCGGCCGTCGCTTTCCCACTTGACGCCGGTCGCATCCGCGGCGCCGGCGCGGCGGGTCAGCACGGTCACGCGGTCGGCGACCACGAAGGCGGAGTAGAAGCCGACGCCGAACTGGCCGATCAGGCGCGCGTCGGCCTTCTGCTCCTGGCCCATGGCCTCGAGGAAGCGGCGGGTGCCGGAGCTGGCGATGCTGCCGATGTTGGCCACCACCTCGTCGCGGTCCATGCCGATGCCGGTGTCATGGATGGTGATCGTGCGCGCGTCCCTGTCCCAGCTGACGTCGATGCGCAGCTCGGGCTGGCCGGCCAGCAGGTCCGGGTTCGCGATCGACTCGAAGCGCAGCTTGTCGCAGGCGTCCGATGCGTTGGAGATCAGCTCGCGCAGGAAGATTTCCTTGTGCGAGTACAGCGAATGCGTGACCAGGTGCAGCACCTGGGCGACTTCGGCTTCGAACTTGCGGGTCTCGGTGGTCGTGGTCATGGCGCGTGTCCTTTGCAAAACGGCAGGCAGGCTGCGGATATGCGTGCCGCGGCGCCGATTTCAAGCGCAATGCGGAGAACGCGGGGCTTGACTCGGCGGGGTGCACGGCAGATCCCGCAGCGTCCGGGGGGGCATTGATCGCCGAAGGAAGCCGGGCCGGACCGGGACTTTCGAGCGATGCCCCGCGCGGGCGCGGCGATTATCGTGGATGGTTTGGCCCAGACGGATATCGCTGCATGACACGCAACGCCCTTGCCCTCGCTCTCGCCGGCGTACTCGCCACCTTCCCCGCGCTGGCCCAGGACCCGCCGCCGGCGCCGCCGGCCCCGGAGCCCTCGCAGCAGCAGGACGACCGCGCTGACACGCAGGACAGCGACCGCAGCGACAACGTCGAGCTTGAGCAGGAGTCGCTTGACGCCGCCGGCGCCAACCAGGCCGACGCGCCGCTGGACAGCGCCCGCGGCCTGCGCAGGGACGCCAAGGGCGACGAGGAAGCGGCCAAATGGAACGTCGAGTCCACCCAGGGCACGCCGAAGACCGTCCGCTTCGAAACCGGCGAAGGCACCTGGATGGACGTCGACGTCTCGCCCGACGGCCGCCAGCTGGTGTTCGCGCTGCTCGGCGATCTCTACCGCATGCCGATCAGCGGCGGCGCCGCCACCCGCGTCACCACCGGCCGCGCCTGGGACGTGCAGCCGCGCTGGTCGCCGGACGGCCGCCGCATCGCCTTCACCTCCGACCGCAGCGGCGGCAACAACATCTGGACCGTCGCCGCCGACGGCAGTGATCCGCGCCAGGTGACCGAAGAGGACTTCCGCCTGCTCAACAACCCGACCTGGACGCCGGACGGGCAGTACATCGTCGCCCGCAAGCACTTCACCTCCACGCGCTCGCTGGGCGCCGGCGAGCTCTGGCTGTACCACGCCGCCGGCACCAGCGGCGGCATCCAGCTGGTGGAAAAGGCCAACGAGCAGCAGGACATCGGCGAGCCGACGGTTTCGCCCGACGGCCGCTACGTCTACTTCTCGCAGGACGTGAGCTCCGGCGGCGCCTTCGACTACAACCGCGACCCGCACGGCGTGATCTATGCCATCAAGCGCTTCGACCGCCAGACCGGCAAGACCGAAACCGTGGTCGCCTCGCCCGGCGGCGCGGTGCGGCCGCAGGTGTCGCCGGACGGAAAGACCCTGGCCTTCGTCAAGCGCGTGCGCGACGCCAGCGTGCTGCACCGCATGGACATCGCCAGCGGCGAGGTGCGCCCGGTCTGGGACGGGCTGAGCCATGACCAGCAGGAGGCCTGGGCGATCTTCGGGCCCTACAGCGGCTTCAACTGGACGCCGGACTCGAAGTCGGTGGTGGTCTGGGCGCAGGGCGGCTTCTGGCGCGTGGACATGGCCAGCGGCGCGGCATCGAAGATTCCGTTCACCGCCGAGGTGGAACAGGTGGTGTCCGAGCCGCTGCGCTTCGCGCAGACCCTGCCCGAAGGCCGCTTCAACCCGCGCATGATCCGCGACGTGGCCACCTCGGCCGACGGCGGCAGCCTGGTCTTCCACGCGCTGGGCCAGCTGTGGCGCAAGCCGCTGCCGGGCGGCACGCCGGTGCGCCTGACCGGCAACCGCGATGTCTACGAATACCAGCCCAGCTTCAGCGCCGACGGCCGCCAGCTGCTGTACACGACCTGGTCCGACACGGGCCTGGGCGCGATCCACGTGCGCAGCGCCGGCGGCACCGCCGAGGGCCGCAAGCTGACCCAGGAGCCCGGCTTCTACTACCACCCGCGCTTTTCGCCGGATGGCAGGAACGTGGTCTACAGCCGCAGCAGCGGCGGTGGCCTGACCGGCAGCCTGTGGTCGGGCGAGCGCGGCATCCACGTGGTACCCGTGGGCGGCGGCAAGCCGGTGCGCGTGGCCGAAACCGGGCAGTCGCCGCAGTTCAACCATGACGGCACGCGCGTGCTGTACCTGGCCGGCAACGGCATGGAGAAGAAGCTGATGTCGGTGGGCCTGCACGGTGAGGAGCCGCGCGCGGTGTTCGACCTCAAGTACGTCGACTCGGTACAGGTGAGCCCGGATGGCAAGTGGGTGGCGTTCACCGAACTCTTCAATGCCTATGTCGCGCCGATGCCGGAAAGCGGCCGCAGCATCGCGCTCGACCGCAAGACCAAGGCCGTGCCCGTGCGCGCGATCAGTGCCGATGTCGGCAGCTACCTGCACTGGGCGGCGGACTCGAAGTCGCTGCACTGGATGGTGGGCGACCGCTACCACTCGCGCCGCCTGGACCAGACCTTCGACTTCCTGCCCGGCGCGCCTGCGGAAATCGCGAAGCCGGCACCGGGCGGCGGGATCAGCGTGGGCCTGGAAGCGCCGGTGTACGCGCCGCGCGACGTGGTGGCCTTCACCAATGCGCGCATCGTGACCATGCGCGATGCCGAGGACACGCAGGAAGTGATCGAGGGCGGCACGATCGTGGTCGATGGCAACACCATCACCGCCATCGGTGCGGCGGGTTCGGTGCAGGTGCCCTCGGGTGCGCGCGTGGTCGACGTGGCCGGCAAGACCATCATCCCCGGCATCATCGACGTGCATGCGCATGCCTCGAACTTCGGCCAGGGCGTGGTGCCGCAGCAGAACTGGGCCTACTACGCCAACCTCGCCTTCGGCATCACCACGCTGCACGACCCGTCGGCGACCAGCGAGTTCGTCTACTCCCAGTCCGAGCTGCTGCAGGCCGGGCGCATGGTCGGCCCGCGCATGTTCTCCACCGGCACGATCCTCTATGGCGCCGATGGCGGCTTCAAGGCCGAGATCGATTCCCTGGATGACGCCCGCAGCCACCTGCGCCGCATGCAGGCGCACGGCGCGTTCTCGGTGAAGAGCTACAACCAGCCGCGCCGCGCGCAGCGCCAGCAGGTCAACCAGGCCGCGCGCGAGCTCGGCATGCTGGTGGTGGAGGAAGGTGGTTCGACCTTCCACCACAACATGACGATGATCCTCGACGGCGCCACCGGCATCGAGCACAACCTGCCGATCGCACCGCTGTATTCGGACGTGGTCAACCTGTGGAAGGAAACCGACGTGCGCAACACGCCCACCCTGGTGGTGAGCTACGGCGGGCTGTCGGGCGAGTACTGGTTCTATGCGCGCGACAACGTCTGGGAAGACGCCAAGCTCAACCGCTTCTTCCCGCGCGAGACGCTGGACGCGCGTTCGATCCGCCGCGAGACCGCGCCGGACTGGGACTACCACCACATCGACGTGGCGAAGGCGCTGAAGACGCTGCGCGACGCCGGGGTCAAGGTGCAGGTCGGTGGGCACGGCCAGCTGCAGGGCATGGCCACGCACTGGGAGACCTGGATGCTGACCCAGGGCGGCTTCAGCAACTTCGAAGCGCTGCGCGCGGCCACCACCGATGGTGCCGACTACCTCGGCATGTCATCGCAGCTGGGCTCGCTGGAGGTCGGCAAGCGCGCGGACCTGGTGGTGCTCGACGGCAATCCGCTGGAGAACATCCGCCATACCGCCGACACGCGCTACGTGATGGTCGATGGCCGCCTCTTCGACGTGGCCGCGGACATGGCCGAGATCGGCAACCAGGCGGTGCCGGCACCGACGTTCTACTGGCAGCACCATGGGCATGGGCAGACGTTCGGGGAGACCTTCGGGCCGACGTCGATGTGCCATGGGGTGCATTGATCGCGCAGGGCTTTTTGCCACGGATTTGCGCGGATTGGCCGCGGATCCGCGTGGATCAGGCGGGTGAAAAGATCGGAGCCGCTGCGGC
Organism: Luteimonas sp. MJ250; assembly: GCF_039548455.1. Lineage (NCBI taxonomy): Bacteria > Pseudomonadati > Pseudomonadota > Gammaproteobacteria > Lysobacterales > Lysobacteraceae > Luteimonas > Luteimonas sp. MJ250. The sequence continues at coordinate 175,750 of NZ_JBCLVB010000015.1, read as the reverse complement.
GGTGAGGTGATGTGCGAAGGGCCCGGAGATCCGGGCCCTTCTTTTTTTAGGACCGCCCCCATGGGGGTCGCTTCAGTCCAGCTCGGGGAAAGGAATCAGGCCTGCTTCCGGGAGGCGATCCAGCGGTCGACGCGCTGTTCCAGCAGGTCGAGCGGCATGGCGCCGCCGCCGAGGATGGCGTCGTGGAAGCCGCGGATGTCGAAGGCCTCGCCCAGTTCGGATTCGGCCTTCTTCCGCAGTTCCTGCATGCGGATCATGCCGATCTTGTAGGCCGTGGCCTGGCCCGGGAACACCAGGTAGCGCTGGATCTCGGAGCGGATGGCCGCGTCGGGCACCGAGCTGTTCTCGCGGAAGTAGGCCACCGCCTGCTCCTCGGTCCAGCCCTTGGCATGCATGCCGGTGTCGACCACCAGGCGGATCGCGCGCCACATTTCCGACATCAGGCGGCCGTACTCGGAATACGGATCCTGGTAGGTGTCCGGCATTTCCTTGGCCAGCCACTCCGAGTACAGACCCCAGCCTTCGTTGTAGGCGGTGTCGAAGCTCTGGGTGCGGAAGGTCGGAACCCCGGTCAGCTCCTGCGCGATCGAGATCTGCATGTGATGGCCGGGCAGGCCCTCGTGGTAGGCGATCACCTCGAGCTCGGTCTTCGGCATGGCGTTCATGTCGGAGAGGTGCGCGTAGTACACGCCCGGTCGCGAACCATCGGGCGAGGCCGGGTTGTAGTGCTGGGCGGCGCCGTCCTGCTCGCGGAAGGCCTCAACGCGCTTCACCACCAGGTCGGCCTTGGGCAGCAGGCCGAAGTACTTCGGCAGGTGCTGCTTGATGTTGTCGATCGCCTTCGTCGCGTCGTCGATATAGGCCTGGCGGCCGGCGTCGGTGTTCGGGTACAGGCGCGCCGGGTCGGCCTGCACGTGCCTGAAGAAGGCCTGCAGATCGCCTTCGAAGCCGATCTCCGCCTGCACCTTCTCCAGCTCGCCGCGCAGGCGCGCGACCTCGGACAGGCCGAGCTCGTGGATCTCGTCGGCCGTCATGTCGGTGGAGGTGTTCTCGCGCAGCTGGTAGGCGTAGTAGGCGGCGCCGTTGGGATGGGTCTGGCCGACGCCGGTCGGGTTCCCGGCCGCCTTGGGCAGCTCTTCTGCGGCGAGCGCGAGGATGCGCTCATAGGCCGGCTTCACCTCGTCCACCAGGGCCTTGCGCGCCTCTTCCTTGAGCTCGGCGGCACGCTCGGCGGTGATCTTGCCGGACGCCGCCAGCGCGTCGGCCTTGGCGCGGGCGTCGGCCCAGAAGGCGCTGTCGGGGCCATCGTCGAAAGGTGCGCCGGCGATGATCTTTCGCGACTGGTCGGCCACGCCCTCCCAGGCGAACTTCGGCGGGCGGATGCCCTGCGCCGCCGACGCGCGGGTGCGTTCAAGCAGGATGTCGAAGGTTGCCGGCAGCGCGCGCAGGCGCGCCACGTAGGCCAGGAAATCGGACTCGTCGTCGACCTTGTGGAAATTGATCATGAAGGTCGGCGCCATGCTGTGCATGCCGTTCATCTGGTCGAAGGAGTAGCCGTCCAGCAGGAAAGGCATGCCGTCGCGCGCACTTTCGTACTGCTTCTTCCACAGGTTCCAGGACAGCTGCGCCTCGGGCTCCAGGCGGTCGTAGTCGAACTGCGCCTCCATCTCCTCCACCGAGGCCTCCATCCACTCCAGCTGCCTGCGGATCCCGGCCTCGGAGACATCGTCGATCCGGTCGTAGAGCTCCTTGCGACCGAGGAAGGTCAGCTGGATCGGGCTGAACTGCAGCTGCTCCTCGTACTTCTCCTCGAACCAGGCGTTGAGGCGCGCGGTCTCGGCTTCCGGGTCGGCCGCCGTGGCCCTGGTGGCGGCCGTGGTCGCCGGGTCGCCGGCGGGCGCGGCGGTGCCGGGGTCGTTGCAGGCGGCCAGGCCAAGGGGAAGGACCAGCGCGAGGGCGATGGCGAGGGGCGAGCGGGCGGAAGCAGTGCGCATCTGGGGCTCTCCGGAGGGAGGGTTGGCGAGGATCCCGGCCCGGGGGCACGGTCGTGGCCCGACTTTCCCATGAATGGGGATGCCGGGTCAGGCCCATTGGCCCGGGCGCGCCCGTCCTGGCCCGTGTCCGCGGCGCGGTACCATGGCGGTTTCCAGGCGACAGGAAGCAGGGCGATGGCCAATCCGGACGATCAGCGCAACGGCGTGGGCCGCGACGAGGCCGAGGCCGCCGTCCGTACCTTGCTGCGCTGGGCCGGCGACGATCCCGCGCGCGAAGGCCTGCTGGACACGCCCAAGCGGGTGGCCAAGGCCTACGGCGACTGGTTCAGCGGCTATGCCGACGATCCGCGCGAATACCTCGAGCGCACCTTCGAAGAGGTCGCCGGCTACGACGAGATGATCGTGCTGCGCGACATCGAGTTCGAGAGCCACTGCGAGCACCACATGGCGCCGATCATCGGCCGCGCCCACGTCGGCTACCTGCCCGAGGGCAAGGTGGTGGGCATCAGCAAGCTCGCGCGCGTGGTCGACGCCTATGCCCGCCGCTTCCAGGTGCAGGAAAAGATGACCGCGCAGATCGCCGCGGTCATCCAGGACGTGCTCAAGCCGCGCGGGGTGGGCGTGGTGGTCGAAGCCAGCCACGAGTGCATGACCACCCGCGGCGTGCACAAGCGCGGCGTCAGCATGGTGACCTCGAAGATGCTGGGCGGTTTCCGCGACGACGCGCGCACGCGCTCGGAGTTCCTCCGCTTCATCGGCGATCCGCGCGCCTGAACCACAGACCCACCCACAGAGAGGAGAGTCCCATGCGTGCGATGCGCTTCACCCTTGCCGCCTGCGCCGTGGCGCTGGTCAGTGCCTGCGCGGCGACGCCCGAGTTCTTCGACACCAACGCCGCGGTCGATGCCAACCCGCTGTGCGTCGGCGCCAGCGACCGCCCCGGCGAACCGGTCTCGCGCGACTGCCTTCGCGAGAGCGGCGGCCGGATCAGCAGCGACCGCCCCAGCCAGCCGGTCGACTTCCGCAAGGGCGACGACGACTGACGCCGCGGCTCAGCCAGTCGGCGGCTCGCTGGCCATTGGCGAATCCACCGGCGGTGGGGGCCGCTGGGTTTCGTCGATCGGCGGTACCGTGGGATCAATCGGCGGCGTGGCGGGGTCTACCGGCGGCAGGCTGGGATCCACCGGTGGCGGCAGTGCCGGGTCGATGGTGGTCGGCGCCGGGGCGGGCGCGGCATCGTCGACCGGCAGCGCACCGGGATCGGTGCGCTCCGCGGGCGCGTCCTGTGCCGAAGGCAGATCATCCACCGGGGTGTAGGCCTGGCTCGGGTCGCTGCAGGCCGCGAGAGAGAGCGCCAATGCGGCGCCGGTGATCGGGAAGAGTCGCTTCATCGCAGAGGGTCCACGGTCAGGGCTCGCGGCCGAGTATCCGCGCGTGGACGTATGTGGGGCGTCCTTTTTTCGCTAAGTCCGCGTGCAGGGCAGGTGTACGCCGGTCACGGCGTCGACACCGGCAGCAGCACCCAGAACGGCACGCCCGCGCGGGCGTGGCTGCGGGCCGCCTCGTCGAGGATGTCGAGCAGGGTGGCGAAGTCGTCCGCGGCGCCCTCGCGCAGGCCGGCGCAGTGATCCAGCAGCAGCAGGTAGCCCGGCGCCGGCAGCCAGGACAGGTCGCCGAGGCTGTCCGCCAGCGCGTCCCAGTTGCCGCCGAAGGTCGGCGGGAAGTCGAGCGCGGCGGCAAGTTCATCGAGCACGGCGGCCTTGTCGTCGGCGAACTCGAGGTCGGCCGCACGCACCGTGAAGTCCAGCGAGGTGGCCGATTCCACCAGCGCGGCACGATCGTGGATATCGACGAAGTAGGCCGCCGCCTGGCTGGCATCGGCCAGCATCGCGCCAAGCTCCACTGCGTTCATGGCCGGTCCCCGCGGTCGAAGGCGCGGAAGCTGCGGTAGTGATCCGCCGTGTAGTACCACTCCGCGGGCGGGTCGCCGCCGGTGACGATGCGGCGCGCGCCGCGGTCGCGCGAGCCCGGGGTGGCGACGGTGAATTCGCGGTAATGGCCGCGCGGACGCTGCGGCAGCAGGCGTTCCCGGTTCTGGAACACGCCGCCGTCCTGGCGATGCGGATACGGCCCGCCGCGGTCGATCAGGGCCAGGGTGGCATGGGCCTCCGCCGGCAGGAAGGCGAGTGCCGGTCCGGTGCTGGAACCCGCCGGCAGCGGCGGACCGTCCCGGCGTTCCAGCAGCTGCCACATGCCGACCAGCAACAGCGCCGCGACCAGCCAGGTCCAGCTTCGCGGCGCGCGTTTCCCCCGGCTGCGGCCTGCCATCGGTCTAGCCGCAGCTGACCTTGGTGATGCGCCCGTCGTCGTCGACCTCGATATTGAGGCGTCCGGCGCGGTAGTCCATGGTCACCGCCATGCCCGGTCGGATGACGCGAACGCCGCGGGCCCCTGTGGCCGCCTTGGCGCGCTCGCCCACGGCTTCGTCCAGCATCTGGCCGACGTATTGCTCGGCCGCCTTGGCGTCACAGCTGCCGCCAAGCCCGCCATCGACGATCTTCGGGGGTGCACCGTTCACGGGCGCGGGCTCGCGTGCGGGCGAGCAGGCGACCACGGCGAAGGCCAGTGGCGCGGCCAGCAGCACGGCAAAGTGGCGAGCGGAGTGGAAGCGGGACATATGCGGCTCCTCGGGGTCATGGCGCGATCATGCCGCATGCGCGGCGGGGGTGCTGGGTGGGTACGGCTGCGCCGTCATGAGCGGTCGTCCCCGGGTTCGTCGGTGCCCAGCCGTGACTCCACCCGGCGGAACACCGCCAGCACCACCACGCACAGCAGCGAAGCACCCAGCGCCAGCAGATAGTTGCCGAGCCCGGCGGCGATCCCGATCGCGGCCGCCATCAGCAGCGAGCTGGCGGTGGTCAGGCCGCGCACCTGCTGGTCGCCGCGCGCGCGCAGGATGGCACCGGCACCGACGAAGCCGACCGCGGCCACCACCGACTCGATCAGGCGGCCGGGGTCGATGCGCAGCAGGTCGCGGTACTGCTCCTGGGTGAAGTGTTCGGCGACGACATCGCCCAGGCCGACGATGAGCGCCGCGGCGCCGGCGATCATCATGTGCGTGCGCAGGCCGGCGGCGTGGCGGCCCAGCTCGCGCTCGATGCCGAGCACGCCGCCGAGCGCCATCGCCGCGGCGACCCGCGCCAGGATCCAAAGCTCGGTGTTCTGAAAGAGGTCCATCGTGTTTCCCTGTCGTCCGGTCCGCGATGACAGCGCAGCGGCGGTCTGCCGGCCGTGAAGTCGCCTGTTCATCGCGCGTGACGCCAGCGCTCGCGGGGCGTGCCTACAATCCCGCGGGTCGAACACGGAGTTTCCGGATGCGCCTGATGCCCCCGCTTGCCACGCTGATCCTGGCCCTGCCAGCCGCCGCCGCGATGGCGCAGGCGCAGGCACCCTCGCCGCCCGTCGCGCCCGTCGCGCCCGTCGCGCCCGTCGCGCAGGTCGCGCAAGCGCCGGCGGTCCAGCCGGGGCCGACGGCTGCCGAACTCGCCACGTACGGCACCTGCATGGCCAGGCTGCGCGGCACCGCCGCGGGCAAAGGCGTGGATGCCGGCAGCTTCGACCGCCTGACCGCCGCGCTGGCGCCGGACATGAGCGTGCTGCCGCTGCTCGACCAGCAGCCCGAGTTCAGCACGCCGATCTGGGACTACCTGGCCGCGCTGGTCGACCAGCAGCGCATCGACGACGGCCGCGCCATGCTCGCCGCGCACGCAGCGACGCTTGCGCGCGCGCAGGCGGAATACGGCGTGGACCCGGCCACGGTGGTGGCGGTGTGGGGCGTGGAGAGCGACTACGGCCGGAGTTTCGGCAAGCGCCCGCTGCTGGTCTCGCTGTCCACGCTGTCCTGCTTCGGGCGGCGGCAGCCGTTCTTCCAGGGCGAGCTGATCGCCACGCTGCAGCTGCTGGCCAACGGCGACCTGGTCGATCCAGGCATCACCGGATCCTGGGCGGGCGCGTTCGGGCACACGCAGTTCATGCCCAGCACCTACCAGCGCATCGCCGTGGATTTCGACGGTGACGGCCGCCGCGACCTGGTGGGCAGCATCCCGGATGCGCTGGGATCCACGGCCAACTACCTGAAGCGCTCCGGCTGGCGCACGGGCGAGCCCTGGGGCTACGAGGTGCAGCTGCCGCAAGGCTTCAATGCCGCGCAGGCGGGTCGGACAAGTCGCAAGCCGCTGTCGGAATGGGTGAAGCAGGGGGTCAGGCGCGTGGATGGAAGCGCCGTGGGTGGAGTGTCGGCGGACGCGCGCGCCGCTGTGATCCTGCCTGCCGGCGCCAAGGGTCCGGCATTCCTGGTGTTCAAGAACTTCGACGCGATCTATTCCTACAACGCGGCGGAGAGCTATGCCCTTGCCATCGCCCATCTGGCTGATCGTCTGCGCGGCGGCGGCGCCTTTGCCACCGCCTGGCCCACCGATGACCCCGGCATCGGACGTGCCGAGCGCCGCGAGCTGCAGGAACTTCTGCTGGCGCGCGGCCATGCGATCGGCGAGGCGGACGGCATGGTCGGCACGCTGACCCGGCGGGCAATTGCCGCCGAGCAGGCGCGACTGGGCTTCACGCCAGCCGACGGGCGCGCAGGGCTGCGCATACTGACGGCGCTGCGGGCTGAAAAGACGCCCGCCGCACAGTAAGCACGCGACGGCCCCCGCGACGACCATGCAGGGCCGCAGCTGCTTCTGCGGCGGCCGCGCGCGGACAGGCGCCAACTGCCCTGGCGGCGCTCACGGCGCTTCACGGCGTCTTCCAGCGGAACACATCCTCCACGCCCACGCCGAGCGCGCGCGCCAGCCGGAACGCCAGTTCCAGCGACGGTGCATAGCGGCCCGCCTCCAGCGCGATGATGGTCTGCCGGGTCACCTGGCAGGCATCGGCCAGCTGCTGCTGGGTCATTCCGGCGCGCTCCAGGCGCAGGCGCCGGATGTCGTTTTCCAGCGGAGTGCCGGTCATCGCGTCAGCACCCCGCCAATGACGGCAGCGGCATCAGCGGCGGTCCCGCCAGTAGGTGAGCGCGATCGCCGCAGCCTCGACCAGCCAGCCGATCATCAGCACGAAAACCAGGATGTTGCCGATCGCGAAGTGCGTGGCCCACTGCAGCTTGTGCTCCGGCGACAGGCCCAGCGTTACCGCGAGGGAGATCACCCCGACCACGAGCGCGCCGCGACCCCAGGCGGCGCCGCGTGTTTCGATCTCGCGGTCGCGTTCGTCCTCCTGCACGCGATCCTTCCAGCGCGAGGCCATGAGCCGCGACAGCACGGTCCACGCCACCAGCAGCAGCACGAGATTGGTCGCCACGCGCCGCGCCGCCGCGCGGTCATCACCGCTGAACGCCTCGGCGTGCAGGACGAAGTAGAGGGTGGCCACCAGCATGAAGGCGAAGCCGATCCAGGCCTTCCACTCACCGGGTGAGGCGCCTTGCTCGAACTCGCCGCGCGGAATTGACGAGGCGGTGTACAGCGCCACCCACGTACAGCCGATCAGCAGGGTCATGCCCAGACCGCCGATGTCGTGACCGAACACACGTCCGCTGCCCAGCAGCAACCACAGGCCGGTGCCCGCCACGGCCAGCAGTCCGATCCACCCCCAGCGCCCGATCGTCACGACAGTTCTCCCTTGGCTTGATGTAAACAAGTTTTTACATTGCGATGGGGTCATGTCAAGTATTTTTTACATGTGGACGACGGGAGCCCGGCCCATGCGCACAATGGCGGTCTTCTGCAAACGGAATGACGCCCATGGCGCGTGCATCGGGATTGGCATTCGTGGCGGTGCTTTTGGCCGCCTGTTCGAGCGGACCGGCGGACCGGATCGCGCCGGACGGGGCCGCCGCAGCCGACAGCCGCGCGGCCGGCGTCGCGGACACCGCCGCCGCCGGCACCGCGATCAGCAGCGACAACCTTGCGGCCCACCTGCGCATGCTTGCCTCCGATGAATTCGAAGGCCGTGCGCCAGCGACGCCGGGCGAGGCGAAGACCATCGCCTGGATCGCGGAGCAGTTCGCCGCCGCAGGGCTCGAACCCGCCGGTGACGACGGCACCTGGCTGCAGGCGGTGACGCTTGCGCGCAGCGAAATCCACGGCGATGTCGCCACCGGCTTCACCGTCGCCGGCCAGCCGATGCCGCTCGTCAACGGCGACGACATCGCGCTGGAAAGCCTGCACCCCGCGCCGCGCGTTGAATTGTCCGGCGTGCCGCTGGTGTACGCCGGCTACGGCATCACCGCGCCCGAACTCGGCTGGGACGACTACGCCGGCATGGATGTGCGCGGCAAGATCGTGGTCGTGCTGGTCAACGATCCCGACTTTGAAACAGCGCCGGGAAAGTTCGGCGGCCGCGCCATGACCTGGTACGGGCGCTGGGCGTACAAATACCTCGAGGCCGCGAAGCGGGGCGCCGCCGGCGTGTTGATCGTGCACGAGACCGAACCGGCCGCGTATCCCTGGGCCACCGTGCGCAACGGCCGCGCCGCGCCGCAGTTCGATATCGTCCGCGACGACGCCGACAGCCACCACCTGCGCGTGCGCGGCTGGATCCAGCGCGCCACCGCGGAGCGGCTGTTCGCCGCCGCCGGCCTGGACTTCGACGCCGCCAAGCGCGCCGCGCAGCAGCCGGACTTCAAGGCACATGCGCTGGGCGACGCGCGCTTCAGCGCCGCCTTCGACGTCGAGCACGCACGCATCACCAGCCACAATGTCGCCGGCCTGCTGCGCGGCGCTTCGCGTCCGGACGAGACCGTGGCGCTGTCGGGCCACTGGGACAGCTTCGGCATCGGCGCGCCGGACGAAAGCGGCGACGCGATCATGAATGGCGCCGTCGACAACGCCACCGCCGTCGCCTCGATCATCGAAATCGCGCGCGCGCTGCATGCAGGTCCGCGCCCTGCACGGAGCGTGCTGTTCCTGGCGCTGACCGCCGAGGAGAGCGGCCTGCTGGGCGCCACGCATTACGCCGCGCATCCGCTGCGCCCGCTGGCCACCACGGCCGCCGTGCTGAACCTTGAAATGTGGAGTCCGGACGGGCCGACCCGCGACGTTTCCTCGTGGGGGCAGGGCAAGGTTTCGCTGGAGCGCGACCTGGTGGCGGCGGCCGAATCGCTGGACCGTACGTATTCGCCGGACTCGAACCTCGAGGCCGGTTTCTTCTACCGCGCCGACCATTTCGCATTTGCCCAGGCCGGTGTGCCGGCGATCACCATCGGCCCCGGCATGGACCAGCTGGAAGGCGGCGTGGAAGGCGGCATGGCCGCGCGCGCGGATTACTTCGCCAGGCGCTACCACCAGCCCGATGACGAGTTCGACGACAGCTGGGACATGCGCGGGCCGACCGCGGATACGGAAGTCGTGCTGCGGCTGGCACGCACGCTGGCCGAGTCGGACCGGTGGCCGAGCTGGGACGAGGACAGCGAGTTCCGCGAGGCGCGTGAAGCGAGTGCATCCGCGCGTCGGTCCTTCAGGCCGCGGCCGCGCGTGCAAGCCCGGTGACCACGCCCAGCGATGCATCGCCGCGCACGATCTCGACGCCCGGGAACACTTCGGCCACCAGCGCCGGAACGTAGGGCGAGCGCGACATGCCGCCGGTGAGATAGACCACTTCCGGCGCCTGGTCCGCGCCGGCGCTGGCTTCGCGCATCAGCGCGCGCAGCTGCATCAGGAACGGACGTTCGGCGGCGGCCTCTAAATGCGCGTGGTCGATGTCGCAGCCGAGGCCGTGCTCGATGTAGCCGAGATCCAGCGGCACGCGTTCGCTGCCGCTGAGTTCGATCTTGGCGCGCTCGACGGCGCGGTTCAGGCGCACCGTGTGACCGCCCTGCTGCAGCGCCACCAGGCGCTCGCGCCAGGGCGCGTCGACATCGTCGAAGTTGGCGCTGCGGAAGTTGTTCTGCCGCTGCAGGTCCTGCACGTGCGAGGCCTCGTAGTAGCGATGCACGGGCGTCCTGGTCACGTTTTTCCCGAACAGCGGCATGACCGCGCGCATGCTCAGCTCCAGGTCGACGTCGGTGCCGCCGACGGGCTCGCCCCAGGCGCCATGAACGACCGGCGCCGGTGCATCGCCCCCCACCAGCGCAAGCGCCATGTCGGTGGTGCCGCCGCCGATGTCGAGGATCATCGTGCGGCGAATCTCGCGGCTGCGGCGGTGGTAGTCGTAGGCGGCCGCGGCCGGCTCTTCAAGGAATTCGATGGCCGCGAAGCCGGCGGCCAAGGCAGCGTCGGTGAGGATCTCCAGCGCCTGCTCGCCGCCGGCCTCCTGCATCGAGCTGCGGAAGCGGACCGGGCGGCCCATGACCGCCGAGCGCACGTCCGCGCCGAGCTGCGCCGAGGCGGTGGTGCGGATGTGGCGCAGGACATGGGTGGCGATGCCCAGCAGCACGTCGCGCGCATGTGCGTCGAGCCTGTAGCCGAGCATCGACTTGGGTGAAACCACCAGGTGTCCTTCGCCGGCGGACAGGAAGGCATCCACCGCCTCGTCGCCATACAGCGCATCGCCAAGGTCGGCTTTCGATTCCATTGCCTGGCGGATCTCCGCGGCGACCCAGCTCCGGCGCACGGCGCCCATGGCCGAGCGGCGGAGTTCATCGTCGCTGCGACGGCGCAGCGACGGCACCTGGGCCAGCGCATCGTCGCGCTGCTGCGGCGGCAGCCGCATCGCCGACTGCCGCAGGCCCTCGAGGCGCGCAAGCTCGCGGGTCTGGTCGCTCCTGGCGCTCGCTACCCAGCGCGCCACCTCGGCCTGCAGTGCGTCGGTCAGCTCGAACTGGCTGACATCGGGCAGGCGCTGCGGAAAGAACGCCGTGGTCCGGAACTGCTCTGCATCGCCGAACCGGATCAGCTGCACCTCGCCGTCCACCACGGCACCCGCGGCCGAATAGCTCGTGCCGAAATCGATTCCGATCCGCATGTCCAACGCCCTGCAGGAAGTGTTGCGACCGCCATTGTGCCGGTGCCGCGTCGTCATTCCGAGCGCAGGCACGATTGTTTCCCGGCTTTGTATGCTTGCAGCGCCGCCGCCGGAAACGATATGCACCAGGAACCCAGCAAGCCCAACGCCCCGTCCTGCGATCGCAACCGCGATCCGATCCTCGCGGTCCTGCGCGAGCGCTTCGCCGGCCACCGCCGCGTGCTCGAGATCGGCAGCGGCACCGGCCAGCACGCAGTCCATTTCGGCGCGGCCATGCCCTGGCTCGACTGGCAGTGCTCCGAGTTCGCGGACAAGCTGGCCGGCATCCGCCTCTGGCTGGACGAAGCCGCGCTGCCCAATACGCCGGCGCCGATCGCGCTCGACGTGGCGCGTGGACCCTGGCCCGCGGCGGGCGGCTTCGATGCGGTGTTCACGTCAAATACCCTGCACATCATGGGCTGGCCCGAGGTCGAGGCCTTTTTCGCCGGCGTCGGCCGGGTGCTGCACGACGCGCCGGGCGGCACCCTGGTCGTGTACGGGCCGTTCAACTACGGCGGCGCGTATACCAGCGACAGCAATCGCGATTTCGACGGCTGGCTGAAGGCACGCGATCCGCGTTCGGGCATCCGTGACTTCGAAGCGGTGGCGGCGCTGGCATCCAGGGCCGGCCTGCACATCGCGGCCGATGTCGCGATGCCCGCCAACAACCGCTGCCTGGTCTTCTCGCGCAGGGCGGCCGGCCGCTCGACACCCTGACCCTTCGAAGGGCGCTGGCACCGGCGCCCGTGCAGGACGCGCAGCTTTGGCATCCCACTGGAGCGACGAGGCAATGTCCGCCCGGCGCATCGGGTGGCGTATATCTCCGGGACCCGCCCGCGTGGCTTCGCGCCACGCGAACGGAACTTCTCTTCATGCCCGGGAAAGGATGCCGCCGATGATGCCCATGCGCCCACTGTTGTTTGCCTGCCTGCTGAGTACGGGCACCACCCTCTGCTTCGCAGGGTCGCCGCCGGCGCCGCCTGCCTGGGCCAGTGCCGCCGGCTTCAGCCCCGTCGATGCCGACGCCGTGGAAAGCGCGGCGTACTACAGCGCGGAGCGCTTCCCGGGGCAGGGCGCGTCGGCCTTCAATCCCGATGCCGACCTGGCGCCGCCGGTGCGGGCCCTGCTGCTGGTCGAGCACCGGGAAGGACTGCTGCCGCACGCGCGCTACCGGGTCAGCTGGCACGTCGCGGCCGATGCGCAGGCGCCGGACCGGAACCTGGACTACGTCGAAGTGCAGCGCTTCAACCTCGGGCCGGCGCGGCACGAGGACCTGCGCGGATCGGTGCCCGACGAGCACCTGGCCGATGTGTCCGAATTCGGAGTCGGGCCGGACGTGGCCTGGCGGTTCGTGATGGCGCAGCGGCAGGGAATGCGCGCCGGCGTGGAAGAAGCGGCGCGCAGGGAACTGTCCGCCGGCGAATCGACCGCGATGGACTGCCTCGGGTCGCCCTGCGCTGCGCTGGCGGGTCCTGCCGGGCCCGAAGGCGAATGGTTCGGGCGTGACGTTTCCGCACCGCCCGATCGCTATGCGGCGGTGGCCGGGGACGGCAGCCCGCATCCGGCGCGTGTCGCCGGGGACCTGGTCCTGGCCATGGGCGAAGAGGCCGATCGCCCAGCGCCGTTCAACCCGGCCGCACCGCGCTTCATGTTCGTGATCTCCGCCAACGTGGACGGCCAGGACCTTGCGACCACGGCGCTTGCGCGCGACACGCTGGTGTTCGATGACGACATCGGCACCATCTGGGCCCGCTGGCACCAGGTGTCCGGTGCGACGCCCGAATCGGCGCTGCTGTACCAGTCGCGCACCCGCTGATCCTCCCCGATCCACGACCAGCCCGCGAGTGATCGCGGCAGGAGATCCACGCCATGCACACGCCTTTCCACCACTCCCGCCCGCGGTCCGTCCGCAGCTCTCTCATTCCGGTCGCGTCCACGGCCACGCTGGCGCTGCTGCTGGCCGGCTGCGGCGGGGATGGCGCCGCCGTGGCCGGAAGTGCCGGTGCCGGTGCCGGTGGGACAGGGGCGTCGACGTCGGCCCCGGCCCGGTTCGATCCCTCACTGCGCGATTCACCGTGCAGCGTGGTCACGGTCGACACCGTCGCGAGCGTCTTCGGCCTGCCGGCGGGCGAAATCGAACAGCACGAATCCTCGGGCATGTGCCTGTACAACTGGAAGGGAGCGGGCATGGTCATGGACGCCACCATCCATGTGACCCAGGTTGCCGACGATGCCGCGGCCGCGGCGCAGCACTTCGCCAACGTCACCCGTGGAATGAGCAGCGACGAACTCGGCAAGGCGATGGACGGCATCAGCGAGCAGGCGCGTGCAAGCGCGGGGCCGGACAGCGCGGCGGCCGGCGCGCTGCTGGCGGGAGCCGCGGACGCCACGCGCAGCGCTTCGCGCGGAATCGAGTTCAGCGACGTCGACGGCATTGGCGACCAGGCCCGCATGCTGGTTGGACGCGGTGACCTGAGGGTACTGGTCGACAACCTGCATTTCAGCGTCACCGCCCATCACGGCGAACGGATGACGGCGCCACCCGACCTCACCCAACTGGTGGCGGCGAGCCGGGCGTGGCACCAGACCACCCTGGCCGAGCGTGAAGAGCAGACGATCGCGCTCGCGCGGGCCGCAGTCGCGGCGCTTTAGGCGCTGGCGCGGGGGCTTCGGCTCCCGCTCTTGCCTGCGGTTTGACCTGGATCATCGCGGGCGCGCCGCAGGCGTCGCAGCATGGGGCCATCGGCGCCGTGGGCGCCGCCTCAGCAGGAAACGACGATGGAATTCCATGTCCGCGCGTCGCGGCCGCTGCCGCCGCTGGTGGTGATCGAGGATGCTCTGCTGGCCTTTGATCCGGCCGCGGTGGTCGACATCGATCCGGCGCAGGGCCTGCGCGTGAACGCCGCGATCGACGCTGCGCAGCTGGTGGGCCTGATCAACGAGGTCGGCGGCGATGTGCAGCCGGCCGACGTCGAGCAGCAGCCCTCGGTATGCTGCGGCGGCTGCAGCGGCTGAAGCCCGCACCCGGGCTCCAGGTCCAGGCGTCAGGCCGCCTGCACGATGCGCAGCGGGTTGGCCCACTCGCGCAGCAGGTCGGCTTCGCGCGCCTTCGCTTTCTCCAAGTGCGCATGCTTGACGTGGCCATAGCCGCGGATGTGCTCGGGAATCGAGGCGATCTCCGCTGCCAGCGCCACGTTGCCGGAGTCCAGCGCGTCGAGCAGGCCGCCCACGGTGAGCTCGTAGCCGTCGATCAATGCGCGCTCGGTGCGCCGTTCCGCGGTGTAGCCGAACACGTCCAGCGGCGTGCCGCGCAGGCCCTTGAGCTTCGCCAGCAGCTTGAACGCGCTGAACACCCAGGGACCGAAGGCCTTCTTCTGCAGCCGGCCCTCGGCGTCGCGCCTGGCCAGCAGCGGCGGCGCGAGGTGGAACTCGAGCCGGTAGTCGCCCTCGAACTGCTGTTCCAGCTGGCGCTTGAACTCGCCGCTGGTGTACAGGCGCGCCACTTCGTACTCGTCCTTGTAGGCCATGAGCTTGAAGAAGTAGCGGGCCACGGCCTCGCTGAGATCGGTGGCTCCGGGCGCGCGGGTTTCTTCGGCTGAGCGCACGCGGGCGACGAGGTCGGAATAGCGACGCGCGTACTTCGCGTCCTGGTAGTCGGTGAGGAAGGCGACGCGGCGGGCGACCAGTTCATCAAGGCTTCGCGACAGGCGGGCATCGTCCAGCGGCAGGAATGCGATGGTGTCCGCCCCTGCAGGCAGGTGGCGAAGGTCGTCTTCGGTGCGCTGCGGCTTGGGCGCGCTGGTGGCGCCCCATTCGTTGCCTTCCCAGTCACCCGGCGGCAGCGCGTCAAGCAGCGTCGGCGTGGCTTCGGCGGCGGTCCGCGGGTTGCGCACGATGCCGGCGGCCTCGTACACCGCTTCGATGTCGACCGCGCCCAGGCGGCCCCAGGCAAACGCCGTCTTGTTCATCTCGATCGCGGCGCCGTTGAGCTCCACCGCGCGCATCAGCGCGTCCAGCGACAGCGGCACCAGGCCGCGCTGCCAGGCGTAGCCGAGCATGAACAGGTTGGCGGCGATGGCGTTGCCCAGCAGCGCCGTGGCGAGCTGGGTGGCGTCGACGATGCGCAACGCATCGGAATCGCCCGCCGCCGCGGCGACGGGGCCGCGACCGGTACCGGGACCGTCACCCGCGCCCGCGCTTGCGGCAGGGATACCGGCATCGTCCATGCCCAGCGCGGTACGCACCGCGCTGATGATGTCGGTCGCCGGGAACTGCATGTCGGGCCGCGTGGTGAACGTGCCCGGCATCGCTTCGTAGCTGTTGACCACCACCTGCGAACGGCCGGCGCGCAGCTTGGACAGCGTCCAGTAGTCGTTGACCACCACCATGTCGCAGCCCAGCACCAGGTCGGCCTCGCCGGCGGCGATGCGCACCGCGTGGATGTCCGACGGTGCGCCGGCAATGCGGATGTGGGTGGTGACCGCGCCGCCCTTCTGCGCCAGGCCGGTCTGGTCGAGGACGCTGGCGCCGCGGCCTTCCAGATGCCCGGCCATGCCGAGCAGGGCGCCGATGGTGACCACGCCGGTGCCGCCGACGCCGGTGACCAGGATGTTCCAGGGCCGCGCCCCGTCGCTGGCGAACACCGGATCGGGCAGGTTGGCCAGGCGCGACAGGCCGGTCGCGGCCTTGCCCTTGCGCGGGGTGCCGCCGTGCACGGTGACAAAGCTCGGGCAGAAGCCTTCGACGCAGCTGAAGTCCTTGTTGCAGGCCGACTGGTCGATCTCGCGCTTGCGCCCGAACTCGGTTTCCTTCGGCAGCACCGAGACGCAGAACGACTTCACGCCGCAGTCGCCGCAGCCTTCGCAGACCAGCGAGTTGATGGCCACGCGCTTGGCGGGGTCGGCGATCTTTCCGCGCTTGCGGCGGCGGCGCTTCTCGGTGGCACAGGTCTGGTCGTAGATGAGGATGCTGACGCCCTTCACTTCGCGCAGGCGCTTCTGCACGGCGTCAAGCTCGCGGCGGTCGTGGAACTCGACGCCGGCGGGGAAGATCGAACGGTCGGACCACTTCTCGATTTCATCGCTCACCACGACGATCGCCTGCACGCCCTCGCTGCGCACCTGGTGCGCGATCTGCGGCACCGACAGCGTGCCGTCCACCGGCTGGCCGCCGGTCATCGCCACCGCGTCGTTGTAGAGGATCTTGTAGGTGATGTTGACGCCGGTCGCGACCGACTGGCGAATCGCCAGCGTGCCGGAGTGGAAGTAGGTGCCGTCGCCGAGGTTCTGGAACACGTGCCGCGTTTCGGTGAACGGTGCCTGCCCCGACCAGGTCACGCCTTCGCCGCCCATGTGGGTGAAGGTCTCGGTGCTGCGGTCCATCCACGTGACCATGTAGTGGCAGCCGATGCCGGCCATCGCGCGCGAGCCTTCGGGCACCCGGGTCGAGGTGTTGTGCGGACAGCCGGCGCAGTAGTGCGGCACGCGCGGGAACTGCGCGCGCGGCAGCGCCAGCGCACCTTCCTTCTCTTCCATCCAGCGCAGCACGTCGGTGATGTGCGCGGAGTCGCGCGCGTCCATCGGAATGCCGCGCTGGTGAATGCCGCCGTGGAGCCGACGCGCGATCACGCCGGCGATGGTGGCGGGCGTGAGCTCGCCGGTGGACGGCAGGATCCACTCGCCGGCCTCGTCGTATTTGCCGACGATCGACGGACGGCGGCCGCCGTCGAGGCCGAAGTCGAAGTTGTAGAACAGCTCCTTCATCTGGCTCTCGATGAAGGCGTGCTTTTCCTCCACCACCAGGATGTCCTCGAGCCCGCGCGCGAACGCGCGGATGCCCACCGGCTCCAGCGGCCAGGTCATGCCGACCTTGTAGACGCGGATGCCGAGCGCGGCGCAGGCCTGCGCGTCCAGGCCCAGGTACTCCAGCGCCTGCAGCACGTCGAGGTAGCTCTTGCCGGTGGTCACGATGCCGAGCCGTGCGGCCGGCGAATCGATCACCACGCGGTCGATGCGGTTGGCGCGCGCGAAGGCCTGCGCGGCCTTGACCGCATAGCGGTGCAGGCGCATCTCCTGGTCCATCGGCGGGTCGGGCCAGCGGATGCCGAGGCCGCCGGGCGGCATGTCGAAATCGTCCGGGGTCACGATCTCGAGCGCGAACGGATCGACGTCCACCGACGCCGACGACTCGACCGTTTCGGCGATGGTCTTGAAGCCGATCCAGCGCCCGGTGTAGCGGCTCATCGCCCAGCCCAGCAGGCCCATGTCGAGGATGTCCTGGACGCCGGCCGGGTTGAGGATCGGCATCAGCGCGCTGGTGAACTCGCCTTCCGAGCCGTGCGGCAGGGTCGACGAGCGGCAGGCGTGGTCGTCGGCGGCCAGTGCCAGCACGCCGCCATGCTGCGAGGTGCCGGCGGCATTGGCGTGCTTGAACACGTCGCCGGAGCGGTCCAGGCCCGGGCCCTTGCCGTACCACATGCCGAACACGCCATCGACGGTCGCGCCCGGGAACAGATTGGTCTGCTGCGTGCCCCAGACCATGGTCGCGCCGAGGTCCTCGTTGAGGCCGGGCTTGAAATGCACGTTCGCACCTTCCAGATGCCTCCGCGCGCGCCACAGCTCCAGGTCGAAGCCGCCCAGCGGCGAGCCGCGGTAGCCGGACACGAAGCCGCCGGTATTCAGCCCCGCCGCCTGGTCGCGCAGGCGCTGCATCATCGGCAGCCGCACCAGCGCCTGCACGCCGGACAGGTAAATGCGGCCCTGCGTGCGGGTGTACTTGTCCTCCAGCGTGTAGTCGTGGTCGGTCACGCCAGGGGTCAGGCCGGTGCTGGCGGAAGCGGGCGAGGAGAGTTCGGCGGTGCTGGTCATGGCAGGGCCCTGTGGCGTGCGTGGACGCTGGCGGAGGCGCGCGCCGGCCGTCGCACGGCTGCGCGAGGGCGCGGATGCGCGGAAGCGGCGCGGATTCTAGCAGCGGGCGGGCTACGCGAGCTGTCGCGGGCACCGGTGCGACGGCGGAGGCTGAATCCACACGGTGCACCCGGTACCATGCGCCCCGGAGTACAGGGGCTCCGCCAACCCAAGTGACGCCATGAACCGCTTTGCCACGCGCCTGATCGGCGCCCTCGTGCTAGTCGTCCTGCCGCTCGGCCTTTTTGCCCAGGACATCCCCAGGCCAAAGGAATTCTATTTCGAGGCCGACACCGACGTGACCCGGCCGCTTGAGCTGTATCCGGCGGCGGATGGTGAAGACGTCGTCGCCCGCCTGCTCCAGGTGCGCGACCGCGGTCGCCGCGATGCGGCCCTGGCCGGCGCGCAGTTGGCGCACATCTCCTATGCCACCGGTCGCGCCGACACCGGCGCGGCGCTCTACGCCGAGGCCTTGCAGCGCGCCGAGGGCGCACGCCAGCGCGACGCGATGCATTGGAACCACGGCTGGGACCTGTACCGCGACGGCAATTTCGCCGGCGCCCTCGAACAGTGGCGCATTGCCGGCGCCGAGCGGCTCAAGGGACCGTCCTGGCTGCCGCCGACCCTGGCCCTGGGACTGTGGCGGCTGGACCGCCGCGACGAGGCCGTGCGCTGGTATGCCGCCGCCGTCCGCACCGAACCGCGGCTGTGGCAGTCGCCGGACCTGGCGCGGCTGCTGCCGGACTGGACCGAGGCCGATCGCGCGCTGCTGGCCGAGGTGGCCGCGGCCTGGCGCGTGGCGCCGCCGAGCTGGCCCTGATCGCGGCAGGCTGACGCTGCGGCCTGGCGGCTACTCGCCGACGCCGGCCTCGAGCGGCACGTCGTGCGCCCTCAGCCAGTCGATCACCGCTTGGCGCTCGCCGCGCGCGCGCTCATTGAGCAGCGAGTCGCTGAGCTGGAAGTAGTACGGCTGGAAGGTATCGCCGGCGCCGTTGGTGGCGTGCGCGGGCGCGCCGGACTCCAGCAGCAGCATCACCATCGCGCCGGCGTTGATCGAACCGGCCGCATGCAGCGGCGTGGCGCCGTTGTCGTCGGCGGCGCCAGGGTCGGCACCGGCGTCGAGCAGCATCTTCACCTGGGCGTCGCCGCGGCCGAGGATGGCACGCACCAGCGGGGTTTCACCGGTCACATTGTTGCGCAGGTCGGGATCGCCGCCGTGGTCGAGCAGGGCGCGCAGCAGGGCGGGATCGTCGCCGAATGCGGCCGCGTGCATCGGGCTGCCGCCGCCGGGCGACTGGCGGTTGGGATCGGCACCCGCGTCCAGCAGCGCGGCGACGGTGGCAGGTTGCCCGGCGGCCACGGCCAGCTGCAGCAGGCTGGTGCCATCCTTGCCCGGCGTGTCCGGGTTCACTCCCGCCAGGCCGGCGCGCAGCGTATCGGCGTCGCCGCGCAGCGCCGCGTCGGCGAGCGGGGAGAGCTGCGGGTCGGTGAAAGGATGGTCCATGGTCGGCGGTCCACTGCATGCGGCCGCGCTTGCCGCCAGGAGAAGGATCAGGGCACTGGTGCGCATCACCGGGGATGGTGCCATAGCGACGCGCGGTCAGCGGAACCAGTTGCGCACGGTCTGTGCGGCACCGCCGAGCAGGTCCGCGGCCTTCTCGACCACGTTGCCGCTGAAGTCGGCCACGGCTTCGACCGCGCGGCCACCGGTGGCGACCACGCCCGCGGCGGCGTCGCTGAGCGGGCCGTCGAAGCGGTCGTCGATGCGCCGGGCCAGCGATTCGGCGCCGTGGCGCAGGGTGTCGCCGCTTGAGTTGAAGACGCCCTCGGCGACGTCGCCGGCGATGCGGAAGCCGCCCTGCACGCCGTTGCCGCTGGCGAAGTCGGTATCCACCACGTCGATGATGTCGCCGGCAAGGTCGTGGGTGTTGCGCGCGAAGTCGTCCTGCAGCGCATCGGGGACCATGTCGACCAGGGTTGCGCCGGCTCCCTGCGGCGGGTTCCGGTAGCCGGGCTCCCAGGGCTGCTGCTGGATCATGGCTTCCGTGAGCAGTTCCGGGCTGTGGCTGACCGCGCCGCGCACCAGGCCGGCGACATCGCCCAGCACCGGGACGTTCAGGCGGTCCAGCGCTTCCAGGCCGGCGCCGAGGCCGATGGCGACCGGGGTCGGCAGGCCGGTCTCGAGGGCCAGGCCGCGCGGTACCAGGGTCAGGTCCTGCACGCCTTCGGCCTTGACCACGATCTGCGTGCCCAGCGCATCGGGGGCGGCGAGCGCGATCGGGCTGCCCTCCTGGACGTTGGTCAGGAGGTCGTCACCCAGCGAATAGCGGCGGATCATGCCGCCCTCGGCCATGTCACGCGCGGCCTGCGGGTCGATGCCCATGCGGTCCAGAGTGTTGGGATGGATGCCCGAGGCGTCGAAGGTGACCGCCGGCACGCCGGAGGCCAGCGCGGCCACCGAAGCCAGGCCGCCGCCCTGGGAGTGCCCGGTGATGGCGAGGTTGGTGGCGTTGCCGTCCGCGTCCATGGTGCCGAAGCGGCGCTCGAACTCGACCGCGGTGCGGGTGGCCAGGCCGCTGAACTTGTCGATCTGGTCACTGGTGGTGAAGCCGGCGCCCTGGCGGAAGTTGTTCATCCAGTCGGCGCCGCTGCCGTCGGTGCCGCGGTAGGCGAGCACGAAGTTGCCGTTGCAGTCCCGGTAGACCTCGGCCTTGAAGTGCTGCGCGACCAGCTGGTCGCCGCCGTCGAGGTACTGCGCGCGCCACGCGGCGGGGTCGTCGATGCCGGCGGCGGCGAGATCGGCGTCGGTGACCGCGCTCCAGCCGGCCGGGGGCGCCGGGCGGCCCTCGTAGACCGCGGTGGCCAACTGCGACAGCACCACGTCGAATTCCTGCGCCTGCTGCCCGCCGGCCACCGCGGACAGCTCGCCGGGACCGACGCCACCGGATGCGCACTGCGGCGCCGCGGTGGGCGACAGCGCGGACAGCTGCGGGTGGTATGCGGGTTCGTGGCGGCCCTGCAGCGGCTGCGCCGCGGGCGCGTTCGCCGCGTCGGTCGCGGGCGGCGGCGCCTGCCGGAGCCTGTGCAGGTGGACCGCGGAGGCGGAATCGGTGTCCAGGCGCATCGGCTGCATGACGGCGGTCCAGCGAGGGTCTGCAGCCAGTGGACCGCCGGTCGCGGCCGCGTTCAATCGGGGGCACACCCTAGGTCGGATTCGCCGTGTCTGGCGCGCGTGGCACCGGGATCGCATTCACCGGCGCGCGGATATGCTGCGGTGATCGACCACGCCGATGGAGTCGCCCATGCGCATCCGCTTCCTGTTGCCCCTCCTGCTGCTGTCGGCGCTGGCCGCGCCCGCCCTTGCGCAGACGCCGTCGGAGTCCGCGCCCACGGAAGCGGAGCTGCAGCGTGCGCAGCAGCGCGCCGAAGCCTGGCAGGCCTATGGCCTGCGCGTGGCGTCGGTGCTGGGGCGCTCGGACGGCGCCCGCGACCTGGCGCTGGCCGCCCTGCTGGAAGCGATGGCGCAGCCGTATGACCCGGGCGGGCGCGTCGCCGACGGCGTGGACGCGGACCGCTGGCGTTCGGACGCCGGGGCCAGGGGCGCCGGCGACACCATCAGCCAGCAGCTGCTGCTGGCCGCAGGCACGGTGGCCGGTGAGCAGGCCGCCGCCAGCGCCGCCGCGCGCCGCTGGCAGGCCCTCTCGCCCGGCAACCTGGCGCCGCTGCTGCACCAGGGGCTTGGGCCGGAAGCGGTGCTGTCGGCGGCCGCGCAGTCCACGCGCAATGCGCCCGAGCCCTATCCGATGCTCCGCTGGGTTGCCGACACGCTGGCCAGGCATCCGCCCACGCGGGCGGAATGGGCGGCGTTCGGCGAGGGCAAGCAGCCGTCGCCGGCGGCGCATGCCGCGGTCTGGGCTTCATCGCTCCACGGGGTGCTGCTGCCGGACTACCGCGAGGTGCTGGCTGCCTGCACCGGGCGCCAGCTGCGCACGGCTGGCCGCGCGGACGCGTGCCGCCACATGGCAGGCCTGCTGCTAGCGCGGCCGCAGACCGTGCTCGATGAACGCATCGGCCTGTCGATGGCGCGCGCGCTGACCCGCAGCGCCGCCGAGCGCGCACCGCTGGATGCGCGCCGTCGCGGCGTCGACTGGCGACAGGAGCAGCTGGCGGAGCTCGCAGGGCGGGACGAGGCCGGTAGCGGCGACGCCGACCTGCTCGCCCGCCTGCTCGCCGATCCCGCGATCGATACCGAAGACGCGCTGGTCAGGCGCACCCTGGCCGAGGCCCGTCTTGCGCAGGAGCCGCCGGCAGGCTGGCGTGCGCCATGGCAGCAGCCGCGACGCTGATGGCGTTCGCCGCGCCCGTGCCCGTAACCGCGCACGTGTGGGAGCGGCTATGGCCGCGAAGCGGCTTCAGCCGCGTGGGGTGACCGCGACGCCGTTGGCCTCAAGCCAGGCGTCGATTTTTTCGAGGTCGCGGCGGGTGGCGACGTCGAGCAGCCTGGGGTCGCCGCGGAACAGGTAGTCCTGGAACGTGGCGCCGGTGCGATCGGTGGCGCGCGGGTCGGCGCCGCCCTCGAGGAAGCGCAGGACCGCGCCCGAGTCCTTGACCAGGGCCGCCTGGTGCAGCGGCGTGGTGCCGTTGCGGTCGGCCACGTCCAGGCGGGCGCCGGCGCGCAGCAGCAGCGCGATGTTGTCCTCGCTGCCCGCGCGGAGCGCGTCGAACAGCGGCGTGGCGCCGGTGGTGGTGTTGGGCGTGTCGGGCGACATGCCGTGTTCGAGCAGCGCCTCCAGCCAGCCGGGGGTCTTGCCCATCGCGGCAAGGTGCAGCGCGGTGCGACCGTCGGCATTGCCCAGCGCCGGGTCCGCGCCCAGCGCGAGCAGCAGGCGGAACGCACCGCGATCGCCCTGCTTCATCACCCACTGCAGCAGCGGCTGGCCCTGGTCGTCGACGCTGTTCGGGTTGGCGCCGGCGGCGAGCAGTTCGCGCGCGAGCGCTTCGTCGCCGCCGGCCACGGCGTCGGCAAGCTGGGCGTTGCCGGGGTTGTCGAAGCCCTTTCCTGGAGTCACGTCTGTCCCTTGCCGGGCGCAACCGGCGGTGGAGGCGAGCATCAGCGACGCGGCCAGCACTACGCGAACGCAGCGCGACGCCATCCTGCAGGAGGGCGCCGCGAGCGGAAGCACGGGGGCTGCGTCGGTCATGCGGGCCACGTTACTACGTCACGGCTGCAGCTTGCCTGGCGCCGGCGCGACGGCTCAGAACCAGTTGGTCGGGTTGAGCTTCTCGCCCAGCCATTCGACGCCATCGGAGGTCGCCTGGCCGACGTCGCCAATGAAGTCCGACACCGCCTCGACGCCGTCGCCGATCACGTCGGTGACGGTGTCGACCACGTCGCCCGCGCCGTCGGCGATATCGCTTACGACCTTGCCGGT
Source organism: Luteimonas sp. MJ250 (assembly GCF_039548455.1). Taxonomy (NCBI): domain Bacteria; kingdom Pseudomonadati; phylum Pseudomonadota; class Gammaproteobacteria; order Lysobacterales; family Lysobacteraceae; genus Luteimonas; species Luteimonas sp. MJ250. Next base: position 152,425 of record NZ_JBCLVB010000015.1, on the reverse strand, counting down.
GCCTTCAACGAATCCGGCCACGGCGTCGAGCGGTGCATCCAGGCCGGTGGCGTCGCCGATGTCACGCAGCAGCCCGCCGCCGGCATTGGCCAGGTTCTGGGTGGTGTCGCCGACCAGGCCCAGCGCGCCGTCGGCCAGGTCGCCGACGCTGTCGACGGCGAAGTCGAGCACGTCGCCGACCACCTGCGCGGTGCCGTCGACGTTGTCGCCGTTGGCGAAGGCCTCGCGGCCGGCGTCGCGGATGCCGTCGATCATCTCGGCGCCGTTGTCGCGGATGTCGCCGACCACTTCCTGGCCCTGGCGGATGACGCTGCCGAGCTGGTTGAGGTTGTACTCGCCCACGCGCTCGAGGCCGTCGCGGCCGATGTTGCCGACCACGCCGATGGTGCCGCCGGCGATGTCGCCACCGACGTCAAGCGCCTGGTCGACGGCCCAGCCGAGGATGGGCCGGCCGCCTGCGGACAGGGCGTCGTTGGCGAAGTCGCCAAGCCGGTCGAGACCGCCGTCGACGGCGCTGCCGGCGCGCTCGGACAGGCTGGGCCGGGTGGACGGATCGTAGGCGGTGTTCTGCTTCAGGGCGTCGACGTAGGAGGCGTTGTCGCCACCGCCGCCGTGCAGGGCGGCAAGATCGCCGATCCCGCCCATGCCGGCGGGTGGATCGATGCGCAGCTCATGCCCGACCGCGTTGGGCGGCGACATGCCCAGGATCGGGATGATCGGCAGGTCCTGCTGCGCGCCGTTCAGCGGATCGCCGTTGACGATGTAGCGGCGCAGCTGGCCGCTGTCGGCGGCGTCCTCGCGCACGGCGTTGGGATTGAAGCCGAGCGATTCGAGGGTCTGGTCGCTGAGGCCCGACGCGTTGAAGGTCACGCCCGGCACGCCGGTGGCCAGCGACGCGGCGGAGGCGAGGCCGCCACCCAGCGAGTGCCCGGTGAAGGCCACGTTGCCGTCGCCGAAGACGCGGTTGGCGGCCTCGGCCAGGGCCACGGCGTCCTTGTACTGGCCGCTCTCGAAGCCCAGGCCCTGCTGCGCGTTGTCGTCGGCATCGCCGGACGGCGCCAGGCCCCAGTCGTCGGTGCCGCGATAGGCGACCACGTACTGCCCCTGGTCGTTCTGGTAGATCGCGGCGTCGAAGCCTTCGGAGGTGCTGAGCAGGGCGGGATCGATCGGGATCTCGTTGCCCTGGGCATCGACCAGTGAATTGCCGTCGGCGCTGGGCTCGAGCGCGGTCCAGCCGGCATCGGCCAGGGCCTGTTCGGTCTGCGGGTTGTCGGCGGCGTAGACATCGTTGGCCATCATCGCCATCTGCAGGTCCAGGTCCGGCTGCGGCTGGGTGCCCGCCACCTGGCCGGCGAAGCTGCCGTCGCCCTGCGGATACTGGTTGGCGACCTGCTTCAGCTGCGGCAATGGCTGCAGCGCGCTGGCGAACTGGTGGCCCACGCGCATCTGCTGCGCGATGGACATCTGGCTGGACACCTGGAAGCTCATGGCCGACTCCACGGATCGATGCCATGAAGCCTAGCCAGCGCGGCCGCTGGCGCCAGCTGGGAGTGACCCTAGTGAATGCGGCTGCGCGCTCAGTCCGCCGGCACCGTCCGCCCCAGCGCCCAGCCGCGCAGCGCATCCACCTGCTCGGCCATCACCACCGACAGCGGCCGCGTGCGCTTGAGCTCGGCGCGCAGCAGGAAGTCATTGAGCGGGGTGCCGGCTGCGTGCGCGGCATACAGGCCGGAGACGATGGCCTGTTCGATCTCGGCGCCCGAGAACCCTTCGGCCGCCGTGGCCAGGCCATCCAGGTCGAAGCCCGCCGGTTCCAGCCCGCGCTTGCCGAGGTGCAGCGCGAACAGCTCGCGCCGCGTCTCCACGCCCGGCAGGTCGACGAAGAAGATCTCGTCGAAGCGGCCCTTGCGCAACAGCTCCGCCGGCAGCTCGTGGACCTGGTTGGCGGTGGCGACCAGGAACACGTGCGACTTGCGCTCCGCCATCCAGGTCAGCAGGTAGCCCAGCACGCGCCGTGAAACCCCGCCGTCGCCGTCGCCGGTGGACGAGGCCAGGCCTTTCTCGATCTCGTCGATCCACAGCACGCAGGGCGCGAGCAGCTCGGTCGACTCCAGCGCCGCGCGCAGGTTCTTCTCGGTCTCGCCGTGGAACTTGTCGTACAGCGTGCCGAAGTCCAGCCGCACCAGCGGCACGCCCAGGCCGCCGGCGATCGACTTCGCCAGCAGCGACTTGCCGCAGCCCTGCACGCCCAGCAGCAGCACGCCCTTGGGCGGATCCAGCCCCGGCGGCGCGCTGCCGGAGGTGAACACCGAGCGCCGCAGCTCGATCCAGCGCTTCAGCGCGCGCGCGCCGGCGACGTCGGCGAATCCCGCGGTGTCGTATTCGTAATGCAGGTGCCCGCTGCGGTTGAGCAGCTCGAACTTGAGCTTCGCCAGCTGCGGCAGGTCGTCGCGGCCGAGCGCGCCGTCGTTGAAGATCAGCTGGCGGGCGATCCGGCGGGCGTCGCCCAGCGAAAGGCCCTGCAGGTTGCGCACGATCAGCTTCACCGCGTCGGCGTCGGCCTCCACGCGGCGGCCGCCGTGTTCCGCCTGGTAGCGCACGGCCTCTTCGCGGACCAGCTTGAGCAGGGCGTTGGCGTCGGGCAGGCGGATGCCGAAGCGCACCGCCCGGGCTTCGAGCTCGGCGGGCAGCTCCACCTTGTGCCCCACCAGCACCAGCACGTGCGGCTGGCAGCCGCGGCGCTGGACCAGGTCGCGGAGCATGCGCTGGGTGCCGGCGTAGCCCAGGTAGGGATGGAAATCGAGCAGCAGGTAGACGCCGCGCTGCTCCGCGCCATGGATCGCGCGCAGGGTGCTGGTGGCGTCGGGTGCGTCGTCGGTCGGGTCCTCGCCGTCGAGGTCCAGGCGGCGCAGGCCTTCGGTGATGGTCCAGCGGTACAGCGCGCGCCAGACGTGCAGCAGCGACTGCCGGAACAGCTCGACCACCCTGGGCTCGTCCGGGGTTTCGACGATGATCAACGGCGTATCGGCGCGGATCAGGGCCGCCAGGTCCTGCAGGTCGCTCATCGGGTACGTGCTGCCAGTGCTCGGGAGTCGGTGCATTCTAGGTGCGCGATGTCGTGTCGGGCGGTGTACCCTCGACTGCCGTACGTTGGCGGACGTGACCGGAGAGCGCATGAAGACGGTGCTGGTGGCCAGTTCCAAGGGCGGTGCAGGCAAGACCACGATCGCAACCCACCTCGCCGCGCACGCGGCCGTCGACGGCCTGCGGACAGCGATCATCGACGCCGATCCACAGCAGTCGTCCACCCGCTGGGCCGAGCGCCGCGCGGGGCTTGAAAGCGCGGTCCTGCCGATCGCCGGCGCCAGGCGCGCCGCGACGGCCTGGAAGTCGCTGCCGGAAGACACCCAGCGGGTGGTGGTGGACGCACCGGCCGGCGCCATGGCCGACGATCTCGCGATCTGGCTGGAACATGCCGACGCCGTGGTGGTGCCGGTGCTGCCGTCCGCGCTCGACCTCGACGCCACCGTGCACTTCCTCGACTCGCTGGCCCGGCACGCGAGGGTCCGCCGCGGCGACCTGCGCGTGGGCCTGGTCGCCAACCGCATGAAACCGTGGACCAACGCCTCGCAGGCCACGCTCGACCTGCTGGGGCAGTGGCCCTATCCGGTGGTGGCTTCGCTGCGCGACAGCCAGGCCTATGTGCTGCTGGTGGGCCTGGGGCGCAGCCTGTTCGACTACCGTTCCGCCCAGGTACGCAACCACCAGGCGGACTGGGCACCGTTGCTGAAGTGGCTGCGCAAGGCCTGAGCCGTTCGCGGCGGACAAAGGAGAATCGACCGATGGCAACCGACGTGAGGGACATCCTGCTGCTGCGCCACGCCCATGCCGAGGCGGCGGGGCCGGGGCAGGCCGACCTCGATCGCCCGCTTTCGCCGGAAGGCCAGGCCGAGGCCGAGGCCGCCGGGCGCTGGCTGCTTGAGCACAGGCTGCTGCCCGACCAGGTGCTGTGTTCGCCGGCGCGGCGCACGCGCGAGACGCTTGAAGCGGTATTCGGCGTGGTCGGCTACGTGGAACAGCGCCTGGAACCTTCCATCTATGACGCCACCCCCGGCACGCTGGCGGCGCTGGCCGACCAGCATCGCGATGTCGGCCGGCTGATGCTGGTCGGCCACAATCCCGGGCTGGAGCGCCTGGTGGCGCTGCTGCACAGCGGCCAGTCCGGGGAGTACCGCGGCATGCCGCCGGGCTCGATCGCGATGCTGCAGCTGCCGGTGGGCGCCGAGGTCGAACCCGGCGCGGCGCGGCTCATCGACTTCTGGTGGCCGTGAGGCGTGTCCCGGTCGCCGCCTGCGCGCTGCTGGTCGCACTTCTCGCCGCCGCCCTGCCGGCAGCTGCTCCGCTCCGCGCCGCGGACATCGACACCGCGAGCTCGGAAGTCGGCTTCAACCTTGTCACCCGCTGGGGCGAAGTGGTCGAGGGCCGCTTCCCGGTCTTCGAAGGCCGCCTGACGCGCCTGGCCGATGGTCGCCAGCAGGTGCGGCTGTCGCTGTCGACGACCGACGTGGAAATCCTCGGCAGCCGGCGCAATACCCAGCTCACCCGCGGCAGGGGCTTCTTCGACGCCGAACGCCATCCCTGGCTCAGCTTCGTGTCCGACCCCTTCGATCCGCGGCTGCTGGTGGACGGCGGCGCGCTGCCGGGCGTGCTCAACATCCGTGACGTGCAGCAGCGTGAGGCATTCACGGTGTTGCCCTCGACGTGTGCGCGTCCGGCGCTGGACTGCCCGGTGCTGGCGGCGGGCCTGATCGATCGCAGCCACTACGGAATGAACCGCTGGAGCGTTGCGATCGGGCGCAAGGTCCGCTTCCAGCTGCGCATCCGGGCGACGGAGGGCGGCGGCGGGAACGCGGACGCGCCCGGGGCGGGGGGCGTGGGATGAAGGCCGTGCTGCGCCTCTTGCTGCTGGCCGCCGCGCTGGCAGCCGGTGGCTGCGCCACGCTGTCGCCGGAACAGGCCGAGGCCGCGGCGCGCGTGGCCGGGCAGGCGCGCCCGGTGCTGGTCGACTGCCTGCGCGAAGATGCCTGCGCCACGCCTTCGGCACTGCGCAGGCTGGGGCTCGACGCGATGGCGGACAGCGCCCCCGGCGCGCCGCGCCACCACGCGCTGATCCTCGACTACGGGCAGGATGCGCTGCTCGCGCGCCTGAGCATGGTGCGCTCGGCGCAGCGCACCATCGACGTGCAGACCTACATCTTCGACGAGGACGACGCCGGGCATCTGTTCCTCGACGAACTGCTGGCCGCAGCGCGGCGCGGGGTGCGGGTGCGGGTGCTGGTGGACCAGCTGTCGGCGCTGCGCGAGGTCGAGACCCTGGCCGCGCTGGCCGGTGCCCATGCCAACTTCGAGATGCGCATCTACAACCCGGTGCTTGGACGCGCGCGCATCAGCTATCCGCAGTACGTGCTTGCCGCGGCCTGCTGCTGGCGGCGGCTCAACCAGCGCATGCACAACAAGCTGCTGCTGGTCGACGACCTGGCCGGGATCACCGGCGGGCGAAACTACCAGAACAGCTATTACGACTGGGACCCGGAGTACAACTTCCGCGATCGCGACCTGTTCGTCGCCGGGCCGGTGGTGGCGGACATGGCCGCCAGCTTCGAGCAGTACTGGGGCGCGCGGCTCACGCGCACGCTTGCCGGGCTCGGCGACGTCGGCCAGCTGCTGCTGCGTGAAGGCGTGCCGCCGCTGCCGCATGCGCCGTTCGAGCTGCCGGCGCGCGTGGAACAGATCTCGCGCGATGCCGACGACGGCCGCCTGGTGGATGCGCTGGCGGCGCAGGCGCTGCCGGTCGCGGCGGTGGAGTTCATTTCCGACCCGCCGCAGAAGCATCGCCGCGACTATGAAGGCGTGGCGCCTTCCACCCGCGGCCTGCGCGAGCTGATCGAGGGCGCGCGCGAGGAGGTGCTGCTGCAGACGCCCTACCTGGTGCTGTCGCCGGTGGCGCAGGACCTGTTCCGCGAACTGCACGGGCGCGAGGATCCGCCGCGGGTGCTGGTGTCGACCAACAGCCTGGCCGCGACCGATGCCTTCATCACCTATGCGCTGTCGTACAAGTACAAGCGCCGGCACCTGCGTGAATTCGGCTTCCAGATCCACGAATTCAAGCCCTTCCCGCAGGATGCGCCGATCGACGTCGAGGCCACCGGCACGGTGGTTCTCGACGGCGGCGACGGTGAGCGTGCGCGCATCCGTCCGCTCGAGCGCGAGTACTCGGCGCTGCGCTGGTCGGGCTTCTCGGCGCACGAGCGCGTGCCCTTGCACCGCGGCGGCGTGCGCTTCGGCCTGCACGCCAAGTCGCTGGTGGTCGATGAGCGCATCGGCGTGATCGGCACCCACAACTTCGATCCGCGCGGTGACAACTACAACACCGAAAGCGCCGTGGTGATCGAAGACGCGGCATTCGCACGCGCGCTCGCCGCCAGCGTCCGTCGCGACATGGCGCCGGCCAATGCCTGGACGATCGCGCGCCGCGACCGCCCGTGGCTGCTGCCGGGCCTGGACTACTCGCTGGGCAAAGTGTCCGAATCGCTGCCGGTGTTCGACCTGTGGCCGACGCGCTACGCGACCAGCTACGAGTTCCAGCCGGGGCCGGGCTGCGTGGAGCCGCCGCCCCCGGGCGATCCGCGGTTCCGCGCCTGCCACGAGCCGGTGGGCGACTTCCCCGAAGTGCGGGTCGGCCTGCGCGGCCTGTTGACCCGCATCTTCACTGCGTTCGGTGCCGGGCTGGCCCCGATTCTCTGAGCGTTCCCCTGGACGACCGTTCATCGGCAAGACCGCCGAAACGGGCCGCTGTGACTTTTGTCCTATTGCGGTAGGGCCGTGGTGTGGTACGTTACCAGCACACCAAGTCACAACCCCCGAGGACACCGCCATGTACCGCACCGACGCCAACGTTTCCTTTGCCGCCAGCCACGCTGCCAGTCATGCCGCCGCGAGCGTCAGCGGCTCCGCGAAGTCGGGCAGCGCCACCGGCCTGGCGCCGCGCTACCGCTCACGCGACTTCGGCACCGGCTACGGCAGCAGCAGCGGCTACGCCGCCGCCCGTCGCTACGCACCCGGCGGCCAGCCGGCCCCGCGCTTCCGCCTGGTCTGATCGGATTGACCGCGGGGGAGCCCGGTCCTAGGCTGGCGCGCCGCGGCGCCAGCCCGGGGCCATCGGAGCCCTCCATGACCGTCCCACCGTCGATTTTCCGCCGCGGCCTCGACCTCGCTGCGCTCAATGCCCTCTCCCGGGGCACCGCGATCGAAGCCCTGGGCATCGAATTCGTCGACATCGGCGATGACCACCTGGTCGCGACCATGCCCGTGGATGCCCGCACCCGGCAGCCTTACGGCCTGCTCCACGGCGGCGCCTCGGTGCTGCTGGCCGAAACCCTGGGCAGCAGCGCCGGCAACATGTGCGTGGCCGAGGGCGAGGTCTGCGTCGGCCTCGAGATCAACGCCAACCACGTGCGCGCCGCCCGCGAGGGCCTGGTCAGGGGGACCGCGCGCGCGCTGCACATCGGACGCAGCACCCAGGTCTGGGAGATCCGGATCGAAGACGCGCGCGGCCGCCTGGCCTGCATTTCTCGCCTGACCCTTGCGGTGGTCGCCGCGGCCTGAGCGCCGCCAAGCTACCCGCGCCGGAAGCCATCCGGTATCGTTTCGCGATGCGTCCCCCCACCGCTTCCACCGCGTCCGCCGGCGCCCCGCTGGCGCGCGCGGGCCGTTATGTCCTGCGCGTACCGATGCTGCTCTGGCACGCGCTCGTGCACCTGCCATTGGTGATGATCGGCCTCGCGCTGCCGACCGACCGCATCGGGCTCGGCGGCGAAAGCCTTCGCGACCGCCTGGCCCGGGCCTGGCAGGGCGGGCTGCTGCGGGTGTTCGGCCTGCGCATGCGCCGCGTCGGCACGCCGCTGCCGGGCGGCACCCTGTTCGTGGCCAACCACGTCAGCTGGATGGACATCTCGGCGCTGCACAGCCAGCGGATGATGGGCTTCGTCGCCAAGCGCGAGATCGACGGCTGGCCGCTGGTCGGGCGCATGGCCCGTCGCGGCGGGACCATCTTCCACCAGCGTGGCAGCCAGGAATCGCTTGGCGGCGTGCTCGGCGTGATGGTCGAGCGCCTGCGCAGCGGACGTTCGGTGGGCGTGTTCCCGGAGGGGCGCACCCGCGACGGCGTCGAGGTCGGACCCTTCCACGCCCGCATTTTCACCGCCGCCGTCGAGGCCGGGGTGCCGGTGCAGCCGGTGGCGCTGCGCTACGGCGCGCGCGCCGAGGGCCAGCGCGTGGTCGCGTTCCATCCACACGAAAATTTCGTGCAGAACTTCCTGCGCCTGCTCGGCGAGCCTGCGCGCGTGGTCGACGTGGTCTTCCTCGAGCCGGTGCTGCCGGGCCAGGCCGAGGGTCGCGCCGCGATCGCGAAGATCAGCCGCGAGCGCATCGTCGCCGCGCTGCGGGAGCCGTGAGCCCGGTCACGACCAGTCCCTATCGGCCGCCGCGCTGGCTGCGCAGCGCCCACCTGCAGTCCGTGCTTGCCGGCAGTCCCCTGCGCCGCCGCCGCGGGCTGGCCGCGCTCGCCGCCAGCGGCGCGCTGACCCGGGAGGTCGTGGTCGATGGCGGCGGGGATGTGCGCCTGCTCGGGCTGCACACCGCGCTGCCCGGCGTCGAGCCGCGCGGCATGGCGCTGCTGCTGCACGGCTGGGAGGGCAGCGCGGAGTCGGCCTATGTCTGCCTGGCCGCGGCCGGCTTCCTTGCGCGCGGCTACGACGTGTTCCGGCTCAACTTCCGCGACCACGGCGGCAGCCACCACCTCAACCCCGACATCTTCCATTCCGCGCGCATCGACGAAGTCGTGCACGCCGCGCGGGACATCGCCGGACGCATGCCGCGGCCGCGGCTGGTGGTCGCGGGGCATTCGCTCGGGGGCAACTTCGCGCTGCGCCTGGCGCTGCGTGCGCCCGCCGCCGGGCTGTCGCTGGACGGTGTGGCCGCGGTCTGCCCGGTGTTGGACCCGGCGCGGACCATGGAAGCGATGGAACGTGGACTGCCCCTGTACATGCATCACTTCGAGCGCAGCTGGCGGCGCTCGCTGGTGCGCAAGCGCGAGCTGTTTCCCGATCGCGTGGGCTTCGACGACGCGGTGCTGCGCCTGCGCATGCGCGCGCTCACCGAGTGGCTGGTGCTGCGGCACACCGACTTTGGCAGCCTTGCCGCCTACTTCGACGGCTATTCGATCGCCGGCGACCGCCTGGCGGGACTCGCGGTGCCGGCTTCGATCCTGACCAGTGCCGACGATCCGGTGATCCCGGTGGATGACTTCCATCGCTTGGCCCTGCCTGCAGGGGCGCGGCTGGAAGTCGCGGCCCGGGGTGGCCATTGCGGCTTCATCGAGGGACCGCGGCTGGATGGCTACGCCGAGCGCTGGGTGGTCGAACGCCTGGCCGGCCAAGGCTGAGCGGGCCGGACGGCTACAATCGGGGTTTTCGGCGCGCCGCGCCGGCAGGACGGCCTTCCCATGCAAGAAAAGATTCTCGACGCGCTGCGCCGCGGCGACACCCGGACCGCGCTGGATGCGGCGCGCACCCATGCGGCGGACGCGCCCGGCGACGTCGACGCCCAGCGCCTGCTGGCCTTGGCGCTTCGTGCCAGCGGTGATCTCGACGCCGCGCGCGAGGTGATCCTGACGGCGATCGCGCTGGCTCCCGATTCCGCTGAACTGCACATGGAACACGCCACCCTGCAGCTCGGCATGCGTGACCTCGAGGCCGCGCGACAGGCGATGGACGCCGCGGCGGGCGCCGACCCCAACCACTTTGCCGCCTATGCCATGCGGGCGCACCTGGCGCTTGCCGCCGGGGACATCGCCGAGGCCGAGCGCCAGCTGCGCCTGGCCGGGAGGGTCGAGCAGGATCATCCCGAACTGCAGGCGCTCGGCGGCATGATCGCGCTGCGCAAGGGCAACAACGGCGCCGCCATCGCGCAGCTGTCGGCCGCGCTGCAGCAGGCACCCGGCGATCCGCTCACCATGCAGGCGCTGGCGTTCGCGTATCTCAGGGAGGAGCACTTCGCCTTCGCCGAACAGGCCTTCCGCAAGCTGCTCGATACTCCGCCGCTGGCCAATGACGCGCGCCTCATGCTCGCGCTCACGCTGGCGCGCCAGGGCCGCCCGGTCGATGCCATCGACGAACTCGCCCCGCTGCTGGCAGACCAGGCCACGGCCACGCTGCAGGTGCGGCGTTTTGTCGGCGAGCTCGAACTGTCGGCGGGCCGGCCGGCGCGCGCGCTGCAGCACCTGCGAGAAGTGTTCGCGGTGCAGCCTGGCGAGCTCCGGGCCACCACGGCGATCGCCGAGGCCTGGCGCCGGCTTGGCGCGACCGACGAAGCGCGGAACATGCTCGATGCGGCGCTGGCGACTTCGCCCGGTATCGATCTCCTGTGGTACGTGCGCCTGGTCTTCGATCCGCTGGGCGACGTTGCCGCCGGGCTGATCGAGCGCTGGCGCCAGCACAGGCCGGAATCGATCGATGCCCTGGAAGCGGAGATGAAGCTCCACGCCATCGAAAACCGGCCTGCCGGCACCGAGGCCGCTGCGCGGGCGCTGCTTGAACTCGAGCCGGACCACTTCGACGCCGGGATGAAGCTGGTGGACGCACTGCTGGTGACCGACCCTGCCGAGGCGCTGCGGCGCATCGAGTCGCTGCTGGCGCGGGACGACCTGCACCCGGACGCCAGGGCGACCCTGGACATGGGACTGGGCCTGGCACGGCACCGCACGGGTGACTTCGCCGGCGCGCTGGATCACTGGAACCGGCGCATCGCGGCGGGACCGGGCAACCGCTTGGCATTGCCCAGGGCCACCCCGGCACCGGCCGAGTGGCCCGAAGCCGCGGCACCGGTCGCCGACGCGCCGCCGGCGGTGTTCCTGCTCGGCCTGCCGGGTGCGCTGGCCGAGCGCGGCGCGCGGCTGCTGAAGGTCGTGCCGGCGTTCCGCGACGACCGCGTCGGTGCCAACCCGCCGGCCGATATCTTCCAGGACATCGGGTCGTGGGCGAATGTCGCTTCGGGGACCTTCGATGCGCCCGCCGTGATCGCTACCTGGCGCAAGGCCCTTCCCGGGCGCGGCATCCATGACGCCGTGATCGACTGGATGCCGTGGTGGGACAACAGCTACACCGCAGCGGTGCGCGCGGCGCTGCCCGAGGCGCAGCTGCTGGTCATGCTGCGCGACCCGCGCGACATGCTGATGGACTGGATCGCATTCGGCGCGGGCACGCCGTTCGCGGCGGAATCGCCACAGCTCGCGGCCGGCTGGCTTGCCGCCGCGCTCGACCAGATCGCCACCCTGCACGAGCAGAACCTGGTGCCGCACCGCCTGCTTCGTGTCGACGAGGTCGCCGACGACCCCGTGGCAATGGCGGCCCTGATCGGCAGCGCCCTGGGCAGCAGCCTGCCGCCGCCGCCGGCCGGCCTGTTCGGCACGCCGCGCTTCGCCGCCGGCGATTGGCGCCGCTATGCCGACCAGCTTGCCGGTCCCTTTGCCAAGCTGGCGCCGGTCGCACGCCGCCTCGGCTATCCCGAAGCCTGACCACGAGGACATCCCCATGACCGTCACCGCCATGCACATCGCCAGCGAAAGCTTCGACCACGGCCAGCCGATTCCCGCCGCGTTCGCCTTCGGCACGCCCGAGGGCTTCGGCGGCAACCGCAATCCGCAGCTGTCCTGGGGCGGTGCGCCGGCGGGCACGCGCGCGTTCGCGCTGCTGTGCATCGACGCGGACGCGCCCACCGACCCGGCCCTGGTCGCCAATGACAGGGTCGACATCCCGGTCGAACACCCGCGCGGCGACTTCATGCACTGGGCGATGGTCGACATCCCGCCGCAGGTCACCTCGATCGAAGCCGGCAGCTGCAGTGACGGCGTCACCAAGGGCGGCAAGCGCACGCCGCCGGGGCCGTCCGGCACGCGCCAGGGCCTCAACGACTACACCGGCTGGTTCGCCGGCGACCCGGAGATGGGTGGCGACTGGTCCGGTTACGACGGCCCGTATCCGCCGGCGCACGACCTGCGCCTGCACCGCTACTTCTTCCGCGTGTTCGCGCTCGATGTCGAGCACCTGGAACTGCCGGAACGCTTCACCGCCGGCGACGTGCTGCGCGCGATGCAGGGCCACGTGCTGGCCGAAGCCGCAACCTGGGGCAGCTACGGCCTGCATACTTCGCACGCCGCGTAACGACATGGCCGCGATCACCGGGACAAAGGTGATCCGACCGCACCTACTCGGTGCGGCCGACCTGCTCGCTCTCCACCACCATGTCCAGCACGTTCACGATGGAAGAAGCGTCCGCGGGCACGTCCTGGCGCCGGAAGCGGTCCACGCGCAGCACGTTGCGGACGCCGGGCTGGTGTTCGTAGCCTTCGATCTCTTCGTACAGCGGGCCCCATTCGCCGGTGCCCTGCTTGAGGCCGTCGGCGTCGTACTCCAGTTCGCGGACCTCGAGGCAGCGATGGTCCGGCATCAGCGGATGGTTGCAGTCGATGCGCTCGGCCGCGACCTCCAGGAACACGCGTTCCGGGTCACCTCCGTGGCGGGTGCGCGCGTTCGGCGCGCCGGTGAAGGCCAGCGTGTCGCCCAGGGCGTTGACCAGCTGCAGCCGCGGCGGCTCGCCGGCTTCGACGTCGAGCGCATGGCTGCCGGCCAGGCGGGTATGGGCTTCGCGCTCCATCGCCATCAGCGGCTCGGCGCAGGCCATCTGCGTGCTGATCATCGGCCCCAGGGTGAGTTCGCCGGCGGCCAGGTTGAAGTCCGCGCCCATGCCGTTGCAGGCGTTGGCCACCGACACCCGGCCGTCGGCGAAGTCCAGCTGCAGCGGGGCCTCGGCATTGGCGAACAGCGCGTCGATGCGGGCGCCGTCGGCGGCGGTGGCCGAGTCCAGCTGCCAGTGGTAGCCACCGAGGGTGGCCGCGACGTCGGGGACGGGCGCGTGGCCCGGGGGAGCCGGAGCCGGTTCCGATGCCGGCGCGGTGGCGGGCGTCGAAGCCGACGGATCGTCGCCGGTGCCGGGCGAACAGGCCGCGAGCGCGAGTGCCAGCGGCAGGGCGAACAGGGACGGATGGTTCATCGGGCGATCTCCAGGGGCAGGGACAGGGGCCAACGCGCGGCGGCGCCCGACGGGGTCGGGCGTGGCGTCATTCGCCCATCGGCAGCCACAGCAGCAGTGCCGCACCCAGCAGGATGCGATACACGGCGAAGCCGGTGAACCGATGGTGCTCGATATACCCCAGCAGCCATTTGACGACCATGAAGCCGGTGATCGTGGCCGCGGCGAAGGCGATGCCGACGTCGGCCCAGGCTTCGCCGCCCAGGCCGCCGTCCATCGCCAGCTCCAGGAAGGTGTAGGCGCTGGCCGCGAACATGGTCGGGATGCCGACCAGGAATACGAACTCGGCCGCCGCCGTGCGCCGGCTGAGGCCGAACAGCATGGCGATGAAGATCGCCGCCGCCGAGCGCGAGGTGCCGGGAAAGACGCCGGCGACCACCTGCGCCAGGCCGACCAGGACGGCGATCGTCCAGGTGACCCCGGTGCCGTCGGGGTTGCGACGTTCGGCCACGCGTTCGGCGACGATCATCCACACGCCGCCGATGATCAGCGCCCAGGCGATCGGGCTTACGGTTTCCGGCAGCTCCCAGCCCAGCAGGCGCACCGGCAGGCCGACGAGCGCGGTGACCAGGAAGGCCACGGCCAGCTTCATCGCGTAGTCGCGGTTGCGGGCCTCGCCAAGGCCGGTGACCAGGCCGGTGATGCGCTCGCGGAACACCAGGGTGATGGCGAGGATCGCGCCGGCCTGGATGACGATGTTGAAGAAATCCGAGCGCGCGCCCAGCCAGTACTGCGCGATCAGCAGGTGGCCGGTGCTCGAGATCGGCAGGAACTCGGTCAGGCCTTCGAGGATGCCAAGGAGCAGGGCGGCCAGCGGGTCGGTCATCGGCAGGGATCCAGCGGTGCGGTGCGGATGGGTGCGGCGGCACGGGCTGGATGAGCAGGTCCCCGTGCGGCGCGCGTACAAGCGCGGGAGCATAGCGGATCGGGGTGGGCACCAGAATGGTGCATCCGTGTCATATATGCACCAAGGGAGGGCGTCGCGCGCGTCCACCCGCCCTGAATTCACGTCAAATCAGGCGCTTGTGTGATGGCATGGCACTTGCGTTCAACCGCCCGATGCCCGGCCTTCCGGGCCCCCTGACCATCCGGAGCCACCATGTCCATCGAAACCGTCGAAAAGCTCATCAGCGACCACCGGGTCGAATTCATCGACCTGCGCTTCTCAGACATGCGCGGCGTGCAGCATCACGTGACCTATCCGGCGTCGATCATCGAGCCGGCGCTGTTCGAGGACGGCAAGATGTTCGACGGCTCCTCGATCGGCGGCTGGCGCGGCATCCACCAGTCCGACATGGTGCTGCTGCCCGACCCCGACACCGGCTTCCTCGACCCGTTCACCGCGGATCCGACCCTGGTGCTGACCTGCGACGTGCTGGACCCGACCACGATGCAGGCCTACAACCGCGACCCGCGCGGCATCGCGCGCCGCGCCGAGGCCTACCTGAAGTCCAGCGGCATCGCCGACCAGGCCTTCTTCGGCCCCGAGCCGGAATTCTTCATCTTCGATTCGGTGCGCTATGCCAACGACATGGGCCACACCTTCTTCCACGTGGATTCGGAAGAGGCCGCGTGGAACTCCGGCCGCGAATACGAAGGCGGCAACACCGGCTACCGCCCGGGCGTGAAGGGCGGCTACTTCCCGGTCGCGCCGCTGGACTCGCTGCACGACATCCGCGCCGAGATGTGCAAGACCCTCGACGCCATGGGTATCGAGACCGAGGTCCACCACCATGAGGTCGCCAACGCCGGCCAGTGCGAGATCGGCACCCGGTTCAACTCGCTCACCCGCAAGGCCGATGAGCTGCTGACCACCAAGTACGTGGTCAAGAACGTGGCCCACCGCAACGGCAAGACCGCCACCTTCATGCCCAAGCCGCTGGTCGGCGACAACGGCAGCGGCATGCACGTGCACCAGTCGCTGGCCAAGGCCGGCGTGAACCTGTTCGCCGGCGACGGCTACGGCGGCGTGAGCCAGACCGCGCTGTGGTACATCGGCGGCGTGTTCAAGCACGCGCGCGCGATCAACGCCTTCTCCAATGCCAGCACCAACAGCTACAAGCGCCTGGTGCCGGGCTTCGAGGCGCCGGTGATGCTGGCCTACTCGGCGTCCAACCGCTCCGCCTCCTGCCGCATCCCGTACGTGAGCAATGCGAAGGCGCGCCGCATCGAGTTCCGCTTCCCGGACGCGATGAGCTCCGGCTACCTGCTGTTCACCGCGTTGATGATGGCGGGCCTGGATGGCATCAAGAACCAGATCGACCCAGGCGGCCCCAGCGACAAGGACCTCTACGACCTGCCGCCGGAAGAGGCCAAGGGCATCCCGACGGTCTGCCACTCGCTGGACCAGGCGCTGGAAGCGCTGGACGCCGACCGCGAGTTCCTCAAGGCCGGCGGCGTGATGAGCGACGACTTCATCGATGCCTACATCGCGCTGAAGATGAAGGAAGTCACCGCGTTCCGCTCGGCGACCCATCCACTCGAGTACCAGATGTACTACGCGATCTGACGCGGGTGCGGGACGGCGCGGCGTGGCGGCGGGGGCCTTGGCCCCCGCTGCGCGGCAACGTGCGGTGGCTGGTGGGAAAAGCACGGGTTTCTGCGCACCTGCAGCCGAAGCGGGGCCACTTGCACTCCGCCGCGATCCCGGGTTCGATTGCGAGATGAACATCAAACCCCTTGCGGCTGTCCTCTGCCTCGCCCTGCTCGCCGGCTGCGTCCACCAGCCGCCGCGTAATCCGATGGCGACCTGGGTGCCATCGCCCAACCATGACGAGCGTCGCCCGGTTGTCATCGTCCTGCACTACACCGAGCAGGACTCGGTCGAACAGAGCCTGCGCACGCTGAGTACCCGCAACAGCGGCGGGCCGGTGAGTTCGCACTACCTGGTCGGCGACGACGGCGCGATCTACCAGTTGGTCGCCGACTCGCGTCGCGCCTGGCACGCCGGTGGCGGGCGCTGGGGCACGATCACCGACCTCAATTCGGCGTCGATCGGGATCGAGATCGACAACGACGGCCGCGAACCCTTCACCGAGCCGCAGGTGCAGGCGCTCTTGCGCCTGCTCGAGGACCTGACCACGCGGCTGCGGATTCCGCGCAGCCAGGTGATCGGGCATTCCGACCTGGCGCCTTCGCGCAAGATCGATCCGGGTGCGCTGTTCCCGTGGAAACGGTTGGCCGAAGCCGGGTTCGGCATCTGGCCCGCCGATGACGCGCCACCGGCGCCGGATGGCTTCGATGCGATGCGCGCGCTGCGGCTGGTCGGCTATGTCGTTGACGATCCCGCTGCGGCGATCCGGGCATTCCGCCTGCGCTTTCGCGGCGATGCGCTGACCACGTTGGACGAGGAAGACCTGCGGATCCTGCACGCGCTGACGCTGCCGGAGGGCGCCGGGTTGCTGGACCCGACGCCCTAGACAATCATCGCGCGGGCGTTGCGCCGCGAAGTCCGCACGCCGCACCCCGCATTCCGCATTCCGCCGTTACCGGGTTACGGCGTTACGGGGTGGACCCGCCCAGGAACCAGTTGCCGGGCCAGGTGGGGCCGTCGGGATCGGGCGCCCGCGTGGTCCACTCGCCGCTGGCCGGATCGATGTACAGGGTTCCGACGTCCGGGTCGATATCAGGCACGCCGTCAGGGAAGCGCTTGGCGAATCCCTCCTGCAGCGCGGCGGTGCCGTGCCCGAAGGGGAAGTTGGCCGGCAGCCCCTCACGATGCCCCAATGCACTGGGCATGCCCGGGACGCGGTCCTGGAGCAGGGTGAGCTCGTCGTTCCTGACGATGTAGGCGCGCACCAGGCCGCCTTCGCCGGCGTAGTACGGGGCCAGCTCGCGACCGTTCGCGAAGCTGCCGCCCTCGGCCGCGTGCTGGACGCCACCGCCGTCCTGGAACAGCGGGTTTTCGCGCGCGAGGTTGCGTGGATGCACCGCGGCCGGGTTGAACACGATCGCCGGCAGGTGGCCGGCGCCCGCGGCCATCGCGGCCTGCGAGGCCAGCCCGCCGCCCAGCGAGTGCCCGGTCAGCACCAGGTTGTCGCCGTAGGCGGCATGCGCATGGCGCGTGAGTTCGACCGCATGCGTGTACTGCCCGGTCGGGAAGCCCAGGCCCTGCACGACGTCGGCCTTGATGTCACGCAGCGACGTGGGCGAGGTGCCCTTGAACGCGAGCACGAACTGGCCCTCGCCATTGGTGTAGATCGCGGCGCGCAGCCCGGACGCATGGTCGAGGTCGGCCGCGCTGATGCCCGGCGGCAGGTCCGCTTCGCCCAGCTGGCGGAAGCCGCCTTCAAGCGGCGTGCCGTCGGCCTTGTACACATGCCTGGCGATCTCCAGGAAATCGCCGTCCAGCCGGTGCGGCCCGGTGCCGAGCACGTCGTCGGCGAAGGTCCGGCCGGGTGGCACGGCGTATGCGGAGACCGCGCCAGGCGGCGTCGTCGCCGGTGCCTCGGCGCCGCGGACCAGCGCTTGGAACGCGCCGCCGTCGCCGGTGTAGATCTGCAGCCGGCCGCCCTCGGTCGGGATGGACGTCATCGAGCGGTCGGGGATGGCCCAGGTGTCGTTGACCTGGCGCGCGGTCGAAACCAGCACGTCGGTGTCGCGCGTCACCACGTAGGCGACGCGCGTCTTGTCGACGATCCCGCCGGGCGTGACCTCGATGGCATGGGCGGGGTCCATGCCGCTGTAGGTGCCGTCGGCGTGGCGGACCGGCGCCGGCGCCTGTGGATCGACGTTGCGGAGGGTTTCGGAGACCTTCTGGTACACCTCGGGCCGCACGCCCACGCTGGAGATGCCGATATCGGTCGGCCGTGCGGTAGGCGAGGGCGAGAAGTAGCTGCCCTGTGGTGCGCCCGGCGCCTGCCACTGGTAGACCACCGTGCCTTCGCGCAAGGTCTGCACCTCCACCGGACGGCTGAAGTCGATGCCGCCGAGGTGCGCGGGGTCGGCCGGGCGCCCGGTCGCGCGCTCGTAGAACGCGGCGGCGGTGGCCTGGCGCTGGGCGAGGAGCTCGGGCGTCGGCGCGGCCTCGATCGCCAGGCGCGGCGGCGGAGCCTCGATGCCCTGCCGCGCCGCAGTGCCGCCCGGCGGCGCCGCATCGGTGATCGTGTACGTGCCGTCCGGACCCGCCGTGGCGAGCCGCGGCCCGGTCGCCGGCGCGTTGACCGGCCGCCCCTGCTGGTCCACGTAGCGCGCCGTGGCCAGGTTGTCGGCGGCGCCGGCGATGTTGTCGGCCGCGCCCGCGCCCCCGGGCAGCCTGATCTTGGGGATCTTGACCGGGATCAGCATCGACGCGACGTCGAAGGTGATGTTGCCCAGGGCCTCGCCGTAGCGGCCATCGCCCCAGGCTGCGCCGATGTGCGCAAACATGTGCGGCAGGCCTTCGATCATGGCCTTGCCCGTGTCCTGTCCACGCTGCGCGCTGGGCAGGAAGGCGGGGCCGTCGCCGCCGGTGACCAGGTCGCTGATGATGCCGGCGCCGGAGAGGTCGTAGGACGTCCGTGCCAGCACGCCCAGCCCGACCACGAAGCCCACGCCAGCGTCCTTGACGCCGCCGCCGAAGCCCTGCAGCTGGCCCATGAAGCTGGTCTCGCCGTTGCCGCGGATGCCGGTGATCACGTCCCGCATTTCGGGAGTGAATGACTGGTTGCCCGCGGTGGCGCGGTCGATGATGCCGTCACGCAGCCAGTTCAGGCGCGCATCGGGATCGGCCTGGACCACCTGGCGCATCAGTGCCGCCTGGCCTTCGGGGTCGAGCTTGGCCATTTCGGTCACCAGCGCCTGCACGCGCTCTTCCTGGTTGTCGACCATGAAGCGGCGCACGCCGGCATCCATTACCCGGTCGCGCGCGGTCAGTACGTCCTCGCGCGAATCGGCCGCGGTCTCCAGGCGGTTGCCCATCAGCACGTGGTAGGCCGCGTTGTCGATCCCGACCACGCCGGCATCCTTGTAGAGCGACAGTCCGGTGTCCTTCGCCTCGGCCAGGGTTTCGTCACTCAGGAAGCCCTCGACGAAGGCATCGCCGTGCATGCGCTCGTACAGCGCGACAAACCGGGCCTGTGCCTGGGGATCGCCTGCGCGCGCCTCGTGTTCGGCCATGAAGGCCTGCAGCTGGCCGGCCTCCTGTTCGTCGCTGGTGGCCGCGTACTCGCCGTACTCGCCGGTGTACTCGCCTGCGTCCACGTCCAGCTCGTGGATGGTCCTGATCGCCTCCAGGTCGTCGGCGGTGGTGCCGGGCACGCCGGTCATGATGTCGAGGCCGCCGCCTTCGAGCAGCGACAGTTCGTCGCTCTTCAGGTTTTCCAGGATGCCCGTGCGGAACCAGGACTGGCCCATGCCCGGGTCCTGTTCCTGCAGGGCGCCCAGCACCATCTGCTGCGAGACCGGGTCGAGGTCCTGCAGGGTCTCCAGGGCGTAGAGCAGGCGCTTCTCGTAGTTGTCGCTCCACAGGTGGCGAACGCCGACATCCAGGATCTCGCCGGCGACCTCGTCGGCGCGGGCGGCGTCGATGCGCTCGCCCTTGAGCGAGCCGACTTCCTGGACGGTGGCGCCATTGGCGTCGATCTCGCGGATGCCCAGAGGTTCGCCGTCGGCGTTGTATTCGGTCACCACCTGGCTGCCATCGGCGGCGGTGACGGTCTCGCGGCTGGCGACTTCCGGCAGGCCGTCCAGCGACACACGGGTGAGGGTCTGCAGCAGGGCGCCGTCGGCGCCGTAGGCGCGGGTGCCTGCCAGCTGGCCGTCGGTGCCGAGGTTGTAGACGGTGCGGCTGCCGTCGGCGGCGGTGTCGGTGATCTGAAGGTCGCCCTGCGGACCGGAGGTTTCGGTCCGGGTCACGCCGGTGGATTCGAAGACGACGCTGCCGTCTTCGGTGGCCAGTGCCTGCGAGAGCATCGCGTCCGGCACGCCCTCGCTGCCGGCGGGTGCGGCGTGGATGGCGTACTCCATTCGCATGCCGCTGTCGTAGGCATGGCTCACGGTCGAGACGCCGGGCCGCCCCGGCACGGCCGTGGACGACACGTGGTTGACTTCGCCGGTATCGAAGGCTACCGTGCCGTCGGCGGCGATTTCGCGGATGCGCAGCGCGGGCGGGACGTCGGCCTCGGCGCCGCCGTCCAGCAGCGTCACCGACTGGACCTGCTGGCCACCGTCGGCGGATGGCAGGACGACATGGCGCACCACGCGCTCGGGCGCGCCGGACGTATCGCCCCAGGTGTCGGTGATCACCGTGGCCTGGCCGTCGGCGGCCTGTTCCACGCTGCGCTCCGGCAGCCCGCTGGTGGTCGAGGTGCCGTTGGCGACCACGGTGCGGCTTTCCAGCGGCACCTGGGCCGCGGCGCCGGTCGCGCCCGCCTCGAACACCTGCGTGGTGGCTACCGCGTTGCCGCGCGCATCCACGCCTTCGGCCTGCACGACCCGGGTGCCATCGGCGTGGGTCGATGTCCGGATGCTGCGTCCGTCCGCCGCCTGGGCGGTGCCGGTGTCGACCGCCGGGCCGGACCGCGTCTGGTAGGCGATGTCCGCGGCGTCGAGGCGTGCCAGCGCCTGGTCGAAGGCGGTATTGATGGTGCTGATGTCGCCGCCGCGGCCATCCTGCATGGCCTGGTCGATCGCCGCCTGGCGGCTCTCGGCGAGGTTGGCCTGTGTATCCGCATGGGTAGTGCCGTGCACGCTGCCACCGTGGTCGTGCCTGGCCTGTGCAAGGGCGTCCTCGGCCTTTTCGATCTTCGGCGGCGGGGGCGGCGGCGGCGGAGGGGGCGGCGGGGCGAGGCGGGTGTATCGATCAGAGACAGGATTGTTCATGGCGACTCTCCAGGCCCTGCGCCGGCGTGCCGAGCGGGCGAAATTCGGACGGCACCCCCCACCGGGCCGAGGCCATGCGGGTGCGCGGGTACGAGGGTTGCATCGCCGGCCCGGGGGCTCAATACGGGGTAACCCCATGCGCCGCTGTCGCGAAGCCGGCTTCTTGCACTAGATTGGTGCAATGTCGCTGCCCGCCCACGACTTCGAATCGCTCAGTACGCCGGTCCTGGTCGCCGCCGGCGATGGGACCGTGATCGCCGCCAATGCCGCCTGCGCGCAGTGGCTGGTGGTCAGTGCGCGGCGCCTGGCGGGCGTGCCGCTGGCCTCGCTGGAGTTCGAGGGCGAGGCCCTGGCGCGCGCGCTGGAGGCCGCGGAGCCGCGCGAGTCCAGGCGCCTGCAGCGGCTGGCACTGGCCGTGCCCGGCGCCGCGCCCCGCTTCGCGGACGCGTGGCTGGGACCGCACGGCAGTGGCTGGCTGCTGGAGCTGCATCCGGTGGACGAATTCCCCGGTGGTGACCCGGTCGCGGCGCTGCCGCTGGCACTGTCGGCGGCGTTCAGGGGCCTGGCGCATGAGCTGCGCAACCCGCTTGCGGGCCTGAAGGGTGCCGCCCAGCTGCTGGCGCGCCGCATGCCCGGCGACGACGCTTCGGCGCGGGAACTGCTGGACCTGGTCGATTCCGAGGTCGCACGCCTGGCGCAGCTGGTCGACCGCATGCTTGACCCGGCGCCGCCGGTGCCGCACGCGTCGCTCAACGTGCACGCGGTGCTTGAGCGCGTGCTGCGCCTGGCCGAGGCCGACGCCGGTTGGGCGGTGAAGCTGGTGCGTGACTACGACCCCAGCCTCCCGGAATTCGAAGGCGGCCATGACCGCCTGGTGCAGGCAGTGTGGAACCTGGTGCGCAACGCGATCGAGGCCGGGGCGGGGGAAGTGACGCTGCGAACCCGGGCCGAGCACGGGGTACGCATCGGCAGCGAACTGTATCCGCTGGCGCTGCGCCTGGACATCGTCGACGACGGTCGCGGGGTGCCCGACGAGCTGGCCGAGCAGGTGTTCGTGCCGCTGGTCTCCGGCCGTGCCGAGGGCAGCGGCCTGGGCCTGGCGCTGGCGCAGCAGGTGGCGCGCGAGCATCGCGGCAGCCTCGCCTATCGTTCGCGCCCGGGACATACGGTATTCACGCTGCTGTTGCCGTATCCGCCGGTGCCCGCAGCCGGTGCGGACGCCGCCGGCGGAACTGTAGCCGGAGCTTCGAAGGATGGGGTGGAGAGGGCCGGTGCAGACGTGAGCGCGAATGCGAATGCGGAAAAACAGGAGGCCCGCGATGACAGGCAGTGACGGCGCACGTATCTGGGTGGTCGATGACGACCGCGCGGTCCGCTTCGTGCTCGCCACGGCGCTGCGCGATGCCGGCTACGAAGTCACCGGCTTCGAATCGGCCGCTGACGTGCTGTCCACCCTCGATCGCGGTGCCGCGCCACCGCGGCTGCTGTTCACCGACGTGCGCATGCCCGGAGACGACGGCCTGCGCCTGCTCGACGCGCTCAGGCAACGGCTGCCGGGGCTGCCGGTGGTGGTGATGAGTGTCTACACCGACATCGCCAGCACCGCGGGCGCGTTCCGCGGCGGCGCCCGCGATTTCCTGCCCAAGCCCTTCGACCTCGACGACGCGGTGGCGCTGGCGGCGCGCGCGCTGGGCGCCGGCGATACGCCCGTCGATGGCCGGGGGCGCGACACCGGCGGCGGGGAAGCCGCGGCCGACGACGACGCGCTGGTCGGTGACGCACCCGCGATGCAACAGCTGTTCCGCGCCATCGGCCGGCTGGCGCAGGCGCCGCTGTCGGTGCTCATCACCGGCGAGACCGGCACCGGCAAGGAGCTGGTGGCGCGCGCGCTGCATCGTGAATCGCCGCGTGCGCGCATGCCCCTGGTCGCGCTCAATACCGCGGCGATCCCGTCGGAGCTGCTGGAGAGCGAACTGTTCGGCCACGAGGCCGGCGCCTTCACCGGCGCGAGCCGGCGCCACCTCGGCCGCTTCGAACAGGCCGACCGTGGCACGCTCTTCCTCGACGAGATCGGCGACATGCCGCTGCCGCTGCAGACGCGCCTGCTGCGGGTGCTGGCCGAGGGCGAGTTCTTCCGCGTCGGTGGCCGCGAGCTGATCCGGGTCGACGTGCGTGTGGTCGCCGCGACCCACCAGGACCTGGAAGCGAAGGTGCGCGACGGCGGCTTCCGCGCCGACCTGCTGCATCGCCTTGACGTGGTGCGCATGCGCCTGCCGCCGCTGCGCGAGCGCCGCGAGGACATCCCGCGGCTGGCCGAACGCTTCCTGCAGCGCGCGGCGCGGCGCTTCGCAGCGCCGGTGAAGCGGCTCGCGCCCACGGCGCTGCAGCGCATGCAGGCGCACTCCTGGCCCGGCAACGTGCGCGAGCTGGAGAACCTGTGCTGGCGGATGGCCGCGCTGGCGTCGGGTGACGTGGTGGAGATCGCTGACCTCGACGAGGCGTGGGGGTCGCATGGTGGGCACGGCGACGCTGCGCCGGGCGGCGAAGACGACTGGGAGGCCGCGCTGCGCGGCTGGACGCGGGCGCGGCTGGCCGCCGGCGCCGAGGGCATCCACGCCGATGCCCGCGAACGTCTGGACCGGGTGCTGCTGGAAACCGCGCTCGACCAGGCGGACGGCCGCCGCAGCGAGGCCGCCGCGGCCCTCGGCATCGGACGCAACACGCTCACCCGCAAGCTCGGCGCCCGCCGTCCCCGGTCCTGAACGCCGGGATCACGCACCCCATACCCGCCGGGCGCTACGCTATCGCGCTCGCCCATTCATCGATGAGCCGAATGCGTCGCCTGACCGCCCTTATCTTCGCCACCGGAGTGCTCGCCGGCTGTGCCGGTGCGCCAAGCGCGACGCGCGAGCCGCCCCCGCCTCCGCCGCGGGCAGACGCCGGAACGGCTGCCAGCGCGCACGCCAACCTCACCGCGGCCTCGGCGACGCTGGCGAGCGGCCGCATCGTGCTGCGCGCCGAGCCGGGCGGGGTTCGTCTGTCGGGCGACGTCGGCGGCCTGAGCCGCAACGGCGCCCACGTGCTGCAGGTGCACGCGCGCGGCGACTGCAGCGCGATCGACGCATCCAGCGCCGGTCCCTGGTTCGATGCCAGCGGCAGCGGCGCGCTGGACGGCGGCAGCGACCGCATCGTCGCCAACGAGCGCGGCGTGGCCCATGTCGACCAGCTGGTCCCGGGGGCCGTGCTCGGCGGCGCCGCGGCCAACGACATCGCCGGCCGTTCGCTGGTGGTGCTGGGCTCCACCGCCGGCGCCACCGGTGCGCGGATCGCCTGCGGCGTCATCACCATTGCGCCCCCGGGCGCACCATAGGAAAGGAGTGCCACCCATGCGTACGATCCCCATGACCCTGCTTGCCGCCTCGCTCGCCCTCGGACTTGCCGCCTGCAGCGAACGCCAGGACGGCTACGACGACGCCGCGACCCCGCCGGCCGCCACCGAGGCGCCGGCCGCGCCGGTCGCGCCCAGCACCCCGGCCGCGACCGCCGACATGACCACCACGCCGGCCGCCGGCACGATGGCGATCCTGGCGGCGACCGAGGGCAATTCGGTGACCGGCGAGATCACCTTCGCGGCCGTCGACGGCGGCGTCGCCATCACCGGCCAGGTCAACGGCCTGTCGCCCAATACCGAGCACGGCTTCCACGTGCACGAGACCGGCGACTGCAGCGCGCCGGACGGCACCAGCGCCGGCGGCCATTTCAATCCGACCGACAGCGCCCACGGCCGCGTCAGCGCCGGCGAGCACCATGTCGGCGACACCGACAACATCAGGGCCGACGACACCGGCGTGGCCAGGGTCGACACCCGCCTGGACGGCGCCACGCTGGCCGATGGCGCGCCGACCGACGTTCTCGGCCGCGCGGTGATCGTGCACGCCGATCCCGACGACTACGCCACCCAGCCCACCGGCAATGCCGGCGCGCGCCTGGCCTGCGGCGTGATCACCCAGGCGATGTGATTCAGCGCGCGGGCGGGGCCTCGAGCTCCGCCCGCGCGTCGCCCTGGCAGTGGATGAACTCCACGGCCACGCCGTGCGCGCGCAGCAGGCTGGTGAACTGGCGCTGGCGGGCTTCGAAATGCGCGTACAGGCGCGCAAGGCCGGTTTGCGCCTGGTCGCTGTCTCCGGTCGCCGGTGCATGCGGTGCGTAGCGCGCGCGCCAGGCGGCGGGCTTGAACATCGCCATCCGCACGATGCCATCGGCGTAGCGCAGCAGGGGCTCCGGCGGTGCGTCGAGCCAGGCCTCGCGGGCGGGCGACAGCAGGGCGGCTTCCAGCAGCGGCCACAGCGGCGCCAGGCCGGCATGCTCGTACTGCATCGCGGTCAGCGCACACAGGTCGTGCACGGTGAGGTGGCGCGCGTGCTCCACGCGCATGCCGAAGGCGTCCTGCATCGCCAGCGCGGCGCCGGCGCCGGCCATGCCTTCTTCCATCAGGTCGGCTTCGCAGCGGGCCGCAACGCGCGCGACCGTGGCCGGGTCGCCATCAAGCACATAGGGCAGCAGCCGCAGCGGGCCGCCGGAATACTCCGGTGCGCGCGACAGCGCGCCGGGCAGCCGGCCTTCGTGGCTGCCGAACGCGAGGATGCGTGGCCCACCACCGGGCGCGCGCGGGGCCTTGGCCGCCAGTTGCCACAGCTCCTGGTGCAGCGGCCAGCCCGGGCGCAGCAGCTCCACCGGATCGAAGTGCGCCGCGACCAGGGTGCAGTCGAGGCTGGCGGCTTCCGGTGCGAATTTCGCCAGGTCGGCGGCGACCAGCGCGGCGAGGTCGCCGGCACCGGCCTGCGCCACCGCATCGCGCGCGGCGCGGCTGCCCGGCACGAGTTCAAGTGCCAGCGCGCCAAGCACGCGGCTGGTCCGGGGAGTGTTCTCTGCGGTCGTGTTCATTGGCCCTGCGCATGGGCGGCGCTAAACTCGCTGCCATTATGCCTGCCACGGTCGGTGGGCAGACTGCGAGGTCCCCAGATGCTGCATGGTCGCCCGGTCGCCGTCCTCGGCGGTGTTCGCATTCCCTTTTGCCGCCAGAACACGGCCTATGCCGATGTCGGCAACCTCGGCATGTCCGTGCGCACCCTGGGCGCGCTGGTGGAGAAGTTCGGCCTCCACGGCCAGCGCCTGGGCGAGGTCGCGATGGGCGCGGTGATCAAGCATTCCAGCGACTGGAACCTCGGCCGCGAGGCGGCGCTGTCGTCGGGACTGTCGGCGTTGACGCCGGGCATCACCCTGCAGCGCGCCTGCGGCACCTCGCTGGATTCGATCATCACCATCGGCAACAGGATTGCCGCCGGGCAGATCGACAGCGGCATCGGCGGCGGCAGCGACACCACTTCCGACGTTCCGATCGTGTACGGCAAGTCGCTGCGCCGGCGCCTGCTCGCGGCGAACGCGGCGAAGACCACCAAGGACAAGCTGGCGCAGTTCAGTGGCTTCCGCCCGGGCGAACTCAAGCCCGACTTCCCCGGCGTGGCCGAGCCGCGCACCGGCAAGTCGATGGGCGAGCATTGCGAGGACATGGCCAAGGAGTGGAGCATCTCGCGCGACTCGCAGGACGAGCTCGCGGTGGCCTCGCACCACAAGCTGGCCGCGGCCTACGAGCGCGGCTTCTTCGATGACCTGGTCGTGGCCTTCCGCGGCGTCTCGCGCGACAACGTGCTGCGCGCCGACACGTCGCTGGAAAAGCTGGCCACGCTCAAGCCGGCCTTCGATCGCAGTTCCGGGCTTGGCACGCTCACGGCCGGCAACTCCACCCCGCTCACCGACGGCGCCGCCGCCTGTCTGCTGTCGACCGACGAATGGGCCGCCGCGCACGGACACGAGGTGCTGTGCCACGTCCGCGACGCACACGTGGCCGCGGTCGATTTCGTGCACGGCGAAGGCCTGCTGATGGCGCCGACGGTCGCGGTCGCCGAGATGCTCGCGCGCAACGGCCTCACGCTGCAGGATTTCGACATCTACGAGATCCACGAGGCCTTTGCCGCCCAGGTGCTGTGCACGTTGCGCGCCTGGGAGAGCGAGGACTACTGCCGCAGCCGCCTGGGCCTGGATGCGCCGCTGGGCCGGATTGATCCGGCGAAGATCAACCCCGTCGGCTCATCGCTGGCCACCGGCCACCCGTTCGCCGCCACCGGCGCGCGCGTGGTGGCGACCGCGGCCCGCCAGCTGCAGGAGCGCGGCGGCGGCCGCGCACTGATTTCAATCTGCACCGCCGGCGGCATGGGCGTTGTCGCGATCCTCGAGCGCTGAGCCACCCGCAGCTCAATCGCGGATGCGGGGGAACCCGTGCTCGTCGCGATCGTCGATCGCGGTGCGGTCATCGATGACGACGCGGTCCGCGCCCGCCACGCGCTCATCCCGCATGGCCTGGATGTCCTGCTGCGGTGCATGGCCCGGCATCGGCTCGGTGGCCTCGCCGCGCAGCGCGCGCAGCGTGTTGGCATAGGCGATCCGCGCGCGGGCGTCATCGCCCATCGCGGCGTGACCGTCGCCAAGCTGTTCCCAGGCTTCCGCGCCAGCACCCTGGGCCAGGGCCCGGTGCAGGTGGTCCTCGGCCCGTGGCCACTCGCCGCGGGCGCGCGCCAGTCGCGCCAGGGTCAGCAGCAGGGCGGGGCTGCCGGGATGCTGCTGCAGCCAGCGGCTGGCGTGGGCCTCGCGATGTTCGACGCGATCGATGGGCAGGCGGCCGTAGCACGCGGCCAGGCTTTCGTCCCAGCGCGTGTCCAGCGCGTGCTCGATGCTTGAGGTGGCGGCGTCTTCCCAGCGCAGCGCGGCGGCGCGCTCGGCGTAGGCGGACACCACCGCGGGCTCGGCGCGCAGCGCCTTGGGCACGCTTTCCCAGCGATCGGCCAGGGCGTTGGCATCCGACGCCTCGGCCAGGGCCTGTGCCGCCCAGGCGCGCTCGCGCTCGGCCAGGGCCGCCTCCGGCAGCGCCTGCTGCTGGCGAAGGGCGCCGAGCAGGGCATAGGCATCGCCCGCCTGGCGTGAGGTGGCCAGGGCGTCGGCGCGCAGGGCGAGCCCGCGCGGCGACAGCGGCTGCGCAGCGGGGTCGTCCAGCGCGACCAGGGCGTCGGTGGGGCGGTGTTCGGCCAGCGCCAGTTCGGCGCGACCGATGGCCCGGGTCAGGGCGTGGCGGGTGTCGATCGCATCAAGATGGCTGCGCGCTGCGGCGTGGTCGCCGCGGGCCATGGCGGATCGCGCGGCGGCAAGGCGTGCGACCGCGGCATCGCTGTCGTCGCCGGCCTGCGGCAGCAGCTTCTCGGCGCGCGCGTAGTGGCCCTGGTGCAGCGCCTCGAGGCCGGAGCCCAGGCGGGCGCGCGACTGCTGCTCGCGGCGGCGGCGGAAGGCGCGCAGCGGCAGCGCCACCAGCGACCACAGCAGCCACAGCGCGAACAGTCCCGCGACCACGGCCACCGAGACCCAGAGCAGGTTGGTGGTGTAATCCCAGCCGCGGTAGCGCACCAGCACGTAGCCGGGGTCCTGGGCCAGGAGGTGCCAGGCCAGGGCGCCGATGATCGCCAGCAGGATCCAGACAAGCAGGGTGCGGAAGAGGTTCATGGCGGGTCTCCAGATGCTGGCGCCACCGTAGCCCCGCCGGTGTCGCGACCGTGTTCATGTCGCTGCGCGTGGGGTAGCCGGCTCAGCGGGGCAGGTCCGGGGCGGCGTCCGGGAATGCGCCCGGCGCTGCGCCCGGCACCGCGGCTGCATCATTGCCGCGGAGCCTCCGCAGCTGTTCCAGCGACGTCCCGAGCTCGGGCAGGGCCAGGGTGAGCGGCTGCGCGGCCATCGCCTCGAGCTCGCGCGCCAACGCGTCGCGCGCCGGCGAACCGGGTCGGAGCCGCGGCAGCCACGCCGATGCGCGTGCCAGCGCGGCGGCATGGCCGTCCGCGTCCCGGCGCTCGGCGGCGGTGCGCGCGAGCGTGAGTTCCAGACGCAGGGCGGCATGGCCCGCGGCCTGTTCGCCTGAGTCCACGGCCAGGCGATCCTCGCTGGGGCGCACCGCGACGATGCGTCGTGCCAGGCGTCGCCACCACGGCGCGCCGCTGCCGTTCGCGGTCTCCGCCTCCTCCGCCTCGGAAACCCCCGTCGGGCCGGCGTCGAAACCGGCTTCGAAGGCATCGATGCGCATGATGGCGCGGACCCGCGGATCCTCGCCCAGGGCATCGAGCATGGCCCGCTCCTGGACCAGCGCCTGGCGCAGGTCGATGTCGCCGGGGGCGGCCAACGAATCGGCCAGGCGCGCGGCCAGGGCGTAGGCACGGCGGGCGCCACCGAGGTCGGCCGCCACCAGCAGGCGCTGCTGGCCCTGGGCAAGCAGCAGCTCGATTTCATCCATGCGCAGCGCCCGGGCGGCGTCGTGCGCCGGGTCGGCCAGCCGCTGCACGCTGTCTTCGAGCAGGGCTGCGCGCTGGCCCATCGCCAGCAGCTCGTCGCGCAGCAGGCGATTGGTGGCTTCGGACTGCTGCATGCGCTTGCCCTGGGCCTGCTGGTTGTCGCGCATGATCGCGACCCGCTGCGTGAGGGCGTCCAGGCGCAGGGCCTCCTCTGCGTCCGCCGCGCGGCGGGCTTCGGTCTCCGCCTGCCAGGCGCGCCAGCCCAGGGCGCCGGCGATCGGCACCATGACGAGCAGCAGCAGCCAGGCAAAGCCGGAGGTGCGGCGCCGCGGTGCGGGCGCAGGGGGCTGGGGCAGGTTCACGGTGCGCGGGAGGGGGTGGCGGAGCGTCTATGTTAGGGCTTTGCCGCCGCTCCGACGCAGGCTGCAAGCATCGCTGAAGGCCGTGCGCTGGACGCGACCGCGGCCACCTGCAGGCCATGTTCGCGGGCAAGGTCGCCAAGGCGCTCGCTGGCTGCGACCACCGGCGTGGCGCGCAGCCGCGCCAGCGCGTCGCCAGCCACTGAGGAAAGCACGTGTTCCAGGGCCTCGCCGCTGCTCAGCAGCAGCCATGCCGGCGCGGCCAGCGCGCGCAGCGCGGCCAGTGACCGCGGCGAAGGCATGACAGGCACGCGCTCGTAGACGTTCGCGCGCAGTACGCGCGCACCGCGTCCGGCGAGGGTGGCGGCGATCACGCCGCGGCCGCCCGGTGCGGTCACCAGGCCGACGTCGAACCCGCGCACTTCGCGGAGCGCGGGCATGGCCAGCAGGCCTTCGCTGTCCATCCGCTCCGGCGAGGGGATGTCGCCGGCGCCGGCCTGGGCAAGCGCCAGCGCCGAGCCTGCGCCGACCGCGACCCAGGCCTGCCCGGGCCTTGGCCGCAGTGGTTCGAGCGCCGCTGCGGAGGTGACCGCGGCAGGGCTGGTGAACACCACGCGCGGTGCCGCCAGCGCGCGGCGCAGGCCGGTGCGCGCGTGGTCATCATCGAGCCGCGCGATGCGCCACGGCGACAGCGCGAGCGTGCGCGCGCCCAGCGCGGCCGCGGCGCGGCGCACGGGCTGGTGGCCACCGACCGGGCGCAGCGAGATGACGTAGCATCCGGTCAGTGGCCCGGTGGAGGCGTGCGCAGGCATCGCGCAAGCTTGGTGCCTCGCGCCGGCGCCGGCAAGGCGCCGGTCCCGCAACCCCGTATGGAACGGCTGCATGCAAGTGGATGACGAACTCCGCGCGCTGGATGCGCACTACCGATCGATGCCGCCGGTTGCGGCCATGGACATCACCATCGCCGGCCGCGAGGGCGACACGCTCGCCCTGCGCGCGCCGCTGGCGCTCAACGTCAACGACAAGGGCTGCGCCTTCGGCGGCAGCCTGGTGTCGCTGATGACGCTGGCCGGCTGGGGCCTGGTGACGCTGCGCTGCCGGCAGCTGGGCATCGCCGCCGACGTCTACGTGGCCGACAGCGAGATCCGCTACCTGGCGCCGCTGTACACCGACCTGCAGGCCACCGCGGCGCTTGCCGACGGCAGCGGCTGGGCACCGTTCGACGCGGCCCTGCGCAGCCGCGGGCGCGCACGGGTGCGCATCGCCGCCCGCGTGCCGCTTCCCGACGGCGGCATCGCCACCACCCTGCGCGCGGGTTACGCCGCCATCGCCAAGGGGTAGCATGGCCACCGACGTTCCGCGGACACTGCCCATGCGACTGACGCGCCACCGAACCGCCCTCGCTTTCATCCTGCTGATTGCCTGCGCGCTGCTGCTGCCGGCCTGCGCCAGCGGTGCCGGCAAGGGCGAGGCCCTGCATCGCGCCCAGTACGCCTGGTCGGCGGCCATCCGCTGGGGCGACTTCGAAGGGGCGTGGAACCTGGTCGATCCCGACGTCCGCGAACAGCACCCGCTGAGCGAGCTTGAACTCGAGCGCTACAAGCAGGTCCAGGTCTCGCACTACCGGGAAATGGGCGCGGCGCAGGTGGCGGGCGACACCGCCCTGCGCGACATCGACATCGGCGTGATCAACCGCCACACCATGGCCGAACGCGGCATGCGCTACCAGGAAGCCTGGCGCTACGACGAAGAAGCCCGCACCTGGTGGATCACCGGCGGCCTGCCGGACTTCTGGCGCGGGCAATAGCACGGCCGGCGGCGGGGGCCGCCGACGCGGCTTTGCGCCACCGCCGGCGCTGGGCCACAATCGCTGCCCGCCGCCAAGCAGCCAAGCACCGTGAATCCTGAAGAACTGTGGGCCTTCCTGGGCCGCAACCCCATGCTTTCGCTGGCCTTCGCCGGCATCCTGGTGGCCCTGGTCTATACCGAAGTCGCGCGCCTGTTCCGCGGCTTCAAGAGCCTGCGCCCGGCCGAGCTGACCGCGCTGATCAATCGTGAAAACGCGCTGGTGGTCGACCTGCGCCCGGCGGCGGAATTCGAGAAGGGGCATATCCCGGGCTCGAAGAACGTGCAGATGGCCCAGTTCGATCCCGAGAACAAGGCGCTCGCCGGCGCGAAGGCGCTGCCGGTGGTGGCCGTGTGCAAGGCCGGGATGACCGCGATGGATGCCGCCAAGCGCCTGCGCAAGGCCGGCTTCGAGCGGGTCCATGTGCTCGACGGCGGCATCGGCGCCTGGCAGCAGGCGGACCTTCCGCTGGCCAAGGGGCGCGGCAAGTAGCCGCGACCGACGTGCGATAATCCCCGTCTTAACCGAATTCCGCTGGAGTTGACCCAGATGTCCGAGCAAGAAGCCACGAACGCGAACGGCGCCGCCGGTGCCGTTCCCGAGCAGCCCGCGGGCGCGCAGTTCACCGTCGATAAGATCTACGTCAAGGACGTCTCGTTCGAATCGCCGAAGTCTCCGCAGACGTTTTCCGAGCAGGGCCAGCCGCAGCTGCAGATGAACCTCAACCAGCGCGTCAACCGCATCGGCGACGCTGCCTTCGAAGTGGTGCTGGGCATCAACCTGACCTGCAAGCTGGGCGAAGACCAGGTCATCTACCTGGTCGAAGTGCAGCAGGCCGGCCTGTTCAACATGTCCGGCTTCGACGAGCAGTCGCTGGACGCGATGCTCGGCACGCACTGCCCGGCGATCCTGTATCCGTATGCGCGCCAGCTCGTCGGCAGCCTGATCCAGGCGGGCGGCTTTGCTCCGTTCGTGCTGCAGCCGATCAACTTCGACGCGCTGTATGCCGAGGGCCTGCGCCAGCGCGCCGCCCAGCAGGCGCAGCAGCCGGCCGGCACCGACCTGGCCAGCAGCGAGACCGGCGGCAACGCCTGACCCGTGGTGACGCAGCCTTACATCGCACCGCCGGGCAAGCCGGCGGTCGCGGTGCTCGGCGCCGGCTCCTGGGGCACGGCGCTCGCGGCGCTGACTGCGCGCCACGGCCACGCGACCCGGCTCTGGGGGCGTGACGCCGAGGTCGCGGCGGCGGTCGACTCGCGACACGAGAACCCGCGCTACCTTCCGGGCATCGCGCTGCCGGAGTCGCTGCGCGCAAGCACCGACCTCGCCACGGTGCTGGCCGGCGCCGACCTGGTGCTGGTGGTGGTGCCGTCGCATGCCTTCGCCGAAACCCTGCGCGCACTGGCGCCGCTGCGTCCCGCGCACGCCGGCGTGGCCTGGGCGACCAAGGGCTTCGAGCCCGGGTCCGGGCGCTTCCTGCACGAGGTGGCCGGCGAGGTGCTGGGCGCCGACGTGCCCCTGGCCGTGGTCACGGGACCCTCGTTCGCGAAGGAAGTCGCCGCCGGCCAGCCGACCGCGGTCACCGTGCACGGCGATGACGAGGCCTTTGCGCAGGCGGTCGCCGACATCCTGCATGGCCCCGCGTTCCGCGCCTACACCGGCAACGACATGCGCGGCGCCGAACTCGGCGGCGCGATGAAGAACGTGCTGGCGGTCGCCACCGGCGTCGCCGACGGCATGGGCCTGGGCCTCAACGCCCGCGCCGGCCTGATCACCCGCGGCCTGAACGAGATGCTGCGCCTGAACATCGCCATCGGCGGCCGGCCTGAAACCCTGATGGGCCTGGCCGGGCTTGGCGACCTGGTGCTGACCTGCACCGGCGACCTGTCGCGCAACCGTCGCCTGGGCCTGGCCCTGGGCCGTGGCCAGAGCCTGGACGATGCCGTGCGCGAGATCGGCCAGGTGGTGGAATCACTGCAGACCGCCGACGAAGTGATGCGCCAGGCCGAAGCGCACGGCGTCGAGCTGCCGATCTCGGTCAATGTCCGCGCCGTGCTGCATGGCGACATCACGCCTGCCGAAGGCCTTGCGCGGCTGCTGGCGCGCGAGCAGAAGGCCGAGTACGCGGGCAAGCTCATCTGAGCGCCGGCCGCCCCGCATGCGGGCGCGCAAAAAAAGAGACCCCGGCCTTTCGGCCGGGGTCAGCAACGCGGATCGGGGAGAGAGTCGGGCCGCGGTGTGTCTGTCTTGCGGGACGCGCGCTTACCAGCGGAAGCGCGGACCCACGAACCACTCGGTGACGTCGCCGTTGAACTTGACGTCGCCGTTGAGGCCCCAGTTGGCGTTGAAGGCCACGTTGGCGCCCAGGCGACCGTAGAAGTCGCCGTCGATGCCGCCGTCGTAGTCCTCGTAGCCGACCAGCGCGTAGCCGTCGAAGTTGTTGGCAAGCAGGCCGCGCACGCCGACCTCGGTGCTCCAGCCGTCGAAGTCCAGGTCGTTGCCGAGCACGGTGCCGGCGTCGAGCTTCTGATAGGCGACGCGGGCCAGCAGGTCGGCGCGCGGCGAGATCTCGAGGTTGTAGCCGAGGCCGATGTTGTACTGGTCGACGTCGAAGCGGGTGTTGTCGATCTCCTGGCTGCCGAAGCCGCCGAAGACGTGGAAATTGTCGTGGAACGCGAACGAACCGCGCGCCGCGTAGCCGTCGGCGTCAAGGTCGCCGTTGGAAGCCACATAGCCGGCTTCAAGGTAGTTGTAGGAGACGCCTTCGGCCGCGTTTGCGGCGAACGGAGCTGTTGCCGCCAGTGCAATGGCGATCAGGGTGCGCTTCATCAGGGGGAAGTCCTCTGTTTGTTCTGGTTCTGCGAAGAGGACCGGCCACGGGAAGCAGGGGAGGGAGAGAACCGATCGGGGAAATCGGATACCGCCCGTGGCCGGTAGACGCATTCTGCCGATGCGGGGACAACGTCACCTGAATAATGAACCCGGGAGTGCAGGAACTTTTCCGGATCCGCCTGGACCTCCGGCCGGCCTCAGTCAGTGTCCCAGCCCCAGGCCCCCAGTGCCGGCCGCGGCGAGCTGGCTGCCGATCTTCTCGCGCCCGGAGCCGATCAGCACGTCGACACCGTCGCCGTAGCGCGGCGAGAACGCCTGCGGGAAGATCTCGCCCCACTTGCCGCGGTCGTTCGAGTGCGCATAGGTCGCGGCCGGCGTGGCATCGGCGACCGACTGCGTGCTGACCACCCCGGTGCGCAGGCCGCGCTCCTCGGCGTATTCGAGCAGGGTCCTGGTCGGCGTGCCGTCCTTCTCGCGACGCACGGCATCGGGACCCTGGCTGATGACGCCGTTGCGCGTCTTCACGCCGGTCATGATCGACGACATGCCGTTGGCCGAATCGGACACCCATTTATCCACCGGGCTGGTGTCGCTCAGGCCGAGGTGCGGCCAGCCCTGGATGTGCAGCTTCAGCGGCTCGCCGTAGCCGTGCAGGCTGGCACCGTGGAGGGTGGAGACGCCGGCGGCGTCGGCCAGGAAGACGATGACGTTCTTTGCCCGGGCTTCGCCGGCATCGTGCGCGGACGCGGCGTGGGGAAGGGACAGCATCGTGACCAGCGCGGCAGCGAACAGCGGACGGGGGGAAGAAGGTTTCATTGATCGGCTCCTGATTGAACCGGGCATGGTCGGCGGCCCGGGTGACGGAGCCATGACCGGAACGGCCCGGGCGCCCATCGCCGATGTGTCACCGCACTGAAACCTTGCTGTTCGGCCGCTGACATGGTGCGTCGCGACAATGCCTCCCGTTCCGGCCGGGGCGTGCCTTGGGCCGCGCCGGGGAACGCCGGTTCGTGAGCAGCCGGACCTGTCCGGGGATTCGGACATTCCAGGGCCCTTCGCTTGAAGACTCCCCCATCTGCCGTCCGCCTGGTGCCTGCCGGGTCCGACGGCTGCGCCTCATTCCCAAGGGACACGTAGATGCACAAGACCAGCACTCTCGCCGCGGCGCTTGCCACGATCCTCGTCATCCACGTCCCGGCGCATGCCGGCGACGTGCCGGGCCCGGCAGCTGCCGGCATCGGCATCGGCGCTGGCACCGGAGCCGGACAGCAGCTCGCCCGGGGCGAGGCGGGCTCCATCAGCGGCGTCGTCACCGACGCCGGCCGCGGCGGCTACCTGGCCGGTGCCGAGGTCCGCATCGCCGGTGAGGAGGTGGTTGCGGTCACCGGTTCGGACGGCCGCTTCTCCCTGCATCGCGTGCCGGCCGGTCGCCACGAGCTCACGGTCAGCTACATCGGTCGCCCGGACCAGAACCAGGCCGTCGACGTGGTTGCCGGCCAGTCGGCAAGCGTCCGCGTCGATGTCCCGCTGGCCGGCGCGGTCGCCACCGAGTTCGATTCGGTGGTGGTCCGCGCCAAGCCGATCGCGGAATCCGAGTTCGCCGCGCTGCAGGCGCAGCGCTCGTCGACCTCGCTGGTCAACGTGGTCGCCGCCGACTCCATCGGCCGCTTCCCCGACCAGAACGTGGCCGCCGCGCTCAGCCGCCTGCCCGGCATCGCGGTCGAGCGCGACCAGGGCCAGGAGCGCTACGTGAACCTGCGCGGCGCGCCGTCGCGCTGGACCACGATCGCCTTCGACGGCGTCAACGTGATCAGCCCGGCCGGTCGCGTCGCGCGCCTGGACACCATCCCGTCTTCAATCGCCAGCCAGGTCATCGCCCGCAAGGCAATCACCGCGGCCATGCCCAGCGAGACCCTGGCCGGCAACATCGACATCATCACCCGCAGCCCCTTCGACTACGAAGGCCTGAAGATCGGTGCCGACGTCGGCATCGGCTACAACGACCTGGGCGGTGGTTCGCAGTACAACTGGGGCGGCTTCATTTCCAACAAGTTCGCCGACGACCGCTGGGGCCTGCTGGTCTCCGCGTCCAAGTATTCGCGCGACATGGTCACCGACAACTTCGAGTCCGATCCGGAGGTTGCCGACGAGGACCAGGAGCCGGGCGGCGAGGGCCGCGTCTGGTTCGATGCCCACCAGAACAAGCTTTACCGCTTGACCCGCGAGAACGAGTCGGTGAGCGGCCGCCTCGAGTTCCGTCCCGACGACGACAACCATTTCTTCCTGAGCACGATCCTCACCAGATTCAGCGACCATGAAATGCGCAACGCGTGGGAGTTCGACTTCGACGCGGATGCGGTGGAGACGTCGAGTGGGGCCCGGGGCGACGGCTACGCCGACGTCCGCAGCGGCAACACGCCGTACCTTGGCACCGTGCATGGCGTGGAAATGGATGCCACGCAGAACATCGGCAATTCCGAGCAGAGCATTTTCACCACCACCCTCGGTGGCGACCAGAACATTGGCGACCTGCGCGCCAGTTGGCGCCTGAACTACACCAGGGCGGAAGACGAGGGCGGCCCGGGCTTCGGCTCCACCTGGGTCAGCCCCGAAGACCGGGCGCTGCGCCCGACCGTGGACTACGACTTCACCAACCGCGAACTGCACCGCGTCACCCTGTGGGACACCATCGTCAATCCGGACGGCTCGTTCTCCAAGGGCAAGCTCAAGCGCTCGCTGGATTCACACGACTACGACTTCGTGCGCCTGACCTCGGGCGTCGACAGCGCGGTCACCGATTCCTACAGCGCCCGCCTGGACCTGTTCAAGGACATCGACCTGTTCGGCCGCCCGACCGGGCTGCAGTTCGGCTTCCAGTACGACGACCGCAGCAAGGAAATGCACGAGACCGAGTTCATGATCGACGCCGGGCACCTGGCGGCCGCGGGCATCGCCATGCCGACCATGAGCGACATTGCCTCCGACAAGCCCTACCAGGGCAGCCTGCCGCTGGGCTACAGCTTCCGCTACCACGACCAAGCCCGCGCCTGGGCGCTGCTCGACAGCCTGCGTTCGCAGGGCGTCGGCGAGTATGACGCTGCCGTGCCGCTGGAGGAGTGGTACCGCGTGACCGAGAAGGTCGGCGCCGTGTACGGCATGGCGACCAGCCACTTCGACTGGGGCAACGTGGTCGCCGGCGTGCGCGGCGAGTACACCCGCAACGAATCCACCGCGAACACCGAAGACGACGAGGGCAACTTCGCCCCGGTCACGATCAGCGAGAGCGGCGTCGAGTTCTTCCCCAGCGTGCACGTGAACTGGGACCTCAACGACGAGATGAAGCTGCGCTTCTCCGCCAACACCGGCGCCGCGCGCCCCGACTACACCGACCTGCGCCCGAACTTCGCGATCAGCGACGAGGACCGGGAGATCGACGGCGGCAATCCTTATGCCGAGACCGAGAAGTCGGTGGGCCTGGACGCATACTTCGAGTGGTACATGCGCCCGCAGGGCTTCTTCTCGGCCGGCGTGTACTACAAGGACCTGCGCGACGTGCTGCTCGACGTCGAGATCCCGCGCTTCGGCAGCGACGACCTCAACACCCCGGACATCGACCGCTCCGAGTACACCTACTACACGCTCGCCAACGGCGGCGACGGCTACCTCCGCGGCATCGAGTTGGCGTACTCGCAGAAGCTGGGCCCGCTGGCGGAGCGCTTCAACCTGCCGATGTGGGTGGGCGACTTCGGCATTGCCGCCAACGTCAACTTCAACGACAGCGAGGCGAACACGCCCGACGGCCGCAAGGTTCCCCTGCCGGGCACCTCGGACGTGACCTACAACACTTCGGTGTACTACGAGGCCCACGGGCTGTCGGCACGCCTGAGCTGGCAGCACCGCAGCGAGTGGATCGACGGCATCGGCGACGGCGACATCATGGGCGATGAGTACTGGGACGACGTCGGCCGGCTGGACTTCTCGCTGCGCTATGCCTTCAACGACAACGTCGAGATGTACTTCGACGCCAACAACCTGCTCGACGAGCCGGGCATCCGCTATCAGGGCGACCACCGCCGGACCACCGAGTTCGAGCAGTTCGGCCAGCGCTTCATGGTCGGCATGCGGATGAGCTTCTGATGCAGACCACGATGACCGTTCAACGCGCATTGGGCACGCTGATTCCGGGCGTGCTTGCCACAGCCCTGCTGGCCGCGTGCCAGCAGGCCCCCGAGGGCGCACAGGCCCCCGCCACCGCTGCCGCCGCGCAGCCCGCCACGACCGCCGTCGAGGACGTGGCGTCGGGTGAAATCACGGCAGCGGTGGACGCGATCCGGTCGCGCATGCTCGAGCGCATGCCCGCCGCGGAACTCGCCGATGCCACGTCGGCCGACGTGCTCGCGCTGGCCGACGAAGCCGGACTGCAAGCGCTGTCGACCGGGTTCCTGCGCTTCAGCGTCGATGTCCCCGCCACCGTATACGTCATGCTTTCGCCGGACTCCCGTGAAGCACCGTTCTGGCTCGCCGAACAGGGCTTCGAGCGCACCGGCCTGGTCGCCACGGTGGACGGCGACGACCAGTTCCGCGCCTGGAAAAAGCCGGTCGGGGCGGGCGAGGTCGGGCTTGGCGTGCACTCCCTCGAGAGCGGCGTGAAGCCCTATTTCGTGCTGGTCGGCCCGGCCGCGGAGGGCGGCGCGCAGCCGGTGGTGTCGGCGCCGGCCCCGGAGCGCATGGGTCTCGCCACGGCGACGATCGGTGTCCGCGTGTTCGCCGACGACACCGATATCCTGGACGCGATCGATCCGGCGCTCCAGGGACTCGCCCTGCTGCAAACGCTGGAAAAGCGCGAGAACGAGGCCGCCCTGCTGGGCTGGTTCCGCAACACGCCCTATCCCGGAGGCGCCGCGGCCGACCAGGTCGTGCTGACCTGGGCCGGCGATCCCGCGACGACCCAGTCGATCCAGTGGCGCACCGCCACCGGCAGCGGCAACGCGCACCTGCGCTATTCGGCGGGCGAGGGCACCCCGGTCGTGGTCGAGGCCGCCAGCGCGGAGCTGCACACTCCGGACATCGCCAACGATCCGCGCACCCTGCGCCACACCGTCGCCCTCGAAGGGCTGCGGCCCGGCACCACCTACCGCTACGCGATCGGCGACGGCGCGGCCTGGGGCGAGGAGCGCAGCTTCACCACCGCGCCGGCGCAGGCCGAGCCCTTCACCTTCATCTACATGGGCGACGCCCAGAACGGACTCGACACCTGGGGCACCCTGGTGCGCAAGGCCTACGCCCGGCACCCGCAGGCCGCGTTCTACGTCATGGCCGGCGACCTGGTGAACTGGGGCGAGCGCCGCGACGATTGGGACCTGCTGTTCCAGAACGCCGCCGGCGTCTACGACCACCGCCCGCTGGTGCCGGCGATCGGCAACCACGAAGTCGACATGGGACATGTCGATCTGTACGTGGGCCAGTTCGACCTGCCGCGCAACGGGCCGGCCGCCATCGAGCCCGAGCGCGTCTACTCGATGGAGTACGCCGACACGCTGTTCGTGGTGCTCGATTCCAACCTGGAGCCCGGGCCGCAGGTCGAATGGCTGGACCGCACGCTCGGTGCCTCGGACGCGACCTGGAAGTTCGTCGTCTACCACCACCCGCTGTACTCGACCAAGCCCGGCGACCGCGGCCAACCGGAGCTGAAGGCGGCGTGGGCGCCGCTGTTCGAGAAGCATGGCGTCGACCTGGTGCTGCAGGGCGACGACCATGCCTACCTGCGCACATTCCCGATGAAGGGCGATGAAGTGGTGGGCTCGCCCGCCGAGGGTCCGGTTTACATCCACGCCGTGGCCGGCACCAAGATGTACGAGCAGTCGGATGCGCCGCACATCGCGAAGCGCTTCACCGACATCTCGACCTACCAGGTCATCGACATCGACGGCGGACGCCTGCAATACACGGCCTATGACGTCGACGGCAGGGTCATGGACGATTTCAGCATCGAGAAGTGATGCGCCAGGGCCCGCGGGGCCCTTGCTTCAGGCGGAACCCGAGAAGCCCAGCTGCCGCCAGGCTTCGTAGGCCACCACCGCCACCGCGTTGGACAGGTTGATGCTGCGGTTGTCCGGACGCATGGGCAGCTGCAGCCGATGGTCGGGGGCGACCGCATCCAATACGTCGCCGGGCAGGCCGCGGGTTTCGCAGCCGAACAGGAAGGCGTCGCCGGCAGCGTAGCGGGGCGCGTCGTAGCGCACCTGGCCGCGCGCGCTGAGCGCGAACAGCCGCGGCGGCGCGATCGCGTCGAGCGCCGTGGCCAGGTCGTCGTGCACCGCCACCTGCGCGTACTCGTGGTAGTCCAGCCCGGCGCGCCGCAGCTGCCGGTCATCCATGTCGAAGCCCAGCGGCCGCACCAGGTGCAGGCGGGCGCCGGTGTTGGCGCACAGGCGGATCACGTTGCCGGTATTGGGCGGGATTTCCGGCTGGTAGAGGATGATGTCGATCATCGCGTGCTGCGGTCGAAGCGGGCGGCGTGCAGGATATCCGGCCGTGCGGCTACCAGGCGATCGTCTTGCCGTCGGTGCCCAGGAACCGCCCGCTGTCGCCTTCGCCGAGGGCATCGACCTGGCGCAGCATGCCGGCGACGGCGTCTTCCGGCGCGACGTCGGCGTCGCTGCCGCCCATTTCGGTGCGCACCCAGCCCGGGCTGGCCGCGATCACCACGATCCCGCGCGGGGCCAGCGCCTGCGCCAGAAGCACCGTGGCCATGTTCAGCGCCGCCTTGCTGATGTTGTAGCTGGGCGTGCCGAAGCGCTCGGTCAGCGCGATCGATCCCAGGCGCGATGACACGTTCAGCACCCGCGCGCCCCCGGCCAGCAGCGGCGCCAGCGCCTGGGTGAGCAGCAGCGGACC
The DNA here is from genome assembly GCF_039548455.1 of Luteimonas sp. MJ250. Classification (NCBI taxonomy): domain Bacteria; kingdom Pseudomonadati; phylum Pseudomonadota; class Gammaproteobacteria; order Lysobacterales; family Lysobacteraceae; genus Luteimonas; species Luteimonas sp. MJ250. The sequence goes on along the minus strand of NZ_JBCLVB010000015.1, from coordinate 111,101 downwards.
CATGGCGTTGACCCGGAAGCTGTGTTCCAGATGGGCTTCGCCCAGGGTGCCGAAACGCTCGCCCGAGTGCAGCACGCCGGCGTTGTTGAGCAGCAGGTCGATGCGCCCGCCGTCGCCCAGCACCAGCGGCAGCTCGGCGGCGAACGCCGTGCGCGAGCGGGCGTCGGCGACGTCCAGCGGCAGCACGTGCAGGCGACCCGGATGCTCCGCGGCCAGGGAATTGAGCGCGGTGGCGCGCCCGGGCTCGCGGCAGGCGGCGACGACGTGGTCGCCGCGGACCAGCAGTTGGCGGGCGAACTCGAGGCCAAGGCCGCGGTTCGCGCCGGTGACCAGGGTGGTGCGGGAAGGACTGTCCATGCCGGCAGCATGCACCAGGCGGGGTCACGCGGGCGTTTCGACCGGGACCAATGGCCCGCTCCCGCCGGCCGCGCGGCACCGTACCATCAGGAGCTGACCAGCAAGGAAGAGCCCATGTCGACGTTCAAGACCCTGCCGCGCCGCGGCACCCTCCTCGCCCTGGCGCTTGCCGCCGCCATGGGCACCGCCGCTCCGCTCGCCTGGGCCGAAGCACCGCCCGCGACCGCGAACGCCGGCGTCGACATCGCATACGAAGAGTTCACCCTCCCCAACGGCCTGCGCGTGGTGGTGCACACCGACCGCAAGGCGCCGATCGTGGCGGTCAACATCTGGTACCACGTCGGCAGCAAGGACGAGCCCTCCGGGCGCAGCGGCTTCGCGCACCTGTTCGAGCACCTGATGTTCCAGTCGTCCGAGAACCACGCCGGCGAGTACTTCGCGCCCTACACCCAAGTGGGCGTGACCGATCAGAACGGGACCACCAACACCGACCGCACCAACTACTTCCAGAACGTGCCCACCACCGCGCTCGACACCGCGCTGTGGATGGAGTCCGACCGCATGGGCCACCTGCTGGGCGCGGTCGACCAGGCGGCGCTGGACGAGCAGCGCGGCGTGGTCCAGAACGAGAAGCGCCAGAGCGAGAACCAGCCCTATGGCCAGGCCTGGGAAAAGCTCATGAAGGCGCTGTATCCCGCCAGCCACCCGTACCACCACTCGGTGATCGGCTCGATGAACGACCTCGACGCGGCCTCGATCGAGGACGTGCACGCCTGGTTCCGCGCCTGGTACGGCCCCAACAACGCCGTGCTGGTGCTGGCCGGCGACATCGACCTGGCCACCGCGAAGGACAAGGTCGCGAAGTACTTCGGCCACATCCCCGCCGGCCCCGACATGGCGCAGCCGGCGGTGGACGTCGCGCGCCGCGCCAAAGCGACCCGCGAGACCATGCATGACAAGGTCCCGCAGGCCCGCATCTACCGGGTCTGGAACGTGGCCGAGGTCGGCAATGACGAGCTCGAGCGCCTGCAGCTGCTGGCGCAGGTGCTGGGCGGCAGCCGGTCCTCGCGCCTCGACGCGCGCCTGCTGCACGGCGACCAGCTGGTCGACAGCATCAGCGCGGGCGTCTATGCCAAGCAGTTGGGCTCGAACTTCATCCTCATGGCCAACGTGAAGCAGGGCGTGGATCCGGCGAAGGTGGAGGCGGTGATCGACGAAGAGATCGACCGCCTGCTGGCGGAAGGCCCGACCGCGGACGAGATGGCGCGCGCGCGCACGGTGTTCCGCGCCGGCTTCATCCGCGGCATCGAGCGCATCGGCGGCTTCGGCGGCAAGGCCGACGCACTGGCCGAATGCGCGGTCTATGCCGATGACCCGGGCTGCTTCCGCGAGTCGCTGCGCATCATCGACACCAGCACCGCCGACCAGGTGCAGGCCGCCGGCCGCGAATGGCTTGGCGACGGCGATCACACGCTGCTGATCCTGCCCGGCGAACGCACTCCGCTGGTCGAGGAGCCGGCCGGGACGCCACAGCCCTGGGACCTGCCGCAGCTGGACGAGCACTACTGGGTCACGCCGCCGGCCGTGGACCGCAGCGCCGGCGTGCCGATGCCCGACGCCTTCCCGGAGCTGAAGTTCCCCGACGTCGAGCGCGCCACGCTCGGCAACGGCACCACCGTGGTCCTGGCGCGCCGCACCGGCGTGCCGGTGGTGCAGCTGCGCTACCAGTTCCCGGGCGCCGGCTACAGCGCCGATGCCGGCCGCAAGATCGGGACCGCGAGCTTCGCCATGGGCATGCTGGACGAGGGGGCCGCAGGCCTCAAGCCGCTTGAGTTCGCCGACCGCGCTGAAGCGCTGGGCGCGCAGCTGGGCGCTGGTGCCGGCCTGGATGCGGGCACGGCGTGGCTGTCGGCGCTGAAGGGCCAGCTGGACCCGTCGCTGGCGCTGTTCGCGGACATGCTGCGGCGCCCGGACTTCGACGCCGCCGAGATCGAGCGCGTGCGTGCGACCTGGATCGCCAACATCGCCCAGGAAAAGGCGCGTCCGCAGACCGCGGCGCTGCGCGTGCTGCCGCCGCTGCTGTACGGCGAAGGCCATCCCTATGCGATGCCGTTCACCGGCAGCGGTACGGAAGCGTCGATCGCATCGCTGACCCGCGACGACCTGGTGGACTTCCATCGCGCACAGATGCGGCCGGAAGGCGCCACCCTGGTGGTGGTCGGCGACACCACCCTGGCCGAGATCGTGCCCCTGCTGGAAGCGCACCTGGGTGACTGGTCCGGCAGCGGCCCGGCGCCCGGCGCCGCGGCGGCGATCCCGGCCGTGCCCCGCCCCGCGAAGGCGCGCGTGTTCCTGATCGACCAGCCCGGCGCGGTGCAGGCCAACATCTACGCCGGCCTGCTGGTGCCCGCCACCACCGACGACGGCGCGGTGCGCTTCGACATGGCCAATGGCGTGATCGGCGGCGATTTCACTGCGCGCCTGAACATGAACCTGCGCGAGGACAAGCACTGGTCCTACGGCGCCCGCAGCGGCGCGTCCGGCGCCCTGGGCCAGCGCCCGTGGCTGGCCTCGGCGCCGGTGCAGATCGACAAGACCGCCGAAGCGATGGCCGAGATGAAGCGCGAAATTGCCGGCTTCGCCAGCGGCGAGGCACCGCCGACGGTGGAGGAGGTCGAGCGCATCCGCGCGATCAACACGCTGAGCCTGCCGGGCGCGTACGAAACCGCCTCCTCGGTGGCATCGACCATCGCCGGCAACGTGATGTACGGGCGGCCGGACGACTACGTGCAGCGCCGCAAGGCGGAGATCGAAGCCATGACCCCGGCGCAGGTGGCGGAAGCGGCGAAGGCCATCGACGCCGATGCGCTGACCTGGGTCGTGGTCGGCGATCTTTCGCAGATCGAAGCCCCGGTGCGCGCGCTGGAGCTGGGCGAGGTCACCGTGCTCGACGCCGACGGCCAGCCCGTCGCGCGCTGAGCCCTGCGCCCAGAGGGCCGCCGCTCAGCTGCGGCCTGCATCACCTGAACGACAGGTCTTGCCGTCACCGCTGGTCACCGCTGCAGCTGCTCCTGCAAGAGTTGCGGCGGGGCACAATCGACCGGGTCCAACACGGAGTTCCTCCATGCGCCAACTACTTCTGGTTCCCCTCCTGATGGTCTTGTCCGCCTGCACCTGGGTGCACATGGCGCCAGGCGCCTCTGCCGTGCGTATCGCCGCGTCGCCGCCGGCGGGCTGTGACAAGCGCGGCGAGGTCGAGGTCTCGGTGAAGCACAGCATCGCGTTCATCGATCGCAACACGCTGCGGGTACGGGAAGAGCTGGAAACCCTGGCCCGCAACGAGGCCCCCGGACTGGGTGCCGATACCGTGCACCCCCTGTCCGACCCCGTGCGCGGCGCCCAGCGCTGGGCCGCCTGGCGCTGCGGCCGCTGATTCCCGCCCCGGGGAACGCGCTCCCACGGGGGCCGCAGGTGAACGGATCGACGGGCCGGAAAGTGCGCCGAAGGCCGGAAGCCGCTACATTAGCGGATCTTTTTCCCAGCTTTACGGCGGCATAGCCCATGTTGTTCCAGCACGTAGCCATCGCGGGCCTTGCCCACATCGACGCCCCGCGCCGGTTGACCTCCGACGAGATCAACGCCCGGCTGAAGCCGACGCTCGACCGCCTGGACATCCGTACCGATGTGCTGGGCGACGTTGCCGGCATCCACGCCCGCCGCCTCTGGGACGGCGACATGCTGGCCTCCGACGCCGCCACCCTGGCCGGCGTCAAGGCGCTGGCCGATGCCGGCATCGACCCGGCGCGCGTGGGCCTGCTGGTCAATACCTCGGTCAGCCGCGACTACCTCGAGCCGTCCACGGCCAGCATCGTCAGCGGCAACCTCGGCCTTGGCGACGAATGCCAGAACTTCGACGTCGCCAACGCCTGCCTGGCCTTCATCAACGGCATGGACATCGCCAGCCGCATGATCGAGCGCGGCGAGATCGACTACGCCCTGGTGGTGGACGGCGAAACCGCCGACCTCGCCTATGAAAAGACCATCGAGCGCCTGAGCCGCGCCGACGCCACCGAAGAGAACTTCCGCAACGAACTGGCCACGCTCACCCTCGGCTCGGGTGCCGCCGCCATGGTGCTGGCGCGCGCCGAGCTCGCCCCGGGCGCACCGCGCTATCGCGGCGGCGTGACCCGCGCGGCCACCGAGTGGAACAAGCTCTGCCGCGGCAACCTCGACGGCATGATCACCGACACCCGCACCCTGCTGATCGAGGGCATCAAGCTCGCCACCAAGACCTTCGAGGTCGCCAAGCAGAAGCTCGGCTGGGTGGCCAGCGAACTCGACGAGTTCGTGATCCACCAGGTCAGCAAGGTGCACACCGCGGCCTTCACCAAGGCCATGGGCATCGACCCGAAGAAGGTCATGACCATCTTCGGCGAGCACGGCAACATCGGCCCGGCCTCGGTGCCGATCGTGCTCAGCAAGCTGCGCGAGGAAGGACGCCTGAAGAAGGGCAACCGCGTGGCGCTGCTGGGCATCGGATCGGGGCTGAACTGCTCGATGGCCGAGGTGGTCTGGTAAGACCGGGCTGCGCAGGGGCTTGGACGGGGCCGGCCAGTCCGGCCCCGCGTCGTTTCAGGCGCGCGGATCCGCGCGTCGTATCGTGCCCGGCACCGCCTGGACGTCCGGCGCGCGGGCAAATCACTGCAGTGTCGGAGGCGGGGTTCGATGGAATTCGGTTTCGAGGTGTTGGCCCTGCTGGCGCTGGCGGCCTTCGTCGCCGGCACCATCGATGCGCTGGCCGGCGGCGGCGGCCTGATCACCATTCCCGCGCTGATGGCGGCCGGCATCCCGCCGGTGCAGGCCATCGCCACCAACAAGCTGCAGTCGAGCTTCGGCACCGCCGGCGCGGTGCTGGCGTTCGCACGTCAGGGCCGGATCGACTTCCGTCGGTTCCTGTGGCCGGCCGTAGCTGCGTTTGCCGGGTCTGTCGGCGGCGCGATCGCGATCCAGCTGGTGGATCCGTCCTTCCTCGCCGGCCTGGTGCCGGTGCTGCTGGTGGCGATGGCCGCGTACTTCCTGCTCGGCCCGAAGGCCAGCGAGGCCGAGCGCCACGCGCGGCTGGGGCATGCGGCGCTGGTCACGCTGATGTTCGCGCTGGGCTTCTACGACGGCTTCTTCGGCCCGGGCACCGGCTCGTTCATGGCGACCGCGCTGGTGGCGCTGTTCGGCTTCGGCCTGGTGTCGGCCACGGCGCACACCAAGCTTCTCAACCTCGCCAGCAACGTCGCCGCGCTGGCGACCCTGGTCATCGGCGGCCAGGTGCTGTGGACCGTGGGCCTGGTGATGGCGGTGGCGAGCATCGCCGGCGGCCAGCTGGGCGCGCACCTGGCGCTGGGCCGTGCGGGCGCGCGGGTGATCCGGCCGCTGCTGGTGATGATGTCGCTGCTGCTGACGGTGAAGCTGCTGATGGAGCCGGGAAATCCGCTGGTGGAGTGGGTGAGGGATGTGCCGGGTTGAGGCCGGCACACTGAACCTGCCTGGAAATCCCGTAAATTTATACACGTCGCCAGGTTTGTATAAAAATACCCGTTGCCGTGCAGCAGCAGCGCGGTGCGGCCATTGGCCTCGCTGGTCGGCGGCAGGTCCAGGTAAGCCATCTCGACCTGCTGCCGCTGCGATTCGAACCCGTGCATGCGAACCGGGTGCGGATAGTCGAAGCCTTCCAGCCGCGGGCGCTGCAGCGGCGGCGGCCGATCCGCTGATGCCAAGCAGGCCTGCGAGCAGGAGGGCGCCGCGCTTCGATCGGGAAGGGCGATCACGCTGGCTCACGGCGCGTCTCGAGTGTCGGCCGCCGCCGAGCGCTCGATCGCCTCCAGCGCCTCATGCAGCGCGACCGCATCGCCAAACCCCGGCGCCAGCCGCGTGCCCTCGCGGATGTCGCGCGCCAGCAGCGCATACATGCGTGCGACGTTGCGCGCCACCGGGGAGTCCGGCCAGTCGGCGTAGGCCTCGGCAGGCGGCATGAGCTCGGTCAGCGCCGTCTCCGTGCCGCGGGCGCCGCGGATCGTGAGCTGTTCCAGCTGCGCGTGCCCGGACGCGCCGGTCACCTGGATGTCGCCCTCGGTGCCGTTGATCTCCCACAGCAGGTTGCTGTCCGCGCGCGACAGTCCGCCGCGGTAGTGGATTGAGAACGCGGCGCCGCGTTCCAGCGTGCCGTGCACCAGCACCTGGTCGGGCGTGGTCTTGTCGATGGTCGCGCCGGTATCGGTGATGGATGTCCGCGTGCGGCGGTTGATCAGCCGCGCCGACAGGCTGCCGAATCCGCCCAGCACGTCGAAGAAGCCGGCCAGCGTGTGCCCGAGCGGAATGCTGAGCAGCGTCGCACCGTTGCGGACGTCGTCCAGATAGGCGTGCGCGGCGTCCGTCCGTCCGCCCCACTGGCCGCCGCTGCCGACCAGGGTGGTCGACAGCACCTCGCCGACATAGCCGTCGGCGATCAGCTGGCGCAGGTGCTCGATCTCCGGCGCCACGCGCATCTGGGTGCCCACCGCGGTCACCACGCCACGCGCTTCGGCCAGCGCGGCCAGTGCGCGCGCCTCGGCCAGTCCGTTGCCCAGCGGCCATTCGCAGTAGACGTGCTTGCCGGCATTCAAGGCCGCGCTGACCAGGGCGTGGTGGTGCGGCACCTTGACGGTCACGACCACGAGGTCGACCTCGGGCGATTCCACCAGCGCCTGCGAATTTTCGAAGGCATGCGGCAGGCTGAAGGCTTCAGCGGCGCGCTGCGCGCTGGCGAGGCTGGTGTTGGCGACGCCGACCACTTCGTAGTCGTCGGGCAAGGCCGCCAGCGCGGGGATGTGGGCCATCGCGGCCCAGTGGATGCCGGGGTTGAGGCCGATGATGCCGACGCGGATCCGTGTGCCCATGTCCTGCTCCTCTTCAACGGGTAGCGCGCGGCTCAGTTCAATCCGCAGCACTTCTTGTATTTTTTCCCGCTGCCGCAGGGGCAGGGGTCGTTGCGCTCCGGGGCCGCGTCGCGGCGGATCGGCGTGCGCGGGGTCAGTGCTTCCACGCGGTGGTGGTTGAGGTCGGCCATCATCGAAGGGATTTCGATCACGATGCCCAGCCGCTCGCGGTAGTCGACGGGCATCGCTTCGGCGGTGGGGTCGTCCGGGTTGATGGCTTCGCCGCTGGCCAGGCGGTCCAGGGCGTCGAAGATGTCTTCGATCCAGTCGTTGTCGTCCAGCCACTGGTCCCACTCGGCCTCGCGCAGCATCACCGCGGAGAAGAAGCCGTGGGCCCAGTCGGTGCCGACGTCGAGGTCGTCCTCGTCGAGCGCCTCCTCGCCGGTGAGCTCGGGGTCCTCGGGCAGCCACATCAGCGGCGCGAGGTGGTCGGGCAGGTCGCCGTCGTCGTAGCGCACGCGGGCGGTGCACATGTTCAGGTGGCCGAGCAGCAGCTGCTGCACCTGGTCGGCCTCCGCCTCGCCGTCCCAGGTCGGCGCCTTGCCGCCCCAGACCACCGGCTGCCATTCCTCCGGCGGCACCGCCGATGGCGAGACGGCCAGCGCGGTCAAAAAGCCGTCCAGCGCCTCCAGGTTGAAACCCTTGAAGGGCACGGCGCGCCGGTCGAGGAGGTCGGCGAGGCGTTCGATCCGGTCTTCGTCGAGATAGGGCGGGGCGGACGTCGGGCTGGTCATGGCGATCTGCGGAAGGCGGCGAGGCCTGCATGGTAGTCGCGTCGCCCGGCGACGGGGCACTCCTCCTCCGGTGCGTGCCGGGCCGGGGCTGCGCCCCCGTCCTACAATGGCGGTCGCTGTCCGCCCAGGCGTCGCCATGCATCTTCCGGGTTATCCCTCCAGTCCCCAGCGTTTCCAGGTCCGTCCCGGCATCGCGATGTCCTATCTCGACGAGGGTCCGCGCGACGGCGAGGTCGTGGTCATGGTCCACGGCAATCCGTCGTGGAGCTATTACTGGCGCACGCTGGTGGCGGGACTGTCGGACCCCGCTTCCGGCAAGGGCTACCGCTGCATCGTCCCCGACCACGTCGGCATGGGGCTGTCCGACAAGCCCGACGACGCGCCGAACGCGATCCCGCGCTACGACTACACCCTGCAGTCGCGGGTCGATGACCTCTCCACGCTGCTCGGGCACCTCGGCATCGACGGCCCGGTGACGCTGGCGGTGCACGATTGGGGCGGCATGATCGGCTTCGGCTGGGCGCTGTCGCACCAGGCGCAGGTGAATCGGCTGGTGATCCTCAACACCGCGGCCTTCCCGATGCCGGATACCAAGGCCATGCCCTGGCAGATCGCGCTGGGCCGCGACTACAACGTTGGCGAGATGGTGATCCGCGGCTTCAACGCGTTTTCCTCCGGTGCGTCGTGGCTGGGCGTGGAGCGGAAGATGCCGGCCGATGTGCGCCGCGCCTATGTCGCGCCCTACGACAGCTGGAAGAACCGCATTTCGACGGTGCGCTTCATGCAGGACATCCCGCTGTCGCCGAAGGACCGGGCCTGGCCGATGCTGGAGGAGTCCGGCCGGCGCCTGCACGAATATGCCGGCCTGCCCGCCTTCATCGGCTGGGGGCTGAGGGACTTCGTGTTCGACAGCCATTTCCTCGAGCGCTTCCAGGCCGAGCTGCCGGGCGCGGAGACGATGGCCTTCGATGATGCCGGCCATTACGTGCTGGAAGACAAGCACGAAGTGCTGGTGCCCGCGATCCGCGATTTCCTGGACCGCAACCCGCTCTGATCGCCGGCGCTTGGTGGCCGCTCCCACAGCAGCCAGCCGCAATCAGGCTGCGATCGGCGGCGGCAGGGCGGGCGGCGGGGTGCCGCGGTCGTTGGGGTGGTCGCTGCCGTCGGGGTTGCCGTCGCGGTCATTGGCCGCGGCTTCGCGCCAGATCCAGTCCGCAGGCGTCAGCGCGGCCAGGCCGTGCGCCGCACGCGCGTTGTCGCACTGGCGGCCGGGTTCGCCGAACTCCCACGAGGCCGCCACGTCGCGGCAGGCCTGTGGGCGCAGCGGATGGATGCTGCAGCGCGAACGGCGACCGATGTCGGCGTCCAGCGCCACGCAGCGCGGCGTGGATCCGCCGGCGGTGCCGCGCATCGCGAGCTCGTGGTTGCGCAGCGGCACCGTCAGCGCCGCCGGCACGTGCCCGCCCAGCACCGGGTCGGCTTCGGACCAGTGCAGGCTCACGCGGAAATGGGCGCAGCAGGCGCCACAGCTGAGGCAGGGATGGGGCACGCGGGCGGGTCGCTGAGTGGCGTGTGCAGGATTTTTCGGCACGCGCGGCGGGCGCGCAAGGGATTTCGGACTGCTGGCGGGGGAGCAGGGGATCGATACCGCGTCGGGTGAGGCCTGCAGCGGTGGCGATCAGGCGCCGGTGCGGGCCGCATCCAGCCCCTGCTGCCAGAACGCCGCCTCCAGCCGCGAGGCCTTGCGGAAGATCGCGACCAGTTCCGCGTAGCGGTTCTCGCTGGCATAGCGCCGGCCGAGGTCGTCCAGCCACGCGTGCGCGGCGGCGCCCGCCTGCTGGAAGGCCTCGCCGGAGTACTCGGCGATCCAGTCGCGGTAGGGATGGTCGGCAGGAATGGCGTCGATGCCCGCGGGCGTGAGCCGGCGGCCGATCTCGGCATAGCCCAGGGTGCAGGGAATCAGCGCAACCTGCAGGTCCAGCAGGTCGCCGGACATGCCGATGTCCAGCACGAAGCGGGTGTAGGCCACGGTTGCCTGCTGCTCTTCGGTGGCTTCGACGTCGGCGGCCGACAGGCCCCAGCGCTCGCACACGCGCAGGTGCAGGCCCATTTCATCCAGGATCGCGGCCAGGCCGCCGCGGGCCGCCTGCATGTCGGCCAGGCCGCGGCTCTTGTACGCGGCCAGGGCGTGGGCGCGGGCGAACTGGATCAGGAACAGGTAGTCCTGCACCAGATAGTTGCGAAACGCGGCCGGTGGCAGGCTGCCATTGCCCAGGCCGCGGACGAAGGCGTGGTCGATATAGGCGTTCCAGTCATCGGCGGCGGTGGCCTTGAGGCGTTCGAACAGCGACATGGTCGGGTCTCCGGGACGCGCGGCCCGGCCGCGGGCCGGCGATTGTCGGCCATTGCTGCTCACGGGGCCAACGGGCCGCCAAGGTGCCCGGGCCGAGCGCGATGATCCGCGATGGCGGAGCCTGCAGGATCGCCAACGCGCCAACGCGCCAACGCGCATGTGCCCCGCGCGTCCGGGCGATAATCCAACCATGACCGGTCCCTGCAACATCGCCGCCGCGCTGCCGCGGCTGGCGCGCGAGCTGCCCGACCAGGTGGCCATGCGCGCCCCCGGCCGCGACGGCCGCTACGCCACCGCGCTGACCTACGCCCGGCTCGACGCCCGCAGCGACGCCATCGCCGCGGGCCTTGCCGTACGCGGCATCGGCCGCGGCACGCGCACGGTGGTGATGGTGCGGCCGACGCCGGAGTTCTTCCTGCTGATGTACGCGCTGTTCAAGGCCGGCGCGGTGCCGGTGCTGGTGGATCCGGGCATCGACAAGCGGGCGTTGAAGCAGTGCCTGGGCGAGGTGCAGGCCGAGGCCTTCGTCGGCGTTCCGCTGGCGATGTTCGCGCGCGTGCTGCTGGGCTGGGCGAAGTCGGCGCGGCTGCGGGTGACCACCGGCGCGCGGCCATTGTTCGCGGACGTGACCCTGGCCGAGGTCGAGCGCAGCGGCACCGACGCGGGCCCGCAGCTGGCCGATAACGCGCCCGATGATGTCGCCGCGATCCTGTTCACCAGCGGCTCCACCGGCGTGCCCAAGGGCGTGGTCTACCGCCATCGCCACTTCGTGGCCCAGATCGACATGCTGGGCGGCATGCTTGGCGTGTCGCCAGGTGGCGTCGACTTCCCGACCTTCCCGCCGTTCGCGCTGTTCGATCCGGCGCTGGGCCTGACGTCGATCATTCCCGACATGGACCCGACGCGGCCGGCAAAGGCCGATCCGCGAAAGCTGCATGCGGCCATCGAGCGCTTCGGCGTGACCCAGCTGTTCGGCTCGCCGGCGCTGATGCGGGTGCTTGCCGAACATGGCAAGCCGCTGCCCACGGTGACGCGCGTGACCTCGGCGGGTGCACCCGTGCCCGCGGACGTGGTGGCCAAAATGCGCGAACTGCTGCCCGACGACGGGCAGTTCTGGACGCCCTACGGCGCCACCGAATGCCTGCCGGTGGCGGTGATCGAAGGCCGTGAACTGGTGACCCTGCGCGAGCGCACCGAAGCCGGTGCCGGCACCTGCGTCGGCCGCCCGGTGGCGCCGAACGAGGTGCGCATGATCCGCGTGACCGACGAGGCCATCCCCGAATGGTCCGACGCGCTGCTGGTGAAGCCGGGGCAGGTGGGCGAGATCACCGTGGCCGGACCCACCGCCACCGACACCTACTTCAATCGCGACGCGCAGACCGCGCTGGCGAAAATCCGCGAGGCGGGCAGCTTTTCCGCGGGTACCTCCCGCATCGTCCACCGCATGGGCGACCTCGGCTATTTCGACGCCGAAGGCCGCCTCTGGTTCTGCGGCCGCAAATCGCAGCGCGTGGTGACCGCGCAGCGCACGCTGTGCACAGAACAGATCGAGCCGGTCTTCGATACCCATCCCGACGTCCGTCGCACGGCGCTGGTCGGCATCGGCGAGCGCGGAGCCCAGCGGCCGCTGCTCTGCGTCGAGCTGCAGCCCGGTATCGACAGGGCCGAACACGCCCGCATCGCCGATGAGCTGCGCCACCTTGGCGAAGGGTTCGTCCACACCGCGCACGTCGATGCCTTCGCCTTTCACCCTGCGTTTCCCGTCGACATCCGCCACAATGCGAAAATCGGCCGCGAAAAACTGGCCGTCTGGGCCGCGCGCGAGCTGCGTCGCGGCAAGGTCTACGACGCGGTGGTGACGCCTGATTGACGCGAGGGAGCACTGAAGTGCGGGTACTGGTGACGGGCGGCGGCGGATTCCTTGGCCAGGCGCTGTGCCGTGGCCTGGTCGAACGCGGACACGAGGTCACGAGCTTCAACCGCGGCCACTACCCCGAGCTTGATGCGCTCGGCGTCCGCCAGATGCGCGGCAATCTTGCCGACCGCGATGCGGTCATCGCCGCCTGCGCCGGCATGGATGCGGTTCTGCACAACGCCGCGAAAGCCGGTGCCTGGGGCAGCTACGACAGCTATCACCGGGCAAACGTGATGGGCACCGGCAACGTGCTGGCCGGCTGCCGCGAACACTTCGTGCCGAAGCTGGTCTACACCTCATCGCCCAGCGTGACCCATCGCGCCACGCACCCCGTCGAGGGCGGCACCGCCGACACCGTGCCCTATGGCGACGACCTCAAGGCGCCGTACGCGGCGACCAAACTGATCGCCGAAAAGGTGGTGCTTGCCGCCAATGACGAAGTCCTGTCGACCGTCGCGCTGCGGCCGCGGCTGATCTGGGGGCCGGGTGACAACCAGTTGGTCCCGCGGCTGGCCGAACGCGCCCGTGCCGGCCGCCTGCGCCTGGTCGGCGGCGGCATGAACCGCATCGACACCACGTATATCGACAACGCCGCGCAGGCCCACTTCGATGCGCTCGAGCACCTGGGGCCGGGAGCGGCCTGCGCCGGCCGCGCCTACTTCATCAGCAACGGCGAGCCGATGCCCATGCGCGAGATCGTCAACGCGCTGCTGCGCGCGGTGGGTGCGCCCGAAGTCGAGGGCACGCTCCCCTTCGGTCTCGCTTATGCGATCGGCGCCGTCTGCGAGACAGCGTGGCCGCTGCTGCGCCTGCGTTCGGAGCCGCCGATGACCCGCTTCCTGGCCGAGCAGCTCAGCACCACGCACTGGTACGACATGGCGCCGGCCACCCGCGACTTCGGCTATGCGCCCAAGGTGTCGATTGCCGAAGGCCTCGAGCGCCTGGCCCGGTCGCAGCGCGGAACCATCACCTCCTGACGACCCGTGGCCGGCAAGGATGTCGCCAGCCGTCCGCGCTCCGACGGACTGGAGAACCGCCATGCTGAGTTATGCCGTCATCTTCCTGGTCATCGCCCTGATCGCCGCCGTGCTGGGCTTCAGCGGTATCGCGGGTGCCGCCAGCAACATCGCCTGGATCCTGTTCGTCGTGTTCCTGGTGCTGGCCGCGATCTCGTTCTTCCGCGGCAAGCGGGTCTGACCCGCGCCACCGGTGCGCCGCGGCGTCTCGGCGCGCCGGTGGCCCGTCGGCGGCGCGGTCCGGCGCGCCGGCGCAAGGGGCGCGGCCGCTACAATGCCGGCCATGGCCCGATCCCCTTTTTCGCTCCCCGGCTTGAAGCCGCTGGCCGGCCGCGCGCTGGAATCCGCGCTCAACCGCGCGCTCGCACTCGATGACGACACCCGCCAGGCGCTTGCCCGGCTGGATGGGCGCCACGTCGCCCTGCACCTGGCCTCGCCGCCCCTGGCGATGTCGGTGCGCGTGGACGGCGAAGCGCTGCGCGTGGGGCCGGTGGCCGACGATGCCAGCCCCGACCTGTCGGTGCGCACCACGCTCGGCGGCCTGCTTGGCCAGCTCCAGGGCATGCTTGGCGGGGCCGACGAGCACGCCACGCCCAGCGGCCGGCTGCGCATCGAAGGCGACGCCGAACTCGCGCGCGCGCTGCAGCGCCTGGCCTCGCGCTTCGACCCCGACTGGCAGCGGCCCTTCGTCGCCGCCTTCGGCGAGGTCATCGGCGTGCAGGTGGCCAACGGGGTCGCGGCGGCCCTGAAGGGCGCGCGCCGCGCTGGTGAAGGCTTTGCGGCCACCGCCGCCGAATACGTGGTGGAAGAGTCGCGCGACGTCGTCGGCCGCCATGAGCTGGATGCCTTCCACGACGACGTCGACATCCTGCGCGACGACGTCGAACGCATCGCGGCGCGCGTGGCGCGCATGGCGTCAAGCGCGGGAGCAGCCCGGTGAGTTCGGCGATGCACGCCCTGAAGATCGGGCGCGTCCTGCTCCGCTATCGCCTGCACACGCTGTTTGAAGGCACGCCGGTCCAGCGCTGGCTGTGGCTGCTGCGGCCGTTCGTGCCGCGTGCCCCGCGCGGGATCACCGACCTGCCGCGCGGCGCCCGCGTGCGCCTGGCGCTGCAGGAGCTGGGGCCGATCTTCGTCAAGTTCGGACAGGTGCTGTCGACCCGCCGCGACCTGGTACCGGCCGACGTCGCCGACGAACTGGTGCTGTTGCAGGACCAGGTGGCGCCCTTCGACGGCGAAGAGGCGCGCGCCATCGTAGAGCGCGAACTGGAGCGGCCGGTGGCCGAGGCCTTCGCGCGCTTCGACATCGTGCCGCTGGCCTCGGCCTCGGTGGCGCAGGTGCACGCGGCGCAGCTGCCGGGCGTCGATGGCGCGCCCGGCGCCGAGGTCGTGGTCAAGGTGCTGCGTCCCGGCATCGATGCGCGCATCGCCGCCGACATCCGCCTGCTTGAGCGCATCGCCGGCCTGGTCGAGCGCACGCATCCAAGCGCCGACAAGATCCGCCCGCGCGAAGTGGTGGCCGAAGTCGCAGGCACGCTGGCCGCCGAACTCGACCTGCAGCGCGAAGGCGCGAATGCGTCGGTGCTGCGGCGCTTTTGGGCGGACTCGCCCGACCTGTACGTGCCCGCGCCGGTGTGGTCGCACAGCAGCGAGCGCGTGCTGACGCTCGAGCGCGTGCACGGCATTCCCAGTGACGACATCGTCGCGATCGAAGCCGCGGGCATGGACCGTAAGCTGCTTGCGGCGAAGGCCGTGCGCGTGTTCTACACCCAGGTGTTCCGCGACAACTTCTTCCACGCCGATGCCCACGCCGGCAACATCTGGGTCGACAGCGACCCGTCGCGCCGGGTCAATCCGCGCTTCATCGCGCTGGATTTCGGCATCGTCGGCCAGCTCTCCGGCGACGACCAGTACTACCTCGCCGAAAACTTCATGGCGATCTTCAACAAGGACTACCGTCGCATCGCCGAGCTGCATGTGCAGGCCGGCTGGATGCCGTCGCACATCCGCCTGGATGAGCTGGAAGCGGCGGTGCGCGGTGTCTGCGAGCCCTATTTCACGCGACCGCTGTCGGAGTTCTCGTTGGGCGAAGTGCTGCTGAAGCTGTTCCGCACCGCACAGCGCTACCAGCTGACCCTGCAGCCGCAGCTGATCCTCCTGCAGAAGACCCTGCTCAACGTCGAAGGCGTGAGCCGGCACTTGGACCCGGAAATCGATATCTGGGCGGTGGCGCGTCCGGTGCTGGAGCGGATCCTGGCCGAGCGCTACAGCCCGCAGCGGCTGGCCGGCGAGTTCCGCAAACGGCTGCCGGAGCTGATCACCCGCGCGCCGGAAATGCCGCGGCTGATGCACGCATGGCTGAGCCAGCAGGTGGAGGGTCGGCACCAGCTGGGCATGCACTCCGCGGAGCTGGCCGAGCTTGTGCAGGTGATGCGCGCGATGCAGCGGCGCACCGTGGCTGCGATCCTGGGCGTGGGCCTGCTGGTGGCGGCGGCGGTGCTGTACGGCCTGGATGCCGGTGGACCGCGTTTGTGGACGGTGCCGGTTGCGGCGTGGGTCGCGGGTGTTGCTGGCCTGTGGGCGATCATCGCCGCCCGGCCACAGCGATGAGCGCTTCTGGCGGGAGCAGCTCTTGCGGGAGCGGCTATAGCCGCGATCCGGGGACTATCGCGGCTATAGCCTCTCCCACACAGGTCCCGACGGCCGCTCCCGCAGCGGCATCCGCTCCCGCAGCCATGCCGGTGCTGCATCTGGAAGAGCGCTTCGCCGTGGTCGACAAGCCCGCGGGGCTCATGGTCCACGACAGCAAGCTCGCACGCGGCGAGAGCGACTTCGCCGCCGACCGCCTGCGCGCGCAGTTCGACAGGCCGATCTTCCTCGTCCACCGCCTCGACCGCGCCACCAGCGGCTGCCTGTTGCTGGCCTTCGATCGCGAAACCGCCTCCGTGCTGGGCAAGTCGCTGATGGCCGGCGAGGTCGACAAGGGCTATCTCGCCGTGTGCCGCGGGTGGCCCGCGGACGAGGCGTTCACCGTCGACCACCCGCTCGACGGCGGCCCCGGCAAGCCGCAGAAGAAGCCGGCCGTGACCCGCTTCCAGCGTCTCGCCACCGCCGAGCTTCCAATTCCGTCCGGCGGTTTCGAGACCTCGCGCTACGCGCTGCTGCGCGCCTGGCCGCAGACCGGGCGCTTCCGCCAGATCCGCCGCCACCTCAAGCACCTTTCGCATCATCTGATCGGCGACACCAGCCACGGCGACGGCCGCCACAACCGCAGCTTCCGCATGCTCGGCATCCACCGCATGCTGCTGCACGCGGAGCAGCTGTCGTTCCCGCATCCAGGGGATCCGGCGCGGCGCGTGCACGCCGTGGCGCCGCCTGACGTGGAGTTCGCACGCGCGCTGGCATTCTTCACGCAGCCCGCCGCTGCCGCGCCGGCTGCCGAGGCGAGACCGCGCTGACCGTCGCGCTGGCCATCGATTCCGGACGCCCATGACCACCACGCCATCCGCCATCGAAATCCCGGACGCCGAAATCATCGAGCGTTTCGTGCGCGCGTCGGGGCCGGGCGGGCAGAACGTCAACAAGGTCGCGACCGCGGTCGAGCTGCGCTTCGACGTCGCCAACTCGCCGTCGCTGCCCGAAGCCGTGCGCGAACGCCTGCTCGCCAAGCGCGATCGCCGTCTCACCGACGACGGCGTGCTGGTACTCAACGCCCAGCGCTTCCGCACCCAGGACCGCAACCGCCAGGACGCGCGCGAGCGGCTGGCGGCGTTCATCGAGTCCGGCCGCACGGCGCCGAAGAAGCGCGTGGCGACCAGGCCCAGCCGTGCCGCCAAGGCCCGGCGCATGGATGCCAAGCGCGAGCGCAGTACGATCAAGCGCGGGCGCACCGTGCGCGACTGGGACTGATCGGGTAGGGGCGGATGAAGGGACCTCGCGAGGACATCCTGCCGGCGCTGCCCCCCAGCGTGCCGCGCCTGCGGCCGAACCGGTTCGCGCGCTGGCTGGGCCGAAGCATCCTGCGCCTGGGCGGCTGGCGCGTGGTCGGTGAGTTCCCCGACGTGCCGCGCGTGGTGCTGATCGCCGCCCCGCATTCTTCCAACTGGGACGGAGTATGGGGCTTCGCGGTCAAGCTGGGCCTGGGCCTGGACATCAGGATCCTGGGCAAGCGCGAGCTGTTCTGGTGGCCGCTGTCGCGGCTGCTGCATGCACTGGGGGTGATCGCGGTCGACCGCGGCCGCTCGGCCGGCGTGGTCGAGCAGGTGGCGGAGATGATCCGCGGTCGCGAGCAGCTGTGGTTCGGACTGGCGCCCGAGGGCACGCGCAAGCCGGTTGAGCACTGGAGAAGCGGCTTCCTCAAGATCGCCCGCGCCGCCGACGTGCCGGTGCTGCCGGTGTATTTCCACTACCCGGACAGGATCATCGGCATCGGCCCGCTGTTCCGGGCCGGCGACGACGCGGACGAGGACATGCGCCGCATCCGCGCGTGGTACCGGCCCTGGCAGGGGCGCAACCGCGGCACGGTCTGAGCCGGCATCCGGCATCCGGCGCCCGCGCCCGCACCTGCACTCGCATATGCACCGGTACTGCCGAGCCAGGCTGCCGCCTGGCACCGTGCCGGAACGCGCCCCCGCTACAGCCCGGTGCTGCCCCCGAACTTGTGCGTGTACTGCAGGTAGAAGCTGCGGCCCTCGCGATCGAACCAGGCGATGTCGTAGTAGGGATAGCCGGTGTACGTCGGGTCGTTCGGCGGCGCCTTGTCGAACAGGTTGACCACCGACAGCGACAGCCGCGAGCGTTCGCTGAACTCGTACTGCAGGTTGGCGTTGTAGCGGTAGCTGGCCGCGATCCAGGGATTGGTGCCGTCGTCCGGCGCCCAGATCTCGTAGTACGAATCGTCGTTGGGCAGACTGCCCAGGCGAACGCCCTGGATCGAGGCCGACAGCGGCCCCTTCGCCCATGACAGACGCAGGCTGGCCTTGCTGCGCGGGATGTCGTACCCGCTGTTGATGGCGAACATGTCGGTGACCGGCTCGTCGGGATACTCCTGGATGTCGTGGGTGCGCACCCAGGTGTAGCTGCCGCTGAGACGGACGTCGCCGAACGGGCTTTCCCAGCGCAGCGTGCTGCTCAGGTCGACGCCGTCGGTGCGCTCGCGCGCGATGTTGATCGGATTGACGTGCACGCCGTACAGCGTTCCGTCCTGCGTCCGGGTGATGCGCGACAGCGTGTCCACGCACAGCGGCGACGCGATGTCCTGGGTCCCGAGCCGGCAGTCGCGCTCGTTGATCATGACGTCGCGCACGCGCAGGTCCTGCACCTGGTTGCGCATGTCGATGGCGAAGTAGTCGACCGACAGGTCGAACCAGCTGGCCGGCGACCAGACCAGGCCGGCGGTCCAGGAGTCGCTGGTTTCCGGCTCCAGGTCCGGGCTGCCGTCGCGGCTGCGGATGATGCCTTCGCGGTCGTAGTCGCATTCGTCGAACGCGACGTCGCCCTGTTCGGTGGCGCAGCGGTAATAGTCTGGCGCGCTGGTTTCGTCATTGCCCGGGCCGGCGAACACGTAGTGCAGGTCCGGAGCGCGGAACGCGGTGCCGTAGGAGCCGCGCAGCAGCAGGCTGTCCGCGGGGCGCCACTCCATGCCCGCGCTCCAGGTGAAGCGGTTGGGATCGCGGCCGGCGAAGTGGTACTGGTCGAAGCGTCCGGCCACGCTCAGGCTGAGCGTATCGAGCACCGGCATGCGCAGCTCGCCCGCCAGCGCCCAGCGGTTGCGGTTGCCGCGCCCGTCCGAGTCCTTCCAGCTGTAGTAGTAGTACTCCGTGGCCAGCGGGTCCGGGTTGATGTCATAGGACTGGTGGCCGAACTCGGCGACGGCGGCGAAGCCCGCGGCGCCACCCGGCAGCGTGAACAGTTCGGCCTGGGTCAGGGTCAGCGCCAGCGACTGGCTGGCGGATTCCGGCTTGTAGCTGGTGTAGGCGAAGATGCTGTCGTATTCGGCGCGGGTAAGCGGCGTCCACAGCCGCGCCGGGTCGGCGTTGTAGATCGGATAGCCGCTGTCGGTGTAGCCGAGCAGCGGCCCGAGGAACAGTGCGTTGGCGCGCTCGGCGACGATCTGCGGCCAGCTGATGTCGGCCTTGTACTGCGAATGGCTGAGCGCGGCCTCATAGTTCCAGTCGCTCCACACCGTGCCCTTGAAGCCGGTGGTCACGCCGAAGGTCTTCTGCACGGTCTTGACCATGCCGGTCTCGAGGCCGCCCATTTCTTCCAGCGTGAACTGGCGCTGCCAGTACTGGCGGTTGTAGCGCTCGTCCTCATCCTCGCCGCCGAAGATGTTGTGGAAATAGTCGTGCTCGACGCCGTCGGGCGTCATCAGCGCCCAGCTGCGCGTGCCGCGGAACAGCGAGACCTCGTGGCGGCCGGCCTGCACGTCGGCGAACCATTCGCTGCCGTTGTCGAACAGATAGCTCAACGAGGCATAGGTGTTGATGCCGTCGCGCTTGCTGATCTGGGTGCGGTAGGACACGGCGCGGTCGCTGCCGCAGTACCAGCCGTAGCGCGGGCGTTCGTGGTAGCCCATCGTGCCTTCGTTGAGCTGCGACATCGCGCTGCAGGTGTCCTCGCCCGGATCGATGTAGTCGTCCCACCAGTCGGTGACCAGGAAGTTGCGCGGCGGCAGCCGCGAGTTGGACGTGGGCGCGTCGAAGCTCGAATCCTGCTCCGCGCGCTCGAAGCCCCACAGTGGCTCCTGCGTCCTGTACTCGAAGCCGAACACGGCGTTGAAGTTGCCGTTCTCGTATCCGCTGGACACGTTGAGGCGGTGCGACTCGGCGTCTCCGCTTTCGGTCTGGCCGTAGCGGTAGTCGACGGTGGTGCCGTCGGCGCGGCGCTTGAGGATGAAGTTGACCACGCCGGAAATCGCGTCGGAGCCGTAGATCGCCGAAGCACTGCCGGTCAGCACCTCGATCCGCTCGATCATGCCCAGCGGCAGGCTGGAGACGTCGGTGAAGTTGCTGCGGCCGCCGAAGGGCAGCGGGAAGTCGGCGATGCGCCGGCCGTTCACCAGCACGAGCGTGTGGTTGGGGCCGAGCGCGCGCAGG
Source organism: Luteimonas sp. MJ250 (assembly GCF_039548455.1). Taxonomy (NCBI): domain Bacteria; kingdom Pseudomonadati; phylum Pseudomonadota; class Gammaproteobacteria; order Lysobacterales; family Lysobacteraceae; genus Luteimonas; species Luteimonas sp. MJ250. The sequence goes on along the minus strand of NZ_JBCLVB010000015.1, from coordinate 90,664 downwards.
TCGACCTGCTGCGCGCCGGGCGAGAAATCGGCGCCGCCCGCGGACTGTTCGCTCTGGGTCTGGCCGCCGTTCTGGGTCAGCGACTGCATCACGTCCGGGACGCTGGTGAAGCCGCCGGCCTGGATGTCGTCGGCGGTGATCACGGTGATCGGCGCCGGGCCTTCGACCTGCGCGCGCGGGATGCGCGAACCGGTGACCTGCACGGTGTCGAAGTTGGTGATCGGCGGCGCGGCTGCCTGTGGCGAAGCCGGCGGCGGCGATGCCGCGGGCGCGGGCCCGGGGGCGGGGCCGGGCGCCGGGGTTGCCGCGGCCTGCGGCACGATGATGACCGCGCCGGAACTGTCGCGCCGCGCGACGAAGCCGCTGCCCCGCAGCAGGCGGTCCAGTGCTTCCTGCGAAGACATGGTGCCGCTGGCGCCGGCGGTCCGCGCGTCGCGGAGCTGGTCGGCGCGGTACACCAGCTGGGTACCTGACTGCCTGGCCAGTGCGTCCAGCGCGGTGGCCAGGCTGCCGGCCGGGATGTCGACCGGAGCCGCGACGGGTGCCTGGGCATGGGCGGCCAGCGCCGCCGAACATGCCAGCGACAGCAACAGGAGGCGCAAAGGACGTAGCGGTTTCATGGCAGGGCTCCCCTTGCGGCGCGCGTGCGCCGCTCTCGATATCAGGACGAACCAACCCCGGAAATCCCCCCACGCCGGCCCGTGCTCATTGGCGGTGGAGCACGATCGCGTCGTCGAAGTACTCGGCGCGGACCGGGAACCCCTGTTCGATCAGGCGCACGAATCCCTCGGCGTTGGACCAGCGGAAGCTGCCGCCGATGCGCAGCGCGCCGGCGTCGTCATCGGCGATCACGATGCGGCGCGCGTTGTAGCGGTTGAACTCGGCCGCGGCCTCGGCCAGCGTGGCGTCGTCGAACACCAGCAGACCATGCTGCCAGTCCAGCATGCGCTCGGCGTCATCGATCGCGCCCGAGCGCACCGTGACCCCGGTCGCGGTGGCGAAGGCCACGCTGCCGGCGGGCAGCAGGGCCGCGGGACGCTGCTGCCCGTCGTGCGGATCGGATTCGAGCCGCACCGTCCCCTCGGTGACCACCACGCGCAGGTCGGGGCCATCGCGGCGCACCGAGAAGCGCGTGCCGACCGCGGTCACCCGGCGCCCGCCGGCGTGGACCACGAACGGACGTCGAGGATCGCGTGCCGCTTCGAAGAAGGCCTCGCCCTGCTGCAGGTCGATGCGCCGCTCGCTGCGCGCCAGCCGCACGTCGATGCGGCTGGCGCTGCCCAGGACCGTGCGCGAGCCATCGGCCAGCGGTAGCGAATGTATATCGCCCATCGCCGTGCTGTGCGATGTGCTGTCGACCCCATCCCGTAGCTGCCAGCCCCATGCCAGGGTGGCCGCCAGGATCACCGAAGCCGACAGCGCCGCGTATGCGCGGCGATTGCGGCGTGGCGCCGGCGTCGGGGCACGCGTTGCGAACGCGAGCCTGCCATGGGGGTGGAGTTCGTCCTGCGCGTCGGCATGGCGACCGTGTTCTTGGCCGTGCTGTGGGCCGGCGCCGGCAAGCACCGCGCCCACGCCCAGGTGCGCCCAGCGCCCGCGTTCCGGCACGCCCTTGCCGAGGCCCGCCCCCAGCGCCTGCATGCGACCGCTCTGCTCCCACGCCGACTGCAGGCGCAGGAAGGCGACGCGGTGCCCGGCTGCGGCCTCGAGCCAGGCGTCCAGCGCGCGGACATCGGCCTCGCCCCAGTCGCCACGGTCGCGGCGCGCAAGCCACGCCGCTGCGCAGCGCTCGACCTCGTGGCTGTCGGCTGGCGGGGGACGGTCAGTCGGTCTGTTGGCGTCCATGTGCCTCGCCTGCTTCCGCGCCCGGCTGCGGCCTGTCCATCGGCTCGTCCTGATTGCCATGGAAATAGTACGCCACCAGGCGCATGCCCTTGGCGACGTGCTTCTCGACGGTCTTCTCGCTGATGCCCAGGCGCACGGCGACCTCCCTCTGGGAAAGCTCCTCGACGCGCCGCAGCCAGAACACTTCGCGGCAGCGATCCGGCAGCCGGTCGAAGGCGTCTGCCAGCCGCAGCAGCAGCTGGCGTCCGTCGCACCAGCGCTCGGGAGACAGCTCATCCATCAAGACGTGCAAGGGCTCGAAATCACCCATCGGCTCGATCGACACCACCCGGCTGCGGCGGACATGGTCGGCCATGAGGTTGCGTGCGGTGGTGAACAGGAAGGCCTTGGGCTGTTGCGGCAGCGCTTTGGCAGCGGACTGGTAGACGCGGGCGTAGGTTTCCTGCCGCAGGTCGTGGATCTCGTCGCGGCGCGGCCAGCTGCGGGCCAGGTAACGCACCAGCGCTCCCTCGTGCACCAGGATCTCGCGGATGAACCAGGCATCGAGCAGGGAGGTCATCGGCGCACGATAGCCGATCGCGTGGGCTGCCAACCGTGCCCGTGTCTGTGCCGGATGAGGGACGCGCTACCCTCGTTCGTCTTGTCAGGGGTGGCGGCGCATGCGCGCGCCGGACCGGTCGATGAAGGAGTGGCGAATGAGACAGCGGATCCGTTCTGGTGCAGTGGTCGCGGTGCTTGCCGGCCTGGTGCTGGCCTGGCCCGCCCTGGCTGCCGACTATCAGCGCCACTTCATCGGCGATGCCACCCTGCCAACGCCGGCCGCGACCGGCCCCGGCCTGCTGCTGATGGGGGGCGGCGACCGCAACCACGAAGCCCTGCGCTGGTTCCTGGACAAGGCCGGCAACGGACACGTGGTGGTGCTGCGCGCATCGTTCGGGGGCGAGATCGGCGAGGAGTTCCATGACGAGGTCGGCGGCGTCGCCTCGGTGGAGACCTTTGTCTTCAGCGGCCGCGACGCGGCCAGCGATCCGGCGGTCCTCGCCAGCCTGGCCAGGGCCGACGGCATCTTCATCGCCGGCGGCGACCAGTCGCGCTACGTGCGCTACTGGAAAGGCACACCCGTGGCCGCCGCGCTGGATGCGCACGTGCGGGCCGGCAAGCCCCTGGGCGGCACCAGCGCGGGGCTCGCGATCCTTGGCGAGTTCCTCTATGGCGCCATGGACGGCGGCAGCCTGGTCAGTCCGCGCGCACTGGGCGATCCGCTCGGGTCGGCGAACACGATCGAGACCGGCTTCCTGCACATCGATGCGCTCAAGGGCGTGGTGACCGACACCCATTTCCGCGAACGCGGTCGCCTTGGCCGGCTGCTGGCCTTCGTCGCCAAGGCGGAGACGCAGGCGGGCGGACGCACGGTGACCGGCCTCGGCGTGGATGAAGATGCCGCGGTCGCGGTGGAGGGCGACGGCAGCGCGCGTGTCCATGCGACCGCGCCAGGCGCCGGCGCGACCGTGCTCCGCGGTGGCGTGACCAGGCAGGCCGAAGACGCCGCGATGCAGGTCGAGCGCGTCGACACCGTGGGCGTCGGCCCCGACTCGGTGTTGCACCTGCCCTCTGGGCGCGTGGAACGGCCGATGTTCCAGCGCAGCTACGCGGTGCGCGACGGCGTGCTGGTGGCGCTGGATGCACCCGTGCTCGCGATCCACGGCGGTGCGGGCGTTGAACGCGCGGGCCTGTCCGCGGAGGACGAGGCCGCGGCGCGCGCGGCCCTGGCGGCCGCGCTGCGGGCCGGTCATGCGCAGCTGCAGGCCGGCAAGCCGTCGCTGGACGCGGTGGCCGCCGCGATCGCGGTGCTCGAGGATGCGCCACAGTTCAACGCCGGTCGCGGCGCGGTGTTCACCCACGATGGCCGCAACGAGCTCGACGCATCGGTGATGGACGGCGCCAGCGGCAAGGCGGGCGCGATCGCAGGGGTCGAGGTGGTGAAGAACCCGATCCTGCTTGCGCGCGCGGTGATGGACCACTCGCGCCACGTGATGATGGTGGGCGAAGGCGCCGAGGCCTTCGCACGGGCACAGGGGCTGGAGATCGTCGATCCCGCGTACTTCCGCGTCGAGACGCGCTGGCAGCAGTTGCAGAAGGCGTTGCAAGAGGAGGCGGCGGCGCAGGCGAGCCGCATGCCCCTGGAGCTTCCGGGAACGGCCTATTTCGGCACCGTCGGCGCGCTGGCGCTCGATGCACGCGGCCATCTCGCCGCCGGCACCTCCACCGGCGGCATGACCAACAAGCGCTGGGGACGCGTGGGCGATGCGCCGATCATCGGCGCCGGCACCTGGGCGGATGCGCGCTGCGCGGTCTCGGGCACCGGCTGGGGCGAGTTCTACATCCGTACCGCCGCGGCGCACGAGGTCTGCGCGCGCGTGCGTCACCGCGGCGACGGCATCGCGACCGCGGCCGAAGCGGTGATCAACGGCGAGGTGGTCGATGCCGGTGGCGACGGCGGCGCGATCGCTCTCGACGCCGCCGGCAACGTCGCCTTCCCCTTCAATACAGAAGGCATGTATCGCGGCTGGATCGGCGCCGACGGCGTGCCGCACGTGGCGGTGTTCGCGGACGAGGTGCTCTCGCTGCCCGGCGAGTAGCGCGTCCGCATCGCGGCCGGGTATGTCCGGCGCCCCGTAACAGCCGGGGCGATCGGGCATCGCGGAGGCTAGGGGGTTCCGTAGCCGCCGAAGCTGCCCGCCGCGCCCGGGAACACCACCGGGCTTTCCGCGCCGTCCTTCGCGACCGCGGACACGCCGAAGAACCAGTTGTCGATCACCACGTTCTCCAGCGTGTGCCGGTCGACGTCGCCGACGTACACGCTGTGCGTCCACTGCGGCTCGGTGGTCCGCCGCCAGTGCAGCCGGTAGCCGGCAAGGTTCGGCGCCTGCGACGCCGGCGCGCGCGTCCACTTCAGCGTGGTGTCGGCGGTGACCGCGCCCTCGATCGACACGCCCGCGGGTGGCGGCGGCGCCGAGGCCATGCCGGCGAGGCTCACGGCGTTGAGCGCTGTGAGTTTTGCGGCGTAGTCGAAGTCCACGCCTTCGATCACGTCGCCGTAGGCGATGCCGTCCTCCGTGCGCAGGTCCTGGTGCTGGCGGTGGTAGTTCTCGTCGGTTTCCATCACCCGCACCGCCGGGTAGCCGAGGTCGTTGAACGGCCGGTGGTGGCCGCCGCGCCCGAAGCGGTCGAGGCGATAGACCACCATCACGTCGAGGCCGGGCACGTACAGGTCGGCCATGCGATCGATGTAGCGCGCGAGGTTGCGCGAGGGCGAATCGACTTCGCCGCCGGTGAAGCGGCGCTGGCTCGCCTCGGCCGGCGTCTCGGTCACGCGGGTGCCCTCGGCGAACACGCGCGCGGTGCTGTTGTCGATCACGCCGTTGATGCCGGCGATGTTTCCGATCATGTCGTTGTTGAGCACGGCTTCGATGCGCCAGCCTTCGGCCTGCGCCTTTTCGGCGACGATCTTTCCGCCGAACAGGCCCTGCTCTTCGCCTGAAAGCGCGGCATAGACGATGCTGCCGTGGAAGCGGTGCTTCGACAGGATCCGCGCCGCTTCGAGCGTGCCGGCGACGCCGGAGGCGTTGTCGTTGGCCCCCGGCGAGTCGGACGTGGCATCCATCACGTCGGACACGCGCGAGTCGATGTCGCCGCTCATGATCACGTAGCGGCCCGGGTCGCTGGTGCCGCGCTGGATCGCGAGCACGCTCACCACCTCGGTGGCCTCGGGGATGCGGTCTTCGCCGGAGATCGTGCCGGCAACGTCGATCACTTCAAGGCAGCCGCCGCACTGCGCCGAGATGCGCTCGAACTCGGCGTGGATCCAGCGCCTTGCCGCGCCGATGCCGCGGGTGTCCGACGTGGTGTCCGACAGCGTGTGGCGGGTGCCGAACGACACCAGCGTGCGAATGTCGGCCTCGATGCGCGCGGCCGAAGGCGCGGTGCCAATGTCGTGCAGCAGCGCCTGGGTGGCGGGCGGCGCTGTGGGCGTTCCAGCGACGGCGACTGGCGCCCCCAGGCAGGCGGACAGGATGGCGATTGGCAGGTGGCGCATGCGCGGTTCCGGCGTTCGGGAGTAGGCGCAACCGTACGCCATCGGTGCTGCCAGGTGCGGCACCACGATGCACGCACGCGGTTGCGCGCGGGCGCGCGGTGCGTGGTAGCGCGCTCAGCGTTCGGAATGCCCGCTGTCCTCGCGGCTGCGGCGCACGAACAGGTCGGGCCTGATCAGGTCCACGAACGCGCGCGCCTGCGGCGACAGCACCTTGCCCTTGCGCACCACCACGCCGTAGCTGCGCGCAGGGAACCAGGCATCGAGCGGGCGGATCGCCAGGCGCTCGGCGTCGGCGTCATCCAGGCAGATCGAGCTCACGATCGAGATCCCCAGGCCCATCGCCACGTACTGCTTGATCACCTCCCAGCCGCCGACCTCCAGCGACACCGTGTACGGGACCCGCGCCTGCTGGAACACCAGGTCCACCAGGCGCCAGGTCACCTGGCGCTGGGGCGGCAGGATCAGGCCGTGCCTGGAGATGTCCTCGAGCGTCAGCCGCGGCGTGCGCGCCAGCGGATGGTCGCGCGGGGTGATCAGCATCGGCTGGAATGAATACACCGGCACATAGCTGAGGTCGGCGGGCACGTCGAGCATCGAGCCGACCACCAGCTCCACCGTGTCCGCGCGCAGCAGGTCGGTGCCGTCGGCGCTGATGGTGTTGTGCAGGCGCAGGCGCACCTCGGGGTGCTGCTCGCGGTAGGCGCCGACGATCCGCGGCAGCAGGTAGAGGATGGTGGAGCTGTTGGCGGCAATTTCCAGCTCGCCCGCGTCCATGCCCGCCAGCGCGTGGCGAAAGGCCGTGGGCAGGGCGTCGATGCCGTCCACCAGCGGCCGCGCCAGCTCGTACAGCGCCTCGCCCGCCGGCGTGGGAAGCAGGCGGCGGCCGTTGCGCTCCAGCAGCGGGGTGCCCATTTCGCGCTCCAGGGCCTGGAGCTGCTGGCTGACCGCGGGCTGGCTGACGTACAGGGCCTCGGCCGCGCGCGACACCGAACCCAGGCGCGCGACCTGGCAGAAGGCCCTCAGCGGTTTCAGGCGGTCGCCCTTGTAGGCGAAGCGGGGGGTGCGAACGGGGTCCAAGGCCGCGTCAGTCCTTCGTATAAGCAGAACTTATCAATTGCATTGTCATATCTGTTTTGTCAAATAGTCGCCTGGCGTGGATGGTGGCTGCCCGATCCTTCGCCGAGGCCGACATGTCCGCAGCCCCCCATCTCACCGTCGCCAAGGCCCGGCTCGCGCCCGGCACGGCGGACGCGAGCGACCTGCTCGACGAACGCGCCCTGGCTTTCCTCGCCGGCCTGCACCAGCGCTTCGAAGCGCGCCGCCGCGCCCTGCTCGCGGCCCGCGGCGAGCGCCAGGCCTTCTTCGACGGCGGCGGCCTGCCGGACTTCCGCGCCGACACCCGCGCCATTCGCGAGGGTGACTGGCGGGTGGCGCCGCTGCCGGCCGCGCTGCTCGACCGCCGCGTCGAGATCACCGGTCCGGTCGATCCGAAGATGGTCATCAACGCGCTCAACTCCGGCGCCAGCTGCTACATGGCCGACTTCGAGGACTCGACCGCGCCGACCTGGGACGCCCTGCTCACCGGCCAGCGGTCGCTGCGCGACGCTGTGGCCGGAACGCTGGCCTTCGACGCCGACAGCGGCAAGTCCTACCGGATGAAGCCCGAGGCCGAGCGCGCCGTGCTGATCGTGCGCCCGCGCGGCTGGCACCTGACCGAGAAGCACCTGCTGGTGGATGGGGAGCGCATCAGCGCCAGCCTGTTCGATGCCGGGCTCTTTTGCCTCGAGAATGGCGCGGCGCTGGCGGCGAAGGAGCGCGGGCCCTACCTCTACCTGCCCAAGCTGCAATCGATGGAGGAGGCCGCGCTGTGGAGCGACGTGCTCGCGCACGTCGAACAGGTGCTCGGCCTGCCCGACGGCTGCATCAAGGTCACCGTGCTGGTGGAGACGCTGCCGGCGGTGTTCGAGATGGACGAGATCCTGCACGCCCTGCGCGGCCGCATCGCAGGGCTCAACTGCGGGCGCTGGGACTACATCTTTTCGTACATCAAGACTTTCCGTGCGCACCGCGACCGGGTGCTGCCCGAGCGCGGCCAGGTGGGCATGACCCAGCCCTTCCTGAAGGCGTATTCGGAGCTCCTGGTGCGCACCTGCCACCGCCGCGGCGCGCATGCGATGGGCGGCATGGCGGCGCAGATCCCGATCTCCGGCGACCCGGAGGCGAACGAGGCCGCGCTGGCGCGCGTGCGTGCGGACAAGGAGCGCGAAGCCGCTGCGGGGCACGACGGCACCTGGGTCGCGCACCCGGCGCTGGTGTCGATCGCGAAGGACATCTTCGACGCGGCGATGCCGGGGCCCAACCAGCACGGCGTGGCGCGCGACGACGTCGTCGCCGACCGCGACGTCCTGATCGAGCCCTCGCGCGGCACCATCACCCGCGCCGGCTTCGAGGGCAACGTCGAAGTCTGCGTGCGCTACCTGGCGGCCTGGCTCGATGGCAACGGCTGCGTGCCGATCCATTGGCTGATGGAGGACGCGGCCACGGCCGAGATCGCCCGCGCACAGCTCTGGCAGTGGCTGCACGCCACCGACCGCGGCGGCGAACCGCTGTGCCTGGATGACGGCACCGAGATCGACGACTGCCTGTTCGAGCGCGCGCTGCTGAACCTGCCCTCGCGGCTGGCGGCGCAGGGGCCGATGCCCGGCGCCGGCCGCGTTGTCGAAGCCATCAGGATGCTCGAGGAGCTGACGCGCAGCGACACGCTCGAGGAGTTCCTGACCCTGTCCGCATACGAACGATTGCCGTGAAGCGTTCCTCGACCCCCATGGGAGCAGACTTTTCCAGCAGCAGCTTTGTAGCAGCGGCTTTTTAGCAGCGGCCCTTTTTTCCAGCAGCTTTTTAGCAGCGGCATTTTTAGCAGCAGATTTTTGGCAGCAGATTTTTAGCAGCAGATTTTTAGCAGCAGATTTTGTAGCAGCGGCTTTTGTGGGAGCGGCTATAGCCGCGATTCCAGAAACCCTGATCGCGGCTATAGCCTCTCCCACAAAAAAGCCGGCCATGTCACCAGGACCGTTCCCATAAGAGCCGGTTCTGCGACTAAAGCCGCTTTCACGAAAACCTCTACCTCATTTCAGCGCTGCAGAATTCCACCGGAGATCCACATGAGCACGAAGCTTCCGAACGCCGACGCCATCCGCAACGAGTGGACCAACAGCCCACGCTGGGCCGGCATCACCCGCAACTACACCGCAGATGACGTGGTGCGCCTGCGCGGCACCGTGCACGTCGAGCATTCCCTTGCCCGGCTGGGCGCGGAGAAGCTGTGGACCTCGCTGCATGAACGCGACTACGTCAACGCGCTCGGTGCGCTGACCGGCAACCAGGCCATGCAGCAGGTCAAGGCCGGGCTGAAGGCGATCTACCTCTCCGGCTGGCAGGTGGCGGCCGATGCCAACCTCGCCGGGCAGATGTATCCCGACCAGTCTCTGTACCCGGCCGACTCGGTGCCGGCGGTCGTGAAGCGCATCAACAACACGCTGCTGCGCGCCGACCAGCTGCAGCACGCCGAGGGCGATGACAGCATCGACTTCCTGCAGCCGATCGTGGCCGATGCCGAGGCCGGCTTCGGCGGCGTGCTCAATGCCTTCGAGCTGATGAAGGCGATGATCGAGGCCGGCGCCGCGGGCGTGCACTTCGAAGACCAGTTGGCCAGCGCCAAGAAGTGCGGCCACATGGGCGGCAAGGTGCTGGTGCCGACCCGCGAGGCGGTCGAGAAGCTCAACGCCGCGCGCCTGGCCGCCGACGTCATGGGCGTGCCGACCCTGATCGTCGCGCGCACCGACGCCGAGGCCGCGGACCTGCTGACCAGCGATATCGACGACAACGATCGTCCGTTCATCACCGGCGAGCGCACGGTCGAAGGCTTCTTCAAGACCCGCAACGGACTCGACCAGGCGATCAGCCGCGGCCTGGCCTACGCGCCCTACGCGGACCTGGTGTGGTGCGAGACCGGCAAGCCCGACCTCGGCTTCGCCCGCGCCTTCGCCGAAGCCATCCACGAGAAGTACCCCGGCAAGATGCTGGCCTACAACTGCTCGCCCAGCTTCAATTGGAAGAAGAACCTCGACGACGCCACGATCGCCAGGTTCCAGGATGAGATCGCGACCTACGGCTACAAGTTCCAGTTCATCACGCTCGCCGGCTTCCACGCGCTGAACTATTCGATGTTCAACCTCGCGCACGGCTATGCGCGCAGGCAGATGAGCGCGTTCGTGGAGCTCCAGGAGTCGGAGTTCGCGGCCGCTGACAAGGGCTTCACCGCGGTCAAGCACCAGCGCGAGGTGGGCACGGGTTATTTCGACGCGGTGACCCAGGCGATCCAGCAGGGCCAATCGTCGACGACGGCGCTGACGGGATCGACCGAGGAGGAGCAGTTCCAGGAGGCTGTGGCCTGACCAGACTCCCATCAGGGAAGCCCATCAACGTGCATCCCGGACATCGGCAACCGCGAGCGCCGGCCGGGTGCGCGAAGCGGTTGGCCGCGGGGCTGACGGGCGATGGAACGCTACCAGTCGCAGCTGCAACCGGTGCGGGAAGTGCTTGAAGCGGCCGCTATCGCGGTCGACGAATAAACCTGTCCATCTTGATGCAGTCCAGGTCCATCGGGCCGGAGGGGAGGCGCGATCCAGTCGTGCGTTTGTAGTTTGACTTGCATGTAGCTTTCTGGTGTGGTATCAGCTCCCTCGCAGAAAGGAGTCATGCCATGAATGCGCGGACCATTTTGGCGACGTTGGCGGTTGCAACCGTTCTCCTTGCGTTCGTCGGGCACGCGGAACCACGGCAGTCCGGGTTCTCCGTCCAGGAGGTGTTGAAGGAAGGTGAGCGCGTTGAAGCCAGGCGGGCGACCATCACTACTCCCGCAAATGGCCGGGCCACGGCGGATCGGGTTGTATCCGTGACGGGTGACCAGGACGCTTCCGATTCGCCGGATGCACAAAGAAGCCCCTATGTCTTTGAGATGTATGGAAATGTCGAGCTGAAGATCGATGGCATATCCGCTTATGCGGATGCTGCGCGGTACTATCCCGAGCTGGATACGTTCGTTGCAGAACATGTCAGGTTCCCGGCCGAAATTTCCAGCATTGCGACTATCGGTTGCGCCGGTTCCGGAAATCAGGTCCAGGTCGTGTATCCCAATGGAACAACTGTCACCGCAGACAGCGTTTGTGCTGGCGGCGCCATGTATACCTGTTCCAACCACCAGCTGAACAAGACTGTTGGAGCGTGCTGAAGGGCTGCTCCTGTCTCGTGCCAGCCAGCAACCGCCCTTCTCCACTCAGTCCGGCTGATCTTGCTTGCCAACTACCGTGAAGCGATCATCCGGATGCAGTCGTCCGGACACGCGAGCGAGCACAGTTCGGAGGCCGGGTTCGCCGCCGCCGACGGGGCTTCAGCGCGGTGAAGCACCAGCGCGAGGTGGGCGCGGGCGGGGCTGGAACGGGACGATGCGCGCCTCGGTGACGCGCGCGATGCGCTCGCCGTCCCAGTGGTACTGCAGGTGCGGGCCTTGCCGCACCGGCTTCAGCATGTCGGGATGGAACGCCGCCAGGCAGGTGCCGCCGGGCGCACGCACGCTGTCGTAGACGATGCCGTTGCTGTCGGCCTCGCGCAGTTCTACCGCGAAGCGCTGGCTGGCCGCGTAGCTGTCCGGATCGTGCAGGTCCGGATACCCGCCGCGGACGTCGTGGAAGCGGCCATCGACGTCGCCCAGGTAGCAGCGCATGTCGAGCACGCAGGCGGGCTCGCGGGTGGCGCGCAGGAAGCGTGATTTGTGGAACACGGTTTCGGTTACGGCGGTCTGCTGTTCGCGCGCGCAGTAATACGCGCCGAACCAGCCCGGGGTGAAGCGCGAGCCCTCGGGATTGAGGTGGGTGAACGAGGCCATGATCGGCGTAGTTCCAGGGCCCGCGATGCGTCGCTTTGGCGGCACCAGTTCGATGGCGCCCAGTTCGTCGCGCATTCGCGGGTTGGTCATCGACTCCAGCTCGTGCAGAGCGGCGATGTCGGCCGGATCGGCGATGGCGTCGAACACGCCCACCGGCGGGAAGCGGCTGGACACCACGCGGTAGGCCGGGCGGAAGCGCACCCGGGTGGTCTTCGGGGCTTGCATCAGCCCCAGCCCCGCTGGGCGTCCAGGTACCGGCGGACGACGAACAGGTCCGCGACCTGGCCGCCGAGCATGCGGTCCAGGGCCGAGCGGCCGCCGAACAGTGGCGACGAGTTGGCGCGGCCGATCCACTCGTCGGCCTGACGGTCGCTGCTGAAGATGAGGTGCAGCGCCTTGTAGATGCCGAGAACGTAGCTGATTCGCTCCAGCACGTCGTGCGGGAGCTGGCCGGAGAGATCGCGCTTCCAGCGATAGAAGGTGGAGCGGCCGGGGTTGCCGAGCAGCAGGCGTTCCTGATCGTTGTTGAGCTTCCAGAGAGCGGTGATGTTGAAGAAGGCGCGAAGCGCGGGTGCAGCAAGGTCGCGGCGGGCGGGGGCTTCTGCGATGCGTGGCCGGGTCATGTCTCGTGTCCTTCAGGGGACTTGAAGGGAATTTTAGTCCCAATCGGGACTTTGCGCAAATCGGGTCGCCCTGATATCACGCTGCCAGCGGCTGTCCCCGGGGATCGATGCCGCGATAGCCCAGCGCTTCGGCGAGGTGGGCGCTGCCGATGGCGCTGCTGCCGGCAAGATCCGCGATGGTGCGCGCCACCCGCAGGATCCGGTGCATGGCGCGGGCGGAGAGCTGCAGGTTGTCGATGGCCCGTTCGAGCAGGACCTGGTCGGCGGTGGAGAGGCGGCAGTGCGTGCCGGTGCCGGACTGGTCCAGGTGGGCATTGAGTACGCCGGCGCGCTCGAGCTGGACGCTGCGCGCCGCGACGACGCGCTCGCGCACGGCGGCGCTGGATTCACCGTGGGGCGCGTCCGGGCGGAGCTCGGAGGGAGACACGCGCGGCACGTCGACGTGCAGGTCGATGCGGTCGAGCAGCGGTCCCGATACCCGCATCCGGTAGCGCTGCACGACGTCCGTGCTGCATTGGCAGCGGCCCGAAGCGTCGCCGGCCCAGCCGCAGGGACAGGGGTTCATCGCCGCGACGAGCTGGAAGCGCGCGGGGAACTCGTTTTGCCGCGCTGCGCGCGAAACGGTGACCGTGCCCGATTCCAGCGGCTGGCGCAGCACTTCAAGCACGTGGCGGCTCCACTCGGGGAGTTCGTCGAGGAACAGGATGCCGTTGTGGGCCAGCGAGATCTCTCCCGGGCGTGGCTCGCTGCCGCCGCCGGCCAGGGCGACGGCGCTTGCGGTGTGGTGTGGCGCCCGGAACGGACGCTGCAGCCAGCGCGCCGGGTCGATGCCGCGGCCACTGACCGAGGCGATGGCCGCGGTCTCCAGCGCCTCGGCTTCGCTGGCCTCGGGCAGGATGCCGGGCAGGCGGGATGCGAGCAGGGTCTTGCCGCAGCCGGGGCTGCCCGCCAGCAACAGGTGGTGTCCGCCGGCCGCGGCGATCTCCAGCGCGCGGCGGGCGCGGAGCTGGCCGCGCACGTCGGCAAGGTCGGGCACGCCCGCAGCCGGGCCGGTCGCGGCCGGCCCGGCCTCGGCTTTGGGCAATGGCCTCTGCCCGCTGAGGTGCGCGCAGACTTCCGACAGCGTACGGGCCACGCGCACCTCGACGCCCCGGGCCAGTGCGGCTTCGGCGCCGTTCACCGCGGGCACCACCAGCACGCGGCCGGCCTCGCCGCAGGCCAGCGCGGCCGGCAGCACGCCGTCGACCGCGCGAAGCTCGCCGGTCAGGCCCAGCTCGCCCAGGAACTCGTGGCCGGCCAGCGCCGAGGCCGGCAGCTGGCCGCTGGCAGCGAGGATGCCCAGGGCGATGGGCAGATCGAAGCGTCCGCCGCCCTTGGGCAGGTCGGCCGGCGCCAGGTTGACCGTGGTGACCCGCGGAGGAAACTCGAACTGCGCGCAGCGGATGGCGGCGCGCACGCGGTCCTTGGATTCGCGCACCGCCGCCTCGGGCAGGCCGACCATCGACATTCGCGGCAGGCCGCCGCTCATGTAGACCTCGACCGTGACTTCCGGCGCGCGCACGCCGGCGCGTGCACGGCCGTGCACGATCGCAAGCCCCGGCATGGCGGAGGCCCTAGTGCGGTTGCTGCGGCGCGGGCGGCATGGACTGCGCCGCACCGCCCGCGGCCAGCCGGGCTTCCAGCTGCGCCACCTGTGCCTCCAGCGCCTCAAGCTTTTCGCGCGTGCGCAGCAGCACCGCGCGCTGGACGTCGAACTCCTCGCGGGTCACCAGGTCCAGGCGCGAGAGCCCCGCCTGGAGCACGGACTTGAAGTTTTCCTGCAGCTCCTCGCGACCTTCGCGCAGGCCCGGGGGCACCAGGCTGCTGAGGCGGCGGGCGAGGTCGTCGATGTGGCCGAGATCGATCATGGGGGTGTCCTTCCGGTGTTGGCAGCAGTCTGGCCCTGGCACGGGCCTGGCGCCATCGGCCGGGCGCGTGCCGGCATGTGGGGAAAAGCCCGTGCAGCGCGCGGGCCGCGGTATCCTGCGGGCCCTGCAAGCGGAGGCCGCGTGATGAAGATGATCATGGCGATCATCAAGCCGTTCAAGCTCGACGACGTGCGCGAAGCGCTGTCGGAGGCCGGCGTGGCCGGCATCACCGTGACCGAGGTCAAGGGTTTCGGCCGCCAGAAGGGCCACACCGAGCTCTATCGCGGCGCCGAGTACGTGATCGACTTCCTGCCCAAGATCAAGCTCGAGGTCGCGGTCACCGACGACCAGGCGGAGCTGGTCACCGAGGCGATCCTGAAAGCCGCTTCGACCGGCAAGATCGGCGACGGCAAGGTCTTTGTCTACAACCTCGAGCGCGCGGTGCGCATCCGCACCGGCGAGCTGGACGCGGACGCGCTGTAGCCCATCCTGTAGACACCACGCAGGAGCCCTGCAGGGCCCTGCAGAGCCTTGCGGCAGCCCTGTGTGGGAGCGGCTACAGCTGCGAGCGCTGTTTCCGGCGCTGCAATCTTCCGGGGGCGCTGATCGCAGCTATAGCTGCTCCCGCAGGTATCCGGCGCGGTCAGGTATCCGGCGTGGCCGTGCCTCAGCCCAGGGCTTCGACCACGAACGGAGGCAGCACCTGCGCGGCCTTGTGGATGTCCGCACTGTAGTACTTCGTCGCGAACCCCTTCGCACGCGCGTCGTCCTCGCGGAAATCGAAGCCGCGGCCGCCCTTGCGCGCCAGCGTGCAGCTCCACCAGCCGGTGGGATAGCAGGGCTGCGGGAAGGGCAGGGTCTGGAAGCTGTCGAAGCCGGCCTTGCCCATCTCGGCGCGCATGGCCTGGATCAGCTCCAGCAGCACCAGCGGCGACTCCGACTGCTGCACCAGGATGCCGTCGTCCTTCAGCGCGCGGAAGCAGCTTTCGAAGAAGCTCTTGTTGAAGAGTCCTTCGGCCGGACCGACCGGGTCGGTCGAGTCCACGATCACCACGTCGAGCGAGCCCGGCGCGCAGTTCGCCATGTACGCGATGCCGTCGTCGAACATCACCTCGGCGCGCGGTTCGCCGTTGGATTCGCACAGCTCGGGGAAATACTTCTCCGCCATGCGCGTGACCTGTTCGTCGATGTCGCACTGCACCGCGCGCGCAACGCCCGGGTGCTTCAGCACCTCGCGCAGCGTGCCGCAGTCGCCGCCGCCGATGATCACGACGTTCTTCGGGTCGGGATGGGTGAACAGCGCCGGGTGCGTCATCATCTCGTGGTAGAGGAAGTTGTCGCGCGTGGTGACCATCATCGCGCCGTCGATGAGCATCACGTTGCCCCAGTCGGTCGACTCGAAGATCTCGATCTTCTGGAACGGCGACTGCACCTCGTCCAGCTTGCGGGTGACCCGGTAGCCGATGGCGGAGCCGGAGGGATCGAAGTTCTCGTAGAGCCAGGTCGGGGCGGTCATTGCGGGCGTCCGGAAGCGGGATCGAAGGCCGCGGATTGTAGCGGACGGGTCGCGGTGCACAGTTCATGCGGCCCGGATGGCGTTCGGTGCTGACGCCCGACGGCGGCGTCCGGCAGCGACGCACGCGCAGCATGCAGCGCGAGGCCATGCCGGTCACGGCCGCCGATGCGTGCGAAGGCTAGAATGCGCGCCTCACCCCACGGCTCCGGATTGCGCACATGACCGCATGGTCCATCGACCAGGCCCGCAAGACCTATTCGATTCCGCACTGGTCCTCGGGCTATTTCGACGTCGACGACGCCGGCCGCGTCGTGGTCCGCCCGCGCGGCGCCGGTGGGCCGTCGATCGCGCTGCCCGAGGTCGTCGACCGCGCGCTGGAGCAGGGCGCCAATCTGCCGATGCTGGTGCGCTTCCCCGACGTGCTCGGCGACCGCCTGGGCGCGCTGCAGGCGGCGTTCGCGCAGGCACAGGCGGACTGGGACTACGAAGGCGGCTACACCGCGGTCTACCCGATCAAGGTCAACCAGCACCGGGGCGTGGCCGGTACCCTGGCGTCGCATGCCGGTGACGGCTTCGGGCTGGAGGCCGGCAGCAAGCCCGAGCTGATGGCGGTGCTGGCGCTGTCGCGCCCCGGCGGGCTGGTGGTCTGCAACGGCTACAAGGACCGCGAATACATCCGCCTGGCGCTGATCGGCCGCAAGCTCGGCATGAACGTCTTCATCGTGGTCGAGAAGCCATCCGAGCTGAAGCTGGTGATGGAAGAGTCGAAGGCGCTGGGCGTGGCGCCGGTGCTTGGCGTGCGCATGCGCCTGGCGACGCTTGGCGCGGGCAAGTGGCAGAACTCCGGCGGCGACAAGGCCAAGTTCGGTCTCAGCCCGCGGCAGCTGCTGGACCTGTGGAAGTCGCTGCGCGACGCCGGCATGGGCAGCGCGCTGAAGCTGCTGCACTTCCATATGGGCTCGCAGATTTCCAACGTGCGCGACATCGCGCGCGGCATGCGCGAGGCCACGCGCTACTTCGTCGAGCTGTCGCAGCTGGGCGCGGACATCGACTACGTCGACGTCGGCGGCGGCCTCGGCATCGACTACGAGGGCACGCGTTCGCGCAGCTACAACTCGGTCAACTACGGCATGGCCCAGTACGCGTCGAACATCGTCCAGCCGCTGGCCGATGCCTGCGCTGAAGCCGGCCTGCGCCAGCCGCGCATCGTCACCGAGTGCGGGCGCGCGATGACCGCGCACCACGCGGTGCTGGTGGCCAACGTGTCCGAGGTCGAAGCCGCGCCGGAAGGCCGCGTGCCCGATGAGCACGGCGACGAGCCCGCGGTGATCCGCCACCTGCGCGAGATCCACGCCGAGCTCGAATCGCGGCCGGCGGTGGAGCTGTTCCACGAGGCCCAGCATCACCACGCCGAGGGCCTGAGCCTGTACGCGCTGGGCCAGCTCGACCTGGTGCACCGCGCGCGCATCGACGACCTGTTCTACGCCATCGCGCACGCGGTCAGGGCGCGCCTGACCTATGACGAGAAGAGCCACCGCCCGCTGCTCGACGAACTGAACGAGCGCCTGGTCGACAAGTATTTCGTCAACTTCAGCGTATTCGAATCCATGCCCGACGTCTGGGCGATCGACCAGGTGTTTCCGATCGTGCCCATAGAGCGCCTGGACGAGGCGCCCACGCGCCGCGGCACCATCGCCGACCTGACCTGTGACTCCGACGGCAAGATCGACACCTACGTCCAGAACGAGGACCTGGACAGCTCGATGCCGCTGCATCCGCTGCGCGCGGGCGAGAACTACCGCCTCGGCTTCTTCCTGGTCGGTGCCTACCAGGAGATCCTGGGCGACATCCACAACCTGTTCGGCGACACCGACGTCATCGCGGTCAAGGCCGAGGGCGAGGGCTATGCCATCGCCCGGCAGCGCCGCGGAGACACCACCGACGTGATGCTCGACTACGTGGGCTATGCTCTGGACGACCTTCGCGCGGAATACGACGCCAAGGTCGCCGCCGCGAAACTGCCGGCCGACGAATCGGCACGCCTGCGCGACGCGCTTGAGGCCGGACTGACCGGCTATACCTATCTGGACGATACCCCGCTGGAATGACGCGGATCCTGTCCGACACCGTTTTCCCCAAGGAGGCCAAGGCGTGAAGAAGGGCTATGTCGACAACATCGAGGACCGCACCCTCGAAAATACAGATTTCCGCCGCGTGCTCTACACCGGCGCGCACCTGCAGCTGGTGCTGATGTCGCTGCAACCGGGCGAGGAGATCGGCAAGGAAGTGCATCCCGACATCGACCAGTTTTTCCGGGTCGAGCAGGGCAAGGCGACGCTTCTGATCGACGGCGTCAGCCACACGCTGGAGCATGACGACATCGCCATCGTCCCCGCGGGTGCCGAGCACAACGTCATCAACGCCGGCGATGCGCCGCTGAAGCTCTACACCCTGTATGGCCCGCCCGAGCATCGCGACGGCACCGTGCACGCCACCGCGGCGATCGCCGAAGCGCGGCACGAAGCCGATCACTACGACGGCAAGCCGACCGAGTAAGCGGTATCAGGCCGGCGGCGCCTTCCACGGCGCCGCCACCAGCGCCACGCCCAGCAGCACCAGCACGGCGCCGGTGATCCGCGTCCAGTCCGCCGGCCGCTGCGCCTGCAGCACGCCGTAGTGGTCCAGCAGCAGCGAAGCCACCACCTGGCCGAATACCGCCAGGCAGATCGCCGCCGCCGCGCCCACGCGCGGGATCAGCAGGGTGAACACCGCGACGTAGATCGCGCCGAGCACGCCGCCGATCCAGATCCATGCCGGGAAGCGCGCATCGGGCACCGCGGCCCAGGGCGTGCGCGATGCCAGCAGCCAGCTGCCCAGCACCACGCTGCCGACCAGGAACGAAACGAAGGCCGCCATCACCGGCCCGTGCAGCGCCGTGGCCAGGCGCGCGTTGACCAGGCCCTGCAGCGGCAGCACCGCGCCGATGGCGACGATCGCGAGCATCGCCAGCCACGCGTTCACGGCCTGCGCTCCCTGGCGCCCGCGCCGCGGCCCGCGCATTCCGGCCCGGGCCGGCGCGGACTCACGCGTGCGGATCCCGGTGGATCTGCAGCCCCGCCAGCGACTGGCTCACCGGCATCACTTCCAGGCGGTTGATGTTGAGGTGCGGCGGCAGGTTGGCGATCCACCAGGTCGATTCGGCGATGTCGGCGGCGGTGATCGGCGCGCTGCCGGCGTACAGCGCATCCGATGCCGACTGGTCGCCGCCGGTGCGCACCAGGGTGAACTCGGTCTCCGCCAGCCCCGGCTCCAGCACGCTCACGCGCACGCCGGTTCCGTGCAGGTCCGAGCGCAGGTTCATCGAGAACTGGTCGACGAAGGCCTTGGTCGCGCCGTAGACGTTGCCGCCCGGATACGGATACACGCCCGCGATCGAACCGATGTTGACGATGGCACCGCGGCGTTCGATGAGCGTCGGCAGCAGCCGGTGGGTGACGGCGACCAGGGCGGTGACGTTGGTGTCGATCATCTGCCGCCACTGCGCCAGGTCGCTGGCCTGCGCGGGCGCGGTGCCGAGCGCGAGGCCGGCGTTGTTGACCAGCAGGTCGACGTCGCGAAAGCCTTCCGGGATCGCGTCCATCGCGGCGGCCATGGCGTCGGCGTCGCGGATGTCGAAGCAGGCGGTGTGCACGCGGTCGCGGCCGAGGCGTTCGGCCAGGGCGTCGAGGCGCGCCTGACGACGGCCGGTGACGACCGCGCGCCAGCCATTGGAGACGAAGCGCTCGGCGATCGCGGCGCCGAAGCCGGCGGTGGCGCCGGTGACAAGCAGGGTCTTCATGCCCGGGATTCTACGCCGGCGCCCTGTTGGAGCGGCCTTGGCCGCTCCAACAGAAGACGCTCAGCGGGCGCGGATCGCCAGGGCTTCAAGGCCGCCGTTGCCGAGCTTCTGCTTGGCTTCGGCCAGTTCCGACGCGGTCCCGTAGGGGCCCATGCGCACGCGGTGCATCGCGCGGCCGTCGATCTGTGCGGTCTCCACGCGGGCCACCAGCCCGAGCATCGCGATGCGCGCCTTGAGCGCCTCGGCGTCGCTGTTGCTGGCAAAGGAGCCGGCCTGGAGGATGTAGCGGGCGCCGTCGGCGGCCGCCGCGGCAGGCGGGGTGGCCGTGGCCACCGGCGCCTTCGGTGCCGATGGCGCCGGGTCGGGCGTGGCGGCGCCGGCAAGGTCCGCGGCGTCGGTGCTGCGCTCCTGCTGCTGCCGGGCCGCCCGTTCGCGGGCGAGCAATTCGTCCTGGCGCGCCTGTTCCGCGCGCGCGCTGGCGGCGAGTTCGGCGTCGGTCATGGCCACTTCCTGGCCGGGAAGCAGGTCGTAGAACTCGTAGCGTGTCTCGGGCGCGGCGGACCCGTCGGCGGCGTCGGCGGCGTCGGCGGCCGGTCGCGGCCGCGCGGAGGGCGCATCGTCGGCGACGCTGTCGCCGGCCTCGGGACTGGCCACGGCAGGGCGCGCGTCCGGATTCGGGGTCGGGCGGAAAAAGCTGGATTCGCCGTCCGGCTTCAGCAGCCGCGGCGCCACCAGCACCACGACCACCGTCAGCAGGATGCCGATGATCATCCACGCCCAGCCGGGCAGCGGCGCGCTGCTGCCGCTGTTGCGACGGGCCTGGGACTTGCCGCGCTTGACTGCCACTTACATCGCCTCCGGGGCTTGCACGCCCAGTACGTCGAGTCCGTTCGCCAGCACCTGGCGGGTCGCGAGCGCGAGCGCCAGGCGGCCGTCGCGGACATCGGTTTCATCCACCAGGAACTGGTGGTCGTTGTAATACGACTGGAAGGCCTGTGCCAGCTCAAGCAGGTACTGCGCCACCAGGTGCGGCTCCAGAAGCTGCCCGGCCGCGGCCAAGAGTTCCGGCCAGCGGCTGATCGAAGTGACCAGCTCGAGCGTGGCGGAGCTGTCGAGGTCCAGCGCCTGCGCCAGCCCGTTGTCGAGGTCGAAGGCCAGGCCGCGCTCGTCCACCTGCCGCATCAGGCCGCAGATGCGCGCGTGCGAGAGCTGCACGTAATACACCGGGTTGTCGAGCGACTGGCTGCGCGCCAGGTCGATGTCGAACACCAGCTGCGAGTCCGGCTTGCGCGCGACGAGGAACCAGCGCGTCGCGTCGCGGCCGGCCTCGTCGATCAGGTCGCGGAGCGTCAGGTAGCTGCCGGCACGCTTGGAGAGCTTCACCTCTTCGCCGCCGCGCATCACCGTGACCATCTGGTGCAGCACGTATTCCGGGTAGCCCTGCGGGATGCCGGCATCGAGCGCCTGCAGGCCGGCCTTTACCCGGGCCAGCGAGCCGTGGTGATCGGCGCCGAGCTCGGTGATCGCGCGCTCATAGCCGCGCTGCCACTTGCCGAGGTGATAGGCGACGTCGGGCACGAAATAGGTATAGGTGCCGTCGGACTTGCGCATCACGCGGTCCTTGTCGTCACCGAAGGTGGTGCTGCGCAGCCACAGCGCGCCGCCGTCCTCGTAGGTGTGGCCGGCGGCGACCAGCGCGGCCACGGTCTCTTCGACCTTGCCGTCGGCATACAGCGACGACTCCAGGAAATACACGTCGAAGTCGACGCCGAACGCGGCGAGGTCGCCGTGCTGCTCCTTGCGCAGCCAGGCCACGGCGAAGCGGCGGATGGCGTCGAAGTCGTCGGCGTCACCGTTGCCGCTGACCACCTGGCCCTCGACCTCGACGCTGGCGCCGTCCAGGAACGCGCGTGCGACGTCGGCGATGTAGTCGCCGCGGTAGCCGGCCTCGGGCCAGCCGGCGTCGTCCGGGCGGATGCCCTTGGCGCGCGCCTGCACCGAGTGCGCAAGGTTCTCGATCTGCACCCCGGCATCGTTGTAGTAGTACTCGCGCTTCACGTCCCAGCCGTTGGCGTCGAGCACGCGCGCGATGCAGTCGCCGATCACCGCCGCGCGGCCGTGGCCGACGTGCAGCGGGCCGGTGGGGTTGGCGGAGACGTATTCGACCCCGGCCGTGCGGCCTGCGCCGCTGGCATTGCGGCCGTAGGCCACGCCCTGCGCGTGGACCTCGCGCAGCTGGCCCTGCCAGGCGCCAGCGGACAGCCGGAAGTTCAGGAAGCCCGGGCCGGCGATCTCGACCGCGGCGATGTCGCCGCCGGTAGGGATCGCCTCGGCCAGCGCCTGCGCGATCGCGCGTGGATTGCTGCGCGCGGGCTTGGCCAGCAGCATCGCGGCGTTGCTTGAGAAGTCGCCGTGCGCACGGTCCTTGGGCCGCTCGATGACGAAGTCGGGCGTGGCCAGGTCGGCGGGCAGGATGCCCTGGTCGCGAAGGGTGGCGATGCCCTGTTCAACCAGGGCCTTGAGCGTGGATTTCACTGGGATTCGCAGCGGGAACGTACGGCCGCACATTGTACGCGAGGGGCCCGCCCCGGCCGGCCTGCGGCTGAACCGCCTAGACCCAGCCCCGGGCGGCCAGCGAGACCGGCGCGCCGTCGCCGATCACGAAATGATCCAGCAGGCGCACGTCGACCAGGCGCAGGGCCTGCTTGAGCTGGGCGGTAACCGCGCGGTCGGCGGCGCTGGGCTCGCTGCTGCCGCTGGGGTGGTTGTGGCCGACGATGACCGCGGCCGCATTGTGGCCGAGTGCCCGCCGCACCACTTCGCGCGGATGGACCTCGGCGCCGTCCACGGTGCCGCGGAACAGCTCTTCGAAGGCCAGCGCGCGGTGCCGGGTGTCGAGGAACAGGGCGGCGAAGACCTCGCTCGGATACCCGCGCAGGCGCTGGGCGAAGTAGCGGCCGGCGGCATGCGGATCGGTCAGCGCCTCGCCGCGCTCCAGCCCCGCGGCCATGTGCCGGCTGGCAAGCTCCAGCGCGGCGGCCAGCTGGCAGGCGCTGGCGGGGCCCAGGCCGGGCAGCTTGACCAGCTCCGGCCCTGGAAGGTCCAGCAGGCGCCGCAGTGGGCCGTGCCCGGCAAGCAGCCTGCGCGCAGTCGCGACGGCGTCCAGGCCGCGTACGCCGGAGCCGAGGAACAGCGCCAGCAGCTCCGCGTCCGAAAGCACCGCGGCGCCGCGTGCAAGGAGCTTCTCGCGCGGGCGTTCGCCGCTGGGCCAATCGCGGATGTGCATGGGCGTGCTCCATGAGGGTGGTCGTCGGCCGCCGGTGCATCGCGACAGGGGTGGGGCCGCATGGCTGGCAAAGCGGGGGGCCTGCACCGGCTGCCGACGTGGATCCATTGCACGCGATACGGCCCCGCGCCGCCGCCGGCCCGCCCCGGGCGTTCGGGTAAGCTGTCCGACCGTTCCCGGGTCAGGACACTCCGAACGCGCATGGCCAAGGTCGACAGCCAGCTTGAAGGCGAGCGCATCCTGCTGTGCGTGTGCGGCGGCATCGCCGCGTACAAGTCCGCGGACCTCGTGCGCCGCCTGCAGGACGCCGGCGCGCAGGTGCGGGTCGCGATGACCGGAAGCGCGATGCACTTCGTCGGCGCCACCACCTTCCAGGCGCTGTCCGGCGAGGCCGTCCGCACGTCGCTGTGGGACCCGGCGGCCGAAGCCGCGATGGGCCACATCGAGCTCGCGCGCTGGGCCACGCGCGTGCTGGTGGCGCCGGCCACGGCCAATACGCTGGCCAAGCTTGCCCACGGCCTTGCCGACAACCTCGTCACCACCCTGTGCCTGGCGACCACCGCGCCGCTGGCGCTGGCACCGGCGATGAACCACCGCATGTGGCTGCATCCGGCCACGGTGGCCAACATGGCGCTGCTGCGCGAGCGCGGCGCGCTGGTCCTGGATCCGGTCGACGGTCCGCTGGCCGAGGGCGAGTCCGGCCCCGGGCGCATGGCCGAGCCGCTCGACATCGTCGCCGGACTGGCGGCCGCGAGGGCATGAGTCGGGACCCGCTCGCCGGCCTGCGCGTGGTAGTCAGCGCGGGGCCGACGTTCGAAGACGTCGACCCGGTGCGCTTCATCGGCAACCGCAGCAGCGGCAAGACCGGCTTCGCGATCGCCGCCGCGGCAGCGCGGCGCGGCGCCGAGGTGGTGCTGGTGGCCGGCCCGGTCGCGCTGGCAACCCCCACGGGCGTGGCGCGCGCCGATGTGCGCTCCGCCGCGCAGATGCATGCGGCCGTGGTCGCCGCCTTGCCGGCCGACATCTACATCGGTGCCGCCGCGGTCGCCGACTTCACTCCCGCCGCGGTCGCCCAAGGCAAGATCAAGAAGCAACCCGGTGAAGACGGCCTGGTGCTGGAACTGGTGCGCACCGCCGACATCCTTGCCGACGTCGCGTCGCACGCGCTGCGCCCGCGGCTGGTTGTCGGTTTCGCGGCCGAGACCGGCGACCTTGACGCCAACGCCCGCGGCAAGCTGAAGCGCAAGCGCGTCGACCTGCTCGCCGCCAACCGCGTCGGTATCGTCGGCAGCGGCTTCGAGTCCGACGACAACACCCTCCATGTCTTCAGCTCCGAAGGCATGCAGGTGCTCGGACCGGCTCCCAAGACCGAACTCGCCTGCGCACTGCTCGACCTCGTCGCCGCGCGCCTGGCCTGACCCGCACATTCCGCGCGCCACGGCGCCTACCAGGACGCATCACGCCATGCAGCACACGCTGGACCTGAAGATCCTCGACCCGCGCATCGGCGGCGACTGGCCGCTGCCGGCGCACGCCACCGAAGGCAGCGCGGGAATGGACCTGCGCGCCGCGATCGACGCGCCGCTCGAACTCGCGGGCGGCGACACCGCGCTGGTGCCGAGCGGCATCGCCATCCATATCGGCGATCCCGGCCTGTGCGCGATGGTGCTGCCGCGCTCGGGCCTCG
This sequence comes from Luteimonas sp. MJ250, assembly GCF_039548455.1. NCBI lineage: Bacteria > Pseudomonadati > Pseudomonadota > Gammaproteobacteria > Lysobacterales > Lysobacteraceae > Luteimonas > Luteimonas sp. MJ250. The sequence goes on along the minus strand of NZ_JBCLVB010000015.1, from coordinate 65,922 downwards.
GCCATCGCCATGGCCTGGTGCTGGGCAACGGCACCGGGCTGATCGACGCCGACTACCAGGGTCCGCTGATGGTCAGCCTCTGGAATCGCTCGCGCGAGGCCTATGTGGTGCAGCCCGGCGACCGCATCGCGCAGCTGGTGCTGGTGCCGGTGGTGCGCGCGGGGCTGCGGGTGGTGGATACTTTTGAACAGAGCGCGCGGGGCACGGGTGGATTTGGCCATACGGGCACGCGCTGAAGGGGGCGACGCAGGCATGGATCTCAAGGTTTCCAACAAGGCACGGCAGGCCGTGATGCAGGCGCGGCCCTTGCTGCTGCTGCTGGCCGGGCTGGTGGTGGTGCTGGCGCTGTGGCTGGCGTGGACGGGCTGGCGGCAGATGCAGGACCAGGCGCGCCGCGACTCGCTTGCCGTCAACCGCGACGCCGTGGCGCAGGCGGTCGCGCGCTCGCTGCAAACCGAGCTCGACCGCCTTGAAGAACGCCTGGCTTCGTCGCCGGTGCGCGACGCGCTGGCGGCCGGCGACTTCGCCGCGGCGGGCGAGGCCCTGGGCCGCGACTGGCCCAACCTCGACCAGGCCGTGGTCCAGGACATCACGCTGGCCGATGCCTACGAGGCGATCGACGATGCCGGCTACGGGCGGATCCTCGTCGGCGAAGCCGCGATCGCCGAGGGCAAGCCGGTGCTGTGGGTGGTGCGCGACGGCGGCGCGCCGATGCTGGCCCTGGCCGCGCCTGCGGAGGTGGACGGCACGCCGGTTGCCGTCGCCTACGTGCGCCTGCCGCTGGCCCGCGCCAGTGCCAGCCTGGCCGCCGTGGACGTGCCGGGCTCGACCTATCTCGCGCTCCGCCAGGGCGGCTTCACGCTCGCCGAGCGCGGCGACGCCAGGTACGCCGAATCCGCGGAACGCATGGCGGTGCCGATCGCCGGCAGCGGGATCCGCGTCGCCGCCGGCCTGCCGGCGCGCCCGCAGGCGCTGTTCGGCCTGGCTGCGGTGCCGTCGTTCGTGGTCGCCGCCGTGCTGCTGCTGCTCGGGTACCTGTTTGCACGGCTGCCGTCGCTGCTCGGCAGGCCGGAAGATGAAGACGCGGGCGACACACCCACGCTCGAGCAGGCGCTCGAACTGGGGCCGATGGCCGATGACAGTGCCGTTCCGGCAGCGCTGGTGCGTGACATGGCGCCGGCGGCGGTGGCGATCGACCCCGGCATCTTCCGCGCCTACGACATCCGCGGCATCGTCGGCCAGACGCTCGACGTCGGCGTCGCCGAACTGATCGGCCACGCCATCGGCTCGCTGATGCACGAGCAGGGGCTGAAGGACATCGTGATCGGCCGCGACGGCCGCCTGTCCGGTCCCGACATGGTCGCCGGGCTCACTGCCGGCCTGCGCAAGGCCGGCCGCGACGTCATCGACATCGGCATGGTGCCGACGCCGGTGGTGTATTTCGGCGCCTACCATCTGCGCACGGGCTGCTGCGTGTCGGTCACCGGCAGCCACAACCCGCCCGACTACAACGGCTTCAAGATCGTGGTCGGCGGCGAGACGCTGGCCGGCGACGCGGTCACCGACCTGTACGCGCGCATCGCCGAGGACCGCCTGCACACGGCACCTGCGCCCGGCGGCGTCACCGAACGCGACATCGCCGATGACTACGTCGAGCGCATCGCCTCCGACGTCCAGATCGACCGCGCGCTGAAGGTGGTGGTCGATGCCGGCAACGGCGTCGCCGGCGAGATCGGGCCGCGCGTGCTCGAAGCCATCGGCGCCACGGTCGAACCCCTGTTCTGCGAGATCGACGGCACCTTCCCCAACCACCATCCGGACCCGAGCGACCCGGACAACCTGGTCGACCTGATCAACATGGTGGAGCGCTTCGACGCCGACCTGGGCATCGCCTTCGACGGCGACGGCGATCGCCTGGGCGTGGTCACCAGGAGCGGCGAGAACATCTTCGCCGACCGCCTGCTGATGCTGTTTTCCGCCGACGTGCTGGAGCGCAACCCGGGCGCGGTGATCGTGTACGACGTGAAGTGCACCGGCCGCCTGCAGGGCCACATCCTGCGCCACGGTGGCAGCCCGCTGATGTGGAAGACCGGGCACTCGCTGATCAAGGCCAAGATGCGCGAGACCGAGGCCGAGCTTGCCGGCGAGATGAGCGGGCACTTCTTCTTCGGCGAGCGCTGGTACGGCTTCGACGACGGTATCTACGCCGCCGCGCGCCTGCTCGAGATCCTGGCCTCGCGCACGGAGTCGCCCAGCGAGGTGCTGGCCGCGCTGCCCGCCGGCATCGCCACTCCGGAGATCAAGGTGGATGCCCCCGGCGGCAACCCGCATGCCTTCGTCGAGCGCTTCGTGGCGGAGGCGAAGTTCGAAGGCGGTGCGCGTCCGTCGACCATCGACGGTCTGCGCGTGGATTTCCCGGATGGCTGGGGCCTGGTGCGCGCGTCGAACACCACGCCGGTGCTGGTGCTGCGCTTCGATGCCGACAGCGAGGAGGCGCTGGATCGGATCCGCGGCGAGTTCCGCGAGCAGCTGCTCGCGATCGACCCGGGGCTGCCGCTGCCGTTCTAGCCTGTGGTCCGCGCTGCCATGGCGGCGATCGCGGCCATGGCCGCTCCCACAGGTACATGGGCGGCATGGCCGCTGCTATACAGGTGCATGGGCTGCCATGGCCGCTCCCACAGGTGCAGGGGCGGCCTTGCTGTACGCCTCAGCCGCCCTTCATCGCGCGGTAGCGTGCGAGGGCACCGTCCAGGTCGCTGCCCAGCGATGCGCGATCGACCAGCTGCCGCTCCATGATCGCCTGCTGACGCAGCAGGTCGCCGTGCTGCGACCGGACGCCATCGGCCAGGGGCTTGCCCACCGGCTGTTCAAGCAGCTCGCGCTCCGCGGCCTGGCGCAGCAGCGACAGCAGGCTCTGGCGCAGGTTGGCGATGCTGAGCTCGGAGGTCTTCAGCGACTCCTCCACCAGCAGGATGCGCTCGCCATAGGCGCGGCGCAGGTCGTTCTCGGTGGCATAGGACTCGACCATGGCCAGGTCGCGTCGATGGCGTTCGGCTTCGGCCATCTCGGCCTCGGCGGCGGCGCGGGCGTCGGCCTCGGCGGCCGTGCGCTCATCGCCGGTCAGCGCACGCGGCACGTCCCCGGTGCGGTTGCCGCTTGCGGCGCTGATCTCGGTGCGGGCGCGATCGAGGGCGCTGGCGGGCAGGGTGTCGCCGCAGACCTGGACCCCGCCTTCGTCCCAGCAGTAGAGCTTCTTGTCGGCAGGCGCCTTCTGCGCCACGGCCGCCAGCGGCAGCGTGGCCAGCGCGATGCCGGCGATCCAGTTCATGGTCTTCATCGTGTCCGTCCCCCCGGTCGGCCGCGTCAACCCGCCGCGCTGCCATAGCGCGCGCGGTAGGCGAACAGGCGCTCGCGCTCGTCCGACAGTGTCGCGTTTTCGCCGGTGAACGCAAGCAGGTCGCCGAGGCTGGCGATCGCCACCACCGGCACGCCCTCGTTGGCGGCCACCAGCGCGGCGGCCGAACGGCGGTCGGCGGAATCGGCGTCGAGCACTTCCTCGCGGTCGAGCGCGATGGCCACGCCGGCCGGCGTGCCGCCGCCGTCGCGGATCAGCGCCAGCGCCTCGCGCACGGCGGTGCCCGCGGTGAGCACGTCATCGACCACCAGCACGCGGCGGCCGGCCAGCGGCGCGCCGACCAGACTGCCGCCTTCGCCATGGGCCTTGGCTTCCTTGCGGTTGTAGGCCAGCGGCAGGTCGCGGCCGCGGCCCGCGTATTCGCAGGCGAGCGCAGTGGCCAGCGGGATGCCCTTGTAGGCCGGGCCGAACAGCAGGTCGAAGTCGAGGCCGGCGGCGTCGATGGCGTCGGCGTAGCAGCTCGCCAGCGCCGCCAGCGTTGCGCCGGAGTCGAAGCGCCCGGCGTTGAAGAAGTAGGGGCTGGTGCGGCCGGACTTCAGCGTGAACCCGCCGAAGCGCAGCGCTTCGGCCGCCAGTGCCAGCTGCAGGAAGCGGGAGCGGTGATCGGACATGGCGTGTGCAGTGCGGGCGCGGGCGGGGGGGCCATGTTAGCAACCTGCCGGGGTTGACCTTGGTCAACGCCCCTCCGCTGCCATTGGCCTAGAGTTGGGCGTGATGATGACCTGGATGCGGAGGCGCGGGATGCACGTTCGGACGAAGCTTGCAGTGTCGGTGGCCCTGGCGCTGGGGGTCGCCACGGGGTGTGGACAGACCGGTGGCGACGCGGCGGACGCCGGCGTGTCCGCCGCCGCCACCGCCGACGAGGCCGCCGCCGGTGCCGCGGCCATGCGCGGTGCCGCGGCCGAACCTGCCGACGCCGCTGCCGCCGGCGGCGTGGCGGACACGGCGCAGACCGCGAAGGCGGCGGAGCCGGCAGCGGCCGGTGATGCCGACGGTGATCCGCTGCGTGCCATGGCCGCCGCCATGTTCGGCACCATCCCGGCCAGCGTCGACGAACTCCGGGGCAAGCCGCTGGTCGCCGAGCAGGTCGAACTGGGCCGCATGCTGTGGTTCGAGCCGCGGCTTTCACAGAGCCACCTGATCACCTGCAACACCTGCCACAGCCTGGGCACCGGCGGCGCCGACAACGTGCCGGTTTCGATCGGGCACGGCTGGCAGAAGGGCCCGCGCAATTCGCCGACCATGCTCAACGCCGTGTTCAACGCGGCCCAGTTCTGGGATGGCCGCGCCGCGGACCTGGCCGAACAGGCCAAGGGGCCGGTGCAGGCGAGCGTGGAAATGAACAGCACGCCCGAGCTCGTGGTCCGGACCCTGCAGAGCATTCCCGAATACGTGGATCGGTTCGGCGACGCCTTCCCCGGCGAACGCCCGGTGAGCTTCGACAACATGGCGCTGGCGCTGGAGGCATTCGAGGCCACCCTGGTGACGCCGGATGCACGCTTCGACCGCTGGGTCCTGGGCGACGACAGCGCGATCGACGCCACCGAGCGCCGGGGCCTGGAGCTGTTCGTCAACAGCGGCTGCGCGTCCTGCCACAACGGCCGCAACTTCGGCGGCCAGACCTACTTCCCCTTCGGCGTGATCGCCCGCCCGGGCGCCGAGATCCTGCCCGAGGGCGACAAGGGCCGGTTCACGGTCACCAATACCGCGACCGACGAATACGTGTTCCGCGCCTCGCCGCTGCGCAACGTCGAGCTGACCGCGCCCTATTTCCACAGCGGCCAGGTCTGGAACCTGGAGCAGGCGGTGGCGATCATGGGGACCGCGCAGCTCGGCCGCGAGCTCGACGAGGAGGAGTCCGGCGCCATCGCCGCCTTCCTGCGCACGCTGACCGGACGCCAGCCGGTGGTGGAATATCCGGTGCTGCCGCCGAGCACGCCGGATACGCCCAGGCCGGTCGCGATGTGACGCACGTGCCTGCGCACCGCCGGCGGCCGCGCCGGCGGTGCGCTAACCTTGCCGGCCGGCGGGCCCGTGCCCGCCGCATCCGTCATGACACCGGCACACCATGCGCATCATCAGCTTCAATGCCAACGGCATCCGCTCGGCGGCCAGGAAGGGCTTCTTCGACTGGTTCCTGCAACAGGACGCCGACATCCTCTGCGTCCAGGAGACCAAGGCCCAGGAGCACCAGCTCCTCGGTATCGACGGCAGTGGCCTGCACGCCGACTTCCTTCCCGCCGGCTACAAGGCCTGGTTCAAGGACGCGAGCACCAAGAAGGGCTACAGCGGCGTGGCGATCTACAGCCGTCGCGAGCCCGATGAAGTGCGTACGTCGCTCGGCTGGGCGCCGTTCGATGACGAGGGCCGCTACATCGAGGCGCGCTTCGGCAACCTGAGCGTGGTGTCGTTCTACATCCCGTCGGGCTCGTCCGGAGAGCTGCGCCAGGGCTTCAAGTTCGAGGTCATGGACTGGCTCAGGCCCATCCTCGACCAGTGGCTGGCCAGCGGCCGCGACTACGTGCTGTGTGGCGACTGGAACATCGTGCGTTCGCGCAACGACATCAAAAACTGGACCGGCAACCAGAAGAACTCCGGCTGCCTGCCGCCCGAACGCGCCTGGCTGAACACGATGATCGCCGACGCCTGCGGCGACGGGCTGGGCGAGGCGCCGGCGCACGGCTGGGGCGACGCCCTGCGCATGCTGCGGCCCGACGCGGCGGACGAATACACCTGGTGGAGCAACCGCGGCGCCGCACGCGCCAAGAACGTCGGCTGGCGCATCGACTACCAGTTCGCGACCCCGGCGCTGGCGAAGCGGGTCGAAGCCTGCGCGGTGCACGGCGAGCCGCGCTTCTCGGATCATGCGCCGCTGGTCGTGGACTACCGCGAGTGAGCACGGCCGAAGGCGGCGCGGCGCGGCGGAAGCCGTCCGCCTGGCGCGCGTTCGCGCAGCCATCGGCGCGGATCCTGTTCTTCTTCGGTTTCGCGTCCGGACTGCCCTTCCTGCTGGTCGCCGGCACGCTGGCCTATTGGCTCCGCGACGGCGGGCTGGAACTGCGCGAGATCACCATGATCGCCAGCGCCGGCCTGGCGTATTCGTTCAAGTTCGTCTGGGCGCCGCTGGTCGATCGCTGGCGGCTGCCGCTGCTCGGCCGCTTCGGGCAGCGCCGCGGCTGGCTGCTGCTGGCGATGGCCTGCGTGATGATCGGGCTGCTGGCGATGTCGGCGCTGACGCCCGAGCGGCTGACCGTGTTCGTCGCGCTGACGCTGTTCGTGGCTTTTTCCGGCGCCACGCTCGACATCGCGGTGGACGCCTATCGCGTCGAGATCGCGCCCGCCTCCGAGCAGGGCGCGCTGGTGGCGACCTATTCGCTGGGCTACCGGATCGCGCTGATCGTGTCCGGTGCGCTGGCGCTGGTGCTCGCCGACCACGCCGCGTGGGCGAACGTCTACCGGGTGATGGCGGCCTGCATGCTGGTGCCGATGGTGGCCTGCCTGCTGGCGACCGAGCCCGACGTGGTGCGCGTGCGCACCCGGGGCTGGGCGGCCGGGCTGCGCGAAGGCGTGGTCGAGCCCTTCGCCGACTTCTTCCGCCGCTTCGGCAGCGGCATCGGGCTGGTGGTGCTGCTCTTCATCCTGTCAATCAAGATTTCCGACCAGGCGATCGTCGGCGGCATCATCGGCCCGTTCTACCTCGACCAGGGCTTCAGCAAGACCCAGATCGCCGCGGTGACCAAGGTCTACGGCATCTGGGTCGGGATCGCCGGCGCCTTCCTCGGCGGCGTGGCGGTCGCGCGCTGGGGCATCCACTGGCCGCTGCTGGCGGCGATCATCCTCGGCGCGGCCAGCAACCTGCTGTACCTGGCGCTGATCGGCGCCAACGGCGACATTGGCCTGCTGACCCTGGTGATCTCGGGCGAGAACCTGGCCCAGGGCTTCCTCGGCACCGCGGCGGTCGCCTACCTGTCGGCACTGGTCAACCAGCGCTACACCGCGACCCAATACGCGCTGTTCTCGTCGTTCATCATGCTGCCCGGCAAGGTGCTGGGCTTTTTCTCGGGCGCCATCGTCGAGACCAGCACCGGAGGCTATGCCACCTATTTCCTGATCACCGCGGTGGTGGCGGTGCCGGCGGTCCTGCTGTTCTTCTGGCTGAAGCCGCGGCTGCGCCTGGGCGACGAGGCCGGGGCTGTCGCGGAGGACACCAGGTGAGCGCGTGCCGGGCCTTGCCGATCCGCGCGCGTCGTCGTATCTATGGCATGTTGCCGTGAACGATGGTGACTGGACGCGGGCCATGACCGACATCGTGCTCAAGGACATCGACGAAGTGCTGCTTGAACGCATCAAGCGCGTCGCCGACCGCCGCGGCTGGGCGCTGTCGCACGCGCTGCTGCAGCTGCTGGAGCGCGGCCTGTACGCGGCCGAAGGCGACGGCAAGCTCAGCTTCGACAACTCCGAGGCCGACGTGCTGCAGGCCGCGATCGCGGCCCTGGAAAGCGTGCCCGACGGCGATTTCTCGATGATCGGCCAGCTCCCCGGCGGCAGCCAGGTCTCCCAGTAGGAGCAGCTGCAGCTGCGACCGGGATCTCCGGCCGGAGCCCGCTCCCATCCGGTGGTCGCGGCTATGGCTGCTCCTGCCGCGGGCGCCGATCACGCCTGGTGGATGGCGCCAAGGATCCGCGGCCCCGCGGCGCCGGTGACGCTGGCGAGGTTGCCCGGCCGTCCGGCCAGGGTCTCGCGCGCCAGCCAGGCAAAGGCCATGGCCTCGATCGCATCGGGGTCCAGTCCGTGCGCGGCGCTGGATTCAACCGCGATGCCCGGCATCTGTGCCGCCAGCGCCTGGATCAGGCGCGGATTGTGCACGCCGCCGCCGCAGGCGATCACGCGCGTGGTACCGGGCTGGGTCGCGCGCAGGGCGTCGGCCACGGTGCGCGCGGTCAGCGCGAGCAGGGTCGCCTGGACGTCGGCCGGTGATTCCGTGCCCGCCAGGCGCGACTCCACCCAGCCGAGGTGGAACGCGTCGCGCCCGGTGGACTTCGGCGGCGGCAGGGCGAACCAGGGTTCGTCCAGCAGGCGTGCCAGCAGTGCGGCGTCGACCCGGCCCTCGGCGGCGAACGCGCCACCGGCGTCGAAGGCCTTGCCACGGTGGCGCAGGCACCAGGCGTCCATCAGGCCGTTGGCGGGACCGGTGTCGAAGCCGCGCACCGGTTCTTCGCCGGGCAGCAGGGTGAGGTTGGCGATGCCGCCGAGGTTGAGCACCGCGCGCGATTCGGCGGGATCGTGCAGCAGTGCCGCGTGCAGCGCCGGGACCAGCGGCGCGCCGTGGCCACCGGCGGCCACGTCGCGACGGCGGAAGTCGGCCACGGTAGTGATGCCGGTGCGCTCGGCGATGGTCGCCGCGCAGCCGAGCTGCAGGCTGAAGGGCAGGGAGCCGTGCGGGCGGTGGCGCAGCGTCTGTCCGTGCGAGCCGATGGCGGCGACGGTTGCAGGGTCGGTGTCCGAGTCGGCCAGCGCGCGCAGCGCCGCGACGGCGAAGGCGCGTCCGATGGCGACGTCAAGCCCGCCCACGGTGTCCAGCGACAGCAGCGCGTCTTCCTGGCCGAGCGCTACCAGCCGTTCGCGCAGCACCGGCTCCCAGGCATAGGTACGTGCGAAGCGCAGCGCCGGGCGCGTGCCGGCGGCGTCGTCGTCGAAGTCGACCAGCGCGGCGTCGATGCCGTCGGCGCTGGTGCCCGAGATCAGCCCGAGGAAGCGCTGCCGACCGGCCATGCGTGAAGCCCCCCGTGGCGCCGCTTGGGCGGCGCGGCGCTCAGCCCTGTCCGCGGCCGGACGGCGCGTCGCGCTTGGCCTCGACCACGCGGGTGCCGTCCGCAGCATCCGGCACCTGGGCGTAGATGATGTCTTCGACGGTGCGGATGCGCGCCAGCGCGGGCCCGGTCTGGGCGTGGAAGGCCGCCAGCGCGACGCCCTTCAGCGGCTCGGGTTCGGGCATGGTGTGCTGCAGCGGGTTGCGGTGCACGCCGTTGATGCGGAATTCGTAGTGCAGGTGCGGGCCGGTGGACAGGCCGGTGCTGCCGACGCGGCCGATCACCGTGCCCTGGCTGACGCGCTGCCCCTGGCGGATGTTGCCGAAGCCGGACATGTGCGCGTACAGCGTGGTGTAGCCGCGGCCGTGGTCGAGGATCACGGTGTTGCCGTAGCCGCCACGCCAGCCCTTGAACTGCACGCGGGCGTCGCCGGCGGCCATGATCGGCGTGCCGGTGCGCGCGGCGTAGTCCACGCCCTTGTGCTGGCGCACGCTGCCGCTCACCGGGTGCCTGCGCGAGCCGAAGCGCGAACTCAGGCGCGCGTACTGGATCGGCATGCGGATGAAGCTCTTCTTCAGCGGCCTGCCTTCGGCGTTGTAGTACTCGGTCTTGCCGTCCTGCTCGAAGCGGAACGCGGTGAACGGTTTGTTCTTCGCCGTGAACACAGCGGCCAGCACCTTGCCGGTGCGCAGCAGCTCGCCCTCGCGGTAGACCTGCTCCACGACCACGCTGAAGCGGTCGTTCCGGGTGACGTCGGTGTTGAAATCGATGTCGTACTGGAAGATCTCGTCGGTCAGCATGTTGATGCTGGAACCCGACAGCCCGAGCTTGCGCGCGGAGTGGAACAGCGAGCGGCCGACCTTGCCGCTGACCACGGACGTACGGACCTCGATGGGGCGCTCGATGACGGTTTCAACGACCTTGCCGGCCTCCAGCGAGAGCTCGACGCGCTCGGTTTCGCCGCGGTCATAGCGCAAGGCGTGCAGGCTGCCGCGGCCACCGTTCGCCGGGGCCGGATTGAAGGCGAAGCCCAGCTGGGCGCCCGGGCGAAGCCGGGTCAGGGCATCGCGCGCGCCGGGCTGCTCGAGAAGCGCGTGCATGGTGCTGGCCGGGATGCCCAGTTCGTCGAAGATGGCGCCAAGGGTCTGGCCCTTTTCCACCGTCACCGGCATCCAGCTGGTGGCCGCCGCGTCCGGCTCCGGCTGCACGGGAAGCACCGGCAGCGCCAGCGACAGCGTAGTCAGGCGCGCGCTGTGGGGCACGTCGACGGCGGTATTGAAACCGGGCACGATGGCCAGCAGCAGCGCACCTGCGGTGGCGATCAGGCTGGAATGGGCCCACTGCCGGCGCGACCAGCGGCGGTTGCCGATGGTTTCGGCCGAGGCTTCGGCCTGGTGGCTGCTGGTGGTCGCCTGGCGCTCGAGTTCGCGCAGGTTTTCGAGGCGGACGCGCTCGCTGCGCTGGAGGTCGGATGGATGCGATTCGGGCGTGGTCATATGTGGATCGGACCCCCGGGCCCGTGCGTGACGGGCGCGTCACCGGGCCACCATAATCACGCGAAGATCACGCGTCAAACGATTGACGCGACTGGAATTTATCCCTGGCAATAATTTAACTTCCAGTTAACAACAACTTGAACCCGTGTCACGTTTCGATGCCGGAACGCGACGCCCAGCCGGACCCGAGCCTTGTCACAGAACGCCCACGAACACACCAGCCAGCCGCACGTCCCGCCCGCGCACGCGATCGACCCCGGGGCCATCGAACTGATTGCCCGCGGCACCGACGAAATCCTCAAGCGCGAGGAGCTCGAGGCCAGACTCGCCTCCGGCCGCGCCCTGCGGGTCAAGGCGGGATTCGACCCGACCGCCCCCGACCTGCATATCGGCCACACCGTGCTGCTCAACAAGATGCGCCAGTTCCAGGACCTGGGGCACACGGTGGTGTTCCTGATCGGCGACTTCACCGGAATGATCGGCGACCCCTCGGGCAAGAGCGCGACACGCAGGCCGTTGACGCGCGAGGACGTGCTGGCCAACGCGAAGACCTACCAGGACCAGGTGTTCAAGGTGCTGGACCGCGAGCGCACCGAGGTCCGCTTCAACTCCGAGTGGTTCGGCAAAATGGGCGCGGCCGACATGATCCGCCTGGCCGGCCAGCACACCGTGGCGCGCATGCTCGAGCGCGACGACTTCGCCAAGCGTTACGCCGCCCAGCAGTCGATCGCGATCCATGAATTCCTCTACCCGCTGGTGCAGGGCTACGACTCGGTGGCGCTCGAGGCCGACGTCGAGCTCGGCGGCACCGACCAGAAGTTCAACCTGCTGATGGGCCGCGGCCTGCAGGAGCACTACGGTCAGAAGCCGCAGGTGGTGCTGACGATGCCGCTGCTGGTGGGCCTGGACGGCGTCAACAAGATGTCCAAGTCGCTGGGCAACTACATCGGGGTCACCGACCCGGCGATCGACGTCGTCAACAAGACCATGAAGATCGGCGACGACCTCATGTGGGACTGGATCGAGCTGCTGAGCTTCGACATCGGCATCGGGGAGGCGACAGCGCTGAAGGCGGACGTGGCCTCCGGTGCGCTGAATCCGCGCGAGGTGAAGCTGCGCCTGGCGCGCGAACTGGCCACGCGTTTCCACGATGCCGCCGCGGCAGAGACCGCGATCTCCGGTTGGCACGCGGCGGTTACCGGCCAGGGCGATACTTCATTGCTGCCGCTGCATGACGTGGAAGTCCCGGCGGAGGGCCTGCGCATCGCCGCGCTGCTGACGGCTGCGGGGATCACGCCGTCGAACTCGGAGGCCAACCGCAAGCTCAGGGAGCGCGCGGTGAAGGTCGATGGCGAGGTGGTCGAGGATGCCGGCACCACGTTCCAGCCCGGCTTCGAGGGCGTGCTGCAGGTCGGCAAGCGCAACTTCGCGCGCGTGCGTCTCGTGTCAGGGCGGTAACGGCGGGCGAATGCATGTCCGCCTTGAAAGGGTTCGGGCGTATGGGGTGGGTCCGGGGCGGGCGTCCTGCCGCGCCCCTTCGCATGCGAGGATCCACATGTATACGAAATCAACCTGTTCGGCGCCGGTTGCGCTGGCAATCGCCATTGCGCTTGTGTCCGCCGCGGGCAGCACCGTGGCCGCCGACGTCGAACGCTACGATTACCAGAGCGCTGCAGGTGCCTGCCAGGGCGCGCTCCCGGCATTCGCAGGCACCCTGCGCGCCCGTCCGCTGGCCATTGCCAACGAAGGCGTAACGGGTGCGTTCGTCACCTGCGCCCAGGTCACGGATGAGTTCAACTCCGAATCTCGAACCACGAACGCGATCCTCGGCTTGGGCAACGTCGGTACGTCGCCCGTGACCCTCAAGTGCACGTTCGTGCATGGGAGAGGTGGATCTTCGGTGCCTGCGAGTTACCTCCCCCTCATGCCGATGACACTGGACCCGGGCCAGACCGGTTTCTTTCAAATCGTTCCGGAGAATATCGACCCGAACATGTCCCGACTCCGATACGCGCAATGGAGTTGCTCGCTGCCGCCGGGTGCGGTGATCAATTACCTGGGTCGGCATTACATCGATTACGTCGGCAACTAGCCGGGCCGGACGCATTGGGGCGGCGGCTCCCGTCGCCGTTCACCTTTGCTGTCGTCGCGCAGGCGACCCTCCGCCAGCCGCATGCTGGTGTGAAACAGGAACGGCGCCTTCCGGCGCCATTCCGTACGGCCGTTCCCGGCGAGCTCGTGCGGTGACGCTTACTTCGCGCCGGGACGCATCCCGTCGCGCGCGGCCTTGAAGGCGTTGCCTTCGTACCAGTTCGGCCAGCTGCCGTCGTCGGCCAGGGTGCGGCCCACGCCGTACAGCACTTCCAGGTCCTGGATCACGCCGTCGAGGTTCCACGCCGGATCGAATTCGTCCGCCGGCTTGTGGTACGCGACCTCGGTGTAATGGCGCGCATGTTCCGCGCCGGCGTCCTTGCCGCCGTCGAGCAGGTCGTCGCCGCCCTTGGCGTACAGCGCCGGCACGCCGGCCTTGGCGTAGTTGAAATGATCGGAGCGGAAGAAGAAGCCGCCGGCCGGGTTGCCTTCGGCGACGATCACCCGCTCCTGGCCGTCGGTGAAGGTTTTCAGTACGTCCTCGAGCTCGGAGTTGCCCTGGCCGACCACGACCATGTCGCGCGACGGACCGGCGACGCTCATCGCGTCGAGGTTGATCACGGCGACGGTGTTCTCCAGCGGGAACACGGGGTGTGCGACCTGGTACTTGGAGCCGAGCAGGCCCGATTCTTCCAGGGTCACGGCCACGAACGCGATCGAACGCTTGGGCTGGCCGTCGGCCTTGAACTTCTCCGCGATCTCGACGATGCCGGCGATGCCGGTGGCGTTGTCGATGGCGCCGTTGTAGATCTGGTCGCCTTCGCCCTCGTGGGTGCCCAGGTGGTCCCAGTGGCCCATGTAGACGACGGCTTCGTCGGGCGCTTCGCTGCCGCGCAGCACGCCGATGACGTTGCGCGACGAGCTTTCCCTGGTGGTGCTGGCGAGGTCGAAGGACACGCGCGCGTCCAGCGGCACGGCGATGAAGCCGCGCTGGTTGGCGGCGGTGTACAGCGCCTCGAGGTCCTGGCCGGCGCCGGCGAAGAGCTGCGTCGCGGCCTCGGCGCTCAGCCAGCCCTGGGCCGGCAGGCGCGGCTCCGGATCGTCGGAGGCGCGCAGGTCGAACTGCGGGCCCGACCAGGAGTTCTTGACCACGTCCCAGCCGTAGGACGCGCCGGCGGTGTCGTGGATGATCAGCGCGGCGGCGGCGCCCTTGCGCGCGGCCTCTTCGAACTTGTAGGTCCAGCGCCCGTAATAGGTCATGCGCTCGCCTTCGAACAGCGAGTCGTCCTTGGCGTGGAAGCCCGGGTCGTTGACCAGGATGACCACGGTCTTGCCGGTGACGTCGATGCCGGCATAGTCGTTCCAGCCCAGCTCCGGCGCGTCCACGCCGTAGCCCACGAACACCAGGTCGCTGTCGGCGACCTTGACCTCGGCCTCGCCGGTGCGGGTGCCGATCACCATGTCGGTGCCGAACGCGAGCTCGCGGGGCTCGCCGGCGACCTCCATGTGCAGCACGGTGGATTCGTCGGCGGTGGTCTCGACCATCGGCACGGTCTGGAAGAAGCTGCCGTCGTCGCCGCCGGGTTCCAGCCCGATGCGCTCGTACTGCGCCTTGATGTATTCAACGGTCATCTCGCCGCCGGGCGAGCCGGGCGCACGGCCCTGGAACTCATCGGAGGACAGCGTCTTCACCATCTCGGCGAAGTCGTCCTTGCTCAGCTCGGGGCTGAACGCGTGCGTGGAGGCGGTCGCGGCCGGCGCATCGCCGGTGTTGGCCGCGGCGGCGGCGGCGGCGGGCTCGCCGTTGCCGCACGCGGCCAGGGCGGTGGCCACGGCGAGGCTGAGCACAAGGTGGGTCGGTCGCATTCGTCGGGTCCTGCAGAAGTGGAATCCCCGATTCTATGCGTTCGGCGCCCTGCGGGGGCGCGGGCTTCAGTCGCTGGCGCGGGGCGGCGCGGTTGGCGTCGAATAGGGCACCGGCGTGGCGCCGCTGATCTCGCCGACGCGTGCGCTGTCGTGCACGTACAGCGTGACCTCGCGTTCGAACTCCAGGGGGCCATCGACCACGGCGCCCGGTCCGATGATGATCCGCTGGCGGCGGGTGCTGATGCGGATCGGCATCCAGTTGGCGCTGGGCTTGTCGACGTGCAGGCGTCCGCGCACGTGCGAGCCGGCGCCGATGGTCACGTTGCCGCTGCTGGTGCCGACGTCGCCGGCCACGACCGTCGCGACCAGGCCGATGGCACCGTTGACGGTTTCGACGTCGCCCTCGACCTCGCCGTCGCGTCCGATGAACACACTGCCGTTGACGGTTTCCACGCTGCCGCCGATGCGCGCGCGTTCGCCCGCGTGGATGCCGCCGTTCACCGTCGACAGTCCGCCGCTCGCGATGTCGTTGCCGGCGCGGATGGCGCCGTTCACCGTGCTGGCGTCGCCGCTGCGGGCGCCATCGTCCAGGGTGATGCTGCCGTTGACGGTTTCCAGCCGGCCGTACTCGCTGCCGGCATGGGCGGTGATCGCGCCGTTGACGCGGTTGATGTCTTCCGCGGCCAGCGCGGAGCCGGCGGCGAGCGCGGCGATGAAAAGAAGGGCGAATCGGGGAGTCTGGCGGATGTCCATGGCCCGAGTCTGCGCCGGCCGGCGCTACAATGCATGCGTCCAACGTCACAGGGTCGAACGTCGTGCCTGAGCCCGATACCGTCCGCCGGCCGAAGCCGGTGGTGCTGCTGATCCTCGACGGCTGGGGCCATCGCGACGATCCCCGCGACAACGCGCTGGCGCTCGCCGACATCCCCAACTGGCGGCGCCTGTCCGCGGCGCATCCGACCACCCTGGTGCACACCGAAGGCACCCACGTCGGCCTGCCCGACGGGCAGATGGGCAACTCCGAGGTCGGGCACATGAACATCGGCGCCGGACGCGTGGTCTACCAGGACCTGACCCGGGTCGACGCCGCGATCGCCGACGGCAGCTTCTTCGCCAATGACGGCCTGCGCGCCGCCTGCGCCGCGGTGAACGCGTCGGGCGGCACCCTGCACGTCATGGGCCTGCTCTCGCCCGGCGGCGTGCACAGCCATGAAGCCCACGTGCTGGCGATGCTTCAGCTGGCGAAGCGCGAAGGCGTGGCGCGCGTCGCCGTGCACGCGTTCACCGACGGCCGCGACATGCCCCCGCGCTCGGCCGCGCCCAGCCTGCGCGCGCTGGCCGATGCCTGCGCGCTGCATGGCAATGCGCGCATCGCCAGCGTCAGCGGGCGCTACTACGCCATGGACCGCGACCAGCGCTGGGAGCGCGTGCGCCTGGCCTGGGACGCGATGGTCGATGCGCGGGCGGAACACGTCGCGCCCGATGCCATGGCCGCGCTCGACGCCGCCTACGCGCGCGGCGAGAACGATGAATTCGTGCGGCCGACGGTGATCGCCGGCGCCGAACCCATGCGCGACGGCGACGCGATCGTGTTCATGAACTTCCGCGCCGATCGCGCGCGCCAGCTCGCCGCGGCGTTCGTGGCACCGGCATTCGATGGATTCGCCGCGCGGCGCCCGGCGCTGGCCGACTTCACCTGCCTGACCGAGTACGACGCCACCCTGCCGGTGGCACTGGCGTTCGCGCCCGACGACCTGCGCAACACCCTGGGCGAAGTCCTGGGTGCCAACGACCTGGCCCAGCTGCGCATCGCCGAGACCGAGAAGTACGCCCACGTCACCTTCTTCTTCAACGGTGGCCGAGAGACGCCGTTCGCAGGCGAGGAGCGCATTTTGGTGCCGAGCCCCAAGGTCGCCACCTATGACCTGCAGCCGGAGATGAGCTGTCCCGAAGTGGCGGCGAAGCTGGTGGCCGCGATCGCCTCAGGCCGCTTCGACGCCGTGGTCTGCAACTTCGCCAATCCCGACATGGTCGGCCACACCGGCGACCTGCAGGCCGCGATCCTGGCCGTGGAGGCGGTGGACCGGGCGCTGGGCGAGGTCGCCGCCGCGGTCGCCGCGCAGAGCGGCGAACTGCTGGTCACCGCCGATCATGGCAACGTCGAAATGATGCGCGACCCAGTCACTGGCGAGCCGCACACGTCGCACACCGTCGGTCCGGTGGATCTGATCTATGTCGGTGGGCGCGGCGACGCGACCCTGCGCACGGGCGGTTCTCTGCGCGACCTCGCGCCAACGATGCTCGACCTGCTGGGCGTCGTGAAGCCGGTGGAGATGACCGGTTGCAGCCTGCTGGCGTGAACCCGGGCCTGGCCACGCCGCCGCGACGCGACTGCCTGCCCCGGCGCGTGCCCTCGCGGCCGCTTCTGGCCGGGTCCGTGCCGCGGCTGCTGCTGTCGACGCTGCTGTTGCTGGTGGCCGTCCCCATCGGGCCGGCATCGGCCCAGGACAGCCGCGACGCGCAGCGCCGGCTGGACAGGGTCAAGCGCGAACTCAACGAGGTCGGGCGCGAACGCCGCCGCATCGAAGGCGACCGCGGCAAGGCCAGTCGCGAGCTTCGCGAGGCCGATGAGCGCGTGGCCCGCAATGCCCGGGAACTTGCCGCCACCGCGGCGGCGCTGGCGCAGCAGCAGCAGGCGCTTGCGGATCTGGAAACGCAGCGGGACGTCCTCGCCGAAGGCCTTTCGACGCAGCGCGAGGAGCTTGCCGGGCTGCTGCGCGCGGCCTATACCGTGGGCGCGACCACGCCGCTGAAGCTGCTGCTGGCACAGGATGATGCCGCGGGCGCCAATCGCAGCCTGGCCTATCACGGCTACCTGCAGCGCGGCCGCAGCGCGCGGATCGCGGAGCTGTCGGCCGAACTCGTCGGACTCGAGGAGATGGAACAGGCGATCGCTGCCGAACGCGCGGCCCTGGTCGCCACCAGCGAGCGCCAGCGCGCGCAATCCGAAGCGCTGGAGCGCGAGCGCGCCGAGCGCGCCAGGGCGGTGGCCGGACTCGATGCCAGTTACAGGGACCGCAGCGAGCGCGAGAAAGCCCTGGGTGCCGACGCGAAATCGCTCGAGCGCCTGCTCGCGCGCCTGCGCGAGGCGGCGCGCAAGGCCGAAGCCGAGCGCAAGGCCGCCGCCGCACGCCGCGCCGCCGCGGCCGCGGCCGCGCGCGATGGCGACAAGCCGGGCGCTGGCAGCGGCGTGCGCGGCAGCCCCGTGCCCGAGGCGCCGAAGGTGACCGTGGCACGCACCTCCGCGGTCCAGGTCGGCGGCCTGTCCTGGCCCCTCAGCGGCAGCCTGCTGGCCGGCTATGGCGCGCGCATGCCCGACGGCCGCCGCAGCGACGGCGTGCTGGTTGCCGCCGCCGCGGGCACCCCGGTCACCGCGGTGGCCGAAGGCACGGTGGTGTTCGCGGAATGGATGACCGGCTACGGCCTGATCCTGATCGTCGACCACGGCAACGGCTACATGAGCCTGTACGCGCACAACGACAGTCTGCTCAAGAACCCCGGCGACCGCGTCCGCCGCGGCGATGCGGTCTCCACCGTCGGCACGTCCGGCGGCCAGGGCCGCGCGGCGCTTTATTTCGAGCTGCGCCGCGAGGGCAAGCCCGTGGATCCCGGCACCTGGCTGCAGAAGCGCTGACGGGCGCCGCCCCGTGCCGGCGGCATAATCGACTGAACCCGCGCGCGGATGCGCGGTCCAAATCCCGTTCCCTCCCGGAGTTCCGCATGCGCGCCAGCCTGTTGACGCTCGCCCTCGCCAGCCTGTTGGCGCTGCCCGCCATCGCCCAGGACGCGCCCGCCGTGCCCGCTGCGCCGCCGGTCGCGCCTGAGGCCGCGCCGCAAAAGCAGGCCGTCCCGCCACCGCAGGATGCAGACACCGACACCGACACCGATGCCGACACCGACACAGACACCGATGCCGATGCCGACACCGATGCGGACACCGATGCCGATGCCGATGCCGACATCGCCGCTGCGGCGCCCTCCGTCGACGGCGATCCCGCCAGCGCGATTCCGCTGGAAGAGATCAGCCGCTTCGTGCTGGTGTTCAACGCCGTGCGCGCCGGCTACGTCGACGAAGTCGAGGACCGCGAGCTGATGCAGGCGGCGATCCGCGGCCTGCTGCTCGACCTCGACCCGCACAGCGCCTATCTCCAGCGCAGCGACGCCGAAGCCTTCGAGGAAGGCACCACCGGCGCCTACGAGGGCATCGGCGTGGAGGTCATGCAGCTGCCCGACGGCCGCATGCGCGTGATCTCGCCGATGGACGGCAGTCCGGCACAGCGCGCGGGCATCCGCTCCGGCGACGTGATCGTGGCCGTGGATGGCGAAGAGCTGACGCCCGCCAGCCACGAGGGAAGCGGACCGCTGCGCGGACCCCCGGGCACCGAAGTCGGCGTCACCATCGTCCGCGAGGGCGAGGCCGCGCCGCTGGAGCTGCGCGTCGCGCGCGCGGTCATCCGCACGCCCAGCGTGCGCGGCAGCATGCGCGAGCCCGGCTTCGGCTATATCCGCATCGCCGGCTTCCAGGCCGATACCGCCAGCGACTTCGCCGATACCCTGGACGGACTCCAGGCCAGCGCCGGCGTCGACGGCCTGCGGGGGCTGCTGGTCGACCTGCGCAGCAACCCCGGTGGCCTGTTGACCTCGGCGGTGCAGATTGCCGACGACCTGCTGGAGAGCGGCGGCATCGTCAGCACCCGCGGCCGCATCCAGGTGGGCGACACCGCCTTCAGCGCGACCCCCGGCGAGCGCATGCGCGGGCGTCCGGTGGTGGTGCTCGTCGACGCCGGTTCGGCAAGCGCCTCCGAGGTGCTGGCCGGCGCGCTGCGCGACAACGACCGCGCCTGCATCGTCGGCAGCCGCAGCTTCGGCAAGGGTTCGGTGCAGACGGTAATGCCGCTGGACAACGGCGATGCGGTCAAGCTGACCACGGCGCGCTACTTCACGCCCGACGGCACCTCCATCCAGGCCCGCGGCATCGAGCCCGACCTGGTGCTCGACGTCAAGGGCGCAGCGGTTGCCGGCTTCGGCGAAATCACGCTGCCCGGGCACCTGGTCGCCGACGGCGAGGAGGGCAGCCGCGCCGGCCAGGTGCTCGACGGCGACGAGCCGGTGCAGCAGGCGATGGCCGCGCTGCGCCGCCTGGCCGATGGCGGCGAGTGCGTGCCGCCGCCGCTGGCTCAGTAACCCTTCTGCCGGCGCAGGCGGCGCGCGATGGCGCGCCGCGAGAAGAGCGCGAAGACAACGCCGAACGCGAAGCCCGCGACGTGCGCCGACCAGGCCACGGCGCCGAACGCCGGGCCGATGTAGGCGAACACCACCTGCAGCAGCGCCCAGATCCCGATCAGCAGCGGTGCCGGCGCGCGCACGAACTCGAGGAACAGCCCCAGCGGCAGCACCACGCCCAGGTGTGCGCGCGGAAACAGCGCGAGATACGTGCCGATCAGCGCCGACACCGCGCCGCTGGCCCCGATCACCAGGCGGTCGGGCGTGTCGATCACCAGCACGGTCGCGAGGTTGGCTGCCGCGCCGCCAACCAGGAACAGGGCCAGCAGTCGCCAGGGCCCCATCACCCGCTCCGCGGGCAGTCCGAAGATCAGCAGGAACACCAGGTTGCCGAGCAGGTGGGCCCAGTCGGCGTGCACGAACAGCGCGGTCAGCAGCCGCAGGCCGCGCTCGCCATCGGCCCAGGACACCAGCAGGTCGCCCGGCCCCAGCGCGCCGGTAAGCGCGCCCCAGCGCACCATCAGCGCCTGCTCCACGGCTTCCGGGCGGGTGCTGGCCCACAGGTAGACGACCCACAGTGCCGCACACAGCAGGGGGGTTGCCCAGCGCATTGCGGGGCGGGAACGCGTCGGGATCGAGACGAACATGCGTTGCAGGCCGGGCAGGGACAATTCACAAAGATAACCGGCGGCAGGCGTGACGCGGGACACCTGTGCAGGACCATCCGCCACGGTATAGTGCGCGCCACACCACTATCCGCAAGCATTCTGTCAGGAGTTTTTCAATGCGTATCTCCCCCACTCTGCAGGCTTCGGCCCTCGCGCTCGGCATCCTCGGCGCACTGGCCCTGGCCCCCGTCCACGCGTCCGGCTTCCAGCTCAAGGAAAACAGCGTCAAGGGCCTCGGCGCCGCGTTCGCCGGCTCCGGCGTCAATGAAGGCGACGCCTCGGTCGTGGTCAACAACCCGGCCACGATGACCCGCTTCGAGGGCACCACGGTCCAGGCCGATCTTTCGGTCATCGACCTGAGCTACCGCTTCGAAGGCAGCGGCACCGACGCGCTCGGCCGCCCGCTCAACGGCGGCGACGGCGGCGAAGCCGGCGATGTCATCCCGATTCCCGCGTTCTCGGTGATCCACAAGCTCGACAACGGCCTGGCGCTGGGCGCCATGGTCAGCGCGCCGTTCGGCCTGAAGACCGAGTACGACCCCGACTGGCAGGGCCGCTACTTCGCCGACACCTCCGACATGCAGATCGTGAACCTGACCCTGTCGGCGGCGCTGGACCTCAACGACCACCTGTCGGTCGGCGTGGGCGCGGTGTACTCCAAGGCCGACGTGACCCTGTCCAAGGCCGTCGACTTCGGCACCCTGCTGTTCTCCAACCCGGCCACCCGCCCGCTGCCGTTCGCACTGCCGCAGGCCCGCGACGGCCACGCCGAGATCGAAGGCGACGACACCGGCTTCGGCTGGCTGGTCGGCTTCAACCTGCGCCCGACCGATCGCCTGGCCATCGGCGTCAGCTACCAGTCCGAGATCGATTACGAGCTGCGCGGCACCGCCGAATGGACCGTGCCCGGCGACGTGCGCGCGGTGTTCAACAGCAACCCGATGACCGCTCAGCTGTTCAACAACGGCAGCGCCGGTGCCCAGCTGACCACGCCGTCGACCTTCGCGGTCGTCGCCCGCTATGACTTCACCGACCGCTTCGCGATGATGGCCAACTGGACCGAAACCGGCTGGTCGTCGCTGCGCGAAGTGCGCGTCGAGTTCGACAACGCCGACCCGGACTCGGTCGAGCCCTTCGGCTGGGAGGACACCGCGTTCATGTCGTTGGGCGCGGAATACAAGCTCAACGACGCCTGGACCCTGCGCGGTGGCGTCGCGTATGACGAAACCCCGACCAGCATCGAGCACCGCACCCCGCGCCTGCCCGACGACGATCGCCGCTGGTACTCGATCGGTGCCACCTGGAACGTCAGCGATGCGATGGACGTGAGCTTCGCCTTCACCCACCTGAAGCCGAAGGATCCCAAGGTCGACTTCGCGTCCGGTGGCAGCACCATCAGCGGTCCCTACGAGGGCGACGCCAACCTGTTCGGCGTGTCGGCGCAGTACCGCTTCTGACGGCAGGCGGGTTTCCGCCGACGCAGGCAAAAGAAAAGCCCCGCGAAAGCGGGGCTTTTTGCGTAAAGAAACCCGCTAGTCAGTTGCCGATCTCGATCAGCTGGTTGATGTACACCGTGCGCAGTCCAACGCCCGGCGCGAGCGTGCAGCTGACGTTGAACGTGGTTTGGCTCGATGAGCCATTTGTCGGGAAATCGGTGGGTTCCCAGTAAATGGCGCCGGTGTCATTGGCCGCGATGGTGACCGACCGCGGTGAATATTCGGTGCTCCAGTCGGAGGCACCCATCACGCCGGTGCAACCTATGGTGACGCCCGCATCGGAATCGTTCTTGAAAAAGACGCCATGCCCTCCACTCGAAGCCTCCGCGAACTGCAGGCTGGTTGGCGAACAGGTCACGAACGCGGTTGCGGTGCCTTCGTTCTGGATGGCCAGGGGGCGCTTGCGGATCTGACCTTCGAAGTTGGGAAGGGCGGCCTGGCAGACACCGCTGCCGTTGGCTTGCATCCAATGGTTCTGAGTGGCGGCGCCAACAGGAAGGGCCGCCGCGATGGCGCCGGTGAGAAAAACGGTAGCTAGTGCGGTTCGCATGATTAATCGGGCTCCGGTTGTGGGCGGGTGCTGGCGCTAGGCCAGTCCATCCAGAACGATGAAAGCAGCACGGGCCGGACAAAAACGAGAGAGGGTCCCCGCACGGCAGCGGGGTCGATGACGGACCGCGGCTCCGCGCATGCCCGCCGGTTTCAGTCGCCCAGCGTCAGCAGCGATGCGTTGCCGCCGGCCGCCGTGGTGTTGATGGTGACGACTTTCTCGGTAGTGAAGCGCGGCAGGTAGTGCGGGCCGCCGGCCTTGGGGCCGGTGCCGGACAGCCGCTGTCCGCCGAAGGGCTGCACGCCGACCACCGCGCCGACCTGGTTGCGGTTGACGTAGACGTTGCCGACGCGTGCGCGCGCGGCGATCAGCTCGACGGTGTCGTCGATGCGCGAGTGGATGCCCAGCGTCAGGCCATAGCCGGTGGTATTGATGGCATCGATCACCTGGTCGAGCTGGTCGGCCTTCCAGCGGATCACGTGCAGCGCCGGGCCGAAGTTTTCGCGTTCCAGCTGGGAGAGTGACTTCAGCTCCCAGGCACGCGGGGCGAAGAAAGTGCCGTGCGCGGTGTCGTCGCCCATCGCGGCGATCGCGATCAGGCGCGCCTCGTCCTGCATGCGCGCGGCGTGGCGGTCGAGCATGCCCAGCGCGTCGGCGTCGATCACCGGGCCGACGTCGGTCGACAGCTCGCCGGGGTCGCCGACCTTGAGCTCGGCCATGGCGCCGGCGAGCATGGTGATGACCTTGTCGGCGATGTCGTCCTGCACGAACAGCACGCGCGCGGCCGAGCAGCGCTGGCCGGCGGAGGTGAAGGCCGAGGCCATCACGTCCTTGATCAGCTGCTCGGGCAGGGCCGAGGAATCGGCGATCAGGGCGTTCTGGCCGCCGGTTTCGGCGATCAGGGTCCCGATTGCGCCGTCGCGCGCGGCCAGCGCGCGGTTGATCGCAAGCGCGGTGCCGTTGGAGCCGGTGAACACCACGCCGGCGATGCGCGGGTCGCCGGTCAGTGCAGCGCCCACGCTTGCGCCATCGCCGGGCACGAACTGCAGCACGGCCTCCGGCACGCCGGCCTCGTGCAGCA
This sequence comes from Luteimonas sp. MJ250, assembly GCF_039548455.1. Lineage (NCBI taxonomy): Bacteria > Pseudomonadati > Pseudomonadota > Gammaproteobacteria > Lysobacterales > Lysobacteraceae > Luteimonas > Luteimonas sp. MJ250. The sequence goes on along the minus strand of NZ_JBCLVB010000015.1, from coordinate 42,166 downwards.
GCTTCACCGCCTCGAAGCCGACCAGGCTGGTCTGCTCCGCGGGCTTGGCCAGCACGCTGTTGCCGGTGACCAGGGCGGCGGCGACCTGGCCGATGAAGATCGCCAGCGGGAAGTTCCACGGCGAGATGCAGGCGAATACGCCGCGCCCGGCCAGCTGCAGGGTGTTGGTCTCGCCGGTCGGGCCGGGCAGGGTTTCCGGTGTGGACAGGCTGCGCGCCTGGGCGGCGTAATAGCGCAGGAAGTCGACCGCCTCGCGCACTTCGGCAACGCCGTCGGGAATGGTCTTGCCGGCCTCCAGCGTGCACAGCGCCATGAAGCGCGGCATCCGCTGCTCCAGCAGGTCGGCTGCGTGTTCGAGCAGCGCGGCGCGGCTGGCCACCGGCGTCGCGTCCCAGCCCGGCTGCGCGGCGACCGCGTTGGCCATCGCGCGCTCCACGGTGGCGGCGTCGGTGGTCTGCCAGCGGCCGACGGCGCGGCGGCGGTCGGCGGGGCTGGTGACGTCGATCCAGTCGCCGGCGCCGGTGGCGCCCGGGACCAGCGGCGTGGCCTGCCAGTTGCCGGGTTCGGCGGCCATCGCCGCGGCCAGGCTGCGCAGGTCGTCGTCGTTGGCGAGGTTGATGCCCATGGAATTGGTCCTGTCGGTGCCCTGGCTGCGAAGCATGTCGGCCGGAAGCGGAATGCGCGGGTGCGGGATGCTGTCGAACGCGGCCACGATGTCGACCGGATCGCGGACCAGGTCGTCGATCGGCACCCCGGTGTCGGTGATGCGGTTGACGAAGCTGGAGTTGGCGCCGTTCTCGAGCAGGCGCCGCACCAGGTAGGGCAGCAGCTCTTCGTGGCTGCCCACCGGCGCGTACACGCGGCAGGGCACGCCCAGGCGGTCGGCCGGGATCACCTCGTCGTAAAGGTCGTCGCCCATGCCGTGCAGCTTCTGGAATTCGAACGGCCGCCCGGCGGCCAGCCGGTGCACCGCGGCGATGGTCTGCGCGTTGTGGGTGGCGAACATCGGGTACACGGCGTCGCCGGCGTCGAGCAGCCGGCGGGCATTGGCCAGGTAGCTGACGTCGGTATTGGGCTTGCGCGTGAATACGGGATAGCCGGGGAAGCCTTCGACCTGGGCGCGCTTGACCTCGGCGTCCCAGTAGGCGCCCTTGACCAGGCGCACGGGGATCCGGCGCCCGCCGCGACGGGCGAGGCCCGCGATCCAGTCGATCACGAAAGGCGCGCGCTTCTGGTAAGCCTGCACAACGATGCCGAAGCCGGTCCAGCCCTCGAGCGACGGATCGAGCCAGGCGGCCTCGATCACGTCCAGCGACAGCTCCAGGCGGTCGGCTTCCTCGGCATCGACGGTCAGGCCGATGCCGTGCTGCTTCGCACGCTGCGCGAGGTCCAGCAGGCGCGGCGCGAGCTCGGCAAGCACGCGCGCGTGCTTGGCGTGTTCATAGCGGGGATGCAGGGCCGACAGCTTGACCGAGATCGAGGGCGCGACGGTGGCGTCGGCGGGGTGGCCGGCGTCGCGGCCGATGGCATCGATCGCGGCCCGGTAGGCCTCGAGGTAGCGGTCGGCGTCGTGCTGCGTCAGCGCGGCCTCGCCGAGCATGTCGAATGAATAGCGATAGTGCGCGTTGCGGCCCTTCCGGGCACGCGCCAGCGCCTCGCCGATGGTCCGCCCCATCACGAACTGGTGGCCCATGATCTTCATCGCCTGGCGCACGGCCAGCCGGATCACCGGCTCGCCGGCGCGGCCGACCAGGCGCTTGAAGGCGCCGTGCACGTCGCGCTTGGTGCCGTCGGCCAGGTCGACCAGGTGGCCGGTGAGCATCAGGCCCCAAGTGGACGCATTGACCAGCACCGACTCCGACTGGCCCATGTGCCGCTTCCAGTCGGCCTCGCCGAGCTTGTCGCGGATCAGGCGGTCGGTGGTCTCGCCATCCGGGATGCGCAGCAGGGCCTCGGCCACGCACATCAGCAGCACGCCCTCCTCGCTGCCGAGGTCGTACTGGCGCATGAAGGACTCGACCACGCCCTGGTCGGGCGCGCGCAGGCGCACCCGGCGGACCAGGTCCGCGGCGGTGGCGGCGATCGCGGCCGCGTCTGCGGGCGGCTGGCGGGCATCCTCAAGCAGCGCGCGCACCCGCGTCGCCTCGTCCGCCAGCCAGTGGCGGGTGATGTTCGCGCGCAGCGGATCGGACGGCGGGAGCGTGGCGACCGGGAGGAAATCGTTCACTGGGATCATGCACGGGGAGGGAGCCTCCAATTCTAGCTGTCGGGGCGGGCCAGAAGCGCACCCGCAGGGCAGCTGCGGAGCCACCGCGCTTGCCGGTCAGGCGGCGCGGCGGCTAACATCACGACGATCAGGCGCCACCCACCGGGGTGTGGCCGGTCCACTTGCCGGAGCGTCATGCCGGCCGGGGGCCTTCCGAACAACCGTTCCAACAGGCGGCCAGCCGGCTGCCACCGACGACATTTGGGGTTGCACGCATGAGGCAGGCGCGATTCTTGCGGTGGATTCTGGCGGCCGTCGCCGCGGCACCGGCAGCGGCATTGGCACAGTCGGCCGATCCGACCCGCTGGCAGCTGAACATGGGGCGCGGGGTCACCTCCTCGTCGCAGAACGCCTATGACGCACACATGCTGGTGCTGTGGATCTGCGTGGCGATTGGCGTGGTCGTGTTCGGTGCGATGGCCTACGCGATGTTCGCCTTCCGCAAGTCCAAGGGTGCGGTGGCCGCCAAGTGGAGCCACAACCTCAAGGCCGAAGTGGTCTGGACCGTGATCCCGGTGATCCTGCTGGTGATCATGGCCTGGCCGGCCACCGCCAAGCTGATCGCGATGTACGACACCCGCGAGTCGGCGATGACCGTCAAGGTCACCGGCTACCAGTGGATGTGGAAGTACGACTACCTCGGCGAGGACGTCTCCATCACCAGTCGCCTCGGCCGCGAGAGCGACCGCATCCGCCAGAGCGGCGAGCGCCCCGACCTGGTCGCCAATCCCTACTACCTGCTCGACGTCGACAACGAGCTGGTGCTGCCGGTGGACACCAAGATCCGCTTCGTGATCACCGCCGACGACGTCATCCACTCCTGGTGGGTGCCGGCGCTGGGCTGGAAGCAGGACGCGGTCCCGGGCATCGTCAACGAGCATTGGACCGAGATCCGCGAGCCCGGCGTGTACCGCGGCCAGTGCGCCGAGCTGTGCGGCAAGGACCACGGCTTCATGCCGATCGTGGTGCGCGCGGTCCCGAAGGACGAGTACGCAAGCTGGCTCGCGTCGATGAAGCAGTCCGGCGCCGGCGTGCCAAGCGAGCCCTCGGCGGTGCCGCAGGGCGGTGACGGCAATGCCCCGAGTTCGGTCGACCCAGACATGGTCGACGACGTGATGCAGGGCGAGGAGCCCACCGCCCCGCAGGCGCCCGCCGCCGCCCCCGCCGACGCTTCCAGCGCCGGCTGACCGAATACGAAAGGCCGACACCCATGTCCACGCATACCGCCGCCGCTGCTGCTCCGCACGAACACGATCACGACGATCACGCCCACAAGCAGGGTTTCGTCCAGCGCTGGTTCTTCTCCACGAACCACAAGGACATCGGCACGCTGTACCTGCTCTTCAGCTTCATGATGTTCATCATCGGGGCGGCGATGAGCGTGATCATCCGCCTGGAGCTGGCGGTGCCGGGGCTGCAGCACGTCGACCCGCACTTCTTCAACCAGATGACGTCGATGCACGCGCTGGTGATGATCTTCGGCGGCGTGATGCCGGCCTTCGTCGGCCTGGCCAACTGGTTGATCCCGCTGCAGATCGGCGCGCCCGACATGGCGCTGCCGCGCATGAACAACTGGTCCTTCTGGATCCTGCCGTTCGCCTTCACGATGCTGCTGCTGACCCTGTTCCTGCCGGGTGGCGCGCCGGCCGGCGGCTGGACCATGTATCCGCCGCTGTCGCTGCAGGGCGGCTCCAGCATGGCCTTCGCGATCTTCGCCATCCACATGATGGGCATCAGCTCGATCATGGGCGCGATCAACGTCATCGCCACCGTGCTCAACATGCGCGCGCCCGGCGTCGACCTGCTGAAGATGCCGATCTTCCCGTGGACCTGGCTGATCACCGCGTTCCTGCTGATCGCGGTGATGCCGGTGCTGGCGGGCGCGGTGACGATGCTGCTGACCGACAAGTTCTTCGGCACCAGCTTCTTCAACGCCGCCGGCGGCGGCGACCCGGTGATGTACCAGCACATCTTCTGGTTCTTCGGGCACCCCGAGGTCTACATCATGATCCTGCCGGCCTTCGGCGTGGTCTCGGAGATCATCCCGACCTTCAGCCGCAAGCCGCTGTTCGGCTACCAGGCGATGGTCTACGCCACCGCGGCGATCGCCTTCCTGTCGTTCATCGTGTGGGCGCACCACATGTTCACGGCGGGCATGCCGTTGGGCGGCGAGATCTACTTCATGTACGCGACCATGCTGATCTCGGTGCCCACGGGCGTGAAGATCTTCAACTGGGTCAGCACCATGTGGAAGGGCTCGCTGACCTTCGAGACGCCGATGCTGTTCTCGATCGCCTTCGTGATCCTGTTCTCGATCGGCGGCTTCTCGGGCCTGATGCTCGCGATCGTCCCGGCCGACTTCCAGTACCACGACACCTACTTCGTGGTCGCGCACTTCCACTACGTGCTGGTCACCGGCTCGGTGCTGGCGCTGATCGGCGCGGTGTACTACTGGTGGCCGAAGTGGACCGGCCGCATGTACAACGAAACCTGGGGCAAGTTCCAGTTCTGGTGGACGATGGTCTTCGTCAACCTGCTGTTCTTCCCCCAGCACTTCCTGGGCCTGGCCGGCATGCCGCGCCGCATCCCCGACTACAACGTGGTCTTCGCCGACTGGAACCTGATCAGCTCGATCGGTGCGTTCGGCATGTTCGTCACGCCGTTCATGATGTTCGGCATCCTGTTCCATTCGCTGAAGAAGGGTGCCGTGGCCCCTGCGCGTCCGTGGGAAGGCGCGCGTGGCCTGGAGTGGACCGTGCCGTCGCCGGCGCCGCACCACACCTTCACCACGCCGCCGGTGATCCGCCCGGGTGACCTTGCCCACGGCGACCTGGATCCGGAAGGCCATGAAGTCGAACCTGTCAACGATGCCAGCCGCGCCTGACCAGCACGATCCCGATCGCGTTGCCGCCCAGCGGCGGCGCGCGCTGCGCCTGGCGCTCGTGCTTGGTGCCGTCGCGCTGGCGATCTACATCGCGTTCATCCTTTCGGGAGTCCTGGCGTCATGACCGACAAGCGCTCCAACACCGCCGGCATCGGCAAGATGGTGCTGGCTGCGGGCGTGGCGTTCGCGTTCACCTTCTCGCTGGTGCCGCTGTACCGGATCGCCTGCGAAAAGGTCTTCGGCATCCGCCTCGACAACACCGCGGTTGATGCCGGCACGGCGGCCGCCGCCGGTGCCGCAGCCGAAGCGCGCATGGTCACGGTGGAATTCGACGGCGGCGTGAACTCCTCGCTGCCGTGGTCGTTCCGCCCCAACCAGGCGCGCATGCAGGTGCAGGTCGGGCAGCAGTACGAAACCACCTATTACGCGCACAACGACGCCGGGCGCGCGATCGTGGGCACGGCCACGCCGTCGGTGGCGCCGGCGCGCGCGTCGGGCTATTTCGCCAAGACCGAGTGCTTCTGCTTCACCGCGCAGACCCTCGCCGCGGGCGAGACGCGCGACATGCCGGTGCGCTTCATCATCGATCCCTCGCTGCCCGCCGACGTCAAGACCATCACCCTGTCCTACACTTTCTACAAGAACGACGTCCTGACCGAGCGCGAACAGGCCACCGCCGCCGCCGCGGCAGCGACCACCGTGCCGCACGCGGCACCCTGACCCAGCAACAACGGATACCGACATGGCACAGGCCCAAGCCGACCACCAAGACCCGAACGTCTATTTCGTCCCGCACGACAGCAAGTGGCCGCTGTTCGCGTCGGTGGCGCTGTTCGTCCTCTTCTTCGGGCTCGCGAGCTGGTTCAACGAGGTCTCCTGGGGCAAGACGATGTTCTTCGTCGGCGCCGCGGGCCTGATCCTGATCCTGTTCAAGTGGTTTGCCGACGTGATCCTGGAGTCGGTCTCCGGCTACCACAACCGCCAGGTCGACGGCTCGTTCCGCATGGGGATGGTGTGGTTCATCTTCTCCGAGGTGATGTTCTTCGCCGCGTTCTTCGGCGCGCTGTTCTATGCGCGCGCGCTGTCGCTGCCGTGGCTTGGCGGCGCCGGTGACGGCGTGATGACCAATGCCCTGCTGTGGGAGGGTTACAGCGCGGCCTGGCCGTCGGCCGGCCCGGGCGCGATCGGCGGCACCTTCCAGACCATTCCGGCCTGGGGCCTGCCGCTGCTGAACACCCTGATCCTGCTGACCTCGGGCGTGACCCTGACCATCGCCCACCACGCGCTGAAGGCCGACAACCGCCGCCAGCTGCTGGTTTGGCTGGGACTGACGGTGCTGCTGGGCTGCACCTTCCTGTTCTTCCAGGTCGAGGAATACATCCACGCTTACCGCGACCTCAACCTGACCATGGGTTCGGGCATCTACGGCTCGACCTTCTTCATGCTCACCGGCTTCCACGGCGCGCACGTGACGCTCGGCACGATCATGCTCGCGATTATCTGGTTCCGCTGCCTCAAGGGCCATTTCACGAAGGACAACCACTTCGCCTTCGAGGCCGTGGCCTGGTACTGGCACTTCGTGGACGTGGTCTGGCTGGCGCTGTTCCTGTTCGTCTACGTGGTCTGATAGGCGCGCCCGCCAGGGCGGCCGTCATGGAATGACGAAGGCCGGCGATTGCCGGCCTTCGTGTCTGCGTTGCCGGACCGGATCGACGCCGCGGGACGGCGCCTCCGGCCGGATGCGCTCAGCCCTGGATGCCGTGCGGCGTGATCCAGCCCATCCAGATCGACAGGAGCACGATCAGGATCAGCGCCACGGACAGCGCGATGCGCTTGGTGAGCGCATTCACGGTGCGCTTGGTGGTGCCCTTGTCGACCAGCATGTAGTACAGGCCGGCGCCAAGGTTCCATACGATCAGGATCAGGAATCCGATGATGAGCAGGGTTTTCAGCGAATCACTCATGCGTGGCCTCCAGCGGGCCGGTGCGATCCCCGCAGTATCTCACCTCGGGTGGGCGACGCGATGAGCCGCAGCGCGAGCCTGTCCGTCGGCTGGGCACTGGCGCTGCTGGCCATCGCCGGCTTCTGTGCGCTGGGGCAGTGGCAGCTCGGCCGCCAGCACCAGAAGCAGGCGATGCTGGACGAAGTGGCGGCGACCGTGGCCGCGCGCGCGCCGCTGGCGCTGTCGGCGGCGGCCGACCCCGCGCGCGCGCGTGGATACGACTGGGTCGCCGGACCGGGCCACTTCGCCGAGGTGCCCGCGGTACTGCTCGACAACCAGCAGCGCGGCGGCCGCGCCGGCGTGCGCGCCTACCGCGTGTTCGTGCCGGACGCGGGCAGCGATCCGCTGCTGGTGGAGCTGGGCTGGCTGCCGCTGCCCGGTGACCGCACGCTGCCGCAGGTGCCGCGCCCGGTCGGTGGCCAGGCGCTGGCCGGACTGCTGGCGCCACCGCCCTCGCACGGCATCGGGCCCGCCGGCTTCGCCGCGCAGGCCGATGGCACCCTGCTCGCGATCGGGCTGGACCCGGCCGCGCTTGCGGCGCCCCTGCACCAGGCCGCGCTTGCGCCGCGGGTGCTGAAGCTCGATCCCGCGATCGAACTCGGCTACGCCCGCGACCTCGACGTGCTGCCCAACACCTTGCCGCCCGAACGCCACCTCGGCTATGCCGTGCAGTGGTTCGCGCTTGCCATCGCGGTGTTCGCCACCGCCCTGGTCCTCACTTTCCGCAGGCCCCGCACATGACCGACCCCACGACCCGACCGCCGGTGAACCCGCGCCAGCGCAACCGCAACCGCACGCTGCTGCTGCTGATCGTGGCGGTGTTTTTCGGCAGTGCGCTGGTGGCCGGCGCGCTGCGCTTCTCCGGCTGGCGCCCGGCGGGCATGAAGAACCACGGCGAGCTGCTGCAGCCGCCCGGCGACCTGCGCGAGGTGGTGCCGCGGCTGGTCGACGGCGGCGAATACCTCTGGAATCCCGTCGAACGCACCTGGCGGATCGTGGTTGCGCCGCCCGCGGACTGCACGACAGCCTGCGTGGCCCTGTCCCGGGACCTGGACAAGGTCTGGCGCCTGTTCGGCCACAACGCCGACCATGTGCACATCCTCTGGGTCGGCGCGCCGCCCGAGGGCGCGCTCCAGAACCGCGTCTGGCACGTGATCGAGCCGGCACCCGCGTTCAACGCCGAGCTTCCCGGACTTGATGCAGGCGGCGCGCAGGGCGTGCCGGTGTATGTTGTCGACCCCCACGGCTTCGTCATCCTGCGCTACGCGCCGGGCTTCGATCCCGGCCACCTGCGCACCGACCTGGCGCGACTGCTCAAGCTGAAGTGATGACCAACGGCCACGCCACGCATTACGGATCCCGCCACATCCACCGCCACTTCCACCGGATCGCCTGGCTGGCGGTGGCGCTGGCGCTGGGAGTGATCGTGTTCGGGGCCTTCGTGCGCCTGTCGCACGCCGGCCTGAGCTGTCCCGACTGGCCGACCTGCTACGGCCGCGCCACCTGGCCGCAGGCGGCGGAGCACGTCGCCGACCACGCCGCCAGCAGCATCCGCGAGTTCGAGGACCACAAGGCCTGGCGCGAGCAGGTGCACCGCCACGCTGCCGCGATCCTGGGGCTGCTGGTCCTGGCGATGGCGCTGCTGGCCGCGCGCCGGCGCCCGCGCGGCATCACCCAGGTGCTGGCCGCCGCGGGCGTGGTGGCGGTGGCGATCCCGGTGTACATGTCGGGCGCGCACGTGGCAGCCGCGGTGCTGGCGGTGGCGGGTGAAGCCATCCTGCTCGCGGCCGCGCTGCGCTGGCGCGGCGGCGACCTCGCGCGCGAAGCCGCGCTGACGCTGGCGGTGATCATCTTCCAGGCCCTGCTAGGCATGTGGACGGTGACTTGGCTGCTGAAACCGCTGGTGGTGATGGGCCACCTGCTGGGCGGGCTGCTGACCTTCTCATTGCTTGCGTGGATGGCCTGGCGTGCCGTCGACCGGCCGATCGTGCTGGCCTATGCCGGCCGGCTGCGCTGCCTGCTGTGGGGCGCGCTGGCGGTGCTGGGCGTGCAGGTCGCGCTCGGCGGCTGGGTCAGCGCCAACTACGCCGCGCTGTCCTGCGGCGCCGGCGGCTGGTCGGTCGCGAACTTCCCGCAGTGCGGCGGCATGTGGCTCCCGCCCACCGATTTCAGCGAAGGCTTCGTGCTCTGGCGCGGCATCGGCGTGGACTACGAGGGCGGCGTGCTGGATGGCGCCGCGCGGATCGCCATCCATGTCGCGCACCGTCTGGGCGCGGTGGTGGCCGCGGCGGTGCTGCTGTGGGCCGCGGTGCGCATGCTGCGCACGCCGGGGCTGCGCGGCTGGGGCACGGTGCTCGCGCTCTTGACCGTGGCCCAGGTCACGCTCGGCGTCCTCAACGTCAAGCTGTCGCTGCCGCTGCCGGTGGCGGTGATGCACAACGGCGGCGCTGCCCTGCTGGTGTTCGTGCTGGTCTCGCTGCTGGCGCGCTTGCGCGGGGTGGACTGACATGGCCGCGAAGTTCGGCCAGTACTGGCAATTGACCAAGCCCCGCGTGGTGGCGTTGATCGTGTTCACCGCGTTCGTGGGCATGTTCATGGCGGTGCCCGGGCTGCCGCCGCTGCGCGAATCGGTGGCCGGTTTCATCGGCATCTGGCTGGCCGCCGCATCGGCCGCGGCCATCAATCACCTCATCGACCAGCGCATCGACAAGGTCATGGTGCGCACCTCCAACCGCCCGCTGGCCACGGGCAGCCTGGCGCCGGTGCAGGTGCTGGCGTTCGCGGTGTTCCTGGGAGCGCTGTCGATGACCCTCCTGGTGGCCCTGGTGAACGTGATCACCGCGGTCCTGACGTTCGCCTCGCTGATCGGCTATGCGATCGTCTACACCGGCTTCCTGAAGCGCGCCACGCCGCAGAACATCGTCATCGGCGGCATCGCCGGCGCGGCGCCGCCGCTGCTGGGCTGGTCGGCGGTGACGGGCATGCAGAACGAGTGGGACTGGGCGCACGCGCTGCTGCTGGTGCTGATCATCTTCGTGTGGACGCCGCCGCACTTCTGGGCGCTGGCGATCTTCCGCCGCGATGACTACGCGCGCGCGCTGGTGCCGATGCTGCCGGTCACGCACGGCGTGCAGTACACGCGCTGGCAGATCCTGCTGTACACGGTGTTGCTGGTGGCGGTGACGGTGCTGCCCTGGGTGGCCGGCATGAGCGGCCTGTTCTACCTTGGCGGGGCGCTGGTCCTGGGCCTGGTCTTCCTGTGGTACGCGTGGCGGCTGATGGATCCGCCGGACGAGTTCTTCGCCATGCGGGTGTTCAACTATTCAGTGGTCTACCTGATGGCGCTGTTCGCCTTCCTGCTCATCGACCACTGGCTGCTGCCTTACCTGCAGCCGGGGCCGCTGCTGGAGCTGCATCGGGTGGGGTGAAAAAGGCTCTCTGAATCCTGCTAGGCGGAGGGCCGCGCGCGCGCCGCGACTTCGGTCAGCGTGGTCGGCGAGATGTCCCACTGTTCCGGCGTGTCGTAGTCGAACTCGACGGCCATGCGCCCGCTGTCGCGCCAGAGGCGGACGATGCACGCCCCCCAGGGTTCCCTTCCGGGCAGGCGGGTGGCTTCGCGCAGGTCGTCGAAGGCCGGGCCCAGCGTGTCGTCGTCTGGCGTGGCGGCGGCGTGACCGCCGTCGGCGGCATAGCGGAAGCCGGTCATTCGGCGGGCGAGGGTGCCGTCGCCGTAGCGGACGATCAGCGCATAGCCCTGCCATCCGCCATCGGACACGGCAGGATCCGCCACCAGCAGCTTGCCGATGCGGGCGATCAGTTCATTCCGGTCCAGCGCGGGGCCTGCGTGCATGCGGGGCAGTCTGCCGTCAGGCGGCGGCCCTGTCGATCATGTCGGGCATGCGCCTGGAGGCGATGGCGTCGAAGGACTGGCCATCGCTGTTGCCGAAGGCGAGCAGCGAGGGGTCGTAGACGACGCTGCCGGTGACCGGGTCGATCACTTCGTAGTCGACGTGCACTTCGTCGGGGCGGGCCGCGTCATTGCGCACCAGGTCGATGTCGATCCGCACGTCCATGCCCGCGCCCAGCCAGTCGCTCCACTCCTGCTCCATCCTGGCGTAGGCGCCCTGGTTGAAGTTGCTGAACTGCGGGAACATGTTGACCTCGCCATGTCCCTGCGCGAAGCGGTAGGCCACGAGATGGCCGACGTCGTCGCCGCTGCCCTTCATATCGTTGTCGGCGCGAAACCCGCTTTGCGCATTGCCCTCGATGCGGTCGGAGTCGCGGCCGCGGCTCGACGGCTCCCAGGTCAGCACCGCCTCGGCGCCGGTGGGGCGGCCTTCGGCGTCGAGCGTCCAGGTGATCTCGTTGACTTCGCCGGAGCCGGCTTCGGCCACGGTGCCGCGCACTGCGCCGGGCTCCACGTCCTCGCTCACGGCCACGGTTCCGTCGGGCACCTGGCCGGTCAGCAGCATGCGCGTGTACTGCCCAAGGTCGGCGCCGGCCGGGTCGGACAGCATGCTGGTGTGGCGGGTGAAGTCCTCGCGCTCCAGTGCGGGCGAGCCCGGGCCGCCGTCGCGCGGGGCGTCGAACAGGCGTTCGGAGCCGGTCATCACCCGCAGGCCCTTCTTTTCGGTCATTTCAAGCGACAGGCGCAGGTCGTCGATGGAGGCCAGGTCGTTGGCCGCGGCGAGTTCGCGAAAGGCCGGTTCCAGCGCGGTGCCCGCGTAGTCGGCGCCGTGCACCTCGATGCGGGTGCGCAGCGGAATGGTCGCGGGATCGAAGGGATTGACCGATGCCATCGCCGCCGGCGTGGCCTCCTCGTTGCGCAGGGTGACTTCGAAGCGCACCGGCACATCGGTGGCCGCGCCGTCGGGGCCGTGCACGGTCATTTGGCCGCTGGCCTCGTAGTGGGTATTCCACTGGTCGGACCGTTCGTTGCCGGTGACCACGCTGCGCGGGTCGAGCTCGAAGGCGACCTCTTCGGGCCGTGCGTCCAGCAGCGCCGGATCCAGCGCCGGCTTGCCGGCATCGGGGCGCAGCAGATTGCCGGGCCCGTCGCCCCAGGGCTGCGGTGGGGGCAGGGAAGCGAGCAGGCTGTGGGTTGCGAACGACATGCGTCAGACACCGGTCGGCGGAAACGTCGCGATGAACGATACGGGGCCGTACCCATGGCCACCATTGGGGGAAACCCCTGTCTTCCGCATGACACATCAGATCCGGGAATCAGACGCTCCGTGCCTGCAGCAGCTCGCGCAGTTCGGCCTTGTCGGCCGCGTCCAGGCCCTCCTCGCGCTGCTTGGCGAGCAGTTCGTCAACGCGCTGGCTCAGGGTCTGGCGGTCGAGCTGGGCGATGGCGTCGATGAACTCAAGGCGCCAGCCAGCCTCGTCGCCGGGAAGGTCGAGGCTGGCCAGCTTCTGCAGGGCGCCGGCTTCCTCACGGCCCTCGAAGTGGCCGAGCAGGGCGCCGGTGCCGATGTCCGGGCGCGCGCTGACGATGGCCACCAGTTCGGTCAGGAGTTCGATGCCTGGCTGGCGCAGGGCGACGAAGCGGTAGGGCGGCTGCAGCTCCAGCGCCAGCTGCGGGCGCTGCAGCAGCAGGGTGATCGCGCCGCGCACCATGCTGCGGCGTGGCGTATTGCCAGCGGGTGCCCGGCGCGCGCGCGCGGCCGGGACGTGCACGTTCGGCGCCGCGGCGCGGGCGCCCACGCCGGTGAGTTCGGTCAGCCGCTGCTGCATCAGATCGGCGAAGGCGCCGTCGGGCAGCTGCGCCAGCATCGGCTTGGCGCGCTCGGCCAGGCGCGCCTTGCCATCGAGCGTCGCCAGGTTGATGCCGTCCCCGGCCAGGCTGTCGAACAGGAACTGCGACAGCGGCGTGGCATCGGCCAGGCGCGCGTCGAAGCCGGGCGCGCCCTCGTTGCGGACGATGGTGTCGGGATCCTCGCCGTCGGGCAGGAACAGGAAGAAGGCCTGGCGGCCGTCCTTCATCCGCGGCAGCACCGACTCCATTGCGCGCGTCGCCGCGCGGCGGCCGGCGGCGTCGCCGTCGAAGCAGAAGTAGACGTCGGGCGCGTTGCGGAACAGCAGCTCGGCATGGTCGGGCGTGGTCGCGGTGCCGAGCGTGGCCACCGCCTGGGTGATGCCGTGCTGGAACAGCGCCACCACGTCCATATAGCCTTCAACCACGATCAGGCGCTCGATCTTCTGGTTGGCCTGGCGCACCTGCCACAGGCCGTAAAGTTCGCGGCCCTTGTGGAACAGCGGCGTCTCGGGCGAGTTGAGGTACTTGGGCGAATCCTCGGCCTTCAGCACGCGCCCACCGAATGCGATCGCGCGCCCGCGGCGGTCGTGGATCGGGAACATCACCCGGTCGCGGAACTTGTCGTAGACGTGGCCGCGGTCGTTCTTCGACAGCATCCCGGTGCGCTCGAGCAGCGACGTGCGGCGCGCGTCGCTGCCGAGCGCATCCTTGAGCGCGGAAAACCCGCCGGGCGCGTAGCCGATGCCGAACTGCTCGCGGATCGAGGCGTCCACGCCGCGTGCGTCGAGGTAATCCTGGGCTTCGTTCCCGGACATCAGGGCGCCGCGATAGAAGCGGGCCGCTTCATCGAGCACCGTGTACATGTCGCGGGTGTCCGGGTTTTCATTGTGCTGCCGCGTCTCGCGCGGCACTTCTATGCCGGCGCGCTTGGCGAGTTCGTCGATCGCATCAAGGAACTCGAGCCGGTCGAAGTTCATCAGGAACGAGATCGCGGTGCCGTGCGCGCCGCAGCCGAAGCAGTGGTAGAACTGCTTGTTCGGCGACACCGTAAACGATGGCGAGCGCTCGTCATGGAACGGACAGCGCGCCGAATACTCGCGGCCCTGGCGCTTCAGCGGCACGCGCGCGGCGATCACCTCGACGATGTCCGTCCGGGCGAGAAGGTCGTCGATGAAAGCGTCTGAGAGGCGTGCCATGGCTCCCGCCATGATCGCATGCGTACCCGGGCTCCTGCGGGAGCGGCTACGGCCGTGACCGGGCTTGCAGTGGTTCCCGGGCGAGCGATCCGCGCCGCCGCGTCGCGCGCTCGTCCAGCCGCCTGCGGACGTCCGACAGCCGCCAGCGCTCATCGATCACCGCGGTGATCATCGCGCCCACGAAAAACACCACCGCCGCGTAGTACAGCCACACCAGAAGCACTACCAGCGTGCCCATCGAGCCGTAGGCGCTTCCGGGTGCGGCCTGCGCGATGTACAGGCCGATGGCCCAGCGGCCGAGCACAAACAGCAGCGCCGTCAGCAGGCCGCCCCAGAGCGCCTGCCGCCAGCGCACGCGGCGGTCGGGGAGGTAGTGGTACATGAGCGCGAACGCCAGTGCATACAGCGCCAGCGCCGCCAGGTTGCCCAGGACCGGCAGGGTCGGCGAACCGCCGAACATGACCTCCAGCGCAGTGGTCAGGGCCGCCGAGACCAGCAGCAGGAAGCCCAGCGCCAGCACCACGCCGAAGGAGAACACGCGCTTGCGCAGCCAGGCCCGCAATCCGCCGCGGACCTTGTCGCCGGAGGTGTGGAACACCAGGTTCAACGTGCCCTGCAGGCGCGCGAACACGGCGGTGGCGCCGAAGAACAGCAGCCCGGTGCTCCACAACCCGGCCAGGGAGCCGACGTCCGGCTCGGCGCGTGCGTTCTGCAGCACCGTATTGGCGACTTCGCCCGCGCCCGTCCCGGCGATCACCTGCACCTGCTCCAGCAGCGCGTCCTGGGCGGCCGGGTACAGCGAGGCCGTCAGCCACAGCAGCAGCACCAGCAGCGGTGCCAGCGACAGCAGTGCGAAGAAGGTCAGCGAGGCGGCGTGGGTCAGGATGTCGACTTCGACGAAACGCTGCGCGATCGCATACGGCAGCGACTGCTGCAGGCGTTCGAAACCCGCCTTCAGGCGCCCGGTGATGAATTCAGCCATGGCGCGCAGGATGCGGCCGGTGCTGTGCACGTGCCGTGGCGGTGCGTTCGAATGTTTCGGTGGGAGCGGCTATAGCCGCGATCCGGTATCGCGCAAGCCCGTTCGCGGCTGTAGCCGCTCCCACAGGTGCCCCGCAAGGGGCCCGGCAAGAGGTCCGCAAGGACCCTGGTGGATCAGCCGGCGAGGGACTTCTTGACCAGCGCCGAGACCTGGCCCATGTCGGCCTGGCCGGCAAGCTTCGGCTTCAGCACGCCCATCAGCTTGCCCATGTCGGCCGGGCCGCTGGCGCCGGTCTCGGCGATGGCGGCGTCGATGGCGGCCTGGACTTCGGCTTCGCCCATCTTCTCGGGCAGGTAGCGCTGGATGACCTCGATCTCGGCGCGCTCGATGGCGGCGAGGTCCTCGCGCTCCGCGGCCTCGAACTGGCTGACCGAGTCCTTGCGCTGCTTGACCATCTTTTCCATGGCGGCCAGCACCTGGGCGTCGTCGAGCTCGACGCGTTCGTCGACCTCGCGCTGCTTGATCGCGGCGTTGACCAGGCGGATCACGCCCAGGCTGGCCTTGTCGCCGCTTTTCATGGCGGCCTTCATGTCTTCGGTGAGGCGCTGCTTGAGGCTCATCGTTGGTTCTCCGTTTGCATCAACACAAGAAGCCGGCGACGCTTGCGCGTGCCGGCTTCAGGGATGGATCACGACCGCGGCGCAGGACGCGCCGGCAGGCCGGATCAGTACATGCGCTGGCGCTTGGTGACGTCGCGCGAGGTGCGGCGGACCTGGCGCTTCACCGCGGCCGCGGCCTTGCGCTTGCGCTCCTGCGTCGGCTTTTCGTAGTACTCGCGCTTGCGGGTCTCGGCCAGCACGCCGGCCTTTTCGCAGGTGCGCTTGAAGCGGCGGAGGGCAAACTCGAAGGGCTCGTTTTCGCGGACTTTGACGCTGGGCATTGGGAATCTCTGGGTTCGGGGTGCGCCGGTTTCCCCCCGGCGAGCCGCGTATGATAGCCCCGTCTCCCACGCGGCGCAAATGTGCCGGTCCGGGCCGCAGCCAGGGCTGCTCCTGCGGGGCCGGCGGATGTTGTAGGAGCCGCTATGGCGGCGACCGCCCCCCGTCGAACCCCACCCGCGCCATTCGCTCCCCGACCCACCCCACAGACCCACCCGCCCGAACCCCATGATCGTCCTCGGAATCGAAACCAGCTGCGATGAAACCGGCGTCGCCGTGTACGACACCGCGCGGACGGGTGCCGACGGGCTGCGTGCCCACGCGGTCTACAGCCAGATCGCCCTGCACGCCGAGTACGGCGGCGTGGTGCCCGAGCTGGCCAGCCGCGACCACGTCCGCAAGCTGCTGCCCCTGGTCCGCCAGACCCTGGCCGAAGCCGGGCTGGGCGTGGGCGACCTAGAGGGCGTGGCCTACACCGCCGGTCCGGGCCTGGTCGGCGCCCTGCTGGTCGGCGCCGGGGTGGCGCGCTCGCTGGCCTGGGCGCTGGAGCTGCCGGCCGTGGCGGTGCACCACATGGAAGGCCACCTGCTGGCCCCGCTGATGGAGGCCGATCCGCCCGAGCCGCCCTTCGTGGCCCTGCTGGTCTCCGGCGGCCACACCCAGCTGGTGGCGGTGGAGGCCATCGGCCGCTACCGCCTGCTCGGCGAGACGCTGGACGACGCCGCCGGCGAGGCCTTCGACAAGACCGCCAAGCTCATGGGCCTGCCGTATCCGGGTGGGCCGCAGCTGGCGGCGCTGGCCGAAACCGGCACGCCCGGCCGGTATGCGTTCCCGCGGCCGATGACCAATCGCCCGGGCCTGGATTTCAGCTTCAGCGGCCTGAAGACCCAGGTGATGCTGGCCTGGCGCGCGAGCGACCAGTCCGACGCCACCCGTGCCGACATCGCCCGCGCCTTCGAGGATGCAGTGGTCGACACCCTGGCCATCAAGTGCGAGCGCGCGCTGGACGCGGCCGGTTGCGACACCCTGGTGGTGGCCGGTGGCGTCGGCGCCAACCGGCGCCTGCGCGCGCGCCTGCAAGCGATGGCCGCGAAGCGCGGCGGCCGCGCCTGCTTCCCGCGGCCCGAACTTTGCACCGACAACGGCGCGATGATCGCCTTCGCCGGCGCGCTGCGCCTGGAAGCCGGGCAGCGCGCGACCGACGCGGTGCACGTCACGCCGCGCTGGGACATGGCCACGCTGCCCGAGGTCACTTCGGTGCCGGCGACGCTGTTCGCTCCCGGCGCAACCGGGGCCAGCGCGCCACCGCGTTAAGCTGGCCCGCCGCCCGGACCGCGCGCCATGGACCACGTCTTCATCGAAGGCCTCGAGATCGAGGCCCTGATCGGCATCTACGACTGGGAGCGGCGCATTCGCCAGACGCTGGTGTTCGATCTCGAGATGCGCTTCGACAACCGCGTGCCCGCGGCCACCGACGACATCGCCGACACCCTGAACTACAAGGCGGTCAGCCAGCGCCTGGTCGAGTACGTCTCGCAGTCGGATTTCGGTCTGGTGGAGACGCTGGCCGAGCGCTGCGCGGAGATCGTGTTGCAGGAGTTCAACGTCGATTCGCTACGATTGAAGCTCGGCAAGCCCGGCGCCGTGCGCGGTGCGCGCGCGGTCGGCGTGGTCATCGAGCGCCGCCGGGCCGGCTGATCCGCCCACTCTGGAGATTCCATGCAATTTCGACTTGAAGCCCTGCGCGAGACGCTGGCGCCGTATCCCTGGGCCTATTCCCTGCTGGTCCTGACGGCGCTGCTGCTGGTGGCGTGGCTGGCCAACCTGGTGACGAAGCGGATCCTGCTGCGCGGCCTGCGCCAGGTGCTCATGCGCGTCGCGGCACTCGCCGGGCACGCCGGAAACGGCTCGATCAGCCGCATGCGCGTGGTCTCGCGCCTGGCCAACGTGGTGCCGGCGCTGGTGATCGGCAGCGGCATCGCGCTGGTGCCGGACCTGTCGCCGGGGCTCGTGGCTTTCATCACCGGCCTGTGCCGGGTGTTCGTGATCTTTACCGTGGCGCTGGCCTTCGGCCACGCGCTCGACGTCGCCAACGAGGTCTACGAGCGCCGCCCCGACGCGCGCAACAAGCCGATCAAGGGCTACCTGCAGGTCGCGAAGATCATCGCCTTGGTGATGGCGGCGCTGGCCTCGGTCGCGCTGCTGGCCGGCGTGGACCTGGTGCACGTGCTGACCGGCCTGGGCGCGGCGAGCGCGGTGCTGATGCTGATCTTCCAGGACACCATCCTGTCGTTCGCGGCCAGCCTGCAGATCAGCGGCGACGGCCGGGTGCGCATCGGCGACTGGATCGAGATGCCCAGCCAGAACGCCGACGGCGACGTGATCGACATCGCCCTGCACACGGTCACCGTGCAGAACTGGGACAAGACCATCACCACGGTGCCCACGCGCAAGCTGATCTCGGACTCGTTCAAGAACTGGCGCGGCATGACCGAAGCTGGCGGCCGCCGCATCAAGCGCGCGATCTACCTGGACCAGCACAGCACGCGCTTCCTCGACGCCGACGAGATCGCCGGGCTGCGGCGCTTCCGCCTGCTCGACGACTATCTTGGTGGCAAGTCGAGCGAGCTGGAGGCGTGGAACCAGACCCTGGGCGAGCGCGGCAGCGAGGCGGTCAACCGGCGTCGCGTGACCAACCTCGGCACCTTCCGCGCCTATGTGCTGCAGTACCTGCGCAGCCACCCGGGCATCCACCAGGACCTGACCCTGCTGGTGCGCCAGCTCGATCCCACCCAGGCCGGCCTGCCGCTGGAGGTCTACTGCTTCACCAACGACACCGCCTGGGCGGCCTACGAGGGCGTGCAGGGCGACATCTTCGACCACCTGCTGGCGATCCTTCCCGAGTTCGGGCTGCGCGTGTTCCAGGCGCACAGCGATGCACCGGTGGAGGTGCGCCTGCGCCGCGAGGACGGGCCGGTCGCCGCCGCCGACTGAGCGACGCAACCGACCCGATCGCAAAGCCGTGTCGCGTGCGCCGCCGGGTGTGCCCGGCGCTCGCGCGCGGGCCGCCCGGTGCGCGATCATGAGCGCCCCCACGGAGTGCGGCCCATGCCCATCGCCTGCCTCAGCCTCGGCAGCAACGTCGATCCCGAACGCCATATCGCGATCGCGTTCGCGGCGCTGCGCGCGCGCTTCGGCGACATCCTCGCGTCGGCCGCCTACCGCACGCCGGCGGTGGGCTTCGAGGGGGCGGACTTCGTCAACGCCGCCGCCGTCATCGACAGCGACCTCGACGTGCATGCCTTGAACCACTGGCTGCACGCGCTTGAGGACGCCCATGGCCGCGACCGCAGCGGCCCGCGCTTCGGCGACCGCACCCTGGACATCGATATCGTGCTGTTCGACGACCTGGTCTGCAGCGGCCCCGGCAACCTGCGCCTGCCGCGCGGGGAGCTGCGCCACGCCTTCGTGCTGCGGCCGCTGGCCGAGATCGCGCCCGAGGTGGTCGAGCCGACCAGCGGGCGCACGTTGGCCGAGCTGTGGGCGGCATCGACCGAGCGCAACGTGGCCATGCATGAAGTCACGCTGCCGGTGCAGAGCGATGCTCCCGCGTGATCGTTGCTGACAACCGGTACTGACACGGCACCTGTCCGGTCGGTCACACTCCGCGCGCTGGCGTCGTCATGGGGGCATGCGTTGGACGAAGCGGCCAATCGGCGGTTTCGGGGCGCAGCACGCAGACGGAGGGAGAGGCCATGTTCGAGAAGTTCTCGCGCAGCTGGGAGATGGTGAAGGCAAGCGCGGCGGTGCTGCGCTCGGATCGCGAGCTGATGCTGTTCCCGGTGCTGTCCGGGCTGGCCACGCTGCTGGTGCTGGCGAGCTTCGCGCTGCCCACGCTTGCCCTGCGCCTGTTCAGCAGCGGCCTCAGCGTTGGCGGCGTGCTGCTTGGCTTCGCCTTCTACTTCTGCACCTACAGCGTGATGATTTTCTTCAACTGCGCGCTGGTGGGCGCGGCGATGATCCGCCTGGACGGCGGCGATCCCACCCTGGCCGACGGCTTCGCCGCCGCGCGCTCGCGCCTGGGCGCGATCTTCGGCTATGCAGCGATCGCGGCGACCGTCGGCGTGCTGCTGCAGTCGATGAAGGCGAAGGACAACAATTTCATTGTGCGCCTGGTCGGCAGCGGCTTGGGGCTTGCCTGGACGCTGGCCACTTTCCTGGCGGTGCCGGTGCTGGTCAGCCGCGATGTCGGCCCGATCGATGCGCTGAAGCAGAGCGTCACCCTGCTCAGGCGCACCTGGGGTGAGAACGCGGTCGGCCAGGTCGGCATCGGCGCGGCTTTCGGCTTGCTTAGCGGCGGCGCGGTGCTGGTTTCGGTGCTGCTGGTGGTGCTGGCCGCGCAGGCGTCGATGGCGCTGGCGGTGGTGGTTGGCGCGGTGTGCATGGTGGGCGTGCTGCTGCTGGGCGTGTACCAGGCCGCGCTGACCGGGATCTATTCAGCGGTGCTGTACCGCTATGCGATGTCGCATGAGGTGCCGGAAGCGTTCCGCGGCACCGGCATCGCCACGTCGTTCGCGCCCAAGCGCTGAAGCGAATGTCGCCGGAGCCTGCGCTTGCAGGCTCCGGCCCGACCGGCGCGCATGTCCACGCGTGTCATCGTGTTTGTCCTGCTACGGACCGCGTCCACCGTCCACTGCAAGCACGCTGCCTGTCGTATAGCCGGCGTCGCGCAGCAGCCACAGCACCGCGCCGGCGATCTCTTCCGGGGTGCCGGTGCGGCCCAGCGGGGTCATCGCCAGCAGCCGCTCCTGCAGCTCGGGATCGATGCCCTCGTCCGGCCACAGGATCGCGCCCGGCGCCACCGCATTCACCCGCACTTCCGGTGCCATCGCGACGGCCAGCGCGCGGGTCGCCGCCTCCAGCGCGCCCTTGCTGGCGACGTAGGCGGCGAGATCGGCGCGCGGCGCGCGCGCATAGACGTCCGAGATATTGACGATTGCGCCGCCCGCCGCGCGCAGGTGCGGCGCCGCCGCCTGGGCGAGGAAGAAGGGCGCGCGGGCGTTGACCGCCATCGTCGCGTCCCAGTGAGCGGGATGGATGTCGCCGAAGGTGGCGGTGGCGAACGCCGAGGCGTTGTTGACCAGGGCATCCAGCCGGCCGAAGCGGCCCACGCTGCGCGCCACCAGCTCCGGCAGCCGGTCGAACTCGGCAAGCTCCGCCTGCAGCGCCAGCACGCTGCCGGCGCGCGCGGACTCAAGCTCCGCCGCCAGCGCCAAGGCCTCGTCGGCTGAGTGGCGGTAGTGCAGCACCAGGTCGTAGCCCTCGGCGTGCAGGCGGCGCGCGATGGTCGCCCCCAGGCGGCGCGCGGCACCGGTGACAAGCGCAACGGGATGGCCTCCCGGCATGACTGGCTGCGTACTCATGACCGACACCATAACGTTCGGCGCCGCCGGGTTCCGTATCCTGTCGCGCGTTACGCAACGGAATCCCCCATGTCCCTTCCCCCGCTTGATCCCGACGCGCAGACGCACAGCGAACGCCTGCGCGGCCTCATCCACGCCGTGATCGCCGATGCCGGCGGCGCGATCCCGTTCTCCCGCTTCATGGAGCTGGCGCTGTATGCGCCGGGCCTGGGCTATTACAGCGCCGGCAGCACCAAGTTCGGGCGCGCCGGCGATTTCGTCACCGCGCCCGAGCTCGGCAGCCTGTTCGCCGAATGCGTGGTCGAAGCGCTCGCGCCGCCGCTGCGCCAGCTGGGCGCGGACAGCAGCTTCCTCGAGATTGGCGGCGGCAGCGGCGCCTTCGCCGAAGCCGCGCTCAGGCACCTGGCGACGCTTGATGCGCTGCCGGCGCGCTACGCCATCCTCGAACCCAGCGCCGACCTGCGCGAGCGCCAGCGCGAGCGGCTGCGCTCGCGGCTGCCCGAGGCGCTGAACGCGCGGGTGGAATGGCTCGACCGGCCCTTCGACCAGCCCTGGCAGGGCGTGCTGTTCGCCAACGAGGTGATCGACGCGCTGCCCACCCCGCGCTTCGTGATCCGCGGCGGCGAGGTGATGGAGGAGGGGGTGTCGGTGGCCGCCGACGGCGGCTTCGCCATCGTCGAAGTGCCCGCCGATGCGCTGATGGGCGCGGCCGTGCGCCACGTCGAGCGCCAGCGCGACGAGGGCGCCTTTCCCGAAGGCTACCGCTCCGAGCTGCTGCCGCAGCTGCCGTACTGGATCCAGGCGGTGATGGGCCCGATGCAGGCCGGCGCGATGCTGTTCATCGACTATGGCTATCCGCGCCGCGAGTACTACGCGGCCACCCGCGATCGCGGCACCCTGCGCGCGTTCCATCGCCATCACGTGGTCGACGATGTATTCGCGCGCGTGGGCCTGCAGGACATCACCGCATCGGTGGACTTCACCGCGCTGGCCGAGGCCGGTACCGGCGCCGGCTTCGACTTCGCCGGCTACTGCAGCCAGGCCATGTTCCTGATCGGCAACGGCCTGGAGGAGCGGCTGGCGGCACAGGAAGAAGCCGCAGCGACCGAGACCGCGCGCTACGCACTGCGCCGCCAGGTGCAGCAGCTCACCCTGCCCACGGCGATGGGCGAGCGCTTCCAGGTCATGGGCTTCGAGCGCGGCGTGCCGTTCGAGGCCGCGTTCCTGGCCGGCGACCTGAGCTTCCGTTTGTGAACCGACCGCGCGTGGGGCGCTCGCTCAAGGCGCTCCGCCATCCATGGGCATGGTGCGCGCTGTGGTGCCTGGCGATCGCCGCGGTGGTGGTGTTTTCGCTGATGCCCGCGCCCGACCTGCCGGACGCGCCGGGCAGCGACAAGCTGCATCACTTCATCGCCTACTTCGCGCTGGCCGCGAGCGCGGTGCAGCTGTTTGCGCGCTGGCCAGCCCTGCTTGGCGCGGGCCTGGGCCTGGTGCTGCTGGGCATCGGCCTGGAGCACGGGCAGGGTGCGCTGACCGGAACCCGCATGCCCGACCGCTGGGACGCACTGGCAAACACCCTGGGCGTGATCGCCGGCCTGGCCACGCGGCTGACGCCGATGCGCGACCTGTTGCTCAGGCTGGAGGCGCGCCTGCTGTCCCGCGCCCGGGGCTGACGTCGCCCTTGCGCAGCGTGCGCGCGGCCGCGATCGCCGCGATGCGCGCCTCGCGCAGCGCGACACCGAAGGCGGGGCCTTCCAGTTCCCGGTCGACGATGTCGGCGCCGGTCACCGCGGCGGCGGCGTCGCGCAGGCGCACCAGTTCCCCCGCCTGCGGATAGGGCAGGCCGGCGAGGCCCGCGCGGCCGCGCTTGTCGGCCTCGCAGGCCGTCGCCAGGCGGCGGATGCGGTCCGGCTTGCGAAAGCCGTCGCAGCGCGCGAGCAGGTCGTGCACGGTCTGGTCGCGAAGCTCGGCCAGGCGGTGCACGTTGAGGTGCTCGCGGCAGGTGATCACGCCGAGGTCGCGGTGCGCCGCCGGTACCCGCAGCCGCTCGCACAGCGCGCGCACGGGGGCCACGCCGCGCTGCTCGTGCTGGATGTGCCTGGGCAGTTCGTCGGCCGGCGTCAGCGCCTTGCCGAGGTCGTGCACCAGCGCCGCGAAGCCGACCTCGTCATCGCCCGGCGCCAGCTGCGCGGCCATGTCGCACACCAGCTCGATGTGCACGCCGGTGTCGATCTCGGGGTGGTACTCCGCGCGCTGCGGCACGCCGTAGAGCGCATCGACTTCGGGCAAGACCACGGCCAGTGCGCCGCAGTCGCGCAGGGTGCGCAGGAAGGCCGATGGCTTGGGCGACCGCAGCGCGCGCACCAGCTCCTGCCAGACGCGCTCGGGTACCAGCTCGGCGAGCTCGCCGCCGGCGACCATGTCGCGCATCAGCGCCTGGGTCTCGTCGGCCACGCTGAATCCCAGCGCCGCGAAGCGCGCCATGAACCGCGCCGCGCGCAGCACGCGCAGCGGGTCCTCGGCGAAGGCGGGGCTGACGTGGCGCAGCACGCGGATCTCGAGGTCGTGCGCACCGTTGTACGGATCGGTCAGGCGACCGTCGCCGCCCTCGGCGATGGCGTTGATGGTGAAGTCGCGGCGCCCGAGGTCGTCCTCCAGCGTCACCGATGGATGCGCATCCACCACGAAGCCGCGGTGCCCACGCGCCGACTTGCGCTCGGTGCGCGCCAGCGCGTGCTCGTCGCCGGTGTCGGGGTGCAGGAATACGGGGAAGTCGCGCCCTACGGGCTTGAAGCCGGCCTCCAGCATCGCCTCCGGCGTACTCCCGACCACCACGAAATCCCTGTCGCCCGCCGGAAGTCCCAGCAGCCGGTCCCGCACCGCCCCGCCAACGAGAAACGTCTCCATGCCGGCTACTCCCCCGATGACACAGCAGGGGCGGCTTTAGCGGCGCCCGCAACAGCCGCGGGGCACGCGAACGCTTTGCGCACTGCGCCGCTGCGGCCGTGCATGCGGTCGCTTACCGGCACCGCGTTGCCGTCCAGGCGCCAGTCGTAGATCACGCTGAAGGCGAGCACCCGCGCCACGTAGTCGCGGGTTTCCTTGTAGGTGATGGTCTCGATCCAGAAGTCGGCGTCCATGCCCGGGCGGTCGGCCTGCCAGCGTGCGGTCGGCGTGGGGCCGGCGTTGTAGGCGGCGATGGCGACGTAGGGCAGCGTGTATTTGTCCTTCATCTCGCGCAGGTAGGCGGTGCCGATGCGGACGTTGGTGGCCGGATCGAACAGCGACTCCGCGCCCGACCACGGCATGCCCAGCCGGCGCGCGACGCCGGCGCCGGTCTCGGGCAGCACCTGCATCAGCCCGCGGGCATTGGCCGGTGAGCGCGCACGCGGATTGAACACGCTCTCGGCGCGGATCTCGGCCGCGACCCAGGCCGGATCGAGCTGGTTGCGCGCGCTCTCGCCGCGGATCAGCAGGTCGTGGTGCAGCGGGAAGCGCAGCGTGTACAGCCGCAGCTCGTCCGGCTTGCGCTCGCCGCCGGCGTTGACCAGGCCGAACACGCCGCGGTCGAACCAGCCGTTGGCCTGGGCGATCTCCACCGCCATCTGCCGCTGCCGGTCGCTGAAGCGCGACAGCGCATCGCGCCACTCCCGCGTCGCCCAGGCCGCGCGGTTGATGCGGAACAGCGCCATCGAACGCTGCATCGCCGGGTCGGCGGCGACGGCCGCCTTTTCGGCCGCAGTGCCACCGTGTTCGAGCGGGCACAGCGCGTACGGCTGGTCGATGCGGTCGGCGGCAAGGAAGCCATGGAAGTCGGCATCGCGCGCCGCCGCGGCATACAGCGGCCGTGCGCCGGCACGGTCGCCGGTGAGCTCGTGCAGGCGCGCGGCGAAGTAGGTCCAGCGCGAATCGACGCGCTGCGCGTCGCCCATGCGCTTGATCGCCGCAAGCGCCGCCGGCCAGTCGGAGCGTGACATCGCTTCGCGCACCCGCCATTCGTGCAGGCGCGCGTCATAGGCGGCTTCAGGCACCGCCGCCAGGCGCCGTGCGCCGCCGTCGTGGTAGGACGCCACCGTCCACAGCGCGACCTGGTAAAGCACGCGGTTGCGGTCGGCGTCGCTGAACTGCAGCGCCTGCGCCACCTGTGGCAGCAATGCCTCGGCGGCGTCGGGATTGGAGCGTGCCAGCGTGGCCAGGCCGTGCGAGGCCGCCAGGCGGCTGCGCGCGTTCTTCGGCCAAGCCGCCGCGCTTGCATCGGCTCGGCCAAGATAGGCCGCGTAGGCCTCCGCCTGCTGGCGCGCGTCGGCAGGGAGGCCGCGCGCGGCGGCGCGCACCACACCGAGCTGACCCTCGGCGATCGCAGTCTCGATGCGCGCCCAGCGCAGGCCGTCGTCCAAGCCGCCGCGTTCGGCCAGGGCATCGAATACCGGGTCGCAGGCATCGGGCTGCGAACGCCCGGCATCGCGCCACAGCTGCTGCACTTCGGTCGTCCATGCGGCATCGGCTGCACCGGTGCGCAGCCGCGCTTCAAGTTCGCTGCACGCAAGCGCCGCCGAACCGGTCCCGGCCACCCAGGCCGCGCGGAACGGACCCCAGGCCTTGCGCCGCGCCAGCTCGCCCAGCCACGCCGTGCGGAAGGTGTCGGCCACGGCCTGGCCACGATGGCGATCCAGGAAGTCGAGCGCCTGCGCGGGCTTCAGGCTGGTGAGGTCGCGGCGCAGCCGCGCGTAGCCGATCCAGCCCTGCAGCGGATGGTCCGCGCGCAGGGGCGGCAGCGGCTGGCCGATCTCGGCGGCGGTGAGCGCGCGCCGTGCAAGATCGTCGTCGGGCAGCGCCTGCGCCTGCACTGCGACCGGAGCCGACAGCGCAAACGCCGCGGACAGTAGGATGGCGAGCTTTCCTTGCGGCATGCGGGGACTATATCGAATGGGCCGGGCGCCCATGCTGAAGGAGTCGGTGTGATCGAAGGGTTCTGGATGTTCCCGCTGCTCGGCATCCTGGCCGGCGTGCTGGCCGGCCTGCTCGGCATCGGCGGCGGCCTGGTGCTGGTGGCGGCGCTAGCCTGGTTGCTGCCGCTGCAGGGCGTGCCGGTGGACATGGCGATGCACGCCGCGCTTGCGACCTCGATGGCCAGCATCGTGTTCACCGCCCTGTCCTCGGCGTGGTCGCACCACCGGCGCGGCAGCGTGCTGTGGCCGACCGTGGCCTGGATGATGCCGGGACTGGCGATCGGCGGCGTGCTCGGCAGCCAGGTCGCCGTGGGCCTGGACGGCATCGTGCTGCGCTGGATCGTGGCCGGGTACTGCCTGCTTGCCGGCGCGCAGATGGCGTTCGGCGGCGCGCGCGCCGACAGCGGCCGCGACGTGGTCCCCACCGGCCTGCCGATGACCGCGGCCGGCACCGGCATCGGCGCCCTGTCGGCGGTGGTCGGCATCGGTGGCGGCAGCATGACCGTGCCCCTGCTGGTGTGGCGCGGCGTGCGCCCGGTGCGCGCGGTCGGCACCTCATCGGCCTGCGGCGTGGCGATCGCGATCGGCAGCGCCCTCGGCTACGCCTTCAACGCCCCGCCGGGCGGCCTGCCCGCCGGTGCGGTCGGCTACATCTATCTGCCGGCCGCGATCGGCGTCGCGGTGACCTCGGTGCTGGCCGCGCCCTGGGGCACGCGGCTGGCGCACGCGATCAGCGGTCCGACGCTGCGCCGGGTGTTCGCCGTGTTCCTGGTGGCGGTGGGGCTGAGCCTGGTGCTGCAGGGCTGAGCACCCTGGGGTAAACCCGGGGGCTTGCCGGCGTTTTACATTCTGTTTACAAGTGGGCTGCCGACGGCACGGGGGCAACGGGACGGCGTACAGCCACCAGGAGAGCTCCATGGCCATGCCCCCGCGTCGCCTTCTCGCAGTCGCCGTCTGCGCTGCGCTGCCCTTTTCGTTCCCCCTCGCCGCTGTTGCGCAGGACGCGCCCGACGCCATCACGCTTGATTCGGTCACCGTCACCGGCTCGCGCATCAAGCAGTCCGCGCTGGAAACCCACGTTCCGGTGCAGGTGCTCAGCCGCGAGGACATCGACCGCAGCGGCTTCAAGTCGGTCGCCGACGTCGTCCAGAACCTGACCGCCAGCGGCGCGGCGCTCAACACCAAATTCAACTCCAGCGGCAACTTCGGCTTCCCGCCCGATGGCGGCGGCGTTGGCGCGGGCGCGGCCACGGTCGACCTGCGCCACCTCGGCCCCAAGCGCGTGCTGGTGCTGGTGGACGGCATCCGCTGGGTCAATGAATCCTCCGGCTCCGGCGTGGGCTCGGCGGTCGACCTCAATACCATCCCGCTGTCGCTGGTGGACCGCATCGAGGTGCTGGAAGACGGCGCCTCGTCGATCTACGGCTCCGACGCCATCGCCGGCGTGGTCAACATCATCACCCGCCGCAACGTGCAGGGCGGCGACATCGAGCTGCACTACGGCACCTATGACGACCTTGGTGGCGACACCTGGGGCGCCGACATGGGCTACGGCGGCGGCAACGACCGCGTGCAGTGGTTCGCCGGCGCGTCGTACTTCAAGCAGGAAGAGGTGTCATCGCTGGAGTACGGCCCGGCCAGCGTCCCGGTGCCCGGCACCGGGCTGTCCAACGGCAGCTCGGCCACGCCGCAGGGACGCTTCGTGTTCATGGATCCGAACACCGGACTCGTGCATGACCTGACGCCCGACACCGGCGTCAGCGATCCAGGCTTCACGCCCGGCCAGGACTGCGACCGCAGCGACGACTATCACTGCTTCGCCACCGCCGACCGCTTCAATTTCGCGCCCTACAACCTGCTGCTGACCCCGTCGGAGCGGAAGACCGTGTTCGGGCAGGTGCGCTTCGCCTTCAACGACAACCTCGGCGGCTACGTGCGCGCGCTGTACAACGAGCGCCAATCGGCGAACCAGGCCGCGCCGGAGCCGTTCTTCCTCGGCACCGATGCCGGCATCTACAACCACTGGGGCGAAAGCAGCCTGGTGATCTCGGCGCTCAACCCCTACAACCCCTTCGGCTTCGACCTCACGACCGTGGGCGACGACGCCAACCTGTTCCTTCTGGGCCGCCGCCCGGTGGAAGGCGGGCCGCGGCGCTACGAGCAGGACGTGGAGACCTGGTACGTGGCCGCCGGCCTGGACGGCAGCTTCAGCGTGCGCGAGCGTCCCTGGGATTGGGACATCAACGTCGTGCGCAGCGAGAGCAGCGCCAAGCAGACCAACTTCGGCAGCTACAACCTGCGCCGCATCAACGAAGCCTTGGGCGATCCCACGGCCTGTGCCGGGATTGCCGGCTGCGTGCCGCTGGACGTGTTCGGCGGCGTGGGCACGATCACGCCGGAGATGCTCGGCTTCATCCAACCGGTCGTGCGCGACGAGAGCGAGAACAGCCTCACCCTGGCCTCCGCCAACCTCACCGGGTCGCTGGCCGAGCTCCCGGCCGGGCCGCTGGGCTTCGCCGCCGGCTACGAATACCGCAAGTACGAAGGCCGCTACCAGCCCGACCCGATCACCGTGGCTGGCGAATACAACGGCGTGCCGTCCGGCCCGACCGCAGGCGACTACAACGTCAACGAGGTCTACCTTGAACTGGCCGTGCCGCTGATGGCCAATGCCGAACGCGGCAGCGCGCTCGACATGAGCATCGCCGGCCGCTACTCCGACTACTCCACCTTCGGCGGCGAAAGCACCGGCAAGCTGGGGCTGCGCTGGCAGCTGGCGGAGGAGTTCGTGCTCCGCGGCTCGTTCGCGCAGGGCTTCCGCGCACCGTCGATCGGCGAGCTGTACGGCACGCTGTCGCGCTTCGACGCCACCCTGGTCGATCCCTGCTCCGGCGCGGCCAACGCCGTGCGTCCGGAGTGCGTGGCCCAGGGCGTGCCGGCCGATTACGTGCAGACCAACTCGCAGATCTCGGTGGTGACCTCGGGCAACGCCGACCTGCAGCCGGAGACCAGCCGCAGCCTGAACCTGGGCGCTGTCTGGAGCCCCTCGTTCGCGGCCGGCGCCTCCTGGTCGGAGCGCATGGACCTGGGCCTCACCTTCTACAAGCACACCATCGAGGACGCCATCCAGGCGCCGGACGCGCAGGTCATCCTCAACCGCTGCGTGTTCGATGCCGATCCGTTCTCGTGCGCGTCCTACGACCGCAGCGAGCGCGGCCAGATCGTCCGCTTCGACGACATCCTCGACAACCTCGGCACCATCCGCACCGACGGCTGGGACCTGAGCCTGGGCTGGCTGCTGCCCGAGCGGGGATGGGGCCAGCTGCGCTTCGATGCCAAGGCGACGTTCGTCGGCGAGTACGAGCTGGTGAACGAGTCCGGGCAGGCCGAGCCGCGCGCGCCCGGTATCGAAGTGAACAACAGCGCCATCCCCGAGTGGACCGGCAACGTGTCCACGCAGTGGAGCAGGGGGCCCTGGGCGATCGCCTGGAACGTGCGCCACATCGATGACCTGCGCGAGTCCTGCGGCGGCGCCAACGGCTTCGCCATCTGCGACGACAGCGCCAACGACATCAACCACCTGGACGCGACCACCTATCACGACCTGCAGGCGTCCTGGAACAGCGACGCCTGGATGCGCGGCCTGCGCGTGACCCTGGGCGTGAACAACCTGACCGGCGAGGACCCGCCGATCTGCCTGAGCTGCTCGCTCAACGGCTATGACGCGGCGACCTATGACCTTCCGGGGCGGTTCTTCTACGCGCGCCTGGGACTCAGGTTCTGAGCCAGGATGGCGGGCGTGGCCCGACATGGGGCCACGCCCGCCGGACGCGCTGCGCGCTCAGCGCGACGGGTCGATCAGGTACTTCTCGCCCGTGGCCTTGCGCTCGTAGCCGCGAAGGATGTCCAGCTGCAGGGCGTCGCGCAGGCTGATGGTGCGGGTGTAGCGGCTTGCGAAGGTGGTGGTGAGCTCGTCGGCCACGCGCTGCCGCATCCGCGCCGCGACCTCGCGCCCCACCTTCTGCAGGAACGGCGACAGCAGCCAGCCCCCCACGCTCCAGGTGAAGCCGAACGTGCGGTTGAGCACCGTCGGGCCGGTGTCCAGGCTGCCGTAGACATGAACCTGCTTGCGCGCGTTCGAGCCGTAGGGGCTGTAGCCCGCGCCGCGATCGGCCGAGGCCTCCATCGCCTGCAGGATCTGCCCGGCCAGCGTGCCACCGCCGATCGCGTCGAACGCGATGGTGGCGCCGGTATCGCGGATGGCCCGCGCGAGTTCGGCCGGGAAACCGGGCGACGTGCTGTCGACGATATGCCGCGCACCGATCGCGCGCAGGAGGTCCACCTGCGCCTGGCTGCGCACGATGTTGACCAGCCCGATGCCGTCCTTGATGCAGATCCTGTTGAGCATCTGTCCGAGGTTGGATGCCGCGGCGGTGTGCACGATCGCGCGGTGGCCGTCCGCCTTCATGGTTTCAGTGAAGCCCAGCGCGGTCAGCGGATTGACGAACATCGACGCGCCGTCCGCCACGTCCACACCCTCCGGCAACACGATGCAGTCGCGTGCCGGCAGCCTGCGCAGCTGTGCATACATGCCGCCGCCGAGCATGCCGACCTTGCGGCCAAGGAAGTGGCGCACGTTGTCGCCGGCCTCGACCACGGTGCCGGCACCCTCGTTGCCGACCGCCAGCGACTGGTCCAGGCGGTCCCTGATCGCCCCCATGCGCTGCCGGGGAATGTCGGCCACCACCACCGGCTGCTCCGGCGTCCCTTCGGCCCTGGCCGTCGCCATGTCGGCGGGTCCGATCAGCAGGCCAAGGTCGGAAGGATTGATGGGCGCGGCTTCCACTCGAACCACCAGCTCGTCGGCCGCGGGCGCCCCGGGCGTGGCGTCCTCGAGGCTCAGGCGCAGCTGGCCGTCGCTTGTCGCCAGTGATCGCAGCTCAAGTCCGTGCATCGATGGATCTCCAGGCAGTGGGTCGGCTGCCAGTGTGGGACGGGATGCGGGAGCGCGTCACGCGGCGCGGCCGACGCCCGCCGGCTCAGCCAAGCACGCCGGGATTGGTCTGCCACAGCCTGAGGTTGAGCATGGCCGCGAAGCTGATCCACGCCAGGTAGGGCAGGAGCAGCGCCGCGGCCAGCCGGCTGTGGCGCCAGAAGGCGGCGATGGTCGCCACCACCAGCACCCACATCAGCGCGATGTCGGCCAGCGCGGCGGCGCCCATCTGCCAGGCGAAGAACAGCCAGCTCCACAGCGCGTTGACCACCAGCTGCACCAGGAAGAGCGTCAGCGCGCTGCGCGCATGGCCGAAGCCGCCGATGCGCCAGACCAGCCAGGCCGCCACCGCCATGAGCACGTACAGCACCGTCCAGACAGGCCCGAAGATGTCGCCCGGCGGTGCCCATTCCGGCCGCACCAGCTGCGCGTAGAAATCGCCGGCGCGGCGGGAGGCCATGCCGCCGGCGAAGGCGGCAACGCCCGTCGCCGCCAGCCACGCGACGAGGCCGATGAACTGCTGCTTCCCGGTCATTCTGTGCACGGCGAACTCCCTGTCGACTGAATGCGCCACGCTACGGCGTGTGGACGTGAACGAAGCGCCAAGGCGCGCACAAGCGCATGCCGAAGCCTGGACCACGCCGGCTCACGCGTTTGCGGGCGTCAATTGGCCGCGGCGGCGGAACAGCCAGCTGAAGTCGAAGATGAAGGGCAGCAGGCGACCCAGCGCGATGCCGATGGCCACGCATGCCAGGCTGCACACGATCACCATGGCGAAGCGGGTCGGGAAGCCGTGCTGGGGAAGCAAAGCGAACCACTTGTTGGCCTGGGCGATCTTCACCAGGTAGATGTGGCTGATATAGATCGCCATGGTGTATCGACCCAGCGCGGCAAGGCGCGGCGGGGACATGGCCAGCTTGAGCACGGCGAGGGTGCCGGCCGCAGCGGGTCATTCCGAAAGCCGGTCGCGTTCCACCCGCAGGCTCCCCACCCGGCGGGTCAGCTGCCAGGTCCTGAGCACCGCGTAGGGAACGTAGGCTGCGGCGGCAATCAGCAGTCCGGTGAGCAGGCGTGGGTGATGGATGGCCGGAAGCGTCAGGAATGCCAGCGGGACCAGCAGCACACCGCCGGCGAGACCGCACCACAGCGTTGCCACCACGAATTTCGCACGGCGCATCTCCGCGTCGATCATGCCCACAAGCCCGCCGGCGGGCAGGCCGAACAGGCGATAGCGCTGGCGGATCAGCAGGTATCCCACCTGCCAGGCCACCACCACCAAGCTGGCCACGAGCAGCCAAGGTCGCAACTCGGGCTGCCGCGTCCATGCCCATGCCGACAGCACCAGCGCCACCAGTGCACCCAGCAGCTCGCTCATCAGGCCGAGCCGGTTCCGCCACCGGTATCGCCGCAGGCGCGCCCGCAGTACAGCGGGATCGGGCGCGTCCGCCGCATTCCACTGCGCGGCAAGATCAACCCAGTCGTCATTGTTCATTGTCGGCTCCAAGGATGCCTCGCAATTGCTGCCGCGCCCGGCTCAGCCGCTGGTCCACGGTGTTGTCGGCCACGCCCAGGATTCCGGCGATTTCGCGGTTGCCGAACCCTTCCAGAACAAGCAGCACGCATTCCCGCTGGCCTCCGGGCAAGCCACGCACCGCCTCAAGCAGGCGGTTGCGATCCTGCACGCCTCCGGCGTACTGGTCCGGGCGCATGCCGGTCGATTCCAGATCTTCGTCGAGGCTGGCGGCATCCACCCGGCTGACCCGGCGCCTCACATGATCGAGCGCGGTGAACTGCGCGATGCGGGCAACGAAGGCCTTCAAAGGACCATCGCCGCGGTATGCCGGCAGCGCCTTCCACAGCGCGACCGACATGTCCTGCACCAGGTCATCGCGCGCAGCGCCTGTCCGCGTGTATCCGGATGCGATGCGGAACAGCATCGCCCCGTGGTCGCGCAGTGCGACATCGATATCGGGGGTCGACGTCAACGCTCAGGCTCCCGGCACACGGTCGAAAACGTCCCGATACGCCGCATACCCGATGCACAGGCCCGCAGGCAGGAACACCAGCAGCAGCAAGGGCATCCAGGTCAACCCGGCAAGCATCAGGGCCATCAGCAGCGAGTAGAACACCATCGGCTGCCAGCATCGCTTGAGCAGGCGCGCGTTCTCGACCACGGCAGGCCACAGCCGCAGCCCGTCGAGGATCATCCTGGGTCCGACAAAGAACAGGAACAGCATGGGAACCGCCCCTGACGCAAGGACGCCGGCCAGTTCCACCTGCGAAAACCCTATGCCGGCAATGTCTCCCGCAGCCAGGGCGCCCGCCTGCGCCGGGCTCCCGATCAGCGCGGCCGTCGCCACCTGGACGGAGAACACCAGCAGGCTCGCCAGCGCCAGCCCCCCGACCTGGCGCCAGCGCAATACGGTCTGCCGGCCGGTCTTCCCCGGCGAAAACCCGTGGTGGCGCAGCTTGCAATCCAGCATGACCAGCACCCATGCGGATACCGCCGGCGTCAACAGCTTCGACAGCACAATGCCGGCCCAAGGAGTCAACTGGACAAGCGCCTCAAAGACGATCGGAGACAACGCCAGCAACAAGATCCGCACGGGCGCCTCACGATAGATCCGCCAACCCGCCGCACACCACGCGCCAACCCGGGTCCACCGCAGCTCTTCCTGCCCGGAATCGAACATCCCGCGCCGCATGCCTGCCATTTCCATATCCATCCCCGTCAAAGCCCAAGTTATCGACTACAGACGAGGGCCGCGGGGAAAACCTGACAGGCAGCTGCAACCGGGCGCCCCGATCACATGACGGTGGACCAGGGCGCCGGACCGCCGAAGGCGGATACATGTCCAGGCAGATGGTTGTGGCCTGCGAACCCTGCGCCGCGCCTCAGGGCCCGTGGATCTTTGGGAAATGCCGGGCAATATGCCGGTCAAGTTCACCGCCGACTGAAAGCTGTTCGAGCACAAGCGCACGACTCCGGCCGGTCAAGATATACTCGTTTCGATTGGGCTGAGCCAGTGCAATTTCCCTACTCGCAACCCACTCCGTCATTGTCCCGATCCAGATGCGGACCATACCCCGGATCACCACGGCGAACAGGCGCGGCTCCTGCAGCACGGGCGGCGGCACAGTTGGCGAAAGCGCCCTGCTGGCGCGGAGCGGAGAGTGCAGGCGCGAAGTCGCTCTGCTGAAGAGCTGGGCGAGGCGCCGCAGGCGCGCGGTGGCAGTGATAGTCGCCGGTCTTGCGGTTGTTGTGGCAGCCCTCGCTGTTCAGGCCACCCGGGTGGCTCAGCACCAACCCCGGCGCCAGCCACAGCGCCGCAATCAAGCTGAGGCTGAACTTTGAACCAGGCATGCAGCCCCCCCGTGCGGCCTAACACCTTATGTCTTTCGTTTCCCCTAGCCTAAGAGCCGAGACGCGTAGTGGAGCCCAGCACATGGCAAGCTGTATCTGCCATGTGCTTGGTGGAACGAAGCGGCTTCGGCTTGAACGCATTGTTAGGCGGCACCGGCATCAGGTTACTCCACGTGGCAAGTCGCGGAGGGGCACAAGGCTCAATGCACTCTTGGCAGCGGAAGATGGTGCAGCACACTTTGTCTTGAAAACGACCAATCGCTTTAGACCGCTAATTTTCCGAACAAAATCCCAGTCATGAACTGGGGCGCACGCCTCAATGATAATTGCTTCCACGCTTTCCGGAATTGAGTCGTATGCGAACTTGTCCCTACCGACGTTCTTGAGCTCTAACTGTTTAAGGGACCGCAGTGGGGGTAACGCCCGCAGGTTTCGCGCGTATATTATTTCCAGGTCAACCAAGTGATTCATATCGTGAATAAAGTCAATAGACTCGGCGAAATACCTCACTAACTGCAGCGTCTCAACGCTTGGCGGCAATGGGAATGGGCTAGCGTTCTTGGCGCTGCCAATTTCATAAAGATACGCACTTTTTAGCGCATCCAAGGACTCGAGTCCTGAAGATTCGGGGTGCCATTGATAGCAAATCGTCTGTAACGATGTGAAGATCGTGAAATCTATAGAGAGCTTCCGGCCGACTATGCGGAGATACTTAGCGTGGCTGATTGGCAATAGCTTTGTGCAAGAGAGAGTTTTCGAGAAGTCTACGAACTCGAAATGCTCAACTCCGGTCGCATCTTCAAGAAACCCCCAGTCCGTAACATCCTCTCCTCGAATGAAGAGCCCCGCAGGCACCCCTTGATTTAGGAGTTGGCGTGCAAAGCAGGTGGCTTCGCGCTCACGCCCCGGCAGCACATGAACCAAATGCTGGTCGTGGCATCTGAAGTCATCAACTCGTAGTAAGTCCGTCATGCCGCCTAACACCTGAATTAAGCCGAGCCGCGAAGCGGCTTCGGCTTGAATGAATTGTTAGGTGCCAACCCGACCTTGTCGAAGACCGCCATACAAGTGCTCAAGTGCTTGTCGAGTCGATTGACTAACGGAGTTATTCGCCAACTGCAGGTCGATGTAGTCGAGAACAATGTCAATTTCATCTATTGAGATTGAGCTGGCCTGTGCTTTTGACAGCGCTTCATCGATGAATACAGTGTCCTGCCCAGTTATGCGGCCGCTCTTGATAATTGAAGTAGCTAGTTTAAGGTCGCTCATAGTGCATTAGAGGGCGCATGCAACATCTAAGACCCTGTCCTCGATGCTTCCGCGTTCTGGCGCGTAATAGATCCGATCATACGGATTTACATAGTTCCGCTCTTCATCCTTGGGGCCAGCATTGTATTTGTATGTATGGATCTGGCTTACGTTCAAGTTCTGGCAGTTGACCTTGAACAGCACTTCCGTAAAGTCTTTTGAGATAGACGCATCATTTCTATGGTCTGCCATCGTCAGGATGGAGACCGCGGTTCTATCCTCATTTGGCTTTACAGAGTCTGCGTCGTAGTAGAAGACCGTACTGCTCGGGGCTGTGGCAAGTCTCACCCATGACTGGGAGAAGGCGGTGGATGGTAGTGCTACGCAGATGAGCGCCGGAATAAGCAGATGAAATTTCATGACTGTAGCCGTCTGTAGAATGGATGAGCGGTGAGCAGTGTCTCGTGGCACCTAACACCAGAATTAAGCCGTGCCGCGAAGCGGCATCGGCTTGAATGATTTGTTAGGCCGCACGCCAAGTGCCTTTGCGGTCTCTTCAAGCGGCGTACTGAATCCTAGCTTCTTGGCGGGCCGGGAATTCATGTCGATTACCAACCGGTCAAGACTGCAGCGGTTCAAGCCACCATCTTGTTCAATGAAGCTCTCATAGTCGAGTGCGCAGTTGGTCAGCACGCCGAGCTTGGAAAGGTCAGACGCTCGCGCAAATGCGACAGAACGATACCCATTCATCACTCGCTCCCGCACATGCTCCGGATAACCAGCGAGCTCAAGCACTAGGGAAATGCCCCGAACCAGGCTTATGAACAGCTTTTCGGGCGTGAGACGCTCTCCCTCCAGCATGAGGAAGCTCAGCTGAGTGCGACTACTCATATACACAAAGGCGTTTCGCTCTGCCATTGGCAGGAACGTAACGTACCAATTGCCAAGCGGCGCGTCGGTCGCCCGAGCTTCGCCCAAGTGATCTCGTTTGATACGAGCTCTCGCAGCTATGGCGCGTGTAACGATCAGATTAGCCATGACGTGTCATATGCGGCCTAACACCAGAATTAAGCCGTGCCGCGAAGCGGCATCGGCTTGAATGAATCGTTAGGCGGCGCACCAGAGTGCAATGCCGCCGATAACGAACAGTACCAGCCACGACAAATGCTTGCCTCGGGTGAGGAGCAACGGC
This sequence comes from Luteimonas sp. MJ250, assembly GCF_039548455.1. Classification (NCBI taxonomy): domain Bacteria; kingdom Pseudomonadati; phylum Pseudomonadota; class Gammaproteobacteria; order Lysobacterales; family Lysobacteraceae; genus Luteimonas; species Luteimonas sp. MJ250. The sequence continues at coordinate 4,970 of NZ_JBCLVB010000015.1, read as the reverse complement.
AGGACCCCGGACGCAACGAAGGTGAGACCGATGATTTGGAGCATGCCGGACACTGTGAGGTCGCCGCGACCGGCATGCACCAACAGCGCAGCAAAGCCGAACCACGCAACGGTGGTGATGTGCCAGGCGAAGCGCAACGTTCGGGTCGTGAATTCAGCGCTGCCGAACAATTTTGGCAGATCACTGCGGTGAAACAGGCGGGTGAGAATGTACCGCTCGCCGAGGACAGAGTGGGCCGCGCCGAGTGCTACGGCGAAAACTGCTGCGGTGTAGAGAAGTCCTGCCATAGCCGCCTAACACTAGAATTAAGCCGTGCCGCGAAGCGGCATCGGCTTGAATGACTTGTTAGCCGCCACTACAGCAGCCTCGTACCAAGTGGAACTGCCTGATCGGGCACGCAGAGCGCGACCTCCCCCTGCTCATTATGGAACCCGGTCACCAGACACTCGGACATTAAAGGGCCTACTTGCTTGCGAGGGAAGTTGACGACGGCTACCACCAGCTTGCCGACAAGCTCCTCAGGTCGGTAGAGCGCCGTGATCTGTGCGCTGGACTTCTTGACGCCAAGGTTCTTGCCGAAGTCCACGTGCAAGACATAGGCGGGCTTTCGCGCTTCCGCAAACACCGACGCGCTTACGACCCGGCCAACGCGCAGCTCAACTTTCAGGAAATCGTCGAAGCTAATGGTTTCCACGCAGCTCTCTCTCTCACAGCGGCTAACGCCAGAGTTAAGCCGAGACGCGTAGTGGAGCGAAACACATGGCAAGCTTTACCTGCCATGTGTTTTGCGTAACGAAGCGGCTTCGGCTTGAACGACTTGTTAGGCCGCCGCACGCCGAGCTTGCGCCCGCCCCTGCGACAGCCCAACCCCTGAGCCGAACAGTACAACATGTCTGACTGAACGGCCTGAGGCTGGCACTTGCCGGGGCCGAAGCCAGAACCAGCGACTCGCGCGACCAAGAACTCTCACTACGCCCTCGCCCGAAGCCGACCCGGCCGGTCGAATCTTGCGGAGAGTCGCGCCTGTCCGGAGCCGAGGTTCTGCAGGGCTGACTACCAATGCCTGCACCGCGCGCGCGAGGTACAAACGCTGCGGATAAGCGAGGCGCTGCAGAATGCCTGGAACCCGGCAACAACAGTGCGGGATGCAAGGCCTAACACCAGAATTAAGCCGCGCCGCGAAGCGGCGTCGGCTTGAATGAATTGTTAGGGCGCAAGGCTACCGCACCTTGGTGAGCTTGAGCTTCTTCTTCTCGCCCCTGCCGGGCCGCCATATTTCGATCCGATAGTGCTGCGGTATGGGCGGGTCGGGAGGGCGAGGCAGTTTGGGGCCGGGCTCTTTACCCAGCGACTCAAGGTCAGGGCAGTCAGGCCATGACTCATCGGACAACGAAAGCTGCTCAGGGAATCTGGGCGCGGCTTCCAAGTTGGCCGCTAGCTCGTGCATGAAGCCCGGAGAAGACACAGCCTCCTCGCCCCAGCGGGCTCTCACGTCTTGGATTGCCTGGTCCGGGGTGAGGACGCCCGCCTGCACCCGCTCGAAGATGCGCTGCAAGTAGATGATTTCTCCACCGGTACGCTTTGTGTTGCCGCGCTCACTACTACAGGAAAACTCGCTCTTTGCCTGCTCAAACAAGATGTTGCTGACATAGACGGCTTGATCTCGGACGGTTCCGAGACCAGACATGAAGTCTCCGTATGCTCCGATGCCAAAGTATAAGGCGGCCGCGTAAGCGCCGATCTTAGCCCGGCCCTTAATGGAGCCTTCTTCAAGCACAAGCGTGAGGGCGTAGTCCGGTAACAGCAGGTGAGCTTCTACTTGCGCCTCCCACTCGTCGAAAAGCTCAGAAGAGTGGTGCTCAAACGCGGCCTTATCGAAAGCCGGCGACTTGATGTAGAACGATGTGGTTACGAGATCGAGCATCCGGCCCCTTCGGATCTATCCCTGCGCCCTAACACCAGAGTTAAGCCGAGACGCGTAGTGGAGTGAAGCACATGGCAAGCTATACCTGCCATGTGGTTTGCGTAACGAAGCGGCTTCGGCTTGAACGACTTGTTAGGCCGCTACCGTTGCTGGTTGTAACAAGCGATCGACTCAGGAGTGTCATAGGGCCCGCCGTTATTTGCCATGTCATCGTCAGTCTGTGCCGCGCCTCCGCCTTGGCAGACGTGGGCGCAACCGCCACCAATATTTGGCAAGCCACCTTTCGCCTCGCATTGTATTTGACATCGATCAGATATCACGCAACGTTCTGCTAGTGCACGTAGGGCGCATGCTCTTTGCGAAGAAAGTGAACTATCTCCGACCCATGATACGTCGCACTCATTCCTTGCGACGCTCGGCTCATTGCTGGTCGCGCAACCAACAATGAGCAAGACCAGAGCGATACATGAGAATCCGAAAACCTTCATAGCGGTCTAACACCAGAGTTAAGCCGAGCAGCGTAGTGAAGCGAAACACATGGCAAGCTTTACCTGCCATGTGTTTTGCGTAACGAAGCGGATTCGGCTTGAACGACTTGTTAGGCCGCCGCTGCCCGGCACTTACGCCCGGCCCGCGACAGCCCAACCCCTGAGCCGAACAGTACAACAAGTCTTGCTGGAGAGCTTGACCTGGCACGTGGCGCGAGCGGAGCCTAGAAGATCAAGTCGTGCGGCCAAGAACTTTCACCGCGCACTGCCCGAAGCCGACGCGACGGGTCGAATCTTGCGGAGAGTCGCGCCTGTCCGAAGCCGAATTGTTGCAGGGCTGACTGCCGACGCCCGCACTGCGCGTGCGAGGTGCAAACGCTGCGGATCAGCGAGGCGCTACAGATTGTCTGGAACCCCTCAACAACAGTGCGGGAAACAAGGCCTAACGCTAGAGTTAAGCCGAGACGCGCAGTGGAGCGAAGCACATGGCAAGCTTTACCTGCCATGTGGTTTGCGTAACGAAGCGGCTTCGGCTTGAATGAATTGTTAGGCCTCAAAGCCGGAACCACGACGGCCGCTCAGCCGATGCAACTACCAAGCTGGAACTGCGCTGTTGGATTGAACGAGCCGTTAGACGATTCAGCACACTAAACCCAATCTACTTAAGCGGGCGAAGACACATAACTTTAAACCCAACCGAGTTCACTCAAGCTTGTGCTTGTCAAGTACAAGCCGACCAAGAATATCACCCAAGCTATCATCCCGTTTGCATGGCGCGACAGAAACGCCTCCAGCCTTTTCAAGGTAGGCGCAATACGATCATGCAGAAAGAGCCGCGCCGCCAGTAACAGCAAAGCTGGTGCGATCATCACCAGACAATAGCCGAACAGCACAGCAGCGCGTCCAGCCAGCGACAACTCCGATGCGGTCAAAAAACCAATTGCGGCCAGGTACGGGACCATCGAAGCTGCCTCGACGAGGCTAGCGATCAGCGCTAATACGATGATCGTGCCGACAGGGGCCGAAGCATCGATCGCACGCTCACGCATCCGGTTTTGTAGGCTCGGCCCTGAGCGGGCCAGCTTTTCTGCGCGGCGGGCGAGGCGACGTTCCTTGCCCGATTCTGTCCAAGGCTCCATTAGTGTGCCGAGCGCCATCAGCCCGACACCGACGATCAACTGAGTGACCAGTAAAGGCTGTGAGGTTTCCATCGCCCTCAACGTGTCGGAAAGCGACGACGCTCCGACTAGCAACGCAATCCCCAACAGCAGATAGAAAGCGGCCACCGTGGCTAGGAACAACAAGATCCTACCCGGGCGCGGACGACCGGGGGCCAACATCAGGAACAAAGGAATCAGCAACGTGCCGAAGCTAGTGCTATCTATCAATGCCAGTAAGACAAGCGGGACAATAAGCTCGATGTTCACCGAAAGCAGCTCCTAACCCGCCAATGGCATCTGAACAGTACGATTATCATGCTTGGTGAGAATAACAAGAACTAGTCACCTCACAATGGGGGGCTGGGAAGGCAGCGGTTCAACGGGTGGCTCCTCCGAGAGGCCTAACGCTTGAATTAAGCCGTGCCGCGAAGCGGCATCGGCTTGAATGAACTGTTAGCCATCACAAGCCGAGCATGCTGGAGGCGGACTTGGCTGATTGGCTGCGCTTGCCGGCACTTGACCGAATTATTCCGCGAATGCTCCATTTCTCTTGTTTGGTTTTTTTTATGTTGAGCAAATCTTCGTTGACGGAAAGCGCCGACTGAATAAGGAAATTCTCAAGCAAGTCAATCTGGTATGTCGGCGCTTTTTTTCCCTGTGGTGATTCGAAAAGAAACAAAACCAAAGTTCCTTTAGCGTAGTCGGCCAATATCTGATTGCACTTTCCGAGCTTGTGGGAAGTGAAGCACTCTTGATCAAAGCTCTTTGTCGCCTTGCCTACATAGATTGGGGTGATCCCGCCCCCGGATCTCATCGCGAAAATGTAGCAGCCGTTTCTCGCCTTAAGGCTAGGGTGCGCTTTGAAGAAGGCATCGCCTTCCTCAGATCGGACGATTCTCGAGACTCTGCCTCGATAGACAGGTACCACATGCGGACCTGACACAATAAACTCGCTCATCACTTCCCCTGATGGCTAACGCTCGAATTAAGCCGACCCGCGGAGCGGGTTCGGCTTGAACGAATTGTTAGCGCTCAAGCCGTGATGTTTGCGTTGGCTACTTGGCGACGAATCCATCGCCGCTGGGATCTCTCGAGATGGATCTTCCCGGATTGCTCCGCGCCCAAGCAGCTGCCTCTTGGAGAGTCTCAAACACTGGAATCGAGCTTCGCTCCACACCAGAGGGTCTGTGTCGAGTTTTGGGGGCGTCATCGGCCCAGCCTGGTGAATCCCAAGGGGCGTAAGACCCGTCCATACTCATGATGTTTTGCCAGTCACCCATCGTTTCCTCCAGTTGAGCGCTAACACCTGAGTTAAGCCGACTTGCGTAGTGGAGGCTTTGGCGTGGCAAGCTTTTCCTGCCACGCCAAAGCCGTAACGAAGCAAGTTCGGCTTGAACG
>NZ_JBCLVB010000014.1:0-315973 GCF_039548455.1 Luteimonas sp. MJ250 | reverse complement strand
AACCCTTTCCGCTCTTTCTCGTTTCGCTTGACGAATCGGAGCTGTAAAGCGCAAATACAATCGACGCAAGAAAAGTACGACCAGAAATGCTATCAGTAGAACTGCGATTCTCATGTGGCCTAACACCGAGTAGGCCCCAAAAATGAGGCGGTAAAGTCCACTGGTCGGATTACAGCGCAGAAATGCACCGGTAATGCATACCGCCCCAAAAATGCCGGTATGCACCGCATCACGCCGATGCCGTCCCCTGCAGCCCCGCTCCGACCTCTTACCGTCGAATATCCCGCAACTCCACCTCGAACACCAGCGAGGCGCCAGGCGGTATCGCGCCGCCTGCACCCTTGGTGCCATATCCCAGGTCCGCCGGGATCAGCAGCTCCCGCTTTCCGCCGACCCGCATTCCGGCCACGCCCTCATCCCAGCCGCGGATCACCCGGCCCGCGCCCAGCATGAAGACGAACGGCTGCCCGCGATCCACCGAGCTGTCGAATTTTTCCCCGCGCCTGTCTGCGGCCGCCTGGTCGTACAGCCAGCCGGTGTAGTGCACGCTGACCTCGTCGCCGGCCTTGGCAACGTCGCCGCTGCCTTCGATGACATCGATGCGCTGGAACTCGCCAACGTCGCCCCCGGTATACGGCGGCGGGGTATTCCCGCAGGCGGCGATCAGGATCAGGGCGAAGAGGGCCGCGGCGGCGCGGCTGGGTCGGATCGGCATGCGGAGTGGCTCCGTGTGGACAATGCGTTGCGGCCGCGGGCGGCGTCGGCGGGTTCAGCGCTTGAGCGCGGCGGGGGGCACGTCCAGTTCGATCGACAGCGCCAGGTGGTCCGAGAACGCCGCCGGGAAGGCCTGCATGTCGCGGCAGCCCAGGCCGTCGCTCACCAGGATGTGGTCGATCGCCTTATGCGGCTTCCAGCTGGGGAAGGTGTGCACCATGCACGCCGGCGGCTGCAGGCGGGTCTGGCGGAACAGCGCGGCCATCTCGGGCTGGTCTACGGTGCAGTTGAAGTCGCCCATCAGCACCGCGTGCGGGGTGTCGGCCAGCAGTTCTGCGATGAACGACAGCTGCGAGGCCCGCGACTGCGCGCCCAGCGAGAGGTGCGCCACTGCGATGGTCAGGCCGTCGTCGCCTTCGCCGAACCGCGCCACCAGCACGCCGCGGCCGGTGATGCGGCCGGGCAGCGCGTGCACGGCGATGTCGAGCGGCTCGAACTTGCTCAGCAGGCCGTTGGCGCTGGAGGCGAACTGGCCCACGCGCCGGTTGGGCTGGTGGGTCCAGTAGTCGAAGCCGCCGCGCTCGGCCAGGTAGTGGGTCTGGTTGGTGAAGCCGGAGCGCCAGCTGCCGGGGTCGGCTTCCTGCAGGCCTACGATGTCGTGGCGGCCGGCCAGCTTGGCGATGGTGTCGAGCATGCCGCGCTTGTTGCCCATCGGCAGCACGTGCGACCAGCTGCGGGTGGCGTAGTCGCTGTAGCGTCGCGTGCTCGAGCCGGCCTGGATGTTGGCGCTGAGCAGCTTGAGCCGCTGCGGCCCGGAAGAGGCTTCCGGCTCGCCCTCGGCGCCCGACGCTGCATCGGGCACCGGTGGAGTCTGGCTGGCGATGTCAGTCCGAGCCACCAGCCCGGGTCGCCGCGCGTTCGCGCGCGATCAGCTGGTCGGTGATGCGCAGGACGTCTTCAAGGCTGCGACCGCGAACGCGGTACTTGCCGTTCACCACCACGGTGGGCGTGGAGTCGATGCCGCTGCGGACGATGAACTGCTTGGTGCGCGCGACCTTTGCGTTCACGGCAAAGCTGTCGACGGTGCCCTTCAGCTGGCCCGCGTCCGCGCCCTGCTTGGCCATCCAGGCGATGATGTCGTCGCTGCTGGCGTCCGGACGCAGGCTGCGCTCGATGTGCATGGCGTTGAACAGCTTCGAGTGCACGCGGTCCAGCACGCCCACGGACTCGGCCGCGAAGAACGCCTTCGGGAAGTTGTCCTGTTCGTAGAACACGGCCGGGAGGTAGGTGAAGCGGACGTCGCCGGGCAGGCGCTTCTTCCACGCCCCCACCAGCGGATCGAAGGCGGCGCAGTGGGCGCAGGAGTAGGCGAAGACCTCGACCACTTCAATCTTGCCCTCCAGCGGTGCGAAGGGCTGGCCGCCGGGGATCTCGATGTAGTCGGTGCCCGGGACCAGGGCCGGGCCCTGCGTGGCCGCCTGTGCCGCCGCGACCACGGCGGCGTCTGCCGCGGGGTCGGCGGAGGTGTTGTCGGCGGACGGGTTGGCGCCGGTGTCCGCGGGCGCGTCGGCGGCGGCGGAGGGGTCGACCGCCGGTTCGTCGGTGATCGCGGACTCGCCGGCGACGGGCGCCGTGGCCTCGGCGGGCGTGGCCACGGCGGCATCGGCGGGTGCCGGCGTCTCTCCGCCGCCGCAGGCGACGAGCAGCACGCTCAGGAGCAGGGGGGCGAACAGCAGGCGCTTGTTGGTCATGGTGTGGACTCGTCTGGTGCGGAAACGCTGGGATTGGATGTGGCCGCGCGCTCGCGCGCGACCAGCAGGTCGGTGATGCGCAGCATGTCGCCGAAGTTGCGGCCAAGCACGCGGTAGCGGCCGTTGACGATCATCGACGGCGTGCCCTGGATTGCCGTGGCGATGATGAAATCGCGCGAAGACCGCATGCCGGCATCCGCTTCGGGCGACCGCATCGCGGCGGTGGCCGCGCTGCGGTCGAGGCCGAGCTCACCCAGCAGCGTGGCGAACTCGTCCAGCGATGCGCCGCGCTGCGGCAGGGCCTGTTCGACGTGGATGGCACGGAAGATGGCTTCATGCGTCCCTGCGGGCGCGTCCAGCGAGTCCAGGGCGAAGTATGCGCGGGCATAGGGGTCGCCGGACGTGAACGCGGCGGGCAGGTAGCGGAAGGCGACGTCGCCGGCAAGCGTGCGCTGCCAGCGGCTCACGTGCGGCTGGAAGTCGTTGCAGACGTGGCACCAGTAGGCGAACACCTCGACCACTTCGACCTTGCCGGGCTCGGTCCGGAGCGGCTGGCCGTTGCTGATGACGACGTAGTCGCGGCCTTCGACCAGGCCGTCATCCGCGCGCGCCGTGGAGGGAAGCACCGTGCCGACGGCAAGCGCCAGCATGAGCAGGACGGGAATCAGGCGTTCGATCATCGACATGGGTCCTCGAAACGGAAAGCGCCGGCACAGGGGCCTGGCCGGCGCTGGAACTCACCCGTGGCAGGCGCCGCTGGACCGCGACGGCCGGCCTGCGTCACGGCGACTGCTGGACGTCCGTGGCGCTCGCTTCGGTCGCCTGGCCGGCGTCTTCGCCTTCGGTCGGCGCGCTGGTGTCCGCGCCCGCGTCCGCGGCCGGGGCTGCTTCACCTTCCGCCGGGGCGGCGGGTGCGGCGTCGGCGGGCGCGGCCGCGGCCGCGGCCGGCGCCGGCATGTTCGCGATCGCCGCCAGGGTGGCCGCGTCGGGACGGGTGTGCAGGCCCTGCATGTAGCTCGACAGCGCGCTGATCTCTTCGTCGCTCAGTTCGGCTGCGATCGACGCCATGATGTCGAACATGCCGGTATCACGCTCGTTGGTGGTGCCGGCGCGGTATTCCTCGAGGCGACGCGCGGTGTACCAGGACTGCTGGCCACCGACGTGCGGGTAGGCCGGGCCCGGGTTGCCGGCGCCCGATGGGCCGTGGCAGGCCATGCAGGCCGGGATGCCGCGCTCGAAGTCGCCGCGGCGGAACAGCTGCTGGCCGACCTCGTAGAACTTCATGCCCTGGTAGGGGCCTTCGGTGACCACGGTGTCGTCGGCGATGCCGGCCGAGGACCCCTGGCTGGCGTAATGGGCGCCGACATCGCGCATGTCCTGCGCCGAAAGCATCGAAGCGAAGGGCTGCATGATCGCGCTGGTGCGCTCGCCGCTCTTGAACAGCGCCAGCTGGCGGGCCATGTAGCGCTCGCTCTGGCCGCCGATGTTGGGGTAGATCTCGCCGATGGTGGCCTTGCCGTCCAGGCCGTGGCATGCGGCGCAGGTGCCGGCGAGCGTGGCGCCGTTCTGGGCATTGCCGGGCGTGGTCGTGGCCAGTTCGGCCAGGGCGTTCACCGACTCCAGCGGCAGGGTCTCCACCGGCTCGGCCTCCTCCAGCGGGGCGACCGTGGTCTGGGCGAAAGCGACGGCACCGACCGCCAGGGCGGCGAATCCGGCGAGGAGGTAGCGGCGGGCGTGACGCATCTGGCTGGACTCCGGGAATCAGGATTGCGGGCAGCGGAAGCCCGCGGTCGCAAGGCCGGTCATTATCCAGTCGCCGGAGCAGGGTGGTCAAACCCGCCCTGGTCGCCCGCTCGTGCGATCCTGTGTCCCATGGCCAATCCCCTCGCTCGCGCCGAATACATGATGTCGGCGCATACCCCCCGCCAACTGCCTCCCGAAGGCGGTTTCGAAGTCGCGTTCGCCGGCCGTTCCAACGCCGGAAAGTCCAGCGCGCTCAATGCCCTGTGCCAGCAGAACGCGCTGGCGCGGGTGTCCAAGACGCCCGGGCGCACCCAGCAGCTGGTGTTCTTCAACCTGCCCCAGTACGAGGGCAAGTACCTGGTGGACCTGCCCGGCTACGGCTACGCCAAGGTGCCCAAGGACCTGCAGGCCCACTGGCAGGCCTTCCTCGACGTCTACTTCAAGAAGCGCGAGGCCCTGCGCGGCCTGGTGGTGGTGATGGACATCCGCCACCCGCTGAAGGACTACGACCGCAACATGCTGGCCTATGCCGTGGGCCGCGGCCTGCCGGCGCATGCGCTGCTGACCAAGGCCGACAAACTCTCGCGCAGCGCGGTCGGCAACGCGATGCAGGCCGTGAAGCGCGACCTGGCCAAGGAGTTCGGCGATAGCGTGGGCGTGCAGGCGTTTTCCGGCGAATCCAAGCTCGGCGTCGACCAGGCCCGCGGCGTGATCTGCAGCTGGCTGGAGATCCCGGCCAACTGAGGCCCGGCGCGACGGTATCAGGCAAGCGGCGCGGCGGCGCCCCGGCTTGATTACGTCGATGGCGGCGACGCTGCAATCCGGCAGCGGCCGCGGATGTTCGCGGGCCAGGGGATATAGTGGCGCACTCCGCGCATGACCGTGAACGGTCGCGCTGCCAACGAGCGTCGATGGGCCCGCCACGTGACCGATCCGAACCCAGCCACTCCCGCCGCGCCGATCCGCTCGCGCGATGAACTCGTCGCCTACCTTGCCGCCGGCAGCAAGCCGGCCGAGGCCTGGCGCATCGGCACCGAGCACGAGAAGTTCGGCTTCCGCCTGGACGACCTGCGCCCGCCGGCCTACGAGGGCGATCGCGGCATCGGCGTGCTGCTGGAAGGCCTGACCCGCTACGGCTGGGAGCGCGTGGAGGAGCACGGTAAGGTGGTCGCGCTGCTCAAGGACGGCGCTTCGGTCACGCTGGAGCCCGCCGGGCAGCTGGAACTCTCGGGTGCGCCGCTGGAAAGCATCCACGACACCTGCCGTGAAGTGGGCAGCCATCTGTTCGAGGTCAAGGCGGTGGCCGACGAGCTGCGCGTGGGTTTCCTCGGCATGGGCTTCCAGCCGAAGTGGACGCGCGCGGACATGTCCTGGATGCCCAAGGACCGCTACAGGATCATGCGCGCTTACATGCCCAGGGTCGGCGACCTCGGCCTGGACATGATGACGCGCACCTGCACGGTGCAGGTCAATCTGGACTTCGCCAGCGAAGCCGACATGGTGAAGAAGTTCCGCGTGTCGCTGGCGCTGCAGCCGATCGCGACCGCGCTGTTCGCGGACTCGCCGTTCACCGAGGGCAAGCCCAACGGCTACCTCAGCTACCGCTCGCACATCTGGACCGACACCGATCCCGACCGCACCGGCATGCTCGACTTCGTGTTCGAGGACGGCTTCGGTTTCGAGCGCTACGTCGACTACCTGCTCGACGTGCCGATGTACTTCAGCTACCGCGACGGCGTGTACCACGACGCCAGCGGCCAGTCCTTCCGCGACTTCATGGAGGGCAGGCTGCCGGCCCTGCCGGGTGCGCTGCCGACCATGCGCGACTGGACCGACCACATGACCACCTCGTTTCCGGAGGTGCGCCTGAAGCAGTTCCTGGAGATGCGCGGCGCCGACTCGGGTCCGTGGAACCGCATCTGCGCGCTGCCGGCGTTCTGGGTCGGGCTGCTGTACGACGATGCCTCGCTGGATGCTGCCTGGGACCTGGTGAAGGACTTCAGCCTGGCCGAGCGCCACGCCCTGCGCGACGGCGTGCCCAGGCATGCGCTCAAGCTGCCTTTCCGCAATGGCACCGTGCGCGACCTGGCGCTGCGCGCGCTGGAGATCTCCGCCGCGGGCCTCTCCCGCCGCGCACGGCTCAACGAGCAGGGCCAGGACGAACTCCACTTCCTCGACCCGCTGGTCGAATTCGCCCAGGCCAACGAGACCCCGGCCGAACGCAAGCTCGCGCTGTACCGCGGCGAGTGGGGCGGCGACATCGACCGCGTCTTCCGCGAGTTCGCTTACTGAGCCGCCACGCCTGGCGGTGTAGCCTTCAGGCATGAACATCCCTGCCGGAAGCCCCGACGTACCGCTGCGCGAGCAGCTCGATTTCGCCGACACCGACGCGCTGCTGCGCGACGACGTGCGCCGCCTTGGAGCGATGGTCGGCGACATGCTCGGCGAGCAGGTCTCGCCCGCGCTGCTGGAGCAGGTGGAAGCGGTTCGACGCGCGGCGATTTCGCGGCGCGAGAACGGCGAGCCGGTGGATGCGCTGGCCGCGGAGCTGGCGCGGGTGTCGCCCGACAGTGCCGATGCGCTGGTGCGTGCCTTCTCGGCCTGGTTCGGCGCGATCAACCTGGCCGAGCGGGTGCACCGCATCCGCCGCCGCCGCGACCACCAGCGCAGCGAGGACGGGCCGCAGCCGGGTGGTCTGGAAGCGGTGCTTGGTGCGCTGCACGCCGACGGCGTGACCCTGGACGAGCTGGAAGCGCTGCTGCCCGGGCTTTGGGTGGAGCCGGTGTTCACCGCACATCCGACCGAAGCCGTGCGCCGCGCGCTGCTGGCCAAGGAGCGCGTGATCGTGGAGCGCCTGGTGGCCGACATCGATCGCACGCGCACGCCGGAGGAGCGCCTGAGCGACGAGTCGCGCATCCGCCAGGCCCTGGCCACGACCTGGCAGACCTCGGAGGCGCCGCCGCTGAAGCCGACGGTGACCGACGAGGTCGACCACATCGGCCACTACCTGGGCAGCGTGTTGTTCCGGGTGCTGCCGGCGTTCTACGAAGTGTTCGCCGATGCCGTGGAAGCAGCCTGGGGCAAGCGCATCGAGCTGCCCAATGTGCTGCGCTTCGGCACCTGGGTGGGCGGCGACATGGACGGCAACCCGAACGTCGGCGCCGCGACCATCGAGGCCGCGCTGGCCGCGCAGCGCGCGCAGGTGCTGGAGCAGTACCGGGACGAACTGCGCGCGCTGGGCCAGGTGCTCACGCAGACCCGCGATCGCGCCGGCGTGGACGCCGCGGTGGAGGCGCGGCTGGCCGAGTACAGGGCCTTGATGCCCGGTGCCGCATCCAAGCTCCGCGCGCGCCAGGCGGACATGCCCTACCGGCAGCTGATGGAGCTGATGTCGGCGCGGCTGGCGGCGACCGTGGATGAGGACGCCGGCGCGGCCTACCACGGCGTCGAAGGCTTCCTCGGCGATCTCGAACTCATCGATGCCAGCCTCGCCCGCAACCGCGGCGACCGCGCCGGCCGCTTCGCGCTGGGGCGCCTGCTGCGGCGCGTGCGCAGCTTCGGCTTCCACCTGGCCGCGCTCGACCTGCGCCAGGACTCCGCCGCGCATGACGCCGCGCTGGCGGCGCTGCAGGGCGATGACGACTGGGGCGAGCAGCCACTGGACGCACGGCTGGCGCAGTTGCACGCGCTGATCGAAACGCCCGCGCCGCCGCGGCCCGGTGCGGACGCTGCGGCGCAGGCGCTGGACGTGTTCCGCACCGTGAAATCCGCGCACGCCCGCTACGGCGCTGACGCCTTCGGCCCCTACATCGTCAGCATGAGCCGCAGCGCCGCGGACGCGCTGGCGGTGCTGGCGCTGGCGCGCATTGCCGGCTGCGTCGAAGACGACCATGTGCCGCTTGACGTCGCGCCGCTGTTCGAAACCGTCGACGATCTCGACGCCGCCGCCGGCGTGATGCGCGCGTTGTTCGACGACCCGGTGTATCGCCGCCACGTCGCCGCGCGCGGCGACCGCCAGGTCGTCATGCTCGGCTACTCCGACAGCGCCAAGGACAGTGGCCTTGTGGCTTCGCGCTGGGCGCTGCAGCGCGCGCAGGTGGACCTGATGCGGCTGGCGCGCGAGGCCGGCGTGCGCCTGGTGTTCTTCCACGGCCGCGGCGGCTCGGTCAGCCGCGGCGGCGGCAAGACCGAGCGCGCGATCATCGCCGCGCCGCGTGGCACCGTCGGCGGCCGCCTGCGCGTGACCGAGCAGGGCGAAGTGATCCACCGCAAGTACGGCATCCGCGCGCTGGCGCTGCGCAACCTCGAGCAGATGACCGGCGCCGTGCTGCGCGCGAGCCTGCGGCCGCGGTCGCAGGATGCGCGCGTGCGCGAGTGGCGCGCCGTCGCCGACGGCCTGTCCGCTGACGCGCGCGCCTGCTACCGCGCGCTGGTGCACGAAGACCCCGGCTTCAATGCCTACTTCCGCACCGCCACGCCGGTGGACGTGATCGAGCGCCTGCAGATCGGCTCGCGCCCCTCGCGCCGCCGCGACGGCGGCATCGCCAACCTGCGCGCCATCCCCTGGGTGTTCGCCTGGTCGCAGAACCGCTCCGGCCTGACCGGCTGGTACGGCGTCGGGCATGCGCTGGAGGCCGGCATCGCCGAGCACGGTCTCGATGCCATGGCCGCCATGGCCCGCGACTGGCCCTTCTTCGCCGCCATGCTCGACGACGTCGAGATGCTGCTGGCCAAGTCCGACCTCGACATCTTCGAACGCTACTCGCGCCTGGCCGGCGACGCACATGGCGCGTTCTTTCCCGGCATCGCCGCCGAGTTCACCCGCACCCGCGACGCCATCCTCGCGATCAAGGGCGAGGACGAGCTGCTGGCCACCGACTACCGCCTGCGCCTGTCGATCCGCCTGCGCAACCCCTACGTCGATCCGATCAGTCTTCTGCAGGTCGAGCTGCTGCGCCGCTGGCGCGAGGGCGGCAGCACAGACGACGAGCTGCTGCGGGCGCTGTTTGCGACCGTCAACGGCATCGCCGCCGGCATCCAGAACACCGGCTGATCCCGTACCGCATGGAACCCCAGGAATCCGCCATGACCAGCGAACTCGTCTTCCACACCAACCCGATGTCGCGCGGCAGGATCGTGCGCTGGATGCTTGAAGAGCTCGGCGTCGAGTATCGCGAAGTGGTGCAGGAGTACGGCAAGAGCATGAAGTCGCCCGGATACATGGCGATCAACCCGATGGGCAAAGTGCCGGCGCTGCAGCACCGCGGCGTGGTGGTGACCGAGGCGGCCGCGATCTGCGCCTACCTGGCCGATGCCTTCGCCGATGCCGGGCTCGCGCCCGCGCTTGACGATCCGCTGCGCGGTACCTACCTGCGCTGGATGTTCTTCGCCGCGGGTCCGGTCGAAGCCGCGGTGTCGGCCAATGCCCTGGGCCAGCTGGCGCCGCCGGAGAGGGCCGCCTTCGTCGGCTATGGCAGTTACGGGCAGACGATGGACGTGCTGGAGCAGGCTGCCGATGCCGCGTCGCCCTGGCTGCTGGGTGATCGCTTCAGCGCCGCCGACGTCTACGTCGGCAGCCAGGTCGACTTCGGCCTGGCCTTCAAATCGATTCCCGATCGTCCTGCCTTCGCCGCCTGGGCGGAGCGCCTGCGCGCGCGCCCGGCCTACCAGCGGGCCAGGGCGCTGGACGACGCGTTGATGCCGGCGCGGGGGTAAGGCGGGCGCCGGTCACGACCACGCGGTAGGCGGTGCCGCCGTCGATCAGGGGGCAACCGCGCCACGCCGCGCGCTACGGCGCGGGACAGGACTGCGCGAGCAGCGCGGCGAAGCCCGTGCCCGTGCAGAAATCGCTGAAGCGCAGGTCGTCGAAGCGCACCTGGTGCACGACCTTGCCGGCCACCGGCAGGTTGAAGCGCGCATCCAGTGCCGCCATCACGTCGCTGCGGATCAGCAGCGGGTGCTGGCCTTCGGCCAGTCGCGCGATCGGCGCGCTGGGGCGCGGCGGCGGCGGTGCCTGGCGCAGGATGCGGAGGAGTGGCGCGGCCTCCTCCATCGCCGCCTGCGCAGCGCTGCGCCGCGGCTCGGGAATGGTGTCCACCGGCGGCAGCTCGAGGGCGAAGCTGGCCAGCGGGATCCTGCCCACCACGTTCACCGCCTGCCAGTCGTGCAGCACGCCGGCGGGGGTGTGCAGCGCCACCGGCACCGCCTGCAGGTTGTCGGCCCCGCGCTCGCGCAGGAAGACGATGACATCGCGATGGAACAGCGGCGTCAGCGCGCGGACGAGCAGCAGCGGCGATGCGGTCCCGCAGCGGGCCTGGATCGGCCCCTCGGGCAGGCGCTCCAGCGGCAGGCCGGCGTGCCAGCCGTCATGCGCGCCAAGCTCCAGCGTGTGGACGAATTTGGGGAGCAGCAGGTCGTACATGTGGATGTTGTCGCGGTTGGGACGAAGCGCGCCAGGGCACTGCCGGTGGAGCCTGGTCACGGAACAGCCACAGCATCGCGCGCCGGTACGCCTCGCCAATGCTGGCGGCGTGCGTGCCTTCGGGCAGGGTGATCAGTTGCACCTGCCACGGCGCATCGTCGCGCCCGCGCCAGGCCGTGCTCCACTCCGCGGCGTTGCGTACCCGCTCCGCGGTGTCGCGCGCGCCGCTGGCGACCACCACGGCGAGGTCGTCGCGTCGGTGCGGAGCGGGCGCGGCGAACAGCTGCCCGCGCGCCGGCGCGAAGGACGGATTGCTGGCGATACGCCCCCGGAACAGGTCCGGGTCCTTCAGCGCCGACCAGAGCACGAAATAGCCGCCGCGGGACTGGCCGACCAGCACCCGACGCGCGGGATCGGCCCGGTACCGGCCTTCGACCTCGGGCAGCAGCTGGTCACGCAGGAAGTCGTGGAATTGTTCCGCGCCGCCCTGGCCGGGTGCCGTGTCCCCGGCCTGGCCGGTGAAATCGACGTCGCGCTTGTTGATCGCTGGATCGAAGCTGCCGTAGCCGATGCCGACGATGATGGCTTCGGGGAGTTTCTCGTCGTAGCCGAGGAACAGATGGGTGGGCGCGAGGAGCGGGAACAGGCTGTCGCCGTCGAGCAGGTAGACGACCGGCCAGGTCTGTGCGCCTGCGGCGTCGTAGCCTTCGGGGGTGCGCACGTAGACGTGGTACATGCGGCCGTTGGCCTTCGAAGCGAGCGGGAAATAGCCGCCCTTCAGCGCCGGGAGGTGATCGAGCGGGACGTGGTCGTCGGCGGCGGTCGGAGCGTCGGGCGAATGCGGCCGTGCCGTCGCCGCGCCGCACAGCAGGACGGCGAGCAGGAACGCCGTCAGGTGCCGAAGGGTCTGCATGCTGCAGCGGAGTCTAGCGCGCCCCAGCCGCCCTGATATACTACCCCCCACTATTCGTCGGGTTCGCCACCTTGCCCCATTCGCCCGAAGAAAAGCGCAAGGTCCTGGCGCGCATCCGCCGCATCCGCGGCCAGTGCGAGGGCCTTGAGCGCGCACTGGAATCCGGCGTCGACTGCGGCCCGGTGCTGCAGCAGATCGCGGCCATCCGCGGCGCCGTGAACGGACTGATGAGCGAGGTACTCGAATCGCATCTGCGCGAGCAGTTCGGGCAGCCGGCGGCCGACGCGTCGGATCGCGAGGCGCGCGTCGCCGAAATGACCGGGCTGATCCGTTCCTATCTGAAATGACCCACACGCAGCCGCCACGGCGCCACCGCGCCGCGGCCGCCAACCTCGCCATCGCATTGCAGGAGTTGAAACCATGAAGACCCGTGCCGCCGTCGCCTTCGAAGCCGGAAAGCCGCTGCAGATCGTCGAGCTCGACCTCGAAGGCCCGAAGCAGGGCGAGGTGCTGGTGAAGATCACCCACACCGCGCTCTGTCATACCGACGCCTTCACGCTGTCGGGCGAGGATCCGGAAGGCGTGTTCCCGGCGGTGCTGGGCCATGAGGGCGCCGGCATCGTGGTGGAAGTAGGCGAGGGCGTGACCTCGGTGAAGCCCGGCGACCATGTGATCCCGCTCTACACCGCCGAGTGCGGCGAATGCCTGTTCTGCAGGAGCGGCAAGACCAACCTGTGCGTGGCCGTGCGCGCCACCCAGGGCAAGGGCGTGATGCCCGACGGCACCACGCGCTTCAGCTACAACGGCCAGCCGGTCTACCACTACATGGGCTGCTCGACCTTCGCCGAACACACCGTGGTCGCCGAGGTTTCGCTGGCCAAGGTGAACCCGGAGGCCAACCCGGAGCACACCTGCCTGCTCGGCTGCGGCGTGACCACCGGCATCGGCGCGGTGCACAACACCGCCAAGGTGGCCGAGGGCGACAGCGTGGCGGTGTTCGGCCTTGGCGCGATCGGCCTGGCCGTGATCCAGGGCGCGAAGCAGGCAAGGGCCGGCCGCATCATCGCCATCGACACCAATCCGTCGAAGTTCGAGCTCGCACGGCAGATGGGCGCGACCGAGTGCGTGAACCCGAAGGACCACGACAAGCCGATCCAGCAGGTGATCGTCGAGATGACCGGCTGGGGCGTGGACCACAGCTTCGAGTGCATCGGCAACGTCGATGTGATGCGCGCGGCGCTGGAGTGCGCGCACCGCGGCTGGGGCCAGAGCGTGATCATCGGCGTGGCCGGCGCGGGCAAGGAAATCAGCACCCGCCCGTTCCAGCTGGTGACCGGTCGCAAGTGGCTGGGCACGGCCTTCGGCGGCGTGAAGGGCCGCAGCGAGCTGCCGGGCATGGTCGAGGACGCGATGCGCGGCGACATCCAGCTGGCGCCGTTCGTCACCCACACGCTGCCGCTGGAGCGCATCAACGAGGCCTTCGACCTGATGCATGAAGGCAAGTCGATCCGCACCGTCATCCGGTACTGAGCCGGCGACGTGAACGAAGGCGGCGCGAGGGACACGACTACTGCCACGGGCACGGCCGCGCGCACGCGCACGCGACGCGTCCTGGTGGCCGGCGCCAGCGGACTGGTCGGGCGCGCACTGGTCGCGCGCCTGTGCGCCGATCCCGGCGTGGCCGAAGTGCATGCGCTGCTGCGCCGCCCGCTGCCGCTGTCGTCGCCGAAACTGCGGCTGCACGTGGTCGATTTCAGCGGCCTGCCGCCGCTGCCGCCGCTGGACGAAGCCTTCCTGGCGCTTGGCACCACGATCCGCGTCGCCGGCAGCCGGGAGGCCTTCCGTGCGGTGGACTTCGACGCCAATCTCGCCGTGGCCCGCGCGGCGCTGGCCGCGGGTGCCACGCGGATCGGCCTGGTCAGCGCCATGGGCGCGGACTCCGGCTCGCGCGTGTTCTACAGCCGAAGCAAGGGCGAGCTCGAGGACGCGCTCTCGGCGCTGCCGCTGGATGCCCTGGTGATCGCGCGGCCCTCGTTGCTGCTCGGCGACCGCGACGTGCTGGGCCAGCCGCGTCGCCGGGGCGAACACCTGGCGGCCGGCCTCGACCGCTGGCTGCGGCCGCTGCTGCCGGCGCGCCTGCGCGGCATTGCCGCGGAGGATGTCGCCGCCGCGCTGGCCGATGCCCTGCCACAGGCGCGCGGACGCAGGATGCTGGAGTCCGCCGACATGCAGGGCGCGGCGCGGCGCTGAATCGCGGCCGCGCCAACCCCTTCCGTACCCATCCACAGATCTTCCGGAGAATCGCCATGGAACGCATCGAACACCGCGCCAGCTTCGGCGGCTGGCAGGACGTCTACCGCCACCGCTCCGAGGTCCTCGGCTGCGACATGACCGTGGGCGTGTACTTCCCGCCGCAGGCTGCCGACGGCCCGTGCCCGGTGCTGTACTGGCTCTCGGGCCTGACCTGCAACGAACAGAACTTCATCACCAAGGCCGGCGCGCAGCGCTATGCCGCCGAGCACGGAATCATCATCGTCGCGCCCGACACCAGCCCGCGCGGCAATGACGTCGCCGATGCGGAAGGCTACGACCTCGGCAAGGGTGCCGGGTTCTACGTCAACGCCACGCAGGATCCGTGGGCACGGCAGTACCGCATGTACGACTACATCGTCGACGAACTGCCGGCCTGGGTCGAAGCCGATCCCTCGGCAAGCGACCGCCGCGCGATCAGCGGGCATTCGATGGGCGGCCACGGCGCGCTCGCGATCGCGCTGAAGAATCCCGGCCGCTACCGCAGCGTCTCGGCGTTCTCGCCGATCGTGGCGCCGTCGCAGGTGCCGTGGGGCGAGAAGGCCTTCGGCGCCTACCTCGGCGACGACCGCGAGGCGTGGAAGCAGTACGACACCGTCGAGCTGGTGAAGACCGCGAAGGAAAGGCTGCCGCTGCTGGTCGACCAGGGCGACGCCGACGAGTTCCTCGACAACCAGCTCCGGCCGCAGCTGCTGCAGGCTGCCTGCGAGGCCGCCGGCCACCCGCTGACCCTGCGCATGCAGCCCGGCTACGACCACAGCTACTACTTCATCGCCAGCTTCATCGGCGACCATGTCGCGCACCATGCGGCGGCGCTCCGGGACTGACAGGCAGGAAGTCCGTATACGCGAAGCGGTCATCGCGCAGCACGGTGTCGCCGCGCTCGAGCGTGAGCGGTGTGCTGAACATCGGGCCGTCGCTGACGCAGGTGTGGAACTCGCCGTTCTCGCCGCAGGAGTCGATGTCGGGCGGCAGCGTGCCGAGCAGGGCCGAGTCGAAGTCTCGGCCGGCGAACGCGGCGTCGAGCTGCCGAGTGTCGACGCAGCACAGGGTCGCGCGCAGCCCGCCCGCGATCATGTCGCGCGCCAGGGCCGCGGTGTCACAGCCGAAGAGAGGGAAGGTGGCGGTCCAGCCCAGCCGCGTGCACAGCGCCTCGCGCCAGGCGCGGATATCGGCCAGCAGCAGGTCGCCGAAGGCGATGCGGTCGATGCCCGGCCAGCGCGTGCGGGCGGCGTCCAGCGCCGCCGCGAAGGCCGCTTCGTAGCACGCGTTGTCGCAGGCTTGGGGAATGCGCGATTCGAGCAGCGGCAATCCCGCCGCCGCGGCCTGCGCGCGCAGCACGTCCACGCGAACGCCCTGCATGGACGCACGTTCGTGGCCTTCGGTGATCGTGCAGAGCAGGCCGGGCACGTCGACCCCGTCGCGCCGCATCGCATGCAGCGCCCAGGCCGCGTCCTTGCCGCCGCTCCATGCGAGCAGCACCGGCCGGCGGTCCACGTTCAGCCGGCGCGGACGTCGCGCAGTTCCCAGGCGGAGCCGGCCAGCAGGCGCATGCGGTGCTTGAAGACGTCCCCACGCAGGCTGGTATTGGCCACCAGCTCGATCCGCTTCTCGCGCTGGACGCCCTCCACGGTGGCGGCGGGATCGGTGGCGCCGAGCAGCGGGTCGACCTCGTCCGGCTCGTCCTGGGTGGCTCGCCAGCGTTCGAACAGCTGGTCGCCGCGCAGCGCCTCCTGCAGGTCGCGGGCGAAGCCCTCGGCGCCGTGCGCGGTGAAGGCAAGTTCGCCCGCTGTGCGCGCGGCGGCCGGGTCGGGGATGGCGATGAAGTAGCGGGTGGCCATAGCGGCGTCCGTGGTGTGGCGATCGGGCAAGCTTAGCGACCCCCCGTTAACCTCGCGTTGCGCGGCCCGGACCTTTTGCGCGGTGGTGGACGGGGGCAGCGCGGACTACAACGGAGAAACGCACGGGACGGGCAGCGCCGACCCTGCCGATGCCGACGGTAACGGGCAGCAGCTCGTCGCACACCATCGGGGCGTTCGCCGGACACGTGCCCCGGCTCAGCGGTTCGGGGTCGGCTCGCCCCGGCGCCGGGCCTCGTCGGCTTCGAGGCGTTCGCGGTGGCGGATGAACAGCGGTACGCCGATGCCGATGCCGATCATGATCAGCGTGCCGGCGATCAGCATCCAGCCGACAGGGCGGGCGATGATTTCGACCAGGACAGGATGCATTGCGGGTCTCCCGAGGGGTTCGGGGCGATGATCGGCCGCGGCGTGCCAAGGCGTATTGACCGTGGTCAATGCTCAGTCCAGGGCGTCCAGCACCCCGTCGGCGACCCGTCGCGACGCGCGCGGGCCGAGGTGGCCGTAGTCCCAGGTGGTGAGTTCGCCGGGATCGTCGACGTAGACCAGGCAGCCGCGCAGGTCGCACAACCGGTCCAGCGCGGAAACATGGGTGACGCCAGTGCGCCCGGCCAGCGCGGTGGCCAGCGCCCGGTCGAGGACGCCGGGTTCGGGCAGGGTCTCACCGTGCAGGCGCTGCGGCACGCGCAGGAAGGGGGCGGCGTCGTAGCGCCGGACCAGCAGCTTCGGCAGCCACTCGCGCCAGCGCGGCGCGGGACCGACCACCACGACCTGGCGCACGCCGGCGTCCTGCATCGCGACGATGGTTTCATCGAGGTCGCGCAGGACCTGGGCGGGGTCGACGTAGTCGTTGGCGGTCCAGTAGCTGAAGAGCACCGCGTACTCCGGCTGCAGCTCGGCGATGCGTGCGATCACCCAGGCATTGCTCTCGCGGCAGAACGGCTTGGTGGATGACAGGTACGGCCTGCAGCCGCTGCGCGTGAACTGGGCCAGGCGCAGGCGATCGCCCGCGGCCTCGCGCAGGCCCGGATAAAGCAGTGCCGCGTGCGAGTCGCCCCAAATGGCCACGAGCGGCCGCGCCGCCGGACCGGGCGGGTCGACGCACTCGGGCAGGAACATCGCCGGCTCGCCGCTGGCGCCGGTCAGTGAGCAGCGGCCCTCGCGACTGGGTTCGCGCCAGTCGTAGCCATAGTTCGCGTAGGCGCGGACCGGCTCTCCGGCGCGCGACTCGATGCCGCGCAGGCCCCACACCGCAAGCGATGCCAGCAGCACCACGGACATCGCCGGCAGCAGCACCAGCAGCGCCGCGCGTGCGCGCATGCGTCGGCGCAGCGGCCGCTCCACCAGCCACCAGGTCAGCCCCGCGAGTGCGAAGGCCAGCGCAACCAGCGCCAGGCGCAGCAGCGGCGCGACTTCGCCCGCAGCATGGATGCGGGCGAAGGACAGCAGCGGCCAGTGCCACAGGTAGAGCGGGTAGCTGACCAGTCCGATCCAGACCAGGGCGGGACGTGACAGCAGCCAGTGCATCCACCGCGTGGCGGGCGTGGCGGTCATCATCAGCAGGCAGCCGATGACCGGCAGCAGCGCACGCCAGCCGGGGAAAGCCGCCTGGTCGTCGAGGATGAAGCAGGCCACCAGCACCAGGGCGAGGCCGACCACGGCAGCCATCTCTGCAAGTGCGTGTCGACGCGGTGGCGCCGCGGCCGTCCCGACCGGACTCCGCAGCGCCAGCCATGCGCCGGCCAGCAGTTCCCAGAATCGGGTGAAGGGGAGGAAGAAGGCCGCGCTGGGGTCCTTCGGAGTCAACATCAGGCAGGCGGCCAGCGACAGGACACCTGCCAGTACCGCGAGCCCGCGCAGCCCGACGCCCATGCGCGCGGCCAGCACCAGCAGCAGCGGCCAGGCCAGGTAGAACTGCTCCTCCACGCCCAGCGACCAGAGGTGCAGCAGCGGCAGGGTGTCCGCGGCGGGTGAGAAATAGTCGGCGTCGAACCAGAAGACGAGGTTGGCGATGAAGCCGGCGGATGCGGCGGCATGCCGGCCAAGCATGGCGTAGTCGGACGGAACCAGGAGCCACCAGCCGGCCACCAGGCATGCCGCCAACACCAGGCCGAGGGCAGGGAACAGCCGCCGGATACGCCGCATATAGAAGGCGCCGAGCCGGATCCGCTGCCTGGACGCGAGTTCGTCGCGCAGCAGCGAGGTGATCAGGTAGCCGGAGATGACGAAGAAGACGTCGACGCCGACGAAGCCGCCGGGCACCAGGCCCGGGAATGCGTGATAGCAGATCACCGCGAGGACGGCGATGGCGCGAAGGCCATCGATGTCCGCGCGGTACGCCAGCCCTTGCGGGTGGCTGGCGGCGGTAGTCACCGTTGGCCGGCGGCCGGATACGCCCGCGGCAGTTCGCCGCGGGCGGCGTCGGGTTCGGCGCGCAGGTAGCGGTCGCGCAGCTCGGTCTGGCGCGAGCGCATGTCGATCGCGCGGCCGTCGAACCACACCCGCTGCGCAAGGCTGGCGACGTCCAGCGGGTCGCCGTCCCAGAGCACCAGGTCGGCGCGCAGGCCCGGGGCGATCGCGCCGATGTCGCCGTCGACGCCAAACGCGCGCGCCGGTACCCGGCTCAGTCCGGCCAGGCCGTCTTCCCAGGGCAGGCCGTGGGCGACGGCGTTGCCGGCCAGCTGGCGCATCTTGCGCGCGTTGTGCGAGGCGTCGCCGGCCTGGGTGAAGCCCACCTCGACCCCGGCCGCGCGCAGCACCGCGGCGCTGCGCAGGCTGGCGTGGATGCGGTCAAAATTGGCCGGCAGGTTGTCGAGCGGGTCGACGAACACCGGCACCTTCGCCGCGGCCAGTTCACCGGCCACGCGCCAGGCCTCGCCGCCGCCGCGGATCGCGATGCGCACGCCGTGCTTCTTCGCCCAGCGCAGCAGCTGGCGGATGTCGGCGGCGCGGTCCACCGCGACCACCAGCGGGCGATCGCCGTCCATGTGGCGGCGCAGGGTGTCGCGTCCGGCCGGCGTCAGCAGCGCCGCGTGCGAGCCGGCGTCGATCCGCCCGCGCGCCTCGTCCACCAGCTGGTCGAGCAGCATCCACTGCGCCGCGCGCGAGCCGCCGCTGAGGCCGGAGGCGCGGCTGCCGAGGTCGATGAAGAGGAGCTTCGGGCCCGCCGACTGGTCGCCGCCGTCCAGGCGCATGGCCGCGCCCTGGCCGCCGATGATCGAGCCGCCGGCGCCGGTGCCCGCGGACAGCAGGGTGAAGCCGATGCCTTCCACGCGCGCCACCGGCAGCAGCAGCGAGTCCGGGTTGTAGGCCAGGGTGACGTCGAACTCGGGGCGCACCACCATGTCGTGCGCGCTGCCGCCGAGCGCGAGCGTGCCGTCTGTGGTCGCTTCCTCGCCCGACACCTCCTCGATGCCGATGCCGGTGATGCCGCCGAACAGCGTGGGCGTGAGCGGCTTGCCGCCGGCTTCGACCACGGTGGCGCCGCCGGCATCCAGGCCGGTGCCGACCGCGGCGATGCGGCCGTTGCGCACCAGCACGTCGGCGCCCTGCAGGGTGCCGCGCTCGGTGGCGGTATGCACGGTGGCGTTGCGGATCAGCAGGTCCTGCGCGGCGGCGGCCGCCGGGGCGAGCAGGGCCGCCGCAATCAGCAGCCAGGCCCGCACTGGTGCGAGCGGCCATGGCCGCGATCGCGGTGCCATCGAATCGCGGCCATGGCCGCTCCCACAGGGGTCGCTGCCACAGGGGGTGCTTCCGCGATGCAGGCGGCTCATCGGGCGCCTCCCGCGGCGGCGCCGCGGCCGAGCATGAAGTCCGAGCGCGGCTGGCGCGCGGGGTCGTGGCGGTCGTAGACGGTCGCGCCTTCGATCCAGACCTGTTCGGCCAGCGCGTAGGAGCTGAAGGGATTGCCGTTCCACAGCACCACGTCGGCCATCTTCCCCGGCTCCAGGGTGCCGGTGCGTTCCGCGATGCCCATGGCTTTCGCCGGATTGCGGCTCAGCCAGGTCATCGCGTGTTCGGGGCTGATATCGATACCCGCGCGGCGCGCGTTCGCGATCACCTTCGCGGCTTCCTGGTTGAGGCGCTGGATGCCCTCGTCGGAGTCGGAATGGACGATCGCACAGCCGCCGGGCGCGCGGTCGACAATGGCGATGTTCTCCTGGATGCCATCGAAGGCCTCCATCTTGAAGCCCCACCAGTCGGCCCAGAGCGCGCCGCAGACGCCGTCGCGGCCCAGGCGGTCGGCGATCTTGTAGGCCTCCACGGCGTGGTGGAAGGCCGCGACCTTGAAGCCGAACTCGTCGGCCAGGTCGAGCATGGTCACCATCTCGTCGGCGCGGTAGCAGTGGATGTGGATGAGGATCTCGCCGTCCATCGCGCCGGCCAGGGTCTCGAGCTTGAGGTCGCGCTTGCCGTCCTTGCCTCCGTCCTTCGCGCGCTTGTCGCGGTAGTCGGCGGCGTCGATGAAGGCGGCGCGGTAGCCGGCGACGTTGCCCATGCGCGTGGCCGGCCCGCCCTTCTGGCCGTAGACGCGCTTGGGGTTCTCGCCGCAGGCCATCTTCAGGCCGTGCGGGGCGCCCGGGAACTTCATCGCCTGGTAGCTGGTGGCGGGCACGTTGCGCAGGGTCACGCCGCGGCCACCGACCAGGTTGGCCGAGCCGGGGAGGATCTGCAGCGTGGTCACGCCGCCGGCAAGCGCGGCGTGGAAGCCGGGGTCCTGCGGCCACACCGAGTGCTCGGCCCAGACCGCGGCGGTGACCGGCGAGGTCATCTCGTTGCCGTCGCTGTGCGAGCGCGTGCCCGGGCTCGGGTACACACCAAGGTGCGAGTGGATGTCGATGATGCCGGGCGTGACCCACTTGCCGCTGCCGTCGATGCGGATCGCATCCGCCGGCACATCCAGGCCGGTCCCGACGGCGACGATGACGCCATCGCGCATCAGCACGTCGGCGCCGTCCAGTCGTGCGCCGGCACCGTCGAGCACGGTGGCGCCGCCGACCAGCACAGGCGCGCTGGCGATGCGCCGGTAGGTGCTGGGATAGGCGTCGCCGGGCGAGCCGGACGCGCCGGTCGCGGCGGCCGCGGAGTTGCTGCGGTTGCCGGCATCCCCGCGGTCACCCGCGGCGCTGGTGGTTGCGCAGCCGGTGGCCAGTGCAAGGGTGAGCGCCGCGGCGAGCGCGGCCTGTGGCTTCAGTGTCATCGGTGTTCCCCGTGGTTCGCCACCCACCGTATCCGCGCCGGAGGCCTTGCGGCAATGGCCGGAAGTCGGGGGGGGCGGCCATGGCGGGTATCGCGGCCATAGCCGCGATCGCGTCATGCCAGAATCAGCGCAAACAAGGAGGAACGGATGAAGGAAAAAGAACAGATCGTCGAAAACTGGCTGCCGCGCTACACCGGCGTGCCGCTCGACGGCTTCGGCGAGCACATCCTGCTGACCAACTTCGGCGGCTACCTGGGCCACTTCGCGCGCCTCACCGGCGCCAAGGTGGTCGGCATGGACCGCCCGATGCCGAGCGCCACCGCCGACGGCATCACCATGATCAACTTCGGCATGGGCAGCCCCAACGCGGCCACCCTGATGGACCTGCTGTCGGCGATCGCGCCCAAGGCTGTGCTGTTCCTTGGCAAGTGCGGCGGGCTGAAGAAGAAGAACCAGCTCGGCGACCTGGTGCTGCCGATCGCCGCCATCCGCGGCGAGGGCACCAGCGACGACTACCTGCCGCCGCAGGTCCCGGCGCTGCCGGCGTTCGCGCTGCAGCGCGCGGTCTCGACCTCGATCCGCGACGCCGGCCTCGACTACTGGACCGGCACCGTCTACACCACCAACCGCCGCGTCTGGGAGCACGACGCCGCGTTCAAGGAGCGCCTGCGCACGATGCGCTGCATGGCCATCGACATGGAGACCGCGACCATCTTCGCCGCCGGCTTCGCCAATCGCATTCCAAGCGGCGCGCTGCTGCTGGTCAGCGACCAGCCGATGATCCCCGAGGGCGTCAAGACCGAGGCTTCCGACGCACAGGTGAGCACGCGCTTCGTCGAGGGACACATCCAGACCGGCATCGAGGCGCTGCGCCTGATCCGCCGCCACGGCAAGTCCGTGCGCCACCTGAGGTTCGACGAATGAACGATGCAACTGCGCTGCCCACGGCGGGCGAGGTGGTCGGTTTCTGGCGCGATGCCGGCTACGAGAAGTGGTTCCGCGGTGGCGACGCCTTCGACGAAGAGGTGCGGCGGTACCTGGAGGCCGCGCACTTCACCGCCGCGCGCCGCGAACTGGAGGCCTGGATGGACGACGCCGAAGGCGCGCTTGCCCTGCAGATCCTGCTCGACCAGGTGCCGCGCAATATCTTCCGCGGCAGCGCGCATTCCTACGCCACCGATCCGCTGGCCCTGCACTACGCCCGGCGCATGATCGAAACCGGGCTGGACCAGGAGGTCGAAGAAGGCCTGCGGATGTTCTGCTACCTGGCCTTCGAGCATTCCGAACGCATCGCCGACCAGGAAGACGCGGTAGCGCTGATGCGCGACCTGGGCGAGATGGCGCTCGACTACGCGGTGCGCCACTTCGACGTCATCGAGCGCTTCGGCCGCTTCCCGCACCGCAACCACGCCCTGGGCCGCGCCAACACCGCCGAGGAACAGGCCTGGCTGGACGCCGGCGGCGGCTTCTGAATCCGTGTGGGAGCGGCCATGGCCGCGATCGCCGCTGTAGCGGCTCCCACATGGACATCAGTAGCGCGGGATGCTGCCGTCGACGTGCTCGGACCAGGCGTCGATGCCGCCTTCGACGCTGTAGACCTCGCGGAAGCCGAGCTGGCGGAAATGCTCCGCCGCCTGCGCGCTGCGGCCGCCGTGGTGGCAGACGAAGGCCAGCACGGTGTCTTTCGGCAGGTCTTCCAGCGCGCCGGGGCCGCCGTCGAGGGTTGAATGCGGCACCGGCACCGTGGCCTGCGCGCGCTCGTCGGCCGGGCGCACGTCGACCAGGCGCAGGCTGCCGTTGGAGGCGCGCGCCTGCGCATCCACCGGCGCCAGCGCGCGCACTGCGGGCGGCGCGTTCGGGTTCTCGATCACCAGGCCCTTGCCGCGGGCGTCGTCGGCCCAGTCGACGATCAGGCCGTCGGCGCGACGCGCGGCGGCAACGTCCACCTGCACCGGGATGCCGCTGCACTCCACGGTGATGGCGTTGGCATTGCGGGTGGCCAGCGCCAGCCGGGTTCGGAAGTTCGGGTCGATGTCGATCTGCACGGCCAGGTCGCCGCCGGCATCGTCGATGGCCTTGCGCAGCATCGGCTGCGCGGCCGGGGTGATGGTGATGGCCGGCGGCGTGCGGTCCGGCGGCGGCAGGCCGACGGCGGCGTGCAGTTCGCCCGAGTTCGCCATCTGCTCGATGATGTCGCTGCCGCCGACCAGCTCGCCGCCAATGTAGAGCTGCGGGATGGTCGGCCAGTCGCCATAGGCCTTGATGCCTTCGCGGATCTCGCCGTCGGCCAGCACGTTGACGTGGGCGTAGGGGACTTCCAGCGACGACAGCGCGGCCACCGCCTTGGACGAGAAGCCGCACTGCGGCGCCTGCGGATCGCCCTTCATGAACAGCACGATGCGATTGGCCTGGAGCAGGTCTTCGATGCGCTGGCGGAGTTCGGGGGCAAGGGACATGGCGGGCACCGCGGTGTTGAGAGTGGGCCGCATAGGGTACTCCCCGCGCCGCCGCGCAGCCTTGACCGGCATCATCGACACGCGACCCGGCCGGGTTTTTGTGGGAGCCGCTACAGCGGCGAATGCGGCAAGCCACCACAGCCGTGGTTCCCATGCCACCATCCCCCGATGCCTCGAAATTCCCGCGATTCCGGCGCTTCCCCGCTGCACGCCATCCCCCGCCATCCCCATGCTTGGGCCTGGGTCGTGCTGCTGCTGCACGCCGCCGTGGCCCTGGCCTGGTGGCAGCTGGGCTGGCGCTGGGGCCTGCCGCTGCTGCTCGTGCTCCACCTCGGCCTCGTCTGGGGCACGTTGCGGCCCGGATCGCGGCTGTTCGGCCCGGTCGCGACCCGCTTCGACACCGCCGTGCCGGAAGTCTGGCTGACCATCGACGACGGCCCGTCGCCGGACACGCCGGCGATCCTCGACCTGCTCGATGCCCATGGCGCGAAAGCCACCTTCTTCCTCGTCGGCGAACGCGCACGGGCGCGACCGGAACTGGTGCGCGAAATCGCGACCCGCGGGCATAGCATCGGCAACCACAGCCACACCCACCCGCAGGCCCGCTTCTGGGCACTGGGTCCGGCTGCGATGCGCCGCGAGATCCTCGACTGCCAGCAGGCGCTGACCGCGATCACCGGCACCGCGCCGCGCTGGTTCCGCGCCGTGGTCGGCCACGCCAATCCTTTCGTGCACGCGCCGCTGCGCAAGGCCGGCCTTGCCCGCCTGGCCTGGAGCGCCCGTGGCTACGACGCCGTCGAATCCGACCCCGCCCGTGTCACCGGGCGCATCGCCCGCGACCTCGCACCTGGCGCGATCGTCCTGCTCCACGAAGGCGCTCCGCATGGCCGTAGCGTTGACACCGTGGCCGCGGTGCTCGACGCACTGGCGCAGCGGGGGTATCGGGCGGTGGTGCCGGCAGCACGCTAGTCACGCCCACCAATAGCGCACCAGGTGGAAGAACACCGGCGCTGCGAAGCAGACCGAATCCAGGCGGTCGAGCATGCCGCCATGGCCTTCGATCATGTGGCCCCAGTCCTTGATGCCGCGGTCGCGCTTGATCGCCGACATCACCAGGCCGCCGAAGAAGCCCATCAGGTTGATCGCCAGCGCCAGCAGGGCCGCCTGCAAGGGCGTGAACGGGGTGATCCACCACAGCGCGGCACCCAGCGCCGAGGCCGAGGCGACGCCGCCGATGAAACCTTCCACGGTCTTCGACGGCGACAGCCGGGGTGCGATCAGGCGGCGCCCGCAGAGCTTGCCCCACACGTACTGCAGCACGTCAGACGACTGCACCACGATCACCAGGAAAGCGATCAGCAGCAGGTTGCGGCCTTCATAGCCGTCGATCTGCAGGTTGAGCAGTGCCGGCACGTGGGAGATGCAGAACACGCTGACCATCAGCCCCCACTGCACTTTCGAGGTGCGCTCCAGGTAGCCGGTGGTATCGCCGCCGATGGTCGAAAGGATCGGCAGGAACAGGAACGCATAGACCGGGATCAGCAGCGTGTACATGCCGTACCAGTCGCTGTACACCAGCCAGTACTGGTAGGGCAGCACCACGTAGAACGCAGCCACCAGCGCCCAGTAGTCGCCGCGCCGGGTGGGCGTCAGGGTGATGAATTCGCGCAGGGCGAACAGCGAGATCAGCGCGAACAGCAGGGTCATGCCGATCCGCCCGCCGAGGAAGCCGAGCCCGACCACGGCCGCCATCACCCACCAGGCGCGGATGCGGGCGACGAGGTTGTCGATCACCGCGCTGGGGCCGTCGGCGCGCCAGCGCAGCGTCTCGGCGACCAGGGTGGCCACGACCAGCACTGCACCGATGCCTGCGAACAGCAGCGCGGTGTCGGAAAGTCCCCGCAGCAGGTCGATCATGCCGGGTCCTCCGGTGTCGCCACGTCGCCGGCATCGCTGCCCGAAAGCGCCAGCAGGGAAGCGCGCGTCCGGTCCAGGAAGCCCTGCTTGTCTTCACCCGGCACAAGCCGCATGGGCGCTCCGAAGCGCGCCGTGCAGAGCAGCGGCAGCGGCAGCAGGCGGCCCTTGGGCATGACCCGGTGCAGGTTGTCGAGCCAGACCGGGACGAACTCCAGCTCCGGCCGCTGCCGGGCCAGATGGTAGATGCCGCTCTTGAACGGCAGCAGCCCGTCGCCGGTGTTGCGGGTGCCTTCGGGAAACAGGATCAGCGAGGCGTCGCCATCGACCGCGTTGCACAGGGTCACCATCGGATCCTCGCTGCGCTGCGCGGGCTCGCGTTCGATCAGAACGCCGTTGAAGACGCGGTGGATGAGGTAGCGGCGCAGGCGGCTGCGGTTCCAGTAGTCGGCCCCCGCCACCGGGCGCACGCGCCGGCGCAGGCCAAAGGGCAGCGCCGACCAGATCATCACGAAATCGCCGTGGCTGGCGTGGTTGCCGAAGTACACCCGCCGGTCGGCCGAGGGTCCGCAGCCCTCCCACAGCGCACGCGCGCCGGTCAGGGCGCGGATGGCCCCGCTGAAGCCGCGTGCGATCAGGTCGTTCACCATGTGATTGTTCCTTTCCCCATTGCGCTGTCAGGTGGCGGCCAGCCAGGCGGCCACCAGCAGCAGTCCCTGCAGTGTCAGCAGCGCTGCCTGGCGGAGCATCCATCCGCGCGCACCGTGCCAGCGTTCGTTCCAGCCGCGCGCATCCCCGGCCGGCCGCAGGCCGAGTGCCTGCAGGCTGGCATCCAGCGCCTGCGCCGGATCCTTTTCATTGCCAGCCGAAAGTGACGCCAGCAGGTCGGCGTCGAAGTCGACCCGGATGGCGCAATAGAGCTGCGAGGCGGCCGCAAGCAGGCTGGCGGCCAGCAACACCAGGACCAGCGCGTCCGCGGTCGGCACCACGGTCTGCAGCACAAGCCAGGCGGCGGCCAGCGCGGCCAGCCCCATGCTCACGCCGTGCAGGCGACGCCCCTGGCGCAGCAACGATGCCATCACCCGGAGGTCGAACGGCTTCATCGCGCGGATGCCTGCAGGCTCGACTGTGCCGGCTGTACCCGGCCGGCCCCGACCACGGCCTGCAGCGCGATGCAGTGGCCATCGCGCAGCACCACCTGTGGCCGCGCCGCGCGCACGCGGGCGATCGCCTCGTCCACGCTTGCCGCGCGCCCGCTTGCAAGCAGCCAGGCGGCCACCGACACCGCGCTGCGCGAGTAGCCCAGTGCGCAGCAAACCAGCACCGGCCCGCGGGCGGCCGCGCGCTCGATGGCCTCCGCGGCCTCGCGCAGCGCGCCGGGTTCCGGAACCACCAGGTCGAGCATCGGGATGCTGCGGTCGCCCTCGCGCGTGCCGCCGGGCAGCGACAGCTCGGCGCACACGTCGACGACGGCCAGGCCCGCGCGCTCGGCGCGGCCGGGAATCCGCCCCAGCCACACGCCGTCGGCGACCTCGACCGGGGCCGGCTGCCGGCGCGTCCACCAGCGCGAGTTGATCCAGGCCGCGGCCAGGTAGGGCGCGTACAGCCAGCGCGCCGCGGTGCCAAGCCGTCCGTCCGCGCGCTTCTGGAAGCCCGCGGCACCCAGCAGCGCGTAATTGCACGCAACCAGCGCCAGCGACAGAGCCACCCAGCACAGCCACAGCCATCCCCCGCCTCCGGCCACCGCGAGCGCGGCGGCGGCGAGTGCGCCGGCCAGGTAGAGGGCCGCCAGCCGCCAGCGCACCGGATCGCGCGTCGGGCGAGTATCGCGCCAGGGTGTGCGTGCATCCCGGGGCCACAGCCACACGCACAGCCAGCCGGCGGCGATGCCGGTGGGGATGTCGATGAAATGGTGCTGGTAGGTGGTCAGCACCGACACGCACACCAGCGCGAACCACAGGTGCAGCGCCAGCCGCCAGCCGCCGCGCAGATGGCGCGCATAGAGCGTCCACAGGATGATCGTCAGCGCCACGTGCAGCGAGGGCGCCTGGTTGTAGGGCTGGTCGAAGCCTTCCAGCGCCGCGAACATGGCCCCGAACAGGCCGTCGCTGGCGGGGCGTTCGAAGCTGAAAGCCAGTGGCCACAGCAGGAAGCAGGCCACCGCCAACAGCTGCACCGACAGCAGCCGCAGGCAGTGGGTGTCGAGCTCGCCGCGGTCGCGGCACAGGAAGGGCGAGGCGGCGTAGAACAGGTTGGTGGTCCAGTAGGGCACGATCGTCCAGGCCAGGAACGGCAGCGCGTGCTCCCAGTCGAAGGCGATATGCGGCACGTCCGCGCGCTGTGCGGCCATGGCGTTGGCCAGGCCGTAGCTCAGGTAAAAGAACGGGCCGAGGAAGGCGAGCCATGCGAGCGCGCGCTTCCAGGGGCGGGCCTGCGGCGGCGCAGCCATCTCAGGCGCCGATGCGCTGGGCCAGCGACACGGTGAAGATGCCCCAGCGGTCGATCCGCTGTTCGAGCTTGCGGAAGCCGGCGGCGGCCACCAGCTGGTCCATTTCGGCCTGGGTGCGCCGACGCATCACCCAGGCCGCGCCGCCGCGGTGGCTGGTCAGGGCGCGGGCGATGAATTCGAGCTGGGGATGCCAGGGCTGGCCGGTATAGACCAGGTAGCCGCCGGGCGGGACCGCGTCGGCGAGGCCGGCGAGCGATTCGCGCAGCAGGGTGTTGTCCGGGAACAGCTCGTACAGGCCGGAGACGATGGCCAGCGTCGGAGCCGGATCGAGTGCCGCCAGCGAGGCGCGGTCGAAGGCGTCGCCGGGCTCGAAGGCGGCGATGTCGCCGGCGCCCAGGGCCTGGATCAGGGCCCGGCCCTTGTCCACGTTGAGCGGGCTGTAGTCGCGCAGCAGGATGCGGTCGGCGCGCTCGTCCCGTGCCGCCAGGGCTTCGAGTGCGTAGCGGCCGTGGCCGGCGGCGATGTCCACCGCCACCACCGGCCTGCCTTCGGCGCGCAGCCGGCGCATGGCCTCGCCCAGCAGTTCGTGCAGGTGCTCGCGGCGCACGCGGATGCCGCGCCAGCCGATCGCGCCCAGGTAGTTGCGGTCGATCATGCGGCCCAGCGGGCCGGCGCCGCGGGCCTGGTTCTCGTACACGTAGTCCAGCGTGCTGCCGGAGTCGAAGCCGGTGTCGAGGCCAAGCCGGATGCCGCGCGACAGGCGGCCGCCCAGGCGCAGGCCCGCGCGCGTGGCGCGCCAGTACAGGTCCTTCGCCGACCAGCGTCGCGGCGGCCAGGCCAGCACCTGCGACTCGTCGAAGCTGGCGCCGTGGCGGTGGGCGTCGAGCAGCGAGGGTGCCTGCGCGTCGGCCTCGGCGAAGCGGGCCTGCAGAAAGCCGTGGATCTTCTCCACCGCCACCGCGCGGTCCCGCTCGCCCAGGGTGTCGTGGAAGAAACCGGGCAGCAGGTGCCGCTCCTTGACGTGCGAACCCAGGCGTTCGAAGAAGCGGTCCTGCGGCGCCCGGTGGACGACGAAGTCGGCGCCCGACACCAGCAGCTGGGTCGGAGTGATGATCGCGTTGGCATCGTCGACGATGCGCTCGGCGGCGTCGTACAGGCCCAGCAGCACCCGCACCGAAATCGGCCGCGTGATCAGCGGATCGGTGCGGTAGCTGGCGATCCGCTCCGGATCGTGGGTGAGGAACTGCGGCTTGACGTAGCTGTTGACGAAGAAGTTGCCGCGCAGCGCCTGCAGCAGGCGCAGGCCGGGAATGGCAAAGGGCACGTACAGCTTGACCCGGAACGCCGGCGAGGCCAGCACCAGCGCCCGCAGGCGCGGCGCGTAATCGTGCGCCCAGGCGGCGGCCACCACCGCGCCCACGCTCTGCGCAACCACCGCCATGCGTTCGTGGGCGATGCCGTGTTCGCTCTCGATCCAGGCCGCGAAGCAGTCCAGATCGCGCACCAGTGTCTCGAAGCCGGCCGCATCGCCGCGCGCGCCGGGCGAGCGGCCGTTGCCGCGCGCATCCCAGGCGAACACGTCGTGGCCGGGCATCTGCAGCTCGTCGGCCAGGTGCGCCATCCGCCCGGAATGTTCATGCCCGCGATGCAGCAGCACGATCGCCCCCTCCGAGGGACCGGTGGCCGGCCAGTGGCGACAGTAGAGGCGTTCGCCGTCGCAGCCGGGGAAGTCCAGCTCCCTGTATTCGCGCATCCTTTCACTCTCCGTGTGCAAGGGAGGCTTCGCGTGCCTCCCGCATGCCTGCGTTGATGCGGCGCCCGATCGTCGGCAGGCACAGCGCCGCCATGATCGCCACCGCGATGTTCACGGCGCTGCCGCCGATCCACTCCATGGCCAGCAGCACGCCGATGAGTCCGACCACGAACGCGCGGTCGCTCTTGCCCATCGGGCCTTCGTAGCGCCTGCCACCTCCCACCATCAGTCCGAGCACGCCCGCGTACTCGGTCAGCAGGGCCAGCAGCACCATCGCCCAGAACAGGTGCGTCTGTATCCCGGGCACTGCCAGCAGGCACAGATACAGGGCCGCGTCCGCGACCACGTCGCACAGTTCGTTGAGGTACGCGCCCAGCGGCGACTGTTGGCCGAACTCGCGCGCCAGCATGCCGTCCACGGCGTTGAGCGCCATCCGCAGCAGCATCCACATCGGCAGCAGCAGGTACAGCAGCGGACGTGCCGGAGCAGCGCTGAACACCACCCACGCCACCAGCAGCGACAGTGCCGCGGCGGCAAGCGTCACCTGGTTGGCGGTGACGCCGATGCGCGCGAGCAGGCGCACGCCTGGCCGCAGCAGGCCCTGGAAACGTCCCTTCAGAAGATAGATCGACATCCCGCTGCGTTCCCTGCGCTGGGACTGGAAGCGGGCAAGAGTACACGAGCCGGTGACCTCGCCGGTCAGCGCCGCTCCGCTACCACCAGCCAGTTGTTGAACGGCGTACTGCCGTACAGCGGCCTGAACTCCACCGACAGCCCCGCATCCGCCAGCTGCGATTCCAGCTCCGGCCGCGTCGGGTAGCGCTTGGGTATTTCCTGCATCCAGCCGGCCAGGTGCGCCAGGCGGTCGGTGATGCGGGTGGTGCGGCCGCGTCCGGTGTCGTCGCCCAGGCCGCTGCGGATGACCAGCTTCGCCCCGGGTTCCAGCATCGCGACCGCGTCGGCGAGCAGGGCGCGCTGGGCTTTGGCGTCGAGGTACTGCAGCACGTCGAGGATCGCCACGCTGCCGCGATGCGGTGGCCAGCCCTGCGCGAGATCCACCACTTCGAAGCGGGCGTCGGCGGCGAGTCCGTTGCGCTGGGCGATCGCCTGCCCGCGGCGGATCTTGTCGGCGTCGATGTCCACGCCGTGCCATTCCATCGACTGCCCGTCCAGGCGCAGCGCGTGCAGCAGCAGGCCCAGGCCGCAGCCGAGGTCGAGCACCGGTGCAGTGCTGCCGCGCAGTGCTTCGAGGACGCCGGGGTAGAGCGGGTCGGTGCGCAGCTTGGTCAGCGTGTAGAAATAGTCGTAGCGGTTGCCGTAGAAGCGCCGGGGCAGGAAGGCGCGCGCGATGGCGCGGGCCTCGTCCGGCGGGAAGGGCGCGGTGGCGGAGCGGGTGGTCATGGCGTCGTCCCTGGCGGCTGCAGCAAGCGGCGCGCGACCGGCAGGGCCAGGCGCATCCATTCGGTGTACATGGTGGCGGAAGGATGCAGGCCATCGTCGGCCAGCATCGTGGCTTCGGCGCCGCGTTCGCGGCTGGCCGCGGTGATGTCGACGAAAGCGACGCCGCGGGCTTCGCAGATCGCACGCGCTGCGGCGTTGTAGGCATCGAGCTCGCGCGCGATCCCATCAAGGTCGCGTCCCGAAGCGGCGGCAAACGGCGTCACGCCCCAGTCCGGGATCGACAGCACCAGCATGCGGTCGGGGCGGCCGCCGGCAAAGCCGATGCCGCGTTCGAGCAGGGCGGTGAACCCGCGCGCGTAGTCGTCGACGTCGCGCCCGCGGTACTGGTTGTTGACGCCGATCAGCAGGCTGGCGAAGTCGAAGGGGCCGTCCGGGTCGGCGGCATCGATCGCGGCGTCGAGCTCGTCCGTGGTCCAGCCGGTGGCGGCGATGGTCTGCGGGTCTTCGAGGTCGACGCCTTCGGCGCGCAGGGTGCGGGCGAGCTGGTGCGGCCAGCGGTCTTCGGGGTCGACGCCTTCGCCGATGGTGTAGGAGTCGCCGAGGGCGAGGTGGGAGAAGGGCATGGGTCAGGCGGTGGCTGGGCGGGCGGCCGCAGCCATGGCTGCCCTTGCAGGGCCCGCCGACGCGCGGCGCGCCAGCACGCGGTCGATGCGGCGGAACACTTCGCGCAGCTGCTCGGGTTCGGGCAGCAGGGTGACGCGGAAATGGTTGCGGTAGGGCACGTTGAAGCTCGATCCCGGCACCACCAGCACGTGCTCGGCTTCCATCAGTTCCAACGCAAACGCATGGTCGTCGAAGCCCCGTGCCGCGGCGCCGACCACGCCGGGAAAGGCATACAGCGCGCCATCGGGCACGCGCAGCTCCAGGTGCGGGCTGGCCGCGCAGGCCTCGGCCACAATGCGTCGCGCTTCGTGCAGGCGGCCGCCGGGCGCGACCAGCGGGCCGATGGTGTCCAGGCCGGACAGTGCCGCCGGCACCGCGAACTGTCCGGGCACATTCGCGCACAGGCGCAGCGCGCCGAGCAGGTCGATGGCCTGGCGGTAGCCGGCGGTCGCGGCCGCATCACCGGACAGCACTGCCCAGCCGATGCGCCAGCCGCAGGCGCGGTGGACCTTGCTCAGGCCACCAAAGGAGAGGCAGGGCACATCGTCGGCGATCGGTGCCAGCGGCTCGAAGCGCGCATCGTCGTAGGTGATGCCGTCGTAGATCTCATCGGCCATCAGCAGCAGGCCATGGCGGCGGGCCACGGCGACGATCCGCTCCAGCAGCGCGCGCGGATAGCTGGCGCCGGTGGGATTGTTGGGGTTGATCAGCACGATCGCGCGCGTGCGCGGCGACACCAGCGCCTCGATCTCGTCGGGGTCGGGCAGGAAGCCGTTTTCCACCCGGCAGCGGTAGTACACCGGGCGGCCGTCGTTGAGGATGGTCGAGGCCGACCACAGCGGATAGTCGGGCGAGGGCAGCAGCACCTCGTCGCCGGGATTGAGCAGGGCGCGCAGGCTGATGTCGATCAGTTCGCTGACGCCATTGCCGATGAAGACATTGTCGGCCGAGGCGCCGGGGGTGCCGCGCGCGGCGTGGTGCAGGGCGATGGCCTCGCGCGCCGCCGGCAGGCCCTGCTGGTGCGCGTAGGGATC
Source organism: Luteimonas sp. MJ250 (assembly GCF_039548455.1). Lineage (NCBI taxonomy): Bacteria > Pseudomonadati > Pseudomonadota > Gammaproteobacteria > Lysobacterales > Lysobacteraceae > Luteimonas > Luteimonas sp. MJ250. The sequence goes on along the minus strand of NZ_JBCLVB010000014.1, from coordinate 283,392 downwards.
GGTGTCGTGGATGTGGTCGGCGATCGCGCGCTGCATGTGCTCCGGCGCGCGGAAGCCGAAGGCGCCGGGGTTGCCGATGTTGAGCTTGATCAGCACGTGGCCTTCGGCCTCGAGCTCGCGGGCGCGGCGCGCGAGCTCGCCGCGGATCTCGTAGCGCACCTCGGTCAGGCGTTCACGGGTGGCGAGCGGCGGCTTGGACATGCGGGACGGTCGGCGCGGGCGGACGGCAGAGACTAGCGGAATTGCCGATGTGAGTCGCCGACGCCGAAGTGCGGGCATTCCGGGACGGCCGTGGGCGGCTGCGGCTCCAGCAGCAGGGCCATCAGGCTTTGCGCCGCGTGGCGGGCGGCCTTGTCCAGCTCCGCGGCGGGCGTGGTATCGCCCACCTCGTAGGTCACCGTTGGCGCGCCTAGGCGGCAGAACGCCCAGTTCTTGAACACCGGCGAGCGGGCGGTGGATGGCTTTTCCTCGATGTCGAAACCGGCCTGCATGGCCGTGATCCACGCGTGCAGCACGCCGCCCGGCGCGCGCGATGGATCCTCGGTCACGGTGTAGAACACGTCGCGGAAGGTGGAGTGGAAATCGATGGCGAAGGCCACGCGGCCGGCGTCGATGCCGCGGGCGTCCAACAGGTCGCGCAGCGCGCGCGTTTCCGGCTGCGCGAATGGCCCCCAGTCGCGGTTGAGGTCGACGCCGTTGGCGTTGCCGCGCCAGTGGCCCTCGACCACGCCGTCCGGGTTCAGCAGCGGCACCACGAGCACGCGCACCCGTTCGCGAAACGTGCGTGCCTGCGGCGTGTCCGCGGCCAGGGACTCTATGAATCCGGTCAGCGCCTGGGTCCCGGTGTTCTCGGGCGGATGCTGGCGCCCGAGCACCAGCAGCACCGGTGCGTCGGTGTCGGCAACGGCGCCGAACTCGAAAACATGCAGCGGGCGGCCCTGGACCGAACTGCCGAAGGTGCGTGGCTCGACGCCGAGCCGCGCGGCGACGTCTGCCGACCACGCCTCGAAGTCCCCGGGCAGGAACGGCGGCTGTGCCGACACGTGCAGCGCGCCCGTTTCGAGCTGCAGCTGCAGATGGGCGACGCCGTCGTCATCGACCCGGTACTCGTCGCCACCGGCCTCGCGCCACTCCCGGCCGTCGGCGCTGAGCTTGGGCACGTAGCGGTGGCGATGGCCGTGGGCATAGGCGAAGCGCAGCTCCAGCGTGCGCGGCGCGTCGGCGTGGATGCGGAAGCCATACCAGGCGCTGGGATTGACCGGCTCCGTTTCCGGGGCGATGTCGATGCGGTAGCGGCCTTCACCCAGGCGCTCCACGCCGGACAGCCGCGCCGCGGGCAGCAGGTTGTCGAAGCGGATGCCGTCCGCGTCGAAGCGCCAGGCCTTTCGGACCTGGACCGCCACCTGCGGTACGTCCGCCGGAGCGGCGGCGGGCGGCACGGAGGCCGCCGCCTCCGGCGGATCGATCGGCTGGTGCGACGCACAGCCGGCCACGAGCAACGCCAGCGCGGCGGGCAGCCAGCGGGCGGCGCGCGTGGCCGCGTGGCCGCAGCGGTGCCGGCGTTCTTCGGTGGAAGGCGTCATCTGGAATCCAGTCGGGGGCAGTGACGCGCGATGGTCGCAGGCGCACCAAGGGCTGCCAAGCCGGCAGCGCTGGCGGGCGCTAGAATCGCGGCCATGATCTTCCATCGCCCCAGCGCTTGAATCCCGCCCCCGCCGAACTGCAGGCCATCGGCTGGCGGGCCGGCATCGATCCGCGCTGGCAGGAGGCGATGGACGCGCATCCGCAGGCGCGCCCTGCGCGGGTGGTCGAGCAGCATCGCTCGGGCTACGTGGTGGCCACCGGTCCCGACGACGGCGTCGCGGTGGAGTCGCTGCCCGAGTGGCAGCGGCCGGTCGGATACCGCAAGGGCACGGTGGCGCCGGAAGACCGGCCCGCAGTCGGAGACTGGGTGCTGGTCGAGGACGGCAAGCGCATCGTCGCCCTGTTGCCGCGCCGCAGCGCGATCAAGCGCGGCGCCGCCGGCGAGCACTACCGGCAGCAGCTGATCGCCGCCAACGTCGACGTGGCCTTCGTGGTCTGCGGGCTGGACGGGGACTTCAATCCGCGCCGCATCGAGCGCTACCTGCTGCTGGTGCAGGGCAGCGGCGCGCAGCCGGTGGTGGTGCTGACCAAGGCCGACCTGCCGGGTGCCGACCCGGCCGCGGCGCACGCCGCGCTGGCCGCCATCGAGGCCCTGGGCGTGCCTGCGGTGGCAGTGAACGCGAAGGACGCGGCGGCGGTCGTGGCGCTGTCGCCCTGGCTGCGTCCGGGCGACACCGCCGTGCTGGTCGGGAGCTCCGGCGCCGGCAAGTCCACGCTGACCAACACCCTGCTCGGCAGCGACCGGATGAAGACCGCCGCGGTGCGCGAACACGATGCCCGCGGCCGCCACACCACCACCCATCGCGCGTTGCTCCCGCTGGCCACCGGCGCCTGCCTGATCGACACGCCCGGCATGCGCGAACTCAAACCCACCGGCGAAGAGGAACTCGCCGACGGCGGCTTCGCCGACATCGAGGCGCTGGCGGCGCAATGCCGGTTCCGCGACTGCGCGCACGGCCGCGAGCCCGGCTGCGCGGTGCGCGCCGCGATCGCCAGCGGGACGCTCGACGAAGGCCGCTTCCTCAACTACCTGAAGCTTGGCGGCGAACTCGCCGCCGCCTCGGACCGCCTGGCCTCGCGCCTGGCCGACCGGCAGGTCGCGAAGCTGCCATCGCGCACTCCACAGAAACGGCCGGACGACCGGTCCGGCAAGCGCTGAGGCGTGGACGCCCGGTCGCCCGAGCTCGCAGGCCACGCCGCGCTCGACGCGCGCATGGTCGCGGCGGCGCGCGGGATCCGGGTGCTGACCTTGGCAAGCTGGCCTGCGACGGTGCAGCAGGAGTTCCTTGCCGGCCTTGCGCAGGGCCGGCTGCGGCTGCCGCGGGTCGGCTATCCCCGCCATGACTTCAGCGATGCCCGCCGCGAACTGCAGGCGATCGTGGATGCCGCCGACCCCGCGCATCCGCTCGGTCGCTACCTGGTGGACTCGGCGCGGCAGTGGGACGTGGCCGCGCGCATGCTCGAAGCGCTGGGCACGCCCGCGGCCGGTGCGCTGTCGGTGGCGCTGTACGGCCGGCCGGACGACCCGCTGCCTGGCGGCGGGCCGAGCACGCGCGAGGCCGCGCGCCATTTCATCGCCATCGCCAACGAGCTCGACCGCGAACTGCTGGCGCCGGAGGAGCAGGTCGCGATCTCCGCCAACGCGCTGCAGCTGCAGCTGCAGAACGCGCTCGACGCCTTCTTCGGCGGGCGCGTGGTGGCGGTGGAGCTGGACCCGGACATGATCGCCAAGGCTGCGGCCGGCGCCTACCGCATCCGCCTGCGCACCGGTGCCGCCTACACCGATTACGACCGCCGCCAACTGTTGCACCACGAGGCGCTGGTGCATTCGCTGACCGCGCTCAACGGCCGCGCGCAGCCGCTGCTGCCGAGCCTGGCGATGTCCTCGCCGCGCATCACCGCCACCCAGGAGGGCCTGGCGGTGCTGGCCGAACAGATCACCGGCAGCATCGACATCGAACGCATGAAGCGCATCAGCCTGCGCACCGAGGCCATCGCGATGGCGATGGAGGGCGCGGACTTCCTGCAGGTGTTCGGCTACTTCCGCGACGCCGGCCAGGACGCTGCGGAAAGCTTCTCCTCGGCCCAGCGCGTGTTCCGCGGCGTGCCGGTGACCGGCGGCGCGGCCTTCGCCAAGGACACGGTCTACCTGCGCGGGCTGGTGGAGGTGCACACCTTCTTCCGCCACGCGCTGCGCGACGGCCGCCTGCGCCAGTGCCGGCGCCTGTTCGCCGGCAAGATGACGCTTGACGACGTGCAGGCCTTCGATCCGCTGTTCGATGCCGGGGTGCTGGCGCCGCCGCGCTGGCTGCCCGACTGGGTGGCGCGCGCGAACGGCCTGGCCGGACAGCTGGCGTTCTCGCTGTTCGCAAACCGGATCCGGCTGGACCGGCTGTCCGGTGTCGCCGCGCCGGGCAGCGCTGCCTAGGCCCCGCCCGGGCGCGTGTCGCGCAGGGCCTTTGCAAACACCACCAGGAAGCGGCGCGCGGCCTCCGATGGCGGGCGGTCCTCGAGGTGCACGCACTGCACCTTGAAGCGCAGCGGCGGCGAGAACGGCCGGTGCGAGGTGGCGGGGCCCGTGGCTGCGCGCGCGGTGAACTCGTCCACCACCGCCACGCCCACGCCGTGGCGCGCCAGTTCGGCGGCGATGTAGAAGGTCTGGTTGGAAACCACTTCGTTGACCGTGATGTCCTGGCGCTGGAGCTCGCGGTTGAGCAGTTCGCCCACCGGCCCGCCCGTGGTCAGGCCCACCAGGTCCTGGCCGTCGAGGATCCGCAGCGGCACGTGCTCGTCGACGCCGGGAAGGGCCGCAGTCTGGAATAACAGCATCAGCTCCCCGGTGTCGATGTCGCGACGTTTCATTCGTGGGTGCATGGGCGGGTCGTAGGCGATGGCGATGTCGCAGCTGCGTTCGTACAGTGCCTGGAACAGCGCATCGTGGTGCAGCGTCTGTACGTCGAAGGTGACGTCCGGGTGGCGCGCACGGAAACGCGCAATCGCCAGCGGCGCGACGTGCAGCCCCAGCGAAGGCACGACCGCCAGGCGGATGCGGCCGCCGGCGAAGCTGCGCAGGTTGCCGACCGTCTTCTGCAACGAAGTCAGCCGGTTGAAGACCTCGGAAACTTCGACGAACAGCTCGTGTGCCTGGTCGGTGGCGACCAGGCGCCCGCGCACCAGGCGAAACAGTTCCAGCCCCAGCTGCTGCTGGGTGTGCTGCAGCACCTTGCTGACCGAGGGCTGCGAGACGTGCAGCGCGCGCGCGGCGGCGCTGATGGAGCCGGAGGTATAGACGGCGTGGAAGACTTCGATCTGGCGAAAGCGCATTGTCGGCCGGCACTCCAGGGTGGCACCTTCATGATCGCCGCCGGTTGCCCGTATGTCGCGTGACTAAGGTTGTGCAACGACGCCTTCGCGACGCGGGTCGGCGGCGCCCTGCAGGACGCCGTCGGTCCGGGCCACGCCGTGCAGGCCCGAGTCCTCCCCGGCGCCCGCGACGATGTCGATGCCGCGCCCGGACAGCGCCGCGCGCAGCGCCGGGGAAAAAGCGGCGGCCTCACCGTTGAAGCGTTCGCCGCGCGCGACCAGGTTGGGCAGCGCGACCGCCTGTTGCAGCGGCAGGTCCCAATAGAGCCATCCGATCAGGGCCTTGGCGACGTAGGCGGGAATCGCGTTGCCGCCCGGCGAGCCGATCGCGCCGACGAAACCGCCGTCGCGGTCGAGCACGATCACAGGCGACATCGATGAGCGCGGGCGCTTGCCGGGTGCGATCGCGTTGGCGGCAGTCGTGCCCGGGCCCCAGGAGAAGTCGGTCAGCTGGTTGTTGAGCAGCATGCCGCCGACCACGCGCCCGGAGCCGAAATAGGATTCGATGGTGGTGGTCATCGACACCGCGTTGCCCGCGGCGTCGACCACGACGAAGTGGCTGGTGCCGGCGGGCTCGTGGGTGGCGTCGGCCCCGTGCGCGGTCGCGGCGGGCGGCTGGCCATGCGCGGGCCGGCCGGTGGCGGCATGCGCGCCGATCAGCGCGCGGCGCGCAGCGACATAGTCCGGATCAAGCAGGCCCGCTACCGGCACCTGCGTGAAGCGCGGGTCGCCGACGTAGTGGTCGCGGTCGGCGTACATCAGGCGGCTGGCTTCGGCGAAGAGGAACCAGGCCTGTGGATCGTCGGGGCCGCGTTCGGCGATGTCGGTGCCGTCGAGCAGCAACATGAGCTGCAGCAGGCCGACGCCGCTGGCGGGCGGCGGTGCCGCGCAGATCACCCAGGCGCGCAGGGGACGGCAGATGGCGTCGCTGCGTTCGGCGCTGCCTTCGCGCAGGTCCGCCAGCGTCATGCGCGCGCCGTGCGGCGGCTGCGCGACGCGCGCCACCAGTGCGTCGGCCAGCGGCCCCGAGCGCAGGGCATCGGCGCCGCGCACGGCTATCGTGCGCAGGCTGGCGGCATAGGCCGGATTGTGGAAGGTGTCGCCGACGCGTAGCGGGGTGCCGTCCGCTGCGGCGAACAGCGCCACCACGTCGGATGCCCCTGCCTGCGGAAACGTGCCGGCGATGTGGCGATGCAGGCGCGGCGTCACCGCGAAGCCCTGCTCGGCCCGCGCCGCCGTGGATTCGAACAGCGTGGACCAGGACAGCAGGCCGTGCGCGGCGTGTGCGAGCTCCAGCGCGTGCAGCGCGCCGGGTACGCCGGTGGCGTGTCCGCTCAGCATCGCGTCGGCGCGCACCAGCATGTGCCCGTTGCCGTCGGTGAACATGCCGGGCACGGCGGCCGCTGGCGCGCGCTCGCGGCCGATCCAGCTGTCCACCCGGCCCGAGTCCGCGTCGTAATGCAGCACGATCGCGCCGCCCAGCAGCCCCGAGCTCTGCGGCTCGACCAGGCCCAGCATGGCCTGCACGGCGATGGCGGCATCGATCGCGCTGCCGCCACGGCGCAGCACGTCCAGACCGGCCTCGGTGGCGAGCGGGTGCGCGCTGCTGACCAGGCCTGCCGCGGGCGTGTCCGCCACGGCGGCCGGCGGTGGGGGCGCGGGTGTGCCGGCGCCTGCGCCGGTGCCGCAGGCGACCAGGCAGAGCACGGACAGCGAGGCAAGCGCGCGGTATGCCGTGGAGAGCGATGCGTGCAGCAGGGACGAGGTCAAGGGCAGGTTCCTGCGGAGGCCGGCGACGGGTGCGTCGCCGGCGGGAGGAGGTCCCGAGGCTATCGCGATCGCACGCCGGGCGCCCCACGCTTTGCGGAGGTGTCCGATAACGCCAGGTTATGGCCGCGCCCATAGCCCCGCCGCATACCCGTCCGCAGGAAAGCTGGGCGACAGCCGGGCCGGCCTCGGGCAGTGTCGAAGCGCTGCCCCGCCGACAAGGAGACCACCACATGCGCAGGCAATCCAGGCTGTTCCGCGTGGCGCTGTTCGCGCTCTGCCTGGCCGCCGGCTCGGCGGCGCCAGCGCAGACGCGGCAGTTGCTCAACTACGAACAGATCCACAAGCCCGTGGTCGCCGAGGGCGGCATGGTCGTCAGCCAGAGCGCGCATGCCAGCAGGATCGGGGCGCAGGTGTTGCGCGATGGCGGCAACGCGGTCGACGCCAGCGTGGCGATGGCCTTTGCCATGGCCGTGACCCTTCCGCGCGCCGGCAACATCGGCGGCGACGGCTACATGCTGGTCCATCCCGCGGGAGGGGCCGCCGCGGTCGCGATCGACTTCCGCTCGATGGCGCCCGCGCTGGCCACGCTCGATGCCTACATCGGTGGGGACGGAACCCTGAAGGGCCACTCGGCCGGCATCCGCGCCGCGGGCGTGCCGGGCACCGTGGCGGGTCTGGCGCTGGCGCACGAAGCGCACGGCCGCCTGCCCTGGAAGCAGTTGCTGCAGCCCGCGATCCGACTGGCTGCGGATGGGATGGTGCTCAGCCGCGACGAGGCCTTTGCGCTGGATTGGGGCCGGGAGCGACTGGCGCGCAGCACTGCGGGCGCGAAGGTCTTCCTGCACCCGGACGGATCCGCGCTGCGCGCGGGCGAGCGCCTGGTGCAGGCCGACCTGGCCTGGTCCCTGCGCCAGATCGCCGAACACGGCGCTGATGCGTTCTATCGCGGCGCGATCGCCGAGCGGATCGACGCCGGCATGCGCGCCCACGGTGGGCTGCTGCGCAAGGCCGACCTGGCCGCGTATCGCGCCATCGCGCGCGAGCCGCTGCGCGGCAGCTACCGCGGCTATGCGCTGCTGACCATGCCGCCGTCCAGTGGCGGCGGGCCGGGGATCGCGATGACGCTCAATATCCTGGAGCACTTCGACCTGGCGACGATGGGAGCAGGCTCCGCCGATGCGCTGCACGTGCTGGCCGAGGCGACCAAGCGCGCCTGGCGCGACCGTCGGGCCCACGCCAACGATCCGGCGGCGTCACCCGTGCCGCTGCAGGGCTTTGTTTCAAAGGCCTATGGCGCGGCGCGTGCGACGGAGATCGCGATGGACCGGGCGACGCCTGCGGCCGCGGTCGACGCGGGCGACATCTGGGCCCATGAAGGACCGGACACCACCCATTTCTCGGTGGTGGACGACGAGGGCAACGCGGTCAGCACCACTTACACCATCGGCGCCGACTTCGGCTCAGGGGTGATGCTTGAAGGCACGGGTTTCCTGCTAGGCAACCTGATCGGCAACTTCTCGCTGCAGGCGCAACTCGATGCCGCCCGCGAGGGCCGCGAGCCGCCGGCGAACGCATTGCGGCCGGGCAGCCGCCCGGTGTCGAGCATGTCGCCGACGATGCTGCTGCGCGATGGCCGGCCGTGGCTTGTGACCGGCAGCCCGGGCGGCAACACCATCCCGGGCACGATCGTGCAGATGATCGTCAACGTCGTCGACTTCGACATGAACATCGCGGAGGCGACGTCGTTCCCGCGCATCCACCAGCAGGTCACCGCGCGTGGCGAGCTCGACATCGAGCGCGGGTTCAGTCCGGACACGCTGCGCATCCTGCGCGAGCGCGGCCACGAGCCGGAGCAGGGACAGACCATCGGCAGCACGCAGACGCTGCTGTTGGAGGCGTCCCACGTGGAAGGCGCGGCCGATCCCCGGCGCCCGGGCGCGGCTGCCTTCGCGCAGTAGGCGCGCAGGCATAACCTCCCGCTATGGGATGGGGCAGAAAAACGAGGGCTGGCGAAACGGCAACGCCGCTAAAGTCGAATAAGGGGAGCGCGCCTGCGCGCCGGTTTGATGTCTTCGGAGGGAACACCACATGCACCATCGCCTGACCAAGCCGACGCTGCTCAGCGTCATCCTCGGCGCGACGCTCCAGAGCATGGCGTTTGCACAGCAGCAGGATGTCGCGGAGCCGGATACGCCGCCGCTGCAGACAACCGCCACCGCCACTGCCACCGCAAAGGAGCTGGACGCCGTCGTGGTCGTGGGCAGCCGGCTTGCGAGCACGCGCACCGAGGGGCCGTCGCCGGTCCTGATAATGGACGAGGAGAAGATCGAGGCGACCGGCGCGATCTCCGGCGACGAGCTGCTGCAGTCGATCCCGCAGGTCGGCGACATGATGTTCAACAACGCCGACACCGCCGCCAACCTCAACGCCGCGCGCGGCGACGTCGGCTCGATCAACCTGCGCAACCTCGGCACCGGCAACACCCTGCTGATGGTGAACGGGCGTCGCATGGTCCCGCATCCGGGCACGCAGACCGAGGCGCTGGTGCCGCGGCAGACCGCCAACATGAACGCGATCCCGCTGTTCGGCACCCGCCGGGTGGAGACGCTGCTCGGCGGCGCGTCCGCGCTGTACGGATCCGATGCGGTGGCCGGCGTGGTCAACGTGGTGCTCGACACCCACTACCAGGGCTTCCAGGTGCAGGGCCAGTACGGCGGCTCCGAAGACGTGGACTTCCGCCAGGGCAATATCAACTTCAAGGCCGGCAAGTGGTTCAACGATGGCCGCACGCGGGCCACGGTGGTCGGCGGCTGGACGCACCGCACCGACCTCCCGGCCACCGAGCGCGACTACAGCGCCAACATGGACCGCCGCGCGCAGATGGACGGCACCGACTTCGAGGGCGTCACCGCCTTCGACGACCGCATCACCGGCACGGCCTGGGGCGTGTTCCAGACCATCGACGGCGTGCGCGTGCGCGATGCCGACAACGGTTCGATCACCAGCGCCAGCGGCTATTTCCACATCGACCCGGTCGGCCACCACGGCTGTACCGCGCAGGTCACCGGTGACGTCTGCATCAACTCGGGCTCCCAGAGCACCGACGCCGACCGGCCGCTGCGCTTCAGCCCGAACCACCAGCGCAACATCCTGGGCGAGGTCGACCGCATGAACGTGTTCGGCACGCTCGAGCACGACCTCGACGACAACTTCGTCGCCTTCGCGGAGTTGGCGTACTACGAGTCCCGCTACAAGGGCATGCGCGAGCAGGCGGCGGCGCTGGGCGCGGCGCCGATCATCGTGCCGAAGACCAATTACTGGAACCCGTTCGGCGCCATGTACCTGCCCGACGGCTCGCTCAACCCCAACCGCCTGGCCGGCATCGACGCGCCGGAGGAGGGGCTGGACGTGCGCATGACCAGCTTCCGCGCCACCGACACCACGCGCCCGTACACGGTCGATGACGACCAGTACCGGTTCCTGGCCGGCGTCCGCGGCATGGTGGGCGGCTTCGACTGGGAAGGCGCGGTGCTGTACTCGGAGGCCAACACCACCGACACCCAGCACGGCTCGATCAGCAACACGCTGTTCAGCGAGGCGCTGGCGTGGAGCACGCCCGATGCCTACAACCCCTTCCACGGCGGCAACCTTGCCGACTGGGGTGCGCCGCCGGATTCCGCGCGCAATCAGGTGGCGATCGACCACTTCACCGTCCCCGTGGTCCGCAAGAGCAAGGCGACGCTGTTCCAGGTCGATACCCGCTTCATCCGCGAGGATCTGTTCGCGCTGCCCGCCGGCCACGTCGGCGTCGCCTTCGGTGCCGAGTGGCGCCGGGAAACCCTGAAGGACGACCGCGACCCGCGCTTCGACGGCACGATCACCTACACCAACCCGATGAACGGCGCGATCACCAGCGACGTGCTCGGCGCCAGCCCGTCGGGCGACAACTCCGGCGACCGCGACGTCGGTTCGCTGTACGCCGAGTTCGCGATCCCGCTGGTGTCGCCGTCGATGGGCGTGCCGCTGGTGCGCGCGCTGGACCTGCAGGTCGCCGGGCGCCACGAGCGCTACTCGGACTTCGGCGGCGTCACCAAGCCCAAGGTCTCGCTGGCCTGGGACATCGTGGACGGCCTGATGGTCCGCGGCAACTGGTCGGAGAGCTTCCTCGCGCCCAACATCCTGCAGCTGTACGCCGAAGGCACCACGGTCAGCAACAGCCGCACCGACTACTACGTCTGCGAGGCCGACATCCGCAACGGCACCATCGACGGCGTGCACCGCTGCGGCCGCAGCTACAGCACCATGGCGATCCGCAGCGGCAACCGCGACCTGCAGCCGGAGACGGCGGAAACCTGGTCGGCGGGCGTCGTGTTCCAGCCGCGCTTCCTGCCCGAATCCACCCGGATGACGTTCACCGCCGACTACTTCGAGATCCAGCAGGAAGACGTGATCGGCATCCTGGGCGAGGCCACGCAGCTGGCGCTGGACTACCTGCTGCGCATGGAGGGCTCGTACAACCCGGCGGTGGTGCGGCTGGAGCCCGATCAGGCCCGGATCGACCTGTTCGACGGCACCGGGCTGGCGCCGGTGGGCATGGTCGACTACGTCGACGACGTCTACATCAACCGCCTGCCGCGGACCACGCGCGGCATCGACTTCGGCGTCGACTGGCGCCTGCGCACGGACAATGCCGGCACCTTCTACTCCAGCCTCAACGCGACCCGCCTGATCGAGATGTCGCAGGACCCGACCGAGGACGAGCTGCGCATCATCGCCGCCCAGGAAGCCGGGGTCATCGATGACAACTTCGACATCCGCAACGCCGGCAACCTGCTGGGCGTCAACGGCAAGCCGGAATGGCGCGCGACCTTCAGCGCCTCCTGGCGCAAGGACGGCTGGGGCCTGGGCACCTTCGTCAACCACACCGACGCCTTCGAATCGACCGGCGCGGTCTCCAACCTCGGCAATTACTACCCGGTGCCGAGCTGGACGACGACCAACCTCTGGGCCGAGCATCGCTTCAGCGGAACCGAGGGCTTCCTCGATGGCACCCGTATCCGCCTGACGGTGCGCAACATCGGCGATCGCCAGCCGCCGCTGACCCCGAGCGCGCTGGGCTATTCTTCGCTGCACAATGCGCTCGGGCGCGGTTACTACCTGACGGTGACCAAGTCCTTCGACTGATCGCCGTCCACGCGCGCGCCGCCGCCATGGATGGCGATGGCCTGGCGCACGGTCCCGGAATCCCCTCGGAGGCACCATGAAGCAACGCAGCAGGGCCGGTCGCGCCCTGGCACTGTTCGCCGTCGTCCTGGCCTGCTGCGCCTGGCTGCCGTCCGCGGCGGCCGGGGGCATCGAGGACCGGTTGCGCGGGTTGATGGACGAGCACGGCACGGTGGGCCTGGCGGTGGTGGTGGTCCGCGACAACGCCATCGTCTACAGCGGCAGCCTGGGCTGGAAGGACCTGGAGCGGCAGGTTCCCCTTGAACAGGATGACGCCTTCCGCATCGCCTCCATCTCCAAGTCCTTCGTGGCCACCTCCATCCTGCAGCTGGTGGAGCAGGGCCGCCTGTCGCTGGACGACGAGGTTGGCGGCCTGATCGGCTTCCCTGTGCGCAACCCGGCGTTCCCGGAGCGCCCGGTCACGCTGCGGATGCTGCTCAACCACACTTCGTCGATCACCGACGGCGAGCAGTACGGCAGCCTCGATGCCATCGATCCCGGAGCAGGCGGCGCGTGGCGGGAGCGCTATGCCGACCGCGCGCCCGGTGAGCGCTACGAATATTCCAACCTCGGCTACAACATGGCCGGCGCGATCGTCGAGCGCGTGTCCGGCGAGCGCTTCGACGCCTACGTCCGCAAGCACGTGCTCCAACCGCTCGGCCTCTACGGTGGCCACCTGGTGGACGCTTTGGACCGGAACCGTATCGCCTGGATCTACCGCTGGCGCGAGGGCGATGGCTTCGTGCGTTCGGAGGCGGCCTACGCGCCGCTGGCCGAACGCCTGCAGGGCTATGCCATGGGCCGCGACGCCCCCCTGTTCTCGCCCACGGGCGGGCTGAAGATCCCGGCACCGGACCTGGCGAAGTACATGCTGATGCACATGAACCACGGCCAGTGGAACGGCGTGCGCATCATCAGCCCGGCGAGCGCGGTGGCGATGCAGACGCCCACCGTCGCCATCGACGGCGGCAGCGGCGGCTACGGCCTGGCCATGCGCACCGACCGGACCCTGGTGCCCGGGGTGGTGCTGACCGGCCACACCGGATCGGCCTACGGCCTGTACAGCTCGATGTTCTTCGATGCGGAGAGGAAGTACGGCTTCGTCGTGATCACCAACGGCAGCCGCGGCGAGGAGGCGTTGCGGACGGCGGTCAACCGGGCGCTGCACGAGCACTTCATCGCCGGCCTTGAGGAGACGCCGGCCGCGCCCGTCGTCTCCGGCGCGGCCACGATGGACGCGGCGGGCATGGTCGACATCCGCAGCCTGGTGCCGGACATGTCGCAGGCGATCGCCTATGCCGGCAGCGACAACTTCGTCGGCGCGCCGGTGGACGGCTACGAAGCGCCGCGCTGCTGGCTCAAGCGCGAGGCGGCCGAGGCGCTGGCGCGGGTTGAGGCCTCGCTGCGCGAGCGGGACATGCGCCTGCACATCTTCGACTGCTACCGCCCGGTGCGCGCGGTGACGCACTTCATGCGCTGGGTCGGCGATGCCGGCGACGTCGCCACCAAGGCCACCCATTACCCGGACCTGGACAAGCAGCAGCTGCTCGACGGCTACATCGCGGAGGTTTCGGGCCACAGCCGCGGCCACACCGTCGACCTCACCGTGCTGCGCTGCGACGATCGCGGCCTGGACTGCGCGCCGCTGGACATGGGCACCGGCTTCGACTTCTTCGGCACCCGCGCCAATACCGATTCGCCGGAGGCCAGCGCGGAGCAGCGCGCCAACCGCCACCTGCTGCGCGACGCGATGGCCGCCGGCGGCTTCGCCAACTATCCGATGGAATGGTGGCACTACAGCTTCCAGACCGGCGTGGTGCCGGGGCCGCTGTACGACGTGCCGGTCAACTGAAGAAGTTGATGAACCCGGTGATGATCAGCGCGTTGCTGAAGTCGATGAAGAACGCGCCCACCAGCGGCGCGACCAGGAACGCGCGCGGCGCCGCGCCGTAGCGCTCGACCAGGGTGCGCATCACCGCCATCGCGTTCGCTGTGGTGCCGAGCATGAAGCCGATGAAGCCGCCACCCATCACCGCGGCGTCGTAGTCGCGACCCATCATCCGGAACACCACCAGGCAGAACGCCGCCACCATCGCCACCTGCAGGCCCAGGTTGACCAGCAGCGGCATCGCCAGGCCGGCCAGTTCCCACAGCTTGAGGTTCATCAACGCCACCGACAGGAACAGCGCCAGGCTGACGTTGCCGATGAGGTCGGTGGTCGGCACCGACATGCCGATCCAGCCGGTGGCGTCGTCGATGTTGCGGATCACCGCGCCGACCAGCATCGCGCCGACGTAGGCGGGCAGGGTGATGCCGGTGGTCGAGATCAGGTCGCTGACCCAGCTGCCCAGCCACATCGCCACCAGGATCACCACAATGCTCTTCAGCGCGCCGTATTCGCGCTGGGCTTCGGTCAGCGGCGGGCCGGCGGCCTGGAGGTCCTCGGGCGAGGTGTGGTCCTGCGGCCGCGAGGACACCAGTTTGAAGCGCCGGATCAGCACCGTGATCACCGGCCCGCCGATCAGTCCGCCCAGCACGATGCCCGACATCGCCGCGGCCACCGCGATCGATTCCGCGCCTTCCACGCCGGCCGCTTCGAACAGCGGCGCGAACGCCAGCCCCGTCGCCGGGCCGCCGGTCAGCGTGGTCGAGCCTGCGAGGACGCCGAAGAGCGGGTGCAGGTCGAAGCCCATCGCCACCGCCATGCCGAGCAGGTTCTGCGCCACCGCGAACACGGTGGCCAGGGCCAGGAACACCATCACCTGCTTGCCGCTGATCTTCAGCAGGCGCAGGCTGGCGTTGAGGCCGATGGTGGTGAAGAACGCGATCATCAAAGGGCTCTGCAGCCCGGTGTCGAGCACGAACAGCGTCGTGCCGCGGTCGTGGGCGATCCAGGCCGCGATCGCGAACACCAGTCCGCCGATCACCGGCGGCGGCAGGTTGTAACGGCCGAGCACGGGGATCACGCGGCACAGCGCATAGCCAATGAACAGCGCGATGCCGGCGAGGGCGAGGGTCTGGACGGCGTCGAGTTGCAGCATGGCTTCCTTCTCGGTCTCAGGCCGCCCGCGGGTGGCGGGCGGTGCTCAGGGGCAGGTGCCCGGAGGCGGACGATGCTGGAGCATGCGGCCCGGCAGGGCATGTGCCGCATGGCCCTCGTCGATCACCGGTATTCCGTTGACGAACAGGTGCACGACGCCCGTAGACAGCACGTCCGGCCGGATGTAGTCGGCCTTCGGCGCGTAGGCCTCCGGGTCGAACACCAGCACGTCTGCGAACTGCCCGGCGCGCAGGAAGCCGCGATCGGCGATGCCGAACGTGGTCGCGGTCAGCCCGGTGGAGCGGTGGATGAAAGCGGCCAGGTCGATCACACCCTCACCCACGACGAAGCGCGCGTACTTCTCGGGAAAGGTCGCGTACTGGCGCGGGTGGCCATCGCCGCCGTCGGAGGCGGTCAGCACCCAGGCTTGGCGCATGAGCAGGTCGACGTCATCGCGGCGCATGTTGAACGAGGCGATGCGCTGCGCCGAGCCGGTGCGCCCGGTGCCGCCTTCGCGGATGATGCGCAGCGCGGCTTCGACAGGGTCGAGGCCGGCCTCGACGGCGAACTGCTGCAGCGTGCGCGCACTCCACGGCCAGCCGGTGCCGGTCATCAGGATCGCGTCGGCACCGCCGCGGCGCTTGAGGTTGTCGCGGATGCCGTCGCGGATGCGGGCGGCATTGACCGGGTCGTCGAGCCGCTCGAACAGCGCCGGACGCCCGCCGTCCACCGCCCAGCGCGGCAGCAGCGCGGCGCCAAGGCTGGTGGAGGAGGCCAGCCACGGATACTGGTCGGCGGTCACGCGCTGGCCTTCGGCGCGCGCGCGCTCGATGCGCGCGACGATGTCGCCTGCGCTGCCGTGGACGTCCGCGCCCAGCGCCTTGATGTGCGCGATGTGCACCGGAAGCCGTGCGCGCCGGCCGATTTCCAGCACTTCCTCGATCGAGCCCATCAGGCCCAGCGAGTAGCTCGATTCGTCGCGCTGGTGGGTGTCGTAGATCCCGCCGCGGACGCCGGCTTCGTGCGCGAGCGCGACCACCTCGTCGGTCGAAGCGAAGCTTTGCGGCGCGTAGAACAGGCCGGCGGAGAGGCCGAAGGCGCCCTCGCACATCGCGTTCGCGACCAGGCCGCGCATGCGCGCCAGCTCGGCGTCGTCGGGTGCGCGTGCATCGTGCCCAAGCACGCGTCGGCGCACGGGGCCGAGGCCGACGTAGGCGGCGACGTTGGTGCCGGTGCCCGCGGCTTCCAGCGCCGCGCGCTCGGCGGCGATATCCGGTGTGCCGCCGCCGTCGATGCCGATGAAGATCGTGCTCACGCCCTGGTGCAGCCAGGGCAGGAGGCGCCGCATCGCCGGATCCTGCGAGCGCAGGTAGGTGTCGGGATGGGTATGCGGGTCGATCAGCCCCGGCGACACCACGTGGCCGCTGGCGTCGATTTCGCGCGCCGCGCGGTAGCGCCGTCGCAGGCCGGGTCCGACTTCGAGGATGCGGTCGCCGCGGATCGCGATGTCGGCGCTCCGGCCGGGCCCGTCGCCACCGTCGAACAGCAGGCCGCCGTGGATCAGGGTGTCAGCTTCATTCCTGGCCTCGACTGCGGACGGCTGCTGCGGCTGCGGCCGACTGGCGCATCCGGCGGGCAGCAGCAGGCAGGCAACCATCAGGCCGCGGGCGGCCCTCATGCGGCGTGCGCGTCCCTGGCGCGAGTGCCGCCACCCCACAGCGCCGGTGCCGCGGGCTGCAGCAGGCCGTCGCGCATGGCCACGCCGCCGGCGTGGTCGTCTTTCAGCCACAGCGGCCCGTCGAGGTCGACGAATTCGGCGTGGCGCGCGATGTGCCACGCCGGCGCGATCGCAAGCGAGGAGCTGATCATGCAGCCGACCATGATCTCGAAGCCCTGCACGCGCGCCGCGTCCAGGAGTTCCAGCGCGCCGGTGAGGCCGCCGGTCTTGTCGAGCTTGATGTTGACCACCTGGTAGCGCCCGCGCAGGCGCGCCAGGTCGTCCGCGGTGTGGCAGGACTCGTCGGCGCACAGGCGCGTGACCGGTACGAATCCGAGCAGGGCGTCGTCCTCGCCGGCAGGGAGCGGCTGCTCGACCAGGTCGATGCGGGCCTCCGCAAGCACCGCCTGCATCGCCTGCAGCAGTTCGAAGGACCAGCTTTCGTTGGGATCGACGATCAGGCGTGCACGGGGCAGCACGTCGCGCACGGCGCGGATCTGTGCGGCGGGATCGGTGGCATCGACCTTGATCTTCACCAGGTCGAGGTGGGCGAGCGCGCGCGCCGCCTCGGCCATGCGTTCCGGCGTGTCGAGGCCCACGGTCTGCGCGCAGACCAGGGGCGGGACATCGGGCTGGCCCAGCAGCGACGCGACCGCGGCCGCCTGCTGCTGCGACTCGAGGTCCCAGAGCGCGCAGTCCAGGGCATTGCGCGCTGCGCCCGGGGACAGCAGTTCGCACAGTCCGCGCCGGTCCAGGCCGCCGGCGATGGCCGGGGCCAGCAGCGAGGCCTGGTCGATCACCGAGGCCACGCTTTCGCCGTAGCGCGCGTAGGGCATCGACTCCCCGCGGCCGGTGCATCCGCCGCGGCTGACCGTCGCCACCACCACTTCGGCCGAGGTGCGCGTGCCGCGCGAGATCCGGAAGGGCGTCGCCAGCATGTGGCTGGCATGCGCCAGGCTCAGCACGGCACCGATTCCAGCAGCCGGTCGACGATCCGCGCCACGCCGCCGCGCATCGGGTCCTGTGCCGGCAGTCCGAGCAGGTCCTCGGCCTCGCGGCAGGCGCGCTCGGCACCGGCCGGGTCGAGCTTCGAGGTGTTGAGTGCCAGGCCGACCGCGACCACGCCGGGACTGGTCAGCCGTGCCGCGGCGAGGTTTGCTTCCAGCGTGGCGGCCAGGCCGGGCAGCGGGTAGTGGCGGAGGCCGCGCATGTGCGGGCGGCCGGGTTCGTGGCACAGCACCAGTGCGTCGGGCTGGGCGCCGTGCAGCAGGCCCAGCGACACGCCCGCGTACGAGGGATGGAACAGCGACCCCTGGCCTTCGATCAGGTCCCAGCCGCCATCGTGGCGCTCGGGCGACAGCCATTCGATGCCGCCTGAAATGAAGTCGGCGACCACCGCGTCGATCGGGATCCCGCGCCCGGCCACGAAGATGCCGGTCTGGCCGGTGGCGCGGAAGTCGGCGGCCAGGCCGCGGCCGCGCATCTCGGTTTCCAGCGCCAGCGTGGTGTACATCTTGCCGGTGGAACAGTCGGTGCCGACGGTCAGCAGCCGGCACCCGGCGCGCTTCGCGCCGTTGCCGACCGGCGTGGCCGGCGGGGTGCGGGCGTCGAACAGGTGGCGACCGTTGCGGCGCGCGGCCTCGACGATCTCCGGGTGCGAGACCAGCCGTTCGTGCAGGCCCGAGGCGACGTTCATGCCGGCATCCAGCGCCGCGATGATGTCCGCGACCGAGTCCGCGCCCAGCCGCCCGCCGGCATTGGCCACGCCAACAATCATGGTGTTGGCGCCGGCGGCGCGGGCCTGGGCGAAGTCCATGTCCGGCACGTGCACGCTGGTCCTGCATTCCGGCCCGCGGAACTGGCCCACGCACCATTCGGGCCGGAACTGCACCAGCCCGCGCGCGGTTTTGGCGGCAAGGTCGTCCGCCGCGTTGCCCAGGTACAGCAGGAACGGCGGCGGCCAGCGCGATGCGTCCGTGGCGGCGGTGGATGAGGCGGAAACGGTGGCGGGCATGGCCTGGTGCGTCCTGTGCGGCCCGGCTGGGCAGGGGGAGTTCCATCTTCGGTCCTGGGCATATGTCCCGCCATTGAAAAGATGCCGTCCGCGCATAACCCGGGGTTATGGCATCGCCGGGCCGCACCGGCCCGGGGAGCTAGAATGGACGGCCCGCCAGGACCACAGCCACGCCATGACCGAACAGCCGCCAGCCAGCCCGTCGTCCACCGAAGAGTTCAAGCAGGCGGCGCTCGACTACCACCGGGTCAGTCCGCACGGCAAGATCAAGGTGGTCCCGACCAAGGCCCTGGTGACGCAGCGCGAACTGGCCCTGGCGTACTCGCCCGGCGTGGCCTACGCCTGCGAGGCGATCGTGGCCGAGCCCGACGAGGCCAGCACGCTCACCGCCCGCGGCAACCTGGTGGCGGTGATCACCAACGGCACCGCGGTGCTGGGCCTGGGCGACATCGGCCCGCTGGCGAGCAAGCCGGTGATGGAAGGCAAGGGCGTGCTGTTCCAGAAGTTCGCCGGCATCGACGTGTTCGACATTGAAGTCGACGAGCGCGATCCCGACCGGCTGGTCGACATCATCGCCAGCCTCGAACCGACCTTCGGCGGCATCAACCTCGAGGACATCAAGGCGCCGGAGTGCTTCATCGTCGAGCGCAAGCTGCGCGAGCGGCTGAAGATCCCGGTGTTCCACGACGACCAGCACGGCACCGCGATCATCGTCGGCGCGGCGCTGATCAACGCCCTGGAGATCGCCGGCAAGCGCATCGACGAAGTGAAGATCGCGCATTCCGGCGCCGGTGCGGCCGGCATCGCCTGCCTGGACATGCTGGTGGCGCTGGGCGCGACGCCGGCCAACATCCTCGCCGCCGACCGCGACGGCGTGATCCACACCGGGCGCGAAGGCATGGATCCGGACCGCGCGCGCTACGCCCGCGACACCACAAAGCGCAGCCTGGGCGAGATCGTGGAGGGCGCCGACGTGTTCCTGGGCCTCTCCGCCGGCGGCGTGCTGACGACCGACATGGTCACGACCATGGCCGCGCGCCCGGTGATCCTGGCCCTGGCCAACCCCCATCCCGAGATCCTGCCCGATGCCGCGCGCGCCGCGCGCCCGGACAGCATCATCGCCACCGGTCGCTCCGACTATCCGAACCAGGTCAACAACGTCCTCTGCTTCCCCTACATCTTCCGCGGCGCGCTCGACGTCGGCGCGACCGAGATCAACGAGCGCATGAAGCTCGCCTGCGTGCATGCGATCGCGGACCTGGCGCGGCGGGAATCATCCGACCTCGGCGCCGCGTACGGCGGCGACGTGCTGTCCTTCGGCGCCGACTACTTCATCCCCCGGCCCTTCGACCCGCGCCTGCTGATGACCCTCGCGCCCGCGGTCGCGCAGGCGGCCATGGAGTCGGGCGTGGCGCGCCGGCCGCTGGCCGACGTCGATGCCTATCGCGAGAAGCTGGGCCAGTTCGTGCACCGCACCGGCCTGGTCATGAAGCCGGTCTACGAGCGCGCGCGCGCCGACGTGAAGCGCATCGTCTACGCGGAAGGCGAAGAGGAAACGGTGCTGCGCGCGGTGCAGTCGGTGGCCGACGAGCAGCTTGCGCGGCCGATCCTGATCGGCCGGCCCGAGGTCATCGCACAGCGCATCGAGCGCCTGGGCCTGCGCCTGGAGGAAGGCCGCGACTTCGAACTCACCAACATCCACGACGACCCGCGCTTTGGCGACTACTGGCGCCAGTACCACGCGCTCACCGAACGCCGCGGCGTGACCCCGGACGCGGCCAAGAACCTGGTGCGCTCGCGCGCCACTCTGATCGCGGCGCTGATGGTCCAGCGCGGCGAGGCCGACGGCATGATCTGCGGCCTGGTCGGCCGCTACCACAAGAAGCTCGGCTACCTGCGCACCGTGTTCGGGCTCGACCGCGGGGTGGCCGGCACCTCGGCCATGACCGGCGTGATCAACGACCGCGGCGTGTGGTTCTTCCTCGACACCCACGTGCAGGTCGATCCCACGGCCGAACAGATCGCCGAGGCCACGCTGCAGGGCGCCTACCGGCTCAAGCTGTTCGGCATCGAGCCGCGGGTGGCGCTGCTGTCGCATTCGAACTTCGGCAGCCACGACAACCCGAGCGCGGCGAAGATGCGTCGGGTGCGCGAGATCCTGGTGAAGCGCGCGCCGCGCCTGGACATGGACGGCGAGATGCAGGGCGACACCGCATGGGACGCGGTGCTGCGCGAGCGCATGTGTCCGAACACCACCCTCACCGGCCGCGCCAACATGTACGTGCTGCCCAACATCGACTCGGCCAACATCGCCTACAACCTGGTGCGGGTGATGACCGACGGCGTGGCGCTCGGACCGATCCTGATGGGCGTCGACCATCCTGCGCACGTGCTGACCGCGGGCAGCACGCCGCGGCGCGTGGTCAACATGACCGCGATCACCGCGGTGGAAGCGCAGATCCGCGCCGTGCGTCGCAGCAGCAGCGGCGGCGGGTCCGCGGAAGCGGACGGCGTCTAGGCGCGAACGAGTCCGCGCGCCAGTTCGACCAGGCGCGCGGGGTCGTCCTTCAGCACCACCGCGTGGGCGTCGGGCAGCTCGCCGGCGCCCTGCGGCGGCTCGGCACCGGTCAGGATCACGTAGCAGGCCTCCGGCGCATGCCGCCGGGCCGCCGCCAGAACCTCCGCGCAGGACCAGCCGGGGAGGTTGAGGTCGCAGAGCACCAGATCCGGGACGAAGCCCTCGCAGGCCGCGGGCAGCGCGCTTTCGCGCTGGACGCTGCGGCATTCGATCACGATCCGGGCCTCGCGCAGCGCGAATTCCGTCAGCTCGGCGTCGTCGCGCGAATCATCCACGATCAGCACGCGGAGCACGGCGACGTCAGCCTTCGCCCGGGGACTCGTTGAGCACCGCCCAGAACTTGCCCAGCGTGCGCACGGCCTCGAAGAACTGGTCGACATCGACCGGCTTCACCACGTAGGCATTGACGCCGAGGTCCCAGCTGCGCGCAAGGTCGTTCTCTTCGCGCGAGGACGACAGGATCACCACCGGCATGCGCTTGAGGCTCTCGTGCTTGCGCAGCTCGGTGAGGACCTCCAGGCCGTCCATGCGCGGCATCTTGATGTCGAGCAGCAGCACGGCCGGGTCGCCCTCGGGACGGTCGGCGAACTTGCCGCGGCGGAACAGGTAGTCGAGCGCCTCCACGCCGTCCTCGACGTGGACGATGGGGTTGGCGAGGTGGGCGTCCCTCAAAGCGTCGACGGCCATCTCGGCGTCGTGCGGGCTGTCCTCGGCGAGGAGGATCGTGCGGATGGCGGTCATGCGGTCTGACTCCGTTGGCTCAGGTCGAGGTTGGCTGGGAGAGTGAAATGGAAAGTAGCGCCCTTGCCGGGCTCGGCTTCGGCCCAGATGCGGCCATTGTGCCGGGTGACCACGCGCTTTGCGCTGGCCAGGCCGATGCCGGTGCCGCTGAATTCGCTGGGGGCATGCAGGCGCTGGAACACGCCGAACAGCTTGCCGGCGTAGGCCATGTCGAAGCCGGCGCCGTTGTCGCGGACGCTGAAGACGTGCTCGCCGTCGGTGCCCAGGGCGTGCTCGACGGTGATGGCAGCCGGCTCGCTCTGCATGCTGTACTTGACCGCGTTGCCCATCAGGTTGCCCCAGAGCTGGCGCAGCATGTTCTCGTCGGCCACCAGCACCGGCATCGGCCCGATGCGCCACTGCACGTGGTGCCCGGGTGCCTCGGTGGCGACGTTGCTGTCGAGCATCGCCCGGGTTTCCTCGACCAGCGACTGGATGTCCACTGCCTGCAGGCGCAGCGCGCTGCGGCCCAGGCGCGAATAGACCAGCAGGTCGTCGATCAGCTCCGACATGCGCTTGGCCGAGCCACCGATCACGCCGATGTAGTGGGCGCCCTTTTCGTCGATGTCTTCGCCCAGATGGCGGCGCAGCTTGTCGGCGAAGCCGGCGATGTGGCGCAGCGGGGCGCGCAGGTCGTGCGAAACCGAATAGCTGAAGGCCTCGAGCTCGCGGTTGACGTCGGACACCTGCTCGACCTTGCCTTCCAGCTGGCGGTTCAGGTCGCGGATGTGCTCTTCGCTGGCCTTCTGCAGGCTGATGTCGCTGGCAGTCACCAGGGCGACGGTGTCGTCGCTGTCGGGAAGCTCCATCAGGCGTGCGTTGACCAGCATCACCCGCTGCATGGAATCGGCGGTGCGCTGCGTCAGCTCGTAGTCCCAGAGTTCACGGTCGCGGCCGCAGACGTCGCGCAGCCGGCGCAGCGTTTCCTCGTCGTTCCAGGCGCCGGAGCCGACCTCGGACAGCAGCTGCCCGCGGCCATCCTCCCCGAGTCCGAACAGCTCGCTGAAGGCGGCGTTGTGCATCACGATGCGCAGCGACTTGTCGAGCAGCACGATCGGCTCGCGCACGGTGTCCAGCACGGCCGCGGCGCGCAGGTTGGCGCGCTGCGAGGCGACTTCCGCGAGGCCGCGCCGGTCGGAGTCGCGGGCGGCCAGCGTGGCCAGGCCAACCAGCAGCAGGATCTGCGCGAACAGGGTGCCGCCGGACAGCCAGGACGCCTGGCTGCGCGCGCGTTCCGCGACCGCGGTGCGTTCGGCGAGCAGCATGCGCTCGGCGTTCACCATTTCCGCGATCGGCGCCTGCACCGGGAACTGTTCCGCCAGTCGCTGCAGCTCCGCCTGGTCGACTCCGCCGCCGGGCGCGACCAGGCGTTCGATCTGGTCCAGGCGCTGGCTGATGCTCTCGCGGAGCCGGCCGATGCGCACCTGCTGATCGGCCGAGTCGCGGGTGAGTTCCTCGATGGTGTCCAGCGTCGGCTTGATCACCGTGAGGCTGTAGTCCATGCGCTCCTCGAGAATCGGCGCGTCGGCGCCGAGGAGGCGTTCCAGCGTGACCGCCTCGATGTTGCGCACCGCGGCGCTGACGATCTGCAGGGCGGCCTCGACCTGCAGCGTGTGCGCCACCATGGTCTCGGCGTCGCGGTTGCGCTCCTCGGCCATGCGCAGCAGCAGGAACGGCGCGACCACGATCACGAGCACGGCCAGGACCAGCAGCGGAATGCGCCAGCGGGAGGCGACCAGTGGCGTGGCGGCGGAGGGCATCGGCGACGGGTTCCCCTGGGTGGATCGGTGCGCCGGCGCGCAGGAGCGCCGGCCAGCCGCAGGATCATCGTCCAAGCGGGTGCCATCAGGCAAACGCGCTCGCCGGCCCTGGCGGCGGCGCTGGTAGAATCGGGGGTCCCAAGACCCACGACAGACGCGGCCGGTGTGCCGTTGCGGAGCAGAGCATGAACAGCTGGCTGAACGACGTCCTCGAGAACGATCCGGATCCAACCGAGTCCCGCGAGTGGCTGGAGTCCCTGAAGGCGGTCATCGATGCCGAAGGCACCGGGCGCGCCCACCAGCTGCTGGAAGGCATGGTCGAACTGACCCGCCGCGCCGGCGCCCACCTGCCGTTCGCGCCGACCACCGAATACATCAACACCATTCCGCCGCACCTGGAGCCGAAGATCCCCGGCGACCAGACCATGGAATGGCGCATCCGCTCGATCATCCGCTGGAACGCGATGGCGATGGTGGTGCGCGCCAACCGCAAGCCCGGCGACCTCGGCGGCCACATCGCCAGCTTCGCCTCCAGCGCGACGCTGTACGACGTCGGCTTCAACCACTTCTGGCGCGCGCCTTCGGAAAACCACCCCGGCGACCTGCTCTACATCCAGGGCCACTCCTCGCCCGGCATCTATGCGCGCTCCTTCCTCGAGGGACGCATCAGCGAGTCGCAGATCGACCACCTTCGCATGGAGGTCGACGGCCGCGGTATCCCGTCCTACCCGCATCCCTGGCTGATGCCGGACTACTGGCAGACGCCTACGGTGTCGATGGGCCTGGGCCCGATCGCCGCCATCTACCAGGCGCGCAACTGGAAGTACCTGGAGGCGCGCGGCCTGATGCCGAAGTCCGACCGCAAGGTCTGGTGCTTCCTCGGCGACGGCGAGACCGACGAGCCGGAGAGCCTGGGCGCGATCTCGATCGCCGGCCGCGAGGGCCTGGACAACCTGGTCTTCGTCATCAACTGCAACCTGCAGCGGCTGGACGGGCCCGTGCGCGGCAACGGCAAGATCATCCAGGAGCTGGAAGGCAACTTCCGCGGCGCCGGCTGGAACGTCCTCAAGACCATCTGGGGCAGCTACTGGGATCCACTCCTGGCCCGCGACAAGGACGGCATCCTGCGCAAGCTGATGATGGAAACCGTCGATGGCGAGTACCAGAACTGCAAGGCCTTTGGCGGCAAGTACACGCGCGACAACTTCTTCGGCAAGTATCCCGAGACCGCGGCGATGGTCGCCAACCTGTCCGACGACGACATCTGGCGCCTCAACCGGGGCGGCCACGACCCGCACAAGGTGTACGCGGCGTACCGGAGCGCGGTCGAGACCAGGGGCCAGCCCACGGTGATCCTGGCCAAGACGGTCAAGGGCTACGGCATGGGGTCGGCCGGCGAGGCGCTGAACCCGACCCACCAGACCAAGAAGCTCGATGACGAGGCCGTGCGCGCCTTCCGCGACCGCTTCAAGATCCAGCTCGACGACGAGCAGCTGAAGGACGGCGCGGTGCCGTTCTTCCACCCCGGCGAGAAGTCCGAGGAAATCGAGTACATGAAGGAGCGCCGCGCCGCGCTCGGCGGCTATCTGCCGCAGCGGCGCCGGAAGAGCACGGAGACGCTCGCCGCGCCGAAGCTGGAGGTGTACGAACGCCTGCTCAAGGACACCGGCGAGCGCGAGATCAGCACCACGATGGCCTTCGTGCAGTCGCTGGGCATCACCCTGCGCGACAAGAAGGTCGGTCCGCGCGTGGTACCGATCGTCTGCGACGAGGCGCGCACCTTCGGCATGGAAGGCCTGTTCCGCCAGATCGGCATCTACGCCCCGGACGGCCAGAAGTACAAGCCGGTCGACCGCGACCAGCTGATGTACTACCGCGAGGACGCCACCGGCCAGGTGCTGCAGGAAGGCATCTCCGAGGCCGGTGCGTTCGCCTCGTGGATGGCGGCCGCAACCAGCTACAGCAGCAACGACCTGCCGATGCTGCCGTTCTACATCTACTACTCGATGTTCGGCTTCCAGCGCGTCGGCGACGCCGCCTGGCAGGCTGCGGACATGCGCGCGCGCGGCTTCCTGCTTGGCGCCACCGCCGGCCGCACCACGCTCAACGGCGAGGGCCTGCAGCACGAGGACGGCCACAGCCACCTGCTGGCCGGCGCCATACCCAACTGCCGGGCCTACGACCCCACCTTCGCCGGCGAGGTGGCGGTGATCCTGCAGGAGGGCATGCGCCGCATGCTCGACGAGCAGCAGGACGAGTACTGGTACCTCACGCTCATGAACGAGAACTACGTCCACCCGGCGCTGCCCGAGGGCGCGGCCGAGGGCGTGATCCGCGGCATGTACCTGCTGAAGGACGCGGGCAAGCCGAGGAAGGGCGAACTGCGCGTGCAGCTGATGGGTTCGGGCACGATCCTGCGCGAGGCCATCGCCGCGGCCGAGCTCCTGGACAAGGACTTCGGCGTCACCGCCGACATCTGGTCCTGCCCGAGCTTCACCGAACTCAGCCGCGACGGCTTCGATGTCGAGCGCTGGAATCGCCACAACCCGGAAGCGAAGAAGCCGCGCAAGGCCTACATCACCGGGCTGCTCGAAGGCCACCAGGGCCCGGCGATCGCGGCCACCGACTACGTGCGCGCGTTTGCCGACCAGGTCCGCGCTTTCGTGCCGATGCACTACACCGTGCTGGGCACGGATGGCTTCGGACGCTCGGACACCCGCGCCAACCTGCGCCGGCACTTCGAGGTCGACCGCTTCCACATCGCCCATGCCGCGATCGACGCCCTGGCAAAGGACGGCACGATGACCGCAAAGGACGCAGCGCGCGCGCTGAAGCTTTACAGGATCGACACCGACCGGCCGAACCCGCTGCACGCCTGAGCGGGACGCAGTCGCCCGGGCCCCCGGGCCATGTCGGCTTCGCCAGGGACCTGGCTGGCCGGGGCGGATATTTGCCCGGCTGTTCTATGCCATGTGCCACGGCGACACGAATGAAGAGGCCCCCGCAAGCGGGGGCCTCGTGGTCATGCTGTACATAGCCGGCTGTCGCAGCCGGCTGTTGCAGCCGGTGGATCAGCGGCCGTCGCGGTCCGCATCGCCAGGCATGCGTTCCTCGACGCGGTGCCAGGCGTCCTTGACCGCGGCCTTGGCGTCCTGCCAGCCGAGGCGCGACTCGCCCTTGGCCTGCTCCCAGCCGCGCTCGAGTTCCGACTCGGTCTGCGGAGACCACGACGCCTGCGGACGCGAGGTGCGCGCCTGGGTGCCGTAGCGGTAGGCCGAGCGATAGTCGTCAAAACCAAAGCCGTCGCTGTAGTAATCGGTCTTGTCGTACTGCTTCGAGTAGTGCTGGTCCGTATCCTCGTAGGCGCTGTAGGTGCGGTCCGTGCGGGCATACGCATCCTGCACCGCGGGCCGCGCCGTGTCCCAGTCCAGGCTCGAGTCGCCGCGGGCCTCGTTCCAGCGCTGCTGCAGCTGCGGCTCGGCTTCGTTCCATTCGCGCCGGCCGGACTCGTTGCGGTATTCGGTGCCCATGCGGTAGGCGGGCGCGTAGTCGCGGTCGAAGTCGCGGTTGGCCTGGTAGTACTCGCGGTTGCCGGCATCCTGTCGCCAGTATTCGACTTCGGCCGTCGGGTCGACGCGTTCCGCAAGCGATTTGCCGCCGGCGGCGCCGCCCACGGCACCGATGCCACCTCCGACCAGGGTGCCGATGGGGCCGAAGAGGCTGCCGACCGCGGCGCCGGCAAGCGCACCCGCCGTGCCGCCGGCGGCCACGCCCACGGGATGTGAACCCGGGGCGCCGCTGATCGGGTCGCGGTTTGCGTCGGGGGAAGAGTCTCTGTTGTTCATCCGTGCGTTCCTGCGTTGTCGGGGGAACATCGACTATTGCGCGCGGCGGGTTGTGGCGGCGTGGAGGCTGCGCGCAGGCGCGGATAACATTTGGCTGCGCGCGCGCCATTCAGGCAAAAAAAGACACCGGCGCGTGGCCGGTGTCCGTGTGCAACGCAGTCGGCGCGGATCTATTCGGTCGGGTCGACGCGCAGGCCCGTGGTATCGACATCGGTCACGCCCTCGATGCCGGACGCAATGCGGAGGGCTTCGTCGATCTGCGCCTGGCTGTCGACATCACCGCTCAGGGTCACTACGCCGTTGACCGTCTCGACGTCGACCTGCAGGCCGGCGACGTCTTCGTCGGCAAGCAGGCTGGCCTTGACCTTGGTGGTGATCCAGGTGTCATCGACGGGCTGATCCGAGTCGGCCGTGGCGCTGCGGTCGGTCTGCGGGTCGTTGTCATTGGCCACCGCGCTGCCACCGGCAACGAGCAGGGCGAGGGCGGCGGCGAGGAGGCCGGTGTGCTGGATGCGCGTGTTCATCTTGCAGTGCTCCGCTGTGTGGGGGAGCTTGCGATTTTCCGGTTGTGCGCATCGACGGAGCGTGAGCGGCGCGAGCGGTGAATGGCAGCCGCGCGATTTCATCCGCTGCGCGCAGCGCAGACGGCCAGCGCGTGGATCTCGCGTGGCAAACCCCCGCGAGGACGGGGCGCCTGCGGGCGCCCCGTGCCGAGTGCGTCAGGCGGAGTCGCCTGCGTCGGCAGCATCGCGGAAATAGGGCTCCACGCTGCCGTTGATCTTCATCGTCATCGGGTTGCCGCGGCGGTCCAGCGCACGACCCACGGCGACCCGGATCCAGCCCTCGCTGATGCAGTATTCCTCGACGTTGGTGCGCTCGTCGCCGTTGAAGCGGATGCCGATGCCGCGCTGCATGGCCTCCTCGTCGTAGTGGGGACTGCGCGGGTCGTTGCTGAGGCGGTCGGGCGGGGTGGTCTGGGTCATCGTGGATTCCGTGCTGGAGACGCGATGCGTGCCGAGGCGCGCGGCGCAAGAGGATACCCGGGCGCGGCCGTGGACGCCGCTCAGGCGGCCGGCAGGCCCTCGGGCGCACCGCGGCCCAGCAGGTCCGGCAGCGGGTCGCCGTCGGCAGTGAAGTCCAGGGACACGGAGTTGAGGCAGTGGCGCTCGCCGGTGGGCGGTGGGCCATCGGGGAAAACATGGCCAAGGTGGCTGCCGCAGCGCGCGCAGACTTCTTCGACCCGCACCATGCCGTGGCTGCTGTCGCGCACGTAGCGGATGTGCGCGGGGTCCACGGGCGTGGTGAAGCTGGGCCAGCCGGTGCCGGAGTCGAACTTCGCGCTGGCGCGGAACAGCGGCAGGCCGCAGAAGCCGCAGGTATAGGTGCCCTCGCGCTTGTTGTCGAGGAAGGCGCCGCAGAACGGGGCTTCGGTGCCGTGGGCGAGGAGCACCCGGCGGGCCTCGTCGTCGAGGGCCTCGCTGAGCCTGCGGCGGCTGGCATCGTCCGGCGGGGAGAGGTCGAAGGCGGTCATGCGCGGCTCCTGTGGGAATTCATCGCCGCCATTATCGTCCCCGACGGCGTTGCGGCGCCCCTGGCGGCGGGCATTGGCAATGACCGCGCGCATCTGCACACGGTCGCGATGCCGGGAAATGGGCACCGCACCGAGCACGATCGCGCGCTCCCGCAGCTCGGCGGTGACGTCGTAGTGGGCGCCGCTGGTCTTGTCCTGGAAGGCACGCCGCGGCATGCCCAGGGCGGCGGCAAACGCATGCAGCTCGTCCAGCGTGTCGGCCATCAGATGCGCCCAGCGGCGGCCGCGCCAGAGCGTCACCGCGTCGTCGACATAGACCGCCATCGGGCCGTCAGTCGCCCCTGCCGGAGAGGTCGCGACGGATCCAGTCGTCGACCAGGCGCTTCTCGTGGCGCAGGGCGTCGCCCATCGCCACCGTGCCCCCGGCCCGCTGCAGGAAGCCGAGGTCGGTGAGCTCGCGCGCACCGCTGTCCACGATCTGGCCCGATGCGTCGAAGCGCGTGTAGGACAGGTCGATCCGGGGCGGATAGATGTCACGGACGATGCGCACATGATCGCTGCGCCCGGCGGCAGGTTCGAACTCGCCGGCGCGCTTGATGTCGGTGATCTCGACTTCAAGGCGCTCGCCGGGTGCGAGTGCCGCGGCGGCACGCCGCGCAAGGTGCTTTGCGATCGCGCGGACCCAGTCGCCGCGCCTGGCTTCGAACCTGTTGCGGCTGAAGCGCACTTCGCTGAATCCGGCCGGATCCGACCACGACACCGCCACCGGGCCATCCTGGTCCAGGCTGCGCGGATAGTCGGGATCGGTGACGTCGATGGCCGCGGCCGAGCCCGCGAGCGACAGGGCGGCCACGAGGAAGGCGGCGGCGATGAAACCGGGAATGCGTCGGGCGCGAATCATGGCGGCGCTCCTTGCGGCGGGGCATTCCAGTCTGCTACCGGCGCCGACGGGCTGCAATCAATGAGCGGCCCGCGGACAAGCAGTGTTCAGAAGCGGGGCGAGTGCCTGCCATGCGTGCGTGGCGATCGCCGGCTGTGCGGCGGCGGTGGGATGCAGGTTGTCGTCCTGGAAGCTGGTGCGGTCGCGGGCGACGGGCTCCAGCAGGAAGGGCAGCAGCGGGATGTCGAAGAACGCCGCCAGCCGCTCGTAGACCCGCTCGAAGCCCCGCGCGTACTCGGGGCCGAGGTTGGGCGGCATGCGCATGCCGACCAGCAGCACCTCGGCGCCGACGTGCTGCGACGCACCGACCATGCGTGCCAGGTTGCGATGCAGTTCGGCCAGCGGCAGGCCGCGGAGCGCGTCGTTGGCGCCGAGTGCGATCACCACCACTGCGGGATGATGATGCAGGACCTCGCCGACCACCCGCGCCGAGCCGCCGGCGCTGGTCTCGCCGCTGATGCTGGCGTTGGCGATGCGGCAGCCGGGATAGTCATGCGCGAGGCGTGCGGCGAGCAGCGAAACCCAGCCTTCGTCGGCGGCCAGGCCGTAGCCGGCCGACAGCGAGTCACCCATCACCAGGACCGTGCGCCGGGTGTCGTCACTCCCGTCGGCCTGGCGGGCGGACGCGGGCGCCGCGGCAAGCAAGGCAAGGGCGGCCAGGGCCGGCAGCAGCGTGCGCAGCAGGCGCACCGGCAGGCACTGCCCGGCGGGCAGGGTTCCTCGCAGCATCCGCGTTCTCCGTTTCGCGCCGCGGCTTCGCGGCAGGAACACATGATGCCCGAGTGGCCGCCGTCCAAGCGTCGACGTCGACTGCGCGGCCTGCAGGCCTGCGGCTTCGCAAGCCGGGCCTGAACGCCGGCGGGGCAGGGCGGGCGGCCTTTCACGCTGCATGCTCCACGGCTCGCGCAGCATCGCCGCGACACCTGCCGAGGATTGCCGAATGACGCTTGCCAAGCCACTTGCCCTGGTGCTCTGCACCGTGATCGGGACCGCGCTGCCGACGGCGCATGCGCGCCAGGACGCACCGTCACAGGACGCACCGTCGCAGGAGGCGGCAGCGGCGGTGCCTGCCACGCATCCCGCGAACGATCCCGCCGCGGCCAGTGGTGATGACGCGATGCTGCGTGCACAGGTGCTGCTGGATCGCGCGCACTTTTCCCCCGGCGAAATCGACGGCCGCGGCGGCGGCAACACGCAGCGCGCGATCAGCGCGTTCCAGCGCAGTCGCGGACTCACGGCCAGCGGCGAGCTGGACGAGCCGACGTGGAAAGCGCTGGACAAGGATGCCGCGCCGGTCCTGGTCGAATACGTGGTCACGGCCGCCGATATCGCGGGTCCGTTCAAGCCGCTGCCCGCCGACATGATGGAACAGTCGCGGCTGGAAGCGCTCGGTTTTGAAAGCGCGGCCGAGGCGCTGGGCGAAATGTTCCATGCCAGCCCCGGCCTGCTGCAGCGGCTCAATCCGGACAAGGACCTCGCCGTCGTCGGCTCGCGCATCGTAGTGCCCGCGGTCGACGGTGGCGCGCCGCTGCCGGAGGTCGCGAAGGTGGTCGTGGACAAGTCCGACTCCGTGGTGCGGCTGCTGTCCGCCGATGGCGAAATCGTCGCCCAGTACCCCGCATCGACGGGCAGCGAACGCGATCCGCTGCCGATCGGCGAGTGGACGATCAAGGGCGTCGCGCGCGATCCGACCTTCCACTACAACCCCGAACTGTTCTGGGACGCGGATCCTGCGCACGCCAAGGCCACGTTGGCACCGGGGCCCAACAATCCGGTCGGCGTGGCCTGGGTGGACCTGTCCAAGGAGCACTACGGCATCCACGGCACGCCGGCGCCGGCGCACGTCGGCAAGACCGACTCCCACGGCTGCATCCGGCTGACCAACTGGAACGTGCTCGCGCTTGCGGCCGCGGTCGATCCCGGCACTCCGGCGGTGCTGCAGGAATAGCCAGTGAAATACCTGGCGTGGATCTTCGCCGGCCTGCTGCTGGCGGCCGCCCTGCACGCGGCGACGATGTCGCCCGCCGAGCGGGCACGCATCCTGCGGATCGCGCCGGCGCCGCCGGTTCCGCCCGGGGAACGCCCGTCGACGCAGCCGGTTGCCAGCGTGAGGGCCACTGCGCCACGCGTGCAGCCGCCCAAGGCCGCGAACGCGCCGTCTGCAGGCACGCCCGCTGCCACGACCGCAGCCGCAGCGGGGCCACCGGCAGTGACACGCGTCTTGCCCCAGCCGGCGCCTCCGTCCGAGCCCGGCAGACGCGTCGACAGCGTTGCCGGACCGCCCCCGGGCCTGATGGTGCCGGTCCGGGGCGTGGCGCCCTCGCAGCTCTCGCCGACCTTTGAAGACGCCCGCAGCGAAGGCCGCGTGCACGAGGCGCTGGACATCATGGCGCCCGCCGGCACGCCGGTGCTGGCGGTGGCCGACGGGCACGTCGAGAAGCTGTTCGACAGCCGGCTGGGCGGGTTGACCATCTACCAGTTCGACCCGGGCGCACGCTACGCCTATTACTACGCGCACCTGGAGCGCTACGCGCCAGGGCTGGCGGAGCAGCAGCAGGTTCGCCGGGGCGAGGTCATCGGCTATGTCGGCAGCACCGGCAATGCCGATCCCGCCGCACCGCACCTGCATTTCGCCATTTTCCTGCTGGGTCCGGAAAAACAGTGGTGGAAGGGCACGGCGATCGATCCCTATCCGCTGTTCGCGGCGCAGCGCTGACGTCGTTTCCGGGCCCGCGCCCGATATCCTTGGCGTCCCCCGCAGCAGGAAGTTTCCATGGCCGAACAGGCATCGACCGACATCGTCCGCACCCTCGCGCCCGCCCTCGTGGCGCAGTCCCTGGGCAAGCGCGTGCAGCTGCCCGGCGGCGAACTGGTCATCCTCGACGGCGTCGGCTTCAGCATCGCGCGGGGTGAGAGCGTGGCGGTGGTCGGGCCTTCGGGCTCGGGCAAGAGCACGCTGCTGTCGCTGCTTGCGGGCCTCGATGCGCCAAGTTCGGGCACGGTGACCGTCGACGGCGCAGCGCTGTCCACGCTCGACGAGGACGGCCGCGCAAAGGTACGTGGCGACAAGGTCGGCTTCGTGTTCCAGAACTTCCAGCTGCTGCCTTCGCTGACGGCGCTGGAAAACGTGATGCTGCCGCTGGAGCTGCGCGGCGATGACGACGCCGAAACACCGGCGCGCGCGATCCTCGGGCGCGTCGGCCTTGGCGAGCGCCTGGGGCACTATCCGCGGCAGCTGTCGGGCGGTGAGCAGCAGCGCGTCGCGGTGGCGCGCGCCTTCGTCACCGGGCCCTCGCTGCTGTTCGCCGACGAGCCCACCGGCAACCTCGACACCAGCACCGGCCAGGCCATCATCGAGCTGCTGTTCGCGCTCAACCAGGACGCGGGCACCACGCTCGTGCTGGTGACACACGATGAACACCTGGCCGAGCGCTGCGGACGCACGCTGCGCATCGAAGGCGGGCGGCTGGTGGCCGACAGCGGCCCGGCGGCATGAGGGTCGCGCGGCTTGCCTGGCGCCAGCTCAGGCGCGACCTTGCCTCGGGCGACGTGCGCATCCTGCTGGCGGCGCTGGTGCTGGCGGTGGTGGCGGTCACGGCGGTCGGCTTTGTCACCGACCGCGCCGCGCGCGCGCTGGCGATCGAGGCCAACCGCCTGCTCGGCGGCGACGCCGTGCTGCGCGGAGACGCACCGATCGAAGGGCCGGCACGGGACGCGTCGCTGGCCCCGGGCCTGCAGCACGCGGACACCGTCGAACTCGACACCATGGTGCGCGTCGGCCGCGGCGAGGCGGCGCAGCTGAAGCTGGGCGAGCTGCGTGCGATCGGCGAGGGCTTCCCGCTGCGCGGCGAGTACCGCATTGCCGGCGCCGACGGCATCGAGCGCGCGACCGGGGGGATCCCGGCACCGGGCACGCTGTGGATGAGCCGCGGCGGTGCCGACACCCTGGGCGCCAGCATCGGCGACAGCGTCGGCATCGGCACCCTGGAGCTGCGGCTGGAGGCCCTGGTGGTGCAGGAGCCCGATGCCGCGCTGGACTATTTCAACGTGGCGCCCAAGGTCTTCATCCACCCGCAGGACCTCGCCGCGACGGGGCTGGTGCAGGAGGGCAGCCGTATCCGCTACCGGCTGGTGGTTGCGGGTGATGCGGGCGCCGTGGAGCGCTTCACCGCCGTCGCGCGCGGCAACCTTGCACGCGGCCAGCGGCTTGAAACGGCCGCCGATGCGCGCCCCGAAGTGCGCTCGGCGCTCGATCGCGCAGGCCGCTTCCTCGGGCTGGCTGCGCTGGTGTCGGTGGTGCTGGCCGCGGTTGCGGTGGCCATGGCCGCGCGCCGGCACAGCGCGCGCCACCTGCAGGGCGCGGCGGTCATGCGCTGCCTCGGCGCAAGCCAGGCGACCCTGGCCGGCATCCACATCGGCGAGCTGCTGCTGCTCGGGCTGATGGCCTGCACCGCGGGGGTCGCCGTTGCCTGGGGGCTGCAGTGGCTGATCGCCGGCTGGCTGGCCGGCATGCTCGGCATCGACATCCCGCCGGCGGGCCTGCTGCCTGCGCTTGGCGGCTACGGCGTGGGCATGGTGGTGCTGCTGGCCTTCGCCGTGCCACCGGTGCTGGCCCTGCGCCGGGTCCCGGCGCTGAGCGTGCTGCGCCGCGACCTCGACCCCACCGAGCCCGCCGCACTGGTCGTGCTGGCCGCCGGCGTCGCCGGCATCGGCGCGCTGCTGTGGTGGCAGGCGGGGTCGGCGACGCTTGCGATCGCGATGCTGGCAGGCATCGCCACCACCCTGGGCGTGCTGGCGCTGCTCGCCTGGCTGATGATCCTGGCCGTGCGCCGGCTGCGCACGCGCCTGCGCGGCGCCGCGCGCTACGGCCTGGCCAATGTCAGCCGCCGGGCCGGCACCAGCATCGCCCAGGTGTCCGCGCTCGGCCTCGGACTGATGGCCCTGCTGCTGCTGACCTTCGTGCGCACGGACCTTGTCGGGCGCTGGCAGCTGGCGCTGGCCGAGGAAGCGCCCAACCGCTTCATCGTCAACGTGCAGCAGGACCAGATCGACGGCGTGGCCGCGATCGCCGCGGCGCAGGGCCTGGCCGAGCCGATGCTGTACCCGATGGTCCGCGGGCGCCTGGCCACGCACAACGGAGCGGCGGTCAGCGGCAGCGATTTTGCCGCTGGCGGCGGCGGTGACGAAGACTCGCGCCGCGCGCAGCGCCGGGCCGACCGCGAGTTCAACCTGTCCACCGCCACCGAGCTGCGCGACGACAACCGGGTCACCGCGGGCGCGTTCTGGGAGCCGGGCGGCGGCGAGGGCACGGAGCTGTCGGTCGAGGCCGGCTTCGCCGAATCGCTGGGCTGGGGGCTGGGCGACCGGGTCGCCTTCGATATCGCCGGCCGCCGCATCGAGGGCCGCGTCACCAGCCTGCGCGAGGTCGAGTGGGAGAGCTTCCGGCCGAATTTCTTCGTGCTGTTCTCGCCGGGCGCGCTGGACGGCTATCCGGCCAGCTGGATCACCGCGGTCAGCGTGCCGCAGGGCGATACCGCGTTCACGCGCGCCCTGGTGCAGCGCTATCCCAACGTCTCGGTGATCGACGTCGACGCGGTGCTGCAGCAGGTGCGCAGCACCGCCGACCAAGTGTCGACGGTCGTTGAAGTGGTGTTCTGGTTCGCGCTGGCCGCGGGCCTGCTGGTGCTGCTGGCTGCAATCAGCGCCAGCCAGGACGAACGCCTGCTCGAAGGCGGGGTGATGCGAGTACTCGGGGCCAGCCGGCGGCAGCTGCGGCTGGCGCAGGCCTCGGAGTTCGCGGTCATCGGCCTGCTCTCGGGGCTGGTGGCGGCGGTCGCGGCCTCGGTGCTGGCGGGCGTGGTCGCCACCCAGGTGTTCGACCTGCCTTGGGAGCCGGACATCGCGATGGCGGCGCTTGGCGGCCTGGCCGGCATGGCCGCGGCCCTGCTGGCTGGGCTCTGGGCCACGCGGCGCGTGCTGGACGCGCCACCGGCGGTAACGCTGCGCGAACTGCAGGGTTGATGCGGTGGCCGGACCGGCGGGCCAGCCGATGGCCTTGGGCAAACCGCAGGGCTGAGCGCGCCACGCGCCGGGTGCACGTGGCGCGCCCCGATCAGCCGGTGACGGACTCGGGCTCGGCCTCGAAGCGCCGCGCGTAGCTGCGCTCTTCGGCGACCGAGGCGACGTCGTCGTCGGCGCTGTCGGGAGCCCCATATACCGCGTAGGCGATCCCGTCGCCCTTGCGACCGATCTGGCGCAGCCGGTAACGCGGCTGCCCGCCGCCGGTGTCCGGGGGATAGTGGGTGGGCGGCGTTTCGGCGTCGATGTCCAGCTCGCTGTTGTCGATGGGGCCGCCGACGAAAAGTGCGCGCATGCGTGGTTCCTTGTGGTCCGGGATTGGCCCGATGCTGGCAAATCCGGCATTCGCACCGGATGAAGCATGCGTTCGTCGACCGTGCAGGGACGGTTGCCGCACTACAATCCCGTGCCCTTGAATCGAGTCCCCGACCCTCAATGACCAGTCCTGGCGATGCCGCCCTCGACGCGCTGCTCCTTCCTTTTGCCGACGGCACGCTGGCCCGCGAGGCGGAAGCGCTGTTCCTGCGTGCCCGCGCGGGCGCGGCGCTGGATCCGCAGGACTGGCCCGAGCTTGCCTGCGAAAGCGTATTCAAGCCGGACGCCGAGGCCTTGCAGGAGGCCGGCTTCACGGTGACCGATGGGCTCGCGGAAGGCTCGCGCGACCGTGCCCCGGCGGATATCGGCGGCGACGCCGGCGCCCGGCCGCTGGTGCTGCTGCTTCCACCGCGCCAGCGCGATGAGGCGCGTGCAGCATTCGCCGAGGCCCTGGCGCGCGCGGCGCCGGGCGCGTACGTGGTCGCGAGCGTCGCCAACGATGCCGGCGCGAAGTCCGCCGAGGCCGACTTCGCGCGCATCGCCGGCCCGGTCAGCACGCGCAGCAAGTACAAATGCCGCGTGTTCTGGGCGCGTGCCGGGCAGGCCGGCGCGGATCCGGCGCTGGCGGCGCAGTGGCGCGGGCTCGACGCACCGCGACGGATCGAAGGCGGCCGCTTCCTGAGCCGGCCGGGCGTTTTCGCCTGGGACCGCGTCGACCCGGCGTCGGCGCTGCTCGCACGGCATCTTCCAAGCGACCTCGCTGGCCGCGCCGCCGACCTCGGCGCCGGCTACGGCTACCTGTCGGCCGAACTGCTCGAGCGCTGCCCCGGCGTCACCGCACTGGACGTTTTCGAAGCCGACGCCCGCGCCCTGGCGCTGGCGCGGCACAACCTCGCCGGCCATGCGCCGCGCGTGGCCCTGGGCTTCCATTGGCAGGACGTGACCGCGGGCATTGCGACGGGCTACGACGTGCTGGTCAGCAATCCGCCGTTCCACGTGCCCGACGGCCGCGAGCGTCCCGACGTCGGCCGCGCCTTCATTGCTGCGGCCGCCCAGGCGCTGCGCCCCGGTGGCCGGCTGTGGCTGGTCGCCAACCGCCACCTGCCCTATGAAGAGACCCTGGGCACCGGCTTTGGCGAGGTGCGCCTGGTAGCGCAGGAGGGCGGGTTCAAGGTGGTGGAGGCGGTGAAGTCCACGGGTGCGCGTCCGCCGCGGCCCGCGCGCGAGCCGCGTGAGCCGCGTGGCAGCTGGGATGCGCGCGAGGCGCGGATGCGGCGATGAAGCTGGTCAAGACGCTGGCCAACCTGGGCCACGGCAGCCGCAAGCAGGTGGCGCTGATGTTCCGCGAAGGTCGGGTGACCGATGCGGCGGGCGAAGTGCTGTACGCGGACGACCAGCCCGAGCGGGCCGATGTGCGCGTGGACGGCGAGCCGCTGGACCCGCCGCCGGGCCTGCTGCTGATGCTGCACAAGCCGGCCGGCTACACCTGCTCCAAGAAGGATCGCGGCCGCCTGGTCTACGAGCTGCTGCCGGAGCGCTTCGCGCTGCGTTCGCCGACGCTGTCGACGGTGGGGCGGCTGGACCGCGACACCAGCGGCCTGCTGCTGATGACCGACGATGGCCAGCTGCTGCATCGGATCATCTCCCCGAAGTCGAAGCTGTCGAAGGTGTACGAGGCGACGCTGGCGGAACCGCTGCGCGGGGACGAGGTGGCCGCGTTCGCCAGCGGTACGCTGATGCTGGAGTCCGACGACACGCCGCTGCTGCCGGCGGAGCTCGAGGTCATTTCGCCCACCCGGGCGCGGCTGACCCTTCACGAGGGCCGCTACCACCAGGCGCGGCGGATGTTCGCGGCGGTGGGCAACCATGTCGATGCGTTGCATCGCAGCCACGTGGGCGGACTGTCCCTCGGCGACCTGCCGGAAGGGCAGTGGCGCATGCTCGACGAGGCCGGCCGCGACTCGATCTTCAGCCCCGGTCGCTGACGGACGGCCGACTGATCCCGCCTCTCGCCCTGCCGCAGCCCCGATGACCGCCTAGAACAGGTCACGCCACCCGGCATGGCCCAGCTTCTGCAGCGTCTCGACGTTGCGCTCGACGATCTCGTCGGGATCTGGAAACGCCTCGACCGCGCGCGAGACGCTGTCTTCGCGCAGCAGGTGCAGGGTCGGCCAGGGCGAGCGGTTGGTGTAGTTGCCGATGTCGTCCGGCTCGCTGCCCGCGAACTGGTACTGCGGGTGGAAGCTCGCGACCTGCAGCTCGCCTTCCAGGCCGAGTTCCGCGACCAGCGCGTCGGCGGTCTCGAGAAAGTCGTTGTAGTCGAGGAAGTCGCCCAGCACGTGCGGATGCACGATCAGCGTCGTGTCGACATCGGCCGCCGGCGTGTCGCGCAGGCGCGCCAGTTCTTCGCCGAGTTCGGCCAGCAGCGCGGCCTCGTCGCGAGCCCCGCTCAGCACCATCCGCACCTGGCCCTTGTTGACCACGGCCTTGGCGAAGGGGCAGAGGTTGAGGCCGATGACCGCGCGTTGGAGCCAGCGGCGGGTGTCTTCCAGCGGATCCATCAGTCGCGGAAGTTGTCGAACTGCAGCGGCTGCTCGAACTCCTTGCCCCGCAGCAGCGCCATGACGTCCTGAAGGTCGTCGCGCTTCTTGCCGGTCACGCGCAGCTTGTCGCCGTTGATCTGGGTGTCGACCTTGAGCTTGGCGGCCTTGATCTCGGCGCCGATCTTCTTCGCCAGGTCGCGTTCGATGCCCTGCTTGACGGTGACCTTCTGGCGCGCGCCGGCGAGGTTGGTCTCGACGTCGCCGAACTCCAGGCAGCGGGTGTCGATCTTCCGCGCCGCCAGGCGGGCACGCAGGATGTCGGTCATCTGCTGCAGCTGGAATTCGCTCGGCGCGCGCTGGGTGATCACCGCGTCCTCGCGCTCGAAGGCTGCATCCACGCCCTTGAAGTCGAAGCGCGTGGTCAGCTCGCGGTTGGCCTGGTCGACGGCGTTGGTCAGCTCGTGGGTGTCGACTTCGGAGATGATGTCGAAGGACGGCATGGCGCGGTAACCACCTTGGAATGAAGGGGCCTCAGGGTACCGCAACGCGGTCGGCGCGGGCCTCGTGCATCATGGGCGCCCGGCCGCCCCCACGGCCATTCCCGGAGTCCGTCCAT
Organism: Luteimonas sp. MJ250; assembly: GCF_039548455.1. Taxonomy (NCBI): domain Bacteria; kingdom Pseudomonadati; phylum Pseudomonadota; class Gammaproteobacteria; order Lysobacterales; family Lysobacteraceae; genus Luteimonas; species Luteimonas sp. MJ250. The sequence goes on along the minus strand of NZ_JBCLVB010000014.1, from coordinate 243,635 downwards.
GCACAAGACCGCCGCCTATGCCGCCACCTCGGCCACCGCGCCGCTGGCGCCCTGGAGCCTGGAGCGCCGCGAGCCGCGCGCCGGCGAAGTATTGATCGACATCCGCTATTGCGGCATCTGTCATTCCGACCTCCACACCGTGCGCGGCGAGTGGGGCGCGGTGGACTACCCGCTGGTGCCTGGGCACGAGATCGTCGGCCATGTTGCCGCGGTCGGTGAAGGCGTGGAGCGGTACAAGGTGGGTGATGCGGTCGGCGTGGGCTGCTTCGTCGACTCCTGCCGCAGCTGTGCGCAGTGCGCGGCGGGCGAGGAGCAGTACTGCGACAAGGGCATGGTCGCCACCTACGGCAGCGTCGATCCGTCCACCGGCGAAGTCACCCAGGGCGGCTATTCCACGCGCATCACCGTGCACCAGGACTACGTGCTGCGGATTCCGGACGGCCTGCCGCTGGATCGCGCCGCGCCGCTGCTGTGCGCCGGCATCACCACGTTCTCGCCGCTGCGTCGCTTCGGGCTGAAGGCCGGTGACGAGCTCGGCGTGGTCGGCCTGGGCGGGCTCGGCCACATGGCGGTCAAGCTGGGCGTCGCGATGGGCGCGCGCGTGACCGTGCTCAGCACCTCGGAGCGCAAGCGCGAGGACGCGCTGAAGCTGGGCGCCCATGCCTTCGAAGTGGCCGGCAGCGATCGCGGCGCGGCGCGACGCCTGGCCAAGCGCTTCGACATGATCCTCGATACCGCCTCCGCCGCCCACGACTACAACCTCTACCTGGGCATGCTGAAGATCGACGGCACGATGGTCCTGCTGGGGATGCCCGAGCCGACGCCGGTGTCGGCGGGTGCACTGGTGATGGGCCGCCGCCGGCTGGCCGGTTCGTTGATCGGCGGCATTCGCGAGACCCAGGAAATGCTCGACTTCTGCGCCGCCAACGGCGTGGCCAGCGACATCGAGCTGATCGACGCCGCCGGCATCAACGAGGCCTACGAACGCATGCTGCGCGGCGACGTGCGCTACCGCTTCGTGATCGACGCCGCCACGTTCGGCGGCTGAGCGCGGTCAATGGACCCGGTTGGACCCGGAACGGCGGCGGACGCGGCTGTCGGCGGCACCGTCGATGCCAGCGAAGAGGTGGCCGCGCGCGACCACCGTCGCGCCATCGCCGCGATGCTCATCGCGGTCGCCGTGCTGTGCGTGATGGATGCCTGCATGAAGCAGCTTGCGGGGCATTACCCGCCCTTGCAGGTGGCGGCGCTGCGCGGACTGGTCGGCCTGCCGCTGGTGCTGGCATGGGCGGCCGCGACCACCGGCCTGCGGCCGCTGTTGCGCATCCACTGGCCGCTGCACCTGCTGCGCGGCGTGCTGGGCGTGGGGTTCCTGTCGTGTTTCGTCGCCGGCCTGCGTGACCTGCCGATGTCGACCGCCTATGCGATCACCTTCGTCGGGCCGCTGCTGGTCACCGCGATGGCGGTGCCGCTGCTGCGCGAGCACGTCGGGCCGCGGCGCTGGACGGCGATCATGGTCGGCATCGTCGGCGTGCTGGTGGTGCTGCGGCCGGGCGGGGAGGGCGTGCTCACGCATGCGGGCTTGCTGGTGCTGTTTGCCACCGTCTGCTATGCGGCCTCGGTCGTGATCGTGCGCATGCTGGCGCAGCGCGACAGTGCGCAGTCGCTGGTGTTCTGGTTCCTGGCCATGGTCGCCATCGGCGCGGGACTGCTGGCCTGGCCGCAGTGGGTGCCGCTGCGCATGGCCGATGGCTGGCTGCTGGCCGGCATCGCGGTGTCCGGCACCCTGGGGCAGGTCGCGCTGACCCACGCCTTCCGCCTGGGCCAGGCCTCGCTGATCGCGCCGCTGGAGTACACCGCCCTGCTCTGGGTGGTGGTGCTGGACCTGGTGCTGTGGCAGGCCCTGCCCGACGGCATGACCTGGCTGGGTGCGGCGATCATCGTCGTCAGCGGGCTGTACATGATGCGGCGGGAGCGGGTGGTCAAGGCGCAGCCGTTGGAAAGCGGCGAAAGCTGAGCCGGACCGCGCAAACCGTATGGCCAAGGTGGAAGCGAAACCGTAAGCGGGGTCGTGGCCGGCCGGCGCCGGAAACGGAAACGGGCCCCGCAGGGCCCGTCTCCATCAGTCGGATGCGTCACAGGGTCCGGCGTCAGAACCGTGCGCCGATGCCCACGCCGAGGACCACCGGGTCAAGCTTGGCCTCGCCGGCGTCCACGCCGTTGATCTTCACGTCGGAGTCGGCCTGGAAGTAGCGCGCATCGGCGCGCGCAAACCAGGTCGGGGTGATGTTGACGTCCATGCCGACCGTCGCCACCGCACCCTTGGCGGTCTCCACGCCGACGCGATCGCCGGCGGGCGTGGCGCTCTCGTTGTCGTAGTTGGTCTCGTGGTAGCCGAGGCCGACGAACGGGCGCACGGTGCTGTCGGGGGTGCCGAAGCGGTACTGGCCGCTCAGCGAGTAGGGCTGGGCGTCGACGCTGCCGACCTTGCCGCCGCCGGCGTTGACGCGCTGGCCGTAGCTGTCCGCGGCCCAGGCTTCAACGCCCCAGTTGTCGGTGATGTGGTAGGTCACGCCAAGCGTGGGCGTGCCCTCGCCCTCGAACTCGGTACGGGTACCGGCGATCTCGGGGTTGCGGGTCGGTTCCACCATCGAATAGCCGGCGACGACCGAGACGCGCTTGTCGGCGGTGCTGCCGGCGTCCTGGGCAAAGGCGGTCGGGGTGATGGCAATGGCCAGCGCGGCCGGAATCAGGATCTTCATGGGGGACATGGGGGAGTCTCCTCGTTACGAACGTATGGTCCCGGGATGGGACGGCGCCACCCTATCGATGCGCGCATGAATCCCGCTTGTCGCGGCGGCGGGATCACGGGAACTTCCACACATCCGGTTCATCCACTGCACCACGCGTCCACGCCGGTGAATCGCGGATGAGCGCCGGCGCGGGGGCGGCGCGCTTGGCGCGTGCAGCGGCCGGGGCCACAATAGCGGCCCGACCGATCCCCCCGTGGAGACCCCGATGGCCAGCACCCAGGAAGCACGCGTACCGGACATCGGAGGTTTCGACGACGTTCCGGTGATTGAAGTGCTGGTCGCCGTCGGCGACAAGGTCGACAAGGACCAGAGCCTCATCACCCTCGAATCCGACAAGGCCACGATGGAGGTCCCGTCGCCGTTCGCGGGCACCGTGCGCGAGCTCAAGGTGAAGGTGGGCGACACGCTGTCAGAAGGCGGCGTGGTGGCGCTGATCGAGGCGGCCGACGCCGACGCCGACGCCGACGCAGCCGGGGATGCCGGTTCCGGAAGCGCTGCGCCCGCGCCCAAGGCCGGGGGCGACGCTGGCGGTGAAGAGCGTGCCCAGCCCGAAGCGGACGCGAAAACCACGCCCGCCGCCGAAACCGGGACCCGGGTGCAGCCGGTGGCCGTGGCCGAGGCCGCCGACAACATCGCCCAGGCCTCGATCGACCACCAGGCCGGCGTGGCTGCGGCCGAAGACACCGCGCCGCCGCGGCGCTTCGACGCCGATGCACTGCTGCCGGGCAAGGTGCCCTATGCCAGCCCCGCGATACGGCTGTTCGCGCGCGAGCTCGGCGTCGACCTGCTGCAGGTGAAGGGCAGCGCGCGCAACGGGCGCATCACCCGCGAGGACGTGCAGCAGTTCGTGAAGGGCGCGCTGCAGGGCGGCGCCACTGCCGGGGGCGCGGTCGCCGGCGGTGCCGGGCTGTCGCTGCTGCCCTGGCCGAAGGTCGACTTCTCGAAGTTCGGCGAGGTCGAGGAGCAGCCGCTGACCCGGATCCAGAAGATCAGCGGCGCCAATCTCGCGCGCAACTGGGCGATGATTCCGCACGTCACCCAGCACGACAGTGCCGACATCACCGATCTCGAGGCGCTGCGGGTCGCGCTCAACAAGGAGAACGAGCGCGCCGCCGCCAAGGGCGAAGGCGTCAAGCTGACCATGCTCGCCTTCATCATGAAGGCCAGCGTCGTGGCGCTGCAGGAGTTCCCGGAGTTCAACGCCTCGCTCGATGCCAGCGGTGAAACGCTGACCCTGAAGAAATATTTCAACATCGGCTTCGCCGCCGACACGCCCAAGGGCCTGATGGTCCCGGTGGTGCGCGACTGCGACCGCAAGGGCATCAACGGGATCGCGCAGGAAACCTCGGTGCTGGCGAAGAAGGCGCGCGACGGCAAGATCGGCCCGGCGGACATGTCCGGCGGCTGCTTCTCGATCAGCTCGCTGGGCGGCATCGGCGGTACCTCGTTCACGCCGATCATCAACGCGCCGGAGGTGGCGATCCTGGGCGTGTCCAGGTCGGCGATGCAGCCGGTCTGGAACGGCGAGAAGTTCAAGCCGCGGCTGATGCTGCCGCTGTCGCTGAGTTACGACCACCGGGTGATCGACGGTGCCGCGGCGGCGCGTTTCACCGCCTATCTCGCACAGCTGCTCGGCGACATGCGCCGGGCGATGCTCTGAGGGCGCGACCATGGCGAACATGATCGAAGTGAAGGTTCCCGACATCGGCGGCCTGGACGGCGTGCCGGTGATCGAAGTGCTGGTGGCAGTCGGCGACACCGTCGCCGTCGACCAGGGGCTGGCGACGCTGGAGTCGGACAAGGCGACGATGGAAGTGCCCTCGTCGGCCGCCGGCGTGGTCCGCGAGGTCAAGGTCAAGGTTGGCGATACCGTGGCCGAGGGCAGCGTGGTGGTGGTGCTTGAAGCCGAGGCGTCCGCGGACGCTGCGACCCAGGCTGGCGACTCCGGCGCAGCGGCAAAAAGGCCCGCTCCCGCCGATGACGCCGGTCCAGGCAAGCCACCGGTGGCCCGCTCGCATCGCGCGCCCGCCGAACCGGAAGCGCCCGCGCCAGCCGCACCCAGTGGCCGCAAGGCCGACATCGAGTGCGCCCTGGTCGTGCTTGGCGCAGGCCCCGGCGGCTACACCGCCGCCTTCCGCGCCGCCGACCTCGGCATGGACGTGGTCCTGGTCGAGCGCTACGAACAGCTCGGCGGCGTCTGCCTCAACGTCGGCTGCATTCCGTCCAAGGCGCTGCTGCACGCCGCCGGGGTGATCGACGAGGCCGCGCATGCCGCCGACTACGGCATCAGCTTCGGCAAGCCGAGGATCGATATCGACGCCCTGCGCGGCCACAAGGAGCGCGTGGTCGGCCAGTTCAACAAGGGCCTGGCCGGCATGGCGAAGCAGCGCAAGGTGCGTGTGGTCACTGGCACCGGCAGCTTCGCCTCGACCAACGAGATCGAGGTCACCGGCAGCGATGGCAAGGTCCAGCTGCTGCGCTTCGAACAGTGCATCATCGCCGCCGGCTCGCAGGCGCTGGAGCTGCCGGGTTTCCCCTGGGACGACCGGAGGGTGATGGATTCCACCGACGCGCTCGAGCTGGCCGGGGTGCCGAAGAAGCTGCTGGTCGTTGGCGGCGGCATCATCGGCCTGGAGATGGCGACGGTGTACCGCGCGCTGGGCAGCGAGATCACCGTGGTCGAGCTGGCCGACCAGCTGATGCCGGGCGCCGACAAGGACCTGGTCAAGCCGCTGGCCGATCGGCTGAAGAAGCAGGGCGTCGCGATCCACCTGAAGACGAAGGTGGTCGAGGCCAAGGCGCAGAAGAACGGCATCAGCTGCAGCTTCGAGGGCGACAACATCCCCGACGGCAAGCTCTACGACCGCGTGCTGGTGGCCGTGGGTCGCGTGCCAAACGGCAAGCGCATCGGCGCTGAAAAGGCCGGGATCACCGTGGGCGAGCGCGGCTTCATCGAGGTCGATGGGCAGATGCGCACCAACGTTCGCCACGTCTTCGCCATCGGCGACCTGGTCGGCCAGCCGATGCTGGCCCACAAGGCGACCCACGAGGGCAAGCTCGCGGCCGAGGTGGCCGCCGGCGAGAAGCGCGAGTGGATCGCGCGCGTGATCCCGTCGGTCGCCTATACCGATCCAGAGATTGCCTGGGTGGGCGTCACCGAAACCGAGGCGAAGGCGAAGGGCATCAAGCCCGGCGTGGCGAAGTTCCCGTGGGCGGCGAGCGCGCGTGCGGTCGGCATCGGCCGCGGCGAGGGCTTCACCAAGCTGCTGTTCGACGAAGAGACCAAGCGCGTCATCGGCGGCGCCATCGTCGGCGTGCACGCAGGCGAGCTGATCGCCGAGGTCGCGCTTGCGATCGAGATGGGCGCCGAAGCCGCCGACATCGGCCATACCATCCACCCGCATCCGACGCTCTCGGAGTCGGTGGCGATGGCGGCCGAGGCCTTCGAGGGCACCATCACCGACCTGTACATGCCGAAGAAGCGCGGCTGAGGCCGCGCGACCCGGCGTGAAATCGTGATCCCGTCCGCGCTTTCCGCGGACGGGCTTCGCCTTTCCGGCCGATCTAGGGCCGGCCCCATCTGTCGCCATCTCCTGCCGGGCCGCCAACTCGCCTGACGGGCCATCGACGCCCGTTCCGGGCGCTTGGGGATGCCTGGATTCCGCGCGCAAGCGCAACCAGGAGGGGTGAGATGAAATCTGCAAACAGGAAGTTGTTGGGCGTGGCCGTGGCCGTGGCCTGCATCGGCATGGGGGGCGTGGCGGCGAATGCCTCGGCAGCGGAGACCAGGGACCGGCTGCAGCCCGACGCGGTGGAGTTCGAGCGCCAGGAGCGCGCCATGGACCAACGCCTGCGCGAAGAAGAGACGCGGCTGCGCATCGAGCGTGCGGCCTATGCTTCGCATTTCGCGCGCGCCTATGCGGCGTATCCGCAGATCCCGCGCGGCACGCTTGAGTCCATCGCCTACGTGCAGAGCCGCTGGCACAACGTCCGCGTCGAGGAGGCCGGTGACATGGGCGACCATCACCACATGCCTGCCGCACACGGCGTGATGGGTCTTTACGCCGGTGACGGTTTTGCCGACCAGGTCGGCGAGGCTGCCGCTCTGCTCGGCGTCCCCATGGAGCGGGTGAAGAGCGACCCGGCCACCAATATCATGGCCGCCGCGACGCTGCTCGGCCGCCAGCTGCGCGGCAAGGACGTGCGTGACCTGGAGTCGCTGGCGCCGGAACTTGCGCGCTATGCCGGCTACTCCGCCCAGCCCGGCGGCGGCGAGATCGACGACTACGCGCGCGCCAGCTTCGCCTTCGACGTGCTGCTGGCGCAGGACCGCGGCGTCGACGAGAAGGGCATGGTCGTGCCGCAGACGGCGGTGGCCTGGGAGCGCGCCTTCGACGTGCCGATGCTGGTGAAGCTGCAGGCGCCGTTCGTGCGCCTGGACGTGGAGGGCGACCGCATCGAAGTCGACGGCTTCGCCGTCGATCCGGTGAGCGAGCAGCTGGTGCGCAAGGCCTCGAAGACGGACGGCGACGGCAGCCTGCGCGCGCAGAGCACGGATTACGGCCCGGCGATCTGGAATCCGGCGCATTCCAGCAACTACAACGCCTCGCGCAGCGCCTCGGTCAGCGCGGTCACCCTGCACACCGCACAGGGCAGCTACGCCGGCACCATCAGCTGGTTCAAGAACTCCTCGTCCAACGTCAGCGCGCACTACGTGATCCGCAGCTCCGACGGCCAGGTCACGCAGATGGTGCGCAACGCCCACACCGCCTGGCACGTGCGCAACCAGAACAGCTATACCCTGGGCATCGAGCACGAGGGCTACGTCAACAACAGCAGCTGGTACACCACCGCGATGTACAACGCCTCGGCGGCGCTCGTGCGCAGCTTCTGCTCAAAGTACAGCGCCATCAGCTGCGCCAGCGCCTACAAGGGCGCGCCCAGCAGCGGCATCAACGTGCTGCCCACCAGCGTCAAGATCAAGGGCCACCAGCACTTCAGCGGGCAGACGCACACCGATCCCGGCATCAACTGGAACTGGGCCAGCTATTACACCCGCCTGAACCCGACGTCCGGTGGCGGCACCCGCATCCTCGACTCGTTCGAGGGCAGCGTCGGGCATTTCAACACCAGTCCGGCGTATTCGGGCAGCACGACCGGTATCTCGACGGCATCCACCGCCACCCGTACCTGCACCACGCGCAGGAACGGCAGCTGCTCGCTGCGCGTGCTGCTCAAGGACAATCCCAACACATCGGCAAACTGGGCGGTGCGGCTGCTGTCTGGTTCGGGCAACCCGGGCAGCAACACGGCGCTGTCGCGTGCCAACGGCAGCGTCGGCTTCTGGGTCTACGCCGGTGGCAGCGGTATGAGCGTGGCCATGGGCATCGATGACAGCGATGGCACCGAGCGTTCGGTCAGCCGCAGCCTCGCCGCCAACAGCTGGACCTACGTCTCCTGGAGCCTCACCGACGCCGCGCAGTGGAACGCGTGGGTCGGCGGCAACGGCGCGATCAGCGCGAGCAGCGTGAAGCTGGATGCGATCTGGCTGTACCACGCCAACACCAGCTACGACGTCAACGTCTACATCGACGACGTGCAGGTCAGGAACTGAACAGGCGCCGCGGGGTCCGGGATTTCCGGGCCCCGCGGCGGTTCGGTCTACAGCATCAGAACCGGAACGTCACGCCCGCCATCGGGCCGTGCACCTTGAGCTGGGCGCTGCCGGTGCCCGCGTAGTCGATATCGGCCAGGCCGGCCTCGGCCGGCGGCACGATCGTTCCGGCGAACCGGTCGCGGAGCTTCAGCCGGAACCAGTCGTAGCCGACGTGCACGCCGAAGCGTTCGGTCACCAGGTATTCGACGACCACGCCGGCACGCTCGAAGTGGCCGTCCTCGTCGACGAAGTCGCCCCAGTCGGTGTCCAGGTATTGGCCTTCGAAGTCCACGCGCCAGCGGTCCACCGGACGCCAGGTCAGCCGCGTGTGTACGGCGGGACTCCAGCCCGTGACTTCGTCGCGCAGGCGCGCCGAGCCGGCATCGAGCTCCTCGGTCCCGGTCCAGCTGGCGTCGGCCACGGCCTCCAGGTCGACGTGGGTGGCGCCCAGGCCCAGGCCCCATTCCAGGGCCGGCGTGGCCACGATCGCGTACTCGTAGTGCAGCGACGCCATCGCGAACTTGATCCGGCCCGAAGCGTCCACGGCCGGCAGGGCGAGGGATTCGCCGGGGGTGGGGTTGACGACGCCACCGCCGAAGCTCCAGGCATCGTCGTTTTCGTAATCGTAGTAGCTGGCGCCGATCGACTGGCGGTCGGTGATGCGGACGTTGAGGGCGCCGCGGGGGCGCCAGTCGTCGCCGGTATCGAGCGTGGCGGCGTCGGAGAAGGTTACGGTGTCTGTGCCGTCGCTGGCTTGGCCATCGACGCCGAGGCGCAGGTCGGCGCCCGGGTTGAAGGCGCTCAGGCGCAGCGTGAAGCGGTCGTCGCGGTCATTGCCGTCCTGGGCGAAAGCAGGTGACGCGATGGCCGCCAGTGCCACGGCGAGGGCGGCGTGTCGCAGGGTGTTGATGGAAGTGCGGTGATGCGCGCAGGTCATGTGGGGAGCTTCGCTGGTGGGGAAGGGCGTGCAGTGTTGAACGCCAGCCGGTGGCAGACGCGTGAAAAACGTTGCGGCGGTCTGTCGTCGCGGTGCCGGCCGGCATCGGGCGTCATGTCACGTCACGTGGCAGCGGCCTATGCTGTCGTCCGCATCCGGTCGCACAAAGGGGGAGCCCCCCATGGTGTTCCGCATTTCGCTGCTGCTGGTCGTGGCCCTGGCCGTGATCGCCGGGTTCGCGCCCGGTCCGTTCGGCACGCTGACCTCGGCGGCACTGAGCGCGGTGATCAGCCATGCCGGCTGGCTGTACCTGCTGATCGTGTTCCTCACGCTCGTGTTCCTGGCCTACCTGGCGTTCGGACCCTTTGCGCGACTTCGCATCGGCGGGCGTGACGCGGAGCCCGAGTTTTCCGGCTTCGCCTGGCTGTCGATGCTGTTCGCCGCGGGCATGGGCATCGGCCTGGTGTTCTGGGGTGCCGCGGAGCCGGTCTCGCACCTGGTGAACCCGCCGGAAGGCCTGCCGTCGGGCAGCCCGCAGGCGGCCCGCGCAGCCATGCGCTACACCTTCTTCCACTGGGGACTGCACCCGTGGGCGATCTACGCGCTGATGGGCTTGGCGATCGCCTGGTTCCAGTACAACCGCGGCGGCCGCGGCCTGATCAGCGACCTGCTGCAGCCGCTGATCGGGGACCGCCACCTGGGTTGGATCGGGACGCTGGTCAACATCGTCGCGGTGGTGGCCACCGCCATCGGCGTCGCCACCACGCTGGGCTTCGGCACCATGCAGATCAGCGCCGGCATGGCGCGCGTGTTCGGCCTGCCCACCGGCCTGGGCATGCAGCTGGCGGTGATCGGCGCGTGCTTCGTGCTGTACATGGGCTCCAGCGCCAGCGGCGTGGACCGCGGCATCAAATGGCTGTCGACCTTCAACCTGATCCTTGCCGGCGTGCTCCTGCTGGCGGTGGCTCTGCTCGGTCCCACGGGCTTCATCTTCGAGATCTTCACCACCTCGCTGGGCAGCTATTTCGACCATCTCATCGAGATGAGCCTGCGCATGGCGCCGTTCTCCGAAAGCACCTGGGTGGCCGACTGGACGATTTTCTACTGGGCCTGGTGGATCTCGTGGTCGCCCTTCGTGGGCTCCTTCATCGCCCGCGTTTCCTACGGCCGCAGCGTGCGCGAGTTCGTGCTCGGCGTGGTCGCGGTGCCGAGCCTGCTCGGCTTCGCCTGGTTCGCCACCTTCGGCGGCGCCGCGCTGTGGGGTGAAATGTTGGGAGGCGGAGACATGGCGGGAGCGCTGGCGCAGGGCTACGAGACCGTGCTGTTCAGTATGTACGCCAGCCTGCCGTTCGCGCAGCTGCTGTCCGGCGTGACCATCCTGCTGCTGGTGATCTTCTTCATCACCTCGGCGGATTCCGCGGTGCTGGTGCTTGGATTGATGTCCGGCGAAACCGCTGGCGATCCCCCCCTGTCGCGCAAGTTCGCCTGGGGCATCGCCATCGCCCTGATCGCTGCCGCCATGCTCATGGCTGGCGGGCTGGAGGCGCTGCAGACGCTCATCACCGTTGCCGCGCTGCCGTTCGCGCTGCTGATGATCGGCGTGATGGTGGGCCTGCAGCGCGTGCTGGGCATCGAGGCACTGCGCGAAAAGGCGGAAGAGCGCCGCGCCCGTCGTGCGATCGAGGAGTGGATCGCGCGCGACCGCGAGCGGGAGCCCGGCGCCTGACAAGTCGAAGCCCCGGGGAGTCCGGGGCTTCTGCAGGGCCTGCGCGGATCGACGAGGGGAGAGCGCACGCAGGCCGCGCACAGGGTCAGACAGCGGGATCGCGAAAAGGTTTCGCCCGGCCGCCGTCGCATTCATCCGCTCCGGGCCAGAGCGTGGACCTGCCGTCCCGGGGCTCCGTGACACCTCGTTCAGGCGCCCGACTTCTCCCATTGGCCCCCGACCTGATTCGACTGCTATAATTCCGGGGCTAGACGGGGCCAGTTTGTTTGGCCGGCTCCCGCACCACACCCAAGGACGCCATGTTGAATCCCCTTGCCGCAGGTTCGCGGCTGGTGCGGCGCACGATCACCTGGCAGGTGGTCGCGGTCGCCGCGCTGGCGCTTGCGCTGCTCGCGAAGGGATCCGCGTGGTCGCTGGGCGCGGTGGCAGGAGGCGCGGCCATCGCCGCGGGCGGCGCGCTGTACGGCGTGCTGGCGCTCGGTGGAGGTATTGCACCGGCCACCGGCGCGCTTGCGCGCATGGTGCTGGGGCTGCTGGCGAAGTGGGTGGTGGTGATCGCGGTGCTGGTGGTCGCGATCGGCCTGGTGCGGCTGCCGCCCCTCGCAGTGATCGGGGGCGTGATCGTCGCCCTGGTGGCACAGGTGCTGGCCATGGCCAGCGGACATCGAAACGGGAATCCTTGAAATGGCGGCTGCGGCGGACCTTACCCCCACCAGCTACATCCAGCACCACCTGCAGAACCTGACCGCGTCGGTCGGCGAGGGGTCGTTCATGACCCTGCACGTCGACACCCTGGTCAGCTCGGTGGCGATGGGCCTGCTGATCACCTTCCTGTTCTGGATCGCCACCCGCCGCGCCACCGCGGGCGTGCCCGGAAAGTGGCAGGCCTTCGTCGAGATCATGCTCGAGTTCGTCGACCGCCAGGCGCGGGACACGTACCACGGGACCAGCAAGCTGGTGACGCCGATCGCGATCACCCTGTTCTTCTGGATCCTGCTGATGAACATGCTGAAGTTCATCCCGGCGGACTTCTTCGCCATCCCGCTTGCATGGGTGGGCGTGGAGTACTGGAAGCCGGTGCCGACGGCCGACGTCAACGCCACGCTCGGCATGTCGATCAGCGTGTTCTTCCTGATGCTGTTCTTCGCCCTGCGCTCCAAGGGCCTGGGCGGCTTCACAAAGGAATTCCTGACCGCGCCCTTCGGCAAGTGGATGATGCCGTTCAACCTCATCCTCAACATCGTCGAATGGATCTCGAAGCCGGTTTCGCTGGCGATGCGACTGTTCGGCAACATGTTCGGCGGCGAGATCGTGTTCCTGCTGATCTGGGTGCTTGGCGGCGCCAGCATCATCGGCATGCTCGGCGGCGCGGTGTTCGGCTTGGGCTGGATGATCTTCCACATCCTGGTGGTCCCGCTGCAGGCCTTCATCTTCATGATGCTGTCGATCGTCTACCTGAGCCTGTCGGAAGACAGCCACTGACGTCCCGGCTCCAGTTCCCGGCTCCAGTTCAAGTTCAAGTTTTTCAGCTCCAACTCCAGCTCCACCCCAACCCTTTCGTCCAACCCTCAAAGCATCACGCCCGGAGATAACCATGGAAACCATCCTCACCACGCTTGCCCAGGTCCAGGCCTTCACTGCCCTCGGTATCGGCATCATGGTCGGCCTCGCCGCGCTCGGCGCCGGTCTCGGCCTCGCCATCATGTCCGGCAAGTTCCTCGAGTCGGCCGCGCGCCAGCCCGAGCTGATCCCGGTGCTGCAGGTCCGCATGTTCATCACCGCCGGCCTGATCGACGCCGCGTTCATCATCTCGGTCGCCGTCGGCCTGCTGTTCGCGTTCGCCAGCCCGTTCATCGGCCCGTGGACCGACGCCCTGGCGCAGCTGGCCGGCTGATCGCCTCGCCGCGCACGGCACGGGCGGCACCCGCCGCCCGCGCCCCGCAGCAAGGCCGGCATGCGCCCCGCATGCCCCGACCAACACGACAGGCACTGCCATGAACATCAATCTCACCCTGATCGCCCAAGCGCTTTCGTTCGCGGCGCTGATCTGGCTGATCGCCACCTTCGTCTGGCCGCCGCTGCTCAAGGCCATCGAAGAGCGCCAGCAGAAGATCGCCGAGGGCCTCGCCGCCGCCGACAACAGCCAGCGCGCGCTTGCGCAGGCCCAGGACAAGGCGGGCGAGGAGCTCAAGGTCGCGCGCAGCAAGGCCAACGAGATCATCGACCAGGCGCACCAGCGCGCCAACCAGATCGTCGAGGCCGCGCGCGTGGAAGCGCAGACCGAGTCGATCCGGCAGAAAGCGCTGTTCGACGCTGAGATCGAAGCCTCGGCCAACCGTGCCCGCGAGGACCTGCGCCGCCAGGTGTCCGCGCTCGCCGTGGCCGGTGCCGAGAAGCTCTTGAAGCGTGAGATCGACGCCAACGCCCACAAAGCGCTGCTCGACGAACTCGCCGCGGAGATCTGAGTCCGATGAGCCAGGAGATCACCCTCGCCCGACCCTACGCCCGCGCCGCCTTTGGGATCGCGCGCGACGGAGGCGATTTCGCGGGCTGGTCGCAGGCGCTGGCGTTCTCCGCCCGCGTCGCGGCCGATCCGCAGGTCGCGCCGCTGCTGGGCCACCCGTCGCTCACCGACGCCGACGCGGTCACGCTGCTGGCACCCGCGGCCGCGACGGCGGAACAGCGCAGCTTCCTCGCACTCCTGGCCAGCAATGGCCGCCTGGCCCAGCTGCCGGAAATCGCGGGCCTGTACGAAGACCTGCGCGCCGAAGCCGAACGCATCGTGCGCGCGACGGTGACCTCGGCGGCCGAGCTCCCGGAAGCCGAGATGGCCGGTATCCGCGCCGCGCTGGAGCGTCGTTTCGGCACCACGGTTGAAGTTGAAACCGCGATCGACGCCGCCCTCATCGGCGGTGCGGTGATCAGCGCCGGGGACGTCGTCATCGATGGTTCGCTGCGCGGCAAGCTCGGCCGCCTGCAGACGGCACTGAACCAGTAAACAGGGCCGTTGCGGTCCGGCGATGGCCGGCGCGACGCCACCACAAGATCCACTTACCGCGCACCACCCGCTGGCGCGCACCGAGGAACCGGAAATGGCAAGCACCCAGCTCAACCCCTCTGAAATCAGCGAACTGATCAAGAGCCGCATCGAGACGGTCAAGCTGGCCGCCGAAGCGCGCAACGAGGGCACGGTCACCTCCGTGTCCGACGGCATCGTGCGCATCTACGGCCTGGCCGACGTGATGCAGGGCGAAATGATCGAGCTGCCCAACGACACCTTCGCGCTCGCGCTGAACCTCGAGCGCGACTCGGTCGGTGCCGTGGTGCTCGGCGACTACGAACACCTGCGCGAGGGCGACGTGGCCAAGACCACCGGCCGCATCCTCGAAGTGCCGGTGGGTCCGGAGATGCTGGGGCGCGTGGTCAACGCGCTCGGCGAGCCGATCGATGGCAAGGGTCCGATCGGCGCCAAGCTGTCCGCCCCGGTGGAGCGCGTGGCGCCTGGCGTGATCTGGCGCAAGTCGGTCGACCAGCCGGTGCAGACCGGCTACAAGTCGGTCGACGCGATGATCCCGATCGGCCGCGGCCAGCGCGAACTGATCATCGGCGACCGCCAGACCGGCAAGACCGCGATGGCCATCGACGCGGTGATCAACCAGAAGAGCACCGGCATCAAGTGCGTGTATGTCGCCATCGGCCAGAAGGCCTCGACGGTCGCGAACATCGTGCGCAAGCTGGAAGAGAACGGCGCCCTGGCGCACACCGTCGTCGTCGCCGCCACGGCGTCGGAATCGGCGGCGATGCAGTACATCAGCGCCTACTCCGGCTGCACCATGGGCGAGTACTTCATGGACCGCGGCGAAGACGCGCTGATCGTGTACGACGACCTGTCCAAGCAGGCCGTGGCCTACCGCCAGATCTCGCTGCTGCTGCGCCGCCCGCCGGGCCGCGAAGCCTATCCGGGCGACGTGTTCTACCTGCACTCCCGCCTGCTCGAGCGCGCCGCGCGCGTGTCCGAGGAGTATGTGGAGCAGTTCACCAAGGGTGAAGTGAAGGGCCAGACCGGCAGCCTGACCGCGCTGCCGATCATCGAGACCCAGGCCGGCGACGTATCCGCGTTCGTGCCGACCAACGTGATCTCGATCACCGACGGCCAGATCTTCCTCGAGACCGACCTGTTCAACGCCGGCATCCGCCCGGCCGTGAACGCCGGCATCTCGGTGTCGCGCGTGGGTGGCTCGGCGCAGACCAAGATCATCAAGAAGCTGTCCGGCGGCATCCGCATCTCGCTGGCGCAGTACCGCGAGCTGGCGGCGTTCGCGCAGTTCGCCTCCGACCTCGACGACGCCACGCGCAAGCAGCTCGAGCGCGGCCAGCGCGTCACCGAGCTGATGAAGCAGAAGCAGTACCAGCCGATGTCGATCGCCCACCAGGCGCTGTCGATCTACGCGGTCAACGAGGGCTTCCTCGACGACGTGGCGGTCAACAAGATCGGCGCCTTCGAGGAAGGCCTGCACGCGCATTTCGACAATACCGCCGGCGAGCTGGTTTCGAAGGTCAACGGCAGCGGCGCCTGGAACGACGAGATCGAAGCGGCGTTCAAGAAGGGCATCGAAGACTTCAAGGCGACCGGTTCCTGGTGAGGCGTACCAGGGATGCGGGGTCGCCCGACCCCGGTCCCCGGACAGCAGCATCCAGCACCCCGTAGCGAGCAGAGCGAGCGAAGACATGGCCGGCGGCAGAGAAATCAAAACCAAGATCAAGAGCGTGCAGAACACCCGCAAGGTGACGCGCGCGCTCGAAATGGTCTCGGCCTCGAAGATCCGCAAGGCGCAGGAGCGGATGAAGGCCTCGCGCCCCTACGCGCGCGCGATGAGGCAGCTGATCGGCCACCTGGCACAGGCGAATACCGACTACCGGCATCCGTTCCTGGTCGAGCGGCCCGAGATCAAGCGCGTCGGCTACGTCATCGTCTCGTCGGATCGCGGCCTGGCCGGCGGCCTCAACAACAACCTGTTCCGCAAGCTGCTGGGCGAGATCCGGCAGTGGCACGAGAAGGGCGTCGAGGTCGACGTGGTCACCATCGGCCAGAAGGCGACGGTGTTCTTCCGCCGCCTGAAGGTGGACATGCTGGCCAGCGTCACCCACCTGGGCGACAACCCGGAGGTCGAGCAGCTGATCGGCATCGTCAAGGTGATGATCGACGGCTTCATCGAGGGCCGCCAGGACCGCGTGTTCGTGGTCTACAACGACTTCGTCAACACGATGACCCAGCGCGCGGCCTTCGACCAGCTGCTGCCGCTGCCGCCGTCGGACGAGCAGCTGGTGACCCATGACTGGGACTACCTGTACGAACCCGACGCCGAGACCGTGCTCGAGCACGTGCTGACCCGCTACATCGAGTCGCTGGTGTACCAGGCGGTGATGGAAAACATCGCCTCCGAGCACGCCGCGCGCATGGTCGCGATGAAGGCGGCCAGCGACAACGCGAACAAGCTGATCGACACGCTCAACCTGGTCTACAACAAGGCCCGGCAGGCGGCGATCACGCAGGAGATTTCCGAGATCGTCGGCGGCGCGGCGGCGGTGTAGCAGGAACAACCGGGATCGTCGGCGGCGCAGCCGCGGTCTGATCCATACATGCATGTGGGAGGGGCCGGGTGGCCCGGTCCCGACCAATCGCGGCCATGGCCGCTCCCACAATCAGAAAAAACAGCGAGTTCCAGAGGACTTAAGTGATGAGCAACCAGGGCAAGATCGTTCAGATCATCGGCGCGGTCGTCGACGTGGAGTTCCCGCGCAGCGAAGTGCCGAAGGTGTACGACGCACTGAAGGTCGAAGGCACCGAAATCACGCTTGAAGTGCAGCAGCAGCTCGGCGACGGCATCGTGCGCACCATCGCGCTCGGTTCGACCGACGGCCTGAAGCGCAACCTCATGGCCAACAACACCGGCAAGGGCATCTCGGTGCCGGTCGGCAAGGGCACCCTGGGCCGCATCATGGACGTCCTCGGTCGCCCGATCGACGAGGCCGGCAGCATCGAGGCGTCGGCCGAGTGGGAAATCCACCGCGACGCGCCGAGCTACGAAGAGCAGGCCGCGGCCAACGAGCTGCTTGAGACCGGCATCAAGGTCATCGACCTGATGTGCCCGTTCGCCAAGGGCGGCAAGGTCGGCCTGTTCGGCGGCGCCGGCGTCGGCAAGACCGTCAACATGATGGAACTCATCAACAACATCGCCAAGGCGCACGAAGGCCTGTCGGTGTTCGCGGGCGTCGGTGAGCGTACCCGCGAGGGCAACGACTTCTACCACGAGATGAAGGACTCCAACGTCCTCGACAAGGTGGCGATGGTCTACGGCCAGATGAACGAGCCGCCGGGCAACCGCCTGCGCGTCGCGCTGACCGGCCTGACCATGGCCGAGTACTTCCGCGACGAGAAGGACGAGTCGGGCCGGGGCCGCGACGTGCTGTTCTTCGTCGACAATATCTACCGCTACACCCTGGCCGGCACCGAGGTTTCGGCGCTGCTCGGCCGCATGCCGTCGGCGGTGGGCTACCAGCCGACCCTGGCCGAGGAAATGGGCGTCCTGCAGGAGCGCATCACCTCGACCAAGACCGGCTCGATCACCTCGATCCAGGCCGTGTACGTGCCCGCGGACGATTACACCGACCCGTCGCCGGCGACCACCTTCGCCCACCTCGACTCCACGGTCGCGCTGTCGCGCAGCATCGCGTCGCTGGGCATCTATCCGGCGGTCGATCCGCTGGATTCGACCTCGCGCATGATGGACCCGAACGTGATCGGCAACGAGCACTACGACACCGCGCGCCGCGTGCAGATGACCCTGCAGAAGTACAAGGAGCTGAAGGACATCATCGCGATCCTGGGCATGGACGAGCTGTCGGAAGAGGACAAGCAGGCCGTGTCGCGCGCGCGCAAGATCGAGCGCTTCTTCTCGCAGCCCTTCCATGTGGCCGAGGTGTTCACCGGCTCGCCGGGCAAGTACGTGCCGCTGAAGGAAACCATCCGCGGCTTCAAGGGCATCGTCGACGGCGAGTACGACCACCTGCCGGAGCAGGCGTTCTACATGGTCGGCAGCATCGACGAAGCGGTCGAGAAGGCCGCGAAGATGGCCGAAAAGGCCTGAGGCAGGTAAGCACCCATGACCACCATCCGTTGCGACATCGTCAGTGCCGAGGCCGAGATCTTCCGCGGCGAGGCCACCATGGTGGTGGTCACCGGTGAGCTGGGCGAGCTCGGCATCGCGCCGCGCCACGCGCCGCTCATCACCCGCCTGAAGCCGGGCAAGGTCGTGGTCACCCAAGCCAACGGCGAGAAGCTGGACTTCGCCATCAGCGGCGGCATCCTCGAGGTGCAGCCGCAGGTGGTGACGATCCTGGCCGACACCGCGATCCGCGCCGACGAGATCGACGAGGCCGCGGTGCGCAAGGTCAAGGACGAAGCCGAGCGCGTGCTCGCCGGCCGCGGCGAGGCGATGGACATCGCCGAGGCGCAGCAGAAGATGGCCGAGGTCGCGGCGCAGCTGCAGGCGCTGGAGCGCCTGCGCAAGAACCTGAAGCACTGACGGCAGGCAAGACGCCGCGCCCGGGGCCATGGCCCCGGTGAAAGAGCCCCGCAGCCATGCGGGGCTTTTCTTTTTGGCCGCGCGTCCCGGGCGCTAGCGGCGGTAGACCCAGTGCCTGGAGCCGAGGAAGCCGATCACGCCCAGGCAGGCCTCCACCAGCGGCTTCGCAAGCCACGCCCATTTGCGCCCCAGCAGGTCGTCGATCGCTTCGATCGCGACCGTGCTCAGCAGGGTCATCGCCAGCCACATCACGATGAAGCGCACCAGCTGCCGGCGCCCGAGCACGTGCTCCTCGCCGGTGAAGGTGACCTTGCCGTTGAGCCAGAAGCCAAGCATCGCGCCGGTGATGCGGCCGGCCACGTTGGCCAGCCCGATGCGCAGGCCGAAGTGGCTGAGCAGCACCATGACGCCCCAATCGAGCAGCCACTGGATGCCGCCGATCACCAGGTAACGGGGGCCTTGCCTGCGCAGGGTCATCGCGCCGGCTCCTCCGGCGCCACCACGGCGTCGGCCGGTGGCAGGCGCCACCATTCGACTTCGCCCACGGCGGATTCGCGGCGTGCGCCGGACAGGGCCAGGCCGGCGTGCTGTGCAGGCGTCAGGCGGTCCACGCGCAGCACGAGGTCGGTGATGCCTTCGCGGCGCCACAGCGCCACCCAGGCCGCGCCGCCGGCGTCGGCGTTTGCGCGCTGCGCCTCCGCCTCCAGCGACGGGTCGTACCAGGACACGCTGCGCGCGTCGGACCCGAATTCCGCCAGCATCGGCACGTCCAGCGCGAGTGCAAGCACCGGGCCCGCGGAACCGTGCGCTGACGCCCGCTGCCCACGGATGGTCGCGGCCACCAGGCGTGACGGCGCGTATTCGCTGAAGGCCGGTGCATCGCGGCCGGCGGCCATCACGGTGTCCTTCACCATGCCGGTGCGGAGCATCCAGTGACCGTTGGCCTGGAACAGCAGGTTGGCGATGCAGGTGGCCGCCAACAGCACATGGGCGCTGCGCGGCGCCGCCGCACGCGCCGCCACCACCAGGGCCGGCAGGGCGAGCAGCAGCGCCGGGTACACGTAGCGCAGGTACTGGGTGGCCAGCAGGGGCGCCGCCATCATCGCCAGGGCAAGCGCAGCGAGCGCACGCGTGCGGCGTTGCCAGAGCGCCGCCAGCCAGGCACCCGCAAGCGCGACCAGCACGAATCCGCCGCCACCCGGGAAGGCCTCGAGGTAGCGGCCGGTATCGAACGTCATCCGCCACGGCAGCAGCGGGCCGGCACCGGCATGCCAGCGCGGGTCCCTGAAGGCGCCGCCGAAGTAGGGCGAGGCGAAGACATCGTTCATCAATGGCAGGACCGGATTGCCGGCGATGAACCAGGCAAAGGCGTAGCTGCTGCCGCCCAGCGCGACCAGCAGGGCGAGTCCACCGAGCGCGGTGCGCAGGTCCAGCACGCTGCGCTGCCGCCATGCCAGCCAGGGCAACAGCAAGGCGGCGAACCCGGCCGCGGCAAGCTTGGTGGCCAGCAACAGGCCCAGCAGCGCACACGCCGCAATCACCATCCTCCGCGAGGGCGTGCTGAAGGCCAGACACGCCGTCCACGCCAGCGCCGCGGCACTGGGGAGTTCGGTCTGCATGCCAAGCGCAAGCGCTGCGGTCAGCGGAATGCTCGCGTACAGCGCGACCGTCCAGGCGCGCGCGCGCAGGTCGCCGCCCAGCAGGCCCGCCAGGCGCCACAGCGCGGCCGCGATGAGCACCAGCCACAGCGCATTCACGGCTCCACGGGCTTCGGCGCCGGCCAGCAGCTGCGGTACCGCCTGCAGCACGTCGGCCGCCCATGGCGCCAGCGCCCATGCATGGACATCGGGATCCATCGCCAGCCGGCCGTCGAGCTGCAGCGACCACGGCAGCAGCAGGTGGTAGCCGACGTCGTCGTGCTGGGTGGTCGGCGGCCAGCATGCCGTGGAGGCGAGGCCCAGCACGAGCACCACCAGGACCATTGCCCGCGGGTCGGCGGCCACCGTGCGTCGCCAGTCTTCCGCGGTGGCGCGCAGCGTGGTGCGGAGCGCGCGCTGCTGCCACGCGACCAGCGCCAGCGGCACCGCCAGGTAGGTCCAGCGCGTGTGCAGCGGCAGCGGCAACATCCAGCCGAGCACGCCCGCGCCGAACGCCAGGCCGGTGATGCACTGCGCGGCTGCCGGAGCGTGCGGCAGCAGCAGGCCGCCCAGGGCTATGGCGGCGGTGGCCATGAGCAGCGTCGCGAGCAGCGGCAGGGGGTCGCCGAACCAGGCCAGTGCAAGCAGCCAGGCAAGCGCGAGTCCGTGCGCCATGGCCATTCCGGTGGCGCGTCGCAGGCCCCAGGCGAGTCCCAGCGCCAGCAAGGCGATCACCATCAGCGCGGTGGTGCGTGCCGGCACCCAGTCCGCGAACATGCCGTGGAACAGCACGCCGCCGGCGCAGGCAATGCCTCCGGCCCACAGCACCGTTGCGCTGACGTGCCGGACTGCCGTCTGCGGCGGAGCAGCCGCTTCGGCCGTGGCCGTGGCTGTTCCGGTGCTCGACTCGGGGGGCGCTGCTCGCGACATCGCGCGCATGCTAGCAGCAGGCACCTTAGAATGGCCTCCGGAACAACCAGGCCAGGACGAGCATGCCCGCACCGGACCGCACCGCAAACGAACTCCACGTCGTGATCCTTGCCGCCGGCGAAGGCAAGCGCATGAAGTCCGCAATGCCCAAGGTGCTGCAGAAGATCGCCGGCAGGCCGATGCTCGCGCACGTCATCGACGCCGCACGCGCGCTCGAGCCCGCTGCGATCCACGTCGTCCACGGCCACGGCGGCGACCAGGTGCGCGAGGCCTTCGCCGGCCAGTCGGACCTGGAATGGGTCGAGCAGGCGCGCCAGCTCGGTACCGGGCATGCCGTGCGCGAGGCCATGCCCGGCGTGCCCGACGGCGCCCAGGTGCTGGTGCTGTACGGCGACGTGCCGCTGATCACCGCGGACACGCTGCATCGCCTGCTCGCGGCCGGCGATCGGCTTGCGGTGCTGGTGGCCGAACTCGACAACCCGCGCGGCTACGGCCGCATCGTGCGCGATTCCGAGGGCAACGTCGGTGCCATCGTCGAGGAGAAGGACGCCGACGCCGAGCAGCGCCGCATCACCACGGTCAACACCGGCGTGCTCGCCGCCGAGGCCACCGCGCTCAAGAACTGGCTGGGCCGGCTGTCGAGCGACAACGCCCAGGGCGAGTACTACCTGACCGACGTGTTCGCCATGGCCGCCGGCGAGTACAGCGCCGCGGAGATGGTGTTCGTCGACGAGGCGATCGAGACCGAAGGCGCGAACGACCCCTGGCAGCTGGCGCAGCTCGAGCGCGCGATGCAGGCGCGCCTGGTGCGCGCGCTGTGCGTCGAGGGCGTGCGCTTCGCCGATCCGGCACGGGTCGACATCCGCGGCGAGGTCATCGTAGGCCGTGACGTCGAGATCGATGCCAGCGTCGTGTTCGAAGGCCGCGTGGTGCTCGGCGACGGCGTGCGCATCGGCCCCTTCTGCCGCATCCGCGATGCCGAGCTCGGTCCCGGCACCGAAGTCCGCGCCCACTGCGACATCCACGGCGCCCGCACCGAAGGCGCGGTGCAGATCGGTCCGTTCGCGCGCCTGCGCCCGGGCACGGTGCTGGCCGACGGCGTGCACATCGGCAACTTCGTCGAAACCAAGAACGCGGTGCTTGGCGTCGGCAGCAAGGCCAATCACCTGAGCTACCTCGGCGACGCCGCGATCGGTGCCGGGGTGAACGTCGGCGCCGGCACCATCACCTGCAACTACGACGGCGCCAACAAATCGACCACCACCATCGAGGACGGCGCGTTCATCGGCTCGAACTCCTCGCTGGTGGCGCCGGTGACCATCGGCCGCGATGCGACGATCGGCGCCGGCTCGGTGATCACCGGCAATGCGCCCGAAGGCAAGCTGACCATCGCCCGCGGCCGCCAGCAGACCATCGACACCTGGCAGCGCCCGAAGAAGCAGCCAGAACAGCCGGCCTGAATGTAGGGTCGGAGAATGCTGTGGGAGCAGCTGTAGCCGCTCCCACAAGAAAGGACTCGATCAGCCCGGAAGCACCAGGCTCACGCACAGGCCACCGCCTTCGCGGTTGAGCAGGGCGATGCGCCCGCCGTGGGCTTCGGCGATCTCGCGCGCCAGCGCCAGGCCCAGGCCGGTGCCGTGGCGCTTGGTGGAATAGAAGGGCAGCAGCGCGTTGGACAGCACCGCCTCGTTCATGCCGCTGCCGCGGTCGAGCACGTCGATGCGCCAGCCATCGGGAAGGCGCCGCAGCGCCAGGCGCACGCCGCCCGGCGCCGAGCCGGACTCGTGCGCGTTCTTCAGCAGGTTGAGCAGGGCCTGTTCCAACTGGGGGACATCGGCGCGTGCGCTGCCTTCCACGTGGCCTTCAATGCCGAACTCGACCTGGTTGCGCAGGCGGCCGAGGAACTGCTGCCAGTCGATCGCCTCCAGCCGCGGCGCGGGCAGCTTGGCGAAGCGCGCGTAGTCGCGGAGGAATCCCTCCAGATGCCGCGCGCGCTCTTCGATCGTCGCCAGCGCGCCCGGCAGGCGCTCGAGCTGCCCGCGCCGCAGCAGCTCCGCGCCGGAGTGCGCGAGCGAGGCGATCGGCGCCAGCGAGTTGTTGAGCTCGTGGCTGATCACCCGGATCACCTTCTTCCAGGTCTGCACTTCCTGGCGCCGCAGCTCGGCGGTGAGCTGGCGCAGCAGCACCAGCTCGTGGCGGCGGCCGTTGAGGCGGAACAGCCGGCGTGACAGGTGGTAGATGTCTTCCTCGTCGTCGCGGCCGACGGTGAACATGCCGTCGCCGCCGCGGGCGACGGCGTCGCGCAGCGCTTCGGGTGCGTGGGCAAGCAGTTCGTCGAAGGCCACGCCCTCGAGCTTGCGGCCATCGCCGAGCAGCTTGCGCGCGGCCAGGTTGCCGAGCACCACGTGGCCGCCGGGATCCACCAGCAGCATCGCCACCGGCGTGTTCTGGACCATGGTGTCGAGCAGCAGCTCGCGCTGCACCAGGCGCAGGCGCTGGTCGCGCAGCGTGTCGCCAAGCTCGCGGTGGCTGGCCACCAGGGCGCCCAGTTCGCCGCCGCCGTCCCAGCTCACGCCGAAGCTGTAGTCGCCATCGCGGTAGCTGGCCACGCTGCCGGCCAGCGCGCGGAACAGCGAATGCGCCGGCCGCAGAAGGCGGTGCATGTGGTAGAGCAGCAGCGGCAGCGGCAGCGCAACCGCCACCAGCGCCGCCAGCCAGCGCGCCTGGATCCAGTGCTCCAGCAGAAGCGTCAGTCCTGCGGCCAGCGCCATGTAGGCCAGCGCGATGCCGGTGAACGCGATGCCCAGCGGCAGGCGCCGGCGCCACGCCATCAGTCGCGCCGGATGCCGAGGCGATCGAGGCGGCGATACAGGGCCTGTCGCGACAGGCCCAGCTCGATCGCGGCCTGCGAGAGTACGCCGCCGCTGCGCGCCAGCGCGGCTTCGATCGCCGCCCGGTTGGGCTCTTCGCCACCGCCCGCTGCCGACGCCGGTCCGACAGCGGCGGTGGCGGCGGGCAGCCCCAGTGCCGTCGCCGCCACGACACCGCCGGGTGACAGCAGCGCCGCGCGCTGCACCACGTTGCGCAGCTCGCGGACATTGCCCGGCCACGCATGGCGGAGCAGGACGCGCTCGGCCTCTGCGGCCAGGCGCTTGCCGGCGGGCAGGAAGTGCAGCGCCAGCGGCAGGATGTCGTCGGGGCGCTCGGCCAGCGGCGGCAGTACCAGTTCAATGGCGTTGAGGCGGTAATACAGGTCTTCGCGGAAGCGACCGTCGCGGATCATTGCCGGCAGGTCGGCGTTGGTGGCGCTGACCACGCGCACCTTGACCTGGCGCTCGCGATTGCCGCCCAGGCGCGCGAAGCGGCCGGTCTCGAGCACGCGCAGCAGCTTCACCTGGCCGGCGGCCGGCAGGTTGCCGATCTCGTCGAGGAACAGGGTGCCGCCGTCGGCGGCCTCGAACTTGCCCTCGCGCGCCTTGCCCGCACCGGTGTATGCGCCGGCCTCGGCGCCGAACAGCTCGGCTTCGATCAGCTCGCCCGGCAGCGCCCCGCAGTTGAGCGCGATGAAGGGCCCGTCCTTGGCCAGCGAGTTGGCGTGCACGATCTCGGCGATCTTTTCCTTGCCGGCGCCGTTGGGCCCGGTGACCAGCACCGGCAGCTCCGAGCGCGCCACCTGGCAGGCCAGCGACAGCAGCCGCTCGCTCGCGGGATCGGCATAGACCATGCCGCGCAGGTCGTTGTCCCGCGACAGCGCGCTGCGGCGACGGCGCTCGCCGCTGCGGTGGCGGTCCAGTTCGCGCCGTGCCTCCGACAGCTCCAGCAGGTTGTTGACCGTGGCCAGCAGCTTGCGGTCGTCCCATGGCTTGGCCAGGTAGTCCGCGGCGCCGGCCTTGACCAGGTCGACCGCGGACTCGAGGTGCGTCCATGCGGTCAGCAGGATCACCGGCAGGTCCGGCTCGCGCTCGCGGATGGCGTGGAACAGCGCCAGGCCTTCCTCGCCCGAGGTGGTGTCGGCCTGGAAGTTCATGTCCTGGATCACCAGGTCGATGCCGCCCTGGCGCAGCCGCGCCAAGCCCTCGTCCGGCGACTCCGCGCTGGCGGTGTCGATGTCGTGCAGCGAGAACAGCAGCTCCAGCGCGTTGGCGACGGCGGCGTTGTCGTCGATGATCAGGATGGTGGGCATTGGTCCGCGATCATACGCTTCGGGTCGCCACTGCCGGCGGCACCGCCGCGGCACGTCGCGCCGGGCCAAGCACGGCGATCTGCCCCAGCAGCCACAGCGCGACCGCACCCACCGGCAGGTACACCAGCGGCAGCCGCGGCAGCTCGTAGCGGCCCATCAGCAGCTGGTTGATACCGAAGGCCAGCACCATACCGACCACGATGCCGATGGTGGCCAGGATGAAATTCTCGGTCTGGAAATAGCGCAGGATCTGGCCGCGCGTCGCGCCCAGCGCGCGGCGGATGCCGATCTGCTTGCTGCGCTGCTGCACCCAGAAGCTGGCGAGTCCGACGATGCCCAGCGCCGTGATCAGCAGCAATGCGATGCAGACGATGCCGAGCAGCCAGACCATCGAGCGCTGCTGCTGGTAGTACTCGTCGCGCAGCTCGCGGAAGGTCCTGGTGTTCTCCTCCAGGATGATGCGCCTGGGCCCGTTGGCGCGCAGCGCGTCGGTGGCGCTGGCCAGGATCTCCTGCCGCCGCTCGGGGCTTGTCCGGATGATGTACTGGCCGCCGAGGTCGTAGCTGACGCGCACCGGCAGGATCATCGAGTACTGGCTGGCTTCCGGGCCACCGAGGCTGCTGGGGCGGATCAGGTGTGCGACCACGCCGACGATGCGGGCCGGATCGTCACCGCCGAAGTAGAGCGCCTTGCCCAGCGGGTCCTCGCCCGGAAACAGCCGCTCGGCCAGCGTGCGGGTGACCACGACGCCGGGCAGGCTGGCGTCCTGCGCCGGATCGCTGAGCGCGGCGTGGGCGACGAGTTCGTCGGCCGTGAAGTAGCGGCCGGCCACCAGCTCCACGCCGAACGCGTCGAGGAAGTGTTCGTCGCCCATGTACTTTGTGGCGGTGAGCGTCGACTGCTGCTGGTCGGGCGTCAGGTTGACCCCGGAGTTCCAGGACGAGTTCACGAACGGCACCTGGTTGCTGGTGGTAGCGGCCTTGACCCCGGGCATCGCGCGCAGCATCTGCAGGTCCGAGCGGGTCTGCGCGGCGGCGTCGGCATCGTTGCCGATCGGGATGATCTGGATGCGCACCAGCTCGTCGAGGGCGATGCCGCTGGGCCGGTTCATCTCGGTGATGCGCTCGCCCACCAGGAACAGCGCGTTGCAGATGATGGCGCAGGTCAGCGCGATCTCGAGGACGATGAGCGCTGCCGCGGTCTTGTGCCGCAGCAGGGTCGAAAGGATCGGTCGGATGTCCATCAGGCGTTCCCCGGAGTCACTGCGACTTGAGCTGGATGGCGGGCGTGACGTCCATGGCGCGCCACGCGGGAAGGAGGCCGGCGATGATGCTGGCAGCCACGGCAAGCAGGAAGGTGGTCAGCAGCATCGGCAGGTCCAGCTGCGCGAGCTCCGCATAGCTGGAAGGCTGCTGGCGGACGGCCCACAGCCCCAGCAGGGCCAGGCCCAGGCCGAGGATGCCGCCGGCCAGGCCGACCGCGCCGGCTTCCACCAGGCACTGCTTGAAGATCTCGCTGCGGGATGCGCCCAGCGCCCGGCGCACGCCGATCTCGCCGCTGCGGCGCAGGAACTTGGCCAGCAGCAGGCCGACGGTGTTGAGCAGGCAGACCAGCAGGAAGCCGAAGCCGAGCCACAGCTGCATCATCACGTCGCGCGGCACCACGCGGTTGAAGTCCAGCCACTGCATGACGTCGCGCAGGCGGACGTTGGGTTCGCGCTCGAAGCGGCCGGTGGCCTTCTGCTGCGCGGAATAGTTGTCGAGGTAGGCCTTGTAGTCCGCGGCCTGCGAGGCGTCCTCAAGCTCGACCCAGTACTGGATCCAGACGCAGGGCGCGTTGAGCGCGGTCTCGTCGGCGCCGGAATCCCCCCAGCAGTCCATGCTGCCGCTGCGGCCGAAGTCGAGCGCGCGCGATGTGGAGAAGGGCAGGAAGACGTCCTCCAGCTCGCCGTAGCGGTCGCTGTTCATGTCGTAGAAGCGCGGCGTCGGGCGCCAGTGGTCGAGCACGCCGGCGACGCGGAACGCGTTGCCGCCGATCACCAGCGTGCGGCCGACGCTGTTGCCGCCGCCGAACACGCGGTCGTTCAGCGACTTCGAGATCACCACCACGCGCGTGCTTGCCGCATCGTCGGCCGGCGACCAGCCGGTGCCGTGCAGGAAGGGCGCCGCGAACATCGCGAAGAAGTCGGCGGTGGCGTAGCGTGCGTCGGAGAAAAACGGCGGGATGTCGGCTTTTTCGGGCGTGATCGAGACCGCGCCCCCGGTCATCATCGCCTGGCGCACGCCGCGGCCTTCGCGCAGCAGGGTCTCGGCGTCGAAGCGCGTGACCTGGGCCGCGGGTTCCTCGCCGGCGACGAAGCCACGCATGCTGGCCGGATCGAGCTGCACGTAGAGCAGGCGGTCGCTCTTGTCCGGGATCGGATCGCCGGACAGCACCCGGAACACGGTCAGCGTGGTCATGCAGGCTCCGATGCCGAGCGCGATCGCCAGCACCATCAGCGCGGTCAGCACCTTGTTGCGGCGGAAGCTGCGCAGCGCGAGCTTCGAATAGTAGGCGAGCATGGCGGGCTCCTCAGGCGTCGGTGGCGGCGCGGGCGTCGGCTTCGGCATCGGCTTCGATGCGCTCGGCACGCGCCGCACGCGTCAGGCCCGGCTCCACCGACAGGTCGGTGGCCATGCCGTCGACGATGTGCACGTTGCGGTGCGCGCGCGCGGCAAGCTCCGGGTCATGGGTGACCATCACGATGGTGGTGCCCTGCTGGTTGATGTCCTCCAGCAGCTCCAGCACGCTGCGCGCCATCTGCGAGTCGAGGTTACCGGTGGGTTCGTCGGCCAGCAGCAGGCGCGGCGTGCCGGCGATGGCGCGCGCGATCGCCGCGCGCTGCTGCTGGCCGCCCGACAGCTCCGCCGGGAAGTGCTTCAAGCGCGAGCCCAGGCCGACCATGCCCAGCGCGTCCTCGATGCGCAGCTTGCGCTCGTTGGCCGGCATGCCGCGGTAGCGCAGCGGCACGTCGACGTTGTCGAAGAGGTTCAGGTCCGGGATCAGGTTGAAGCCCTGGAAGATGAAGCCGATCTTCTGGTTGCGGAGCTTGCTGCGCTGGTTGTCGGACAGGCCGCGCACGTCCTCGCCGTCGAGCCTGAACTCGCCGCCGGTGAAGGTCTCCAGCAGGCCGGCGATGTTGAGGAAGGTGGTCTTGCCGGAGCCCGATGGCCCGGTGACGGCGACGAATTCGCCTTCCCCCACGCGCAGGTCGAGCGAGCGCAGCGCGTGCGTCTCGACGAGTTCGGTGCGGTAGACCTTGGTGACCTGGCGCATGTCCAGCATGGCGGTGGATTCCTGTTCGGTGGATATGGTGGACGGCATCAGTCGATGCGGAACATGTCGGGAAGAGTGGATGCCGGTACGTACCGGTGTGTCGCAGCGTGGACGCGGCGACCATCGGCGTTGGTGCAGTCAACGTCCGGCGCGTCGGGCTGCACGTCGAAACGGTAGAGCTCGCTCAGCCGGCGCGGCACGGCCTCGGCCAGTTCGAACGAACTCCAGTGCAGGTGGTGGGGAAAGCCGGTGCTCGCGTACATGGTCACTCTCCGGAAATGCGGACGCGGTCCGCCTGCTGGAACTGGTCGCTGCCGGACACCACGATGCGCTCGCCGGGCTGCAGCCCTGAAAGGATCTCCACGGCGGACAGGCTGGACACGCCGGCCTGGATCGCGCGCCGCTCGGCGCTGCCGCCCTGCACGACGTAGGCGAAGTTG
This sequence comes from Luteimonas sp. MJ250, assembly GCF_039548455.1. NCBI lineage: Bacteria > Pseudomonadati > Pseudomonadota > Gammaproteobacteria > Lysobacterales > Lysobacteraceae > Luteimonas > Luteimonas sp. MJ250. The sequence goes on along the minus strand of NZ_JBCLVB010000014.1, from coordinate 214,412 downwards.
CCGCCGTCCTGCTCGAGGAAGGGGCCGCGCTCGACCATCAGCACGTCTTCGCGCGTATCCATCACGATGCGGGCCGAGAGCCGCTGGTTCTGGCGCAGGCCGGGCGGCTGGCCGCCGTCGGCGAAGCGCAGGCGGGCATTGACCTCGCCGTTCACGACTTCCGGCGACACCGCGGAAATCTGCGCCGGCCACTGCTTGCCGACGCTGGTGACCTGGGCGGGCATGCCGATGCCGAGGTCGCGGGCGAAGCTTTCCGGCACCTTGATCTCGACCTCGAACTGCGACAGGTCGACCACGCCGAGGATCGGCGCGTTGGCGGCTACGTTGGTGCCCTGCGCGATCTGCACCTGGCCGACCTGGCCGTCGAAGGGCGCGCGCAGGGTGAGCGCATCGACCTGGCGGCGCAGCTCGTCGACCACCGCCTCCTGGCGCTCGGCCAGCAGGCGCTTGTTGCCGGCGTCGATGCCCGCGCCCCGGCCCTGCAGCGCGAAGTCCTGCCTCGCGGCGGCAACGCCGATCTCGGCCTTCTTCAGGCCGTCGAGGGCGCGGTCGTACTCGTTGCGCGAGACGGCGCCGCCCTCGAAGGCGCGCTGGTAGCGTTCGACGTCGCGCTGCGCCGCGACCTGGTCGATCAGCGCCTGGTCGAGCAGCTTCTGCGCGTCCGAGCGGGTCAGCTGCGCATCGAGCACCGCCCGGTTGGCTTCGCCCTGCAGGCTGGCGAGCGTGGACTCCTCCTGCACCAGCTTGCTGCGCAGTTCGGGGCTGTCGATCACCGCCAGCTCCTGACCTTTCTCCACCGCATCGCCGGCCACGACCTTGAGCGCCACGGTGCCGCCGGCGATCGCGTACAGCGTCGGGCTGTTGGCGGCGATCACGCGGCCGTCGGCGGAGAGGTCGCGGACCAGGTCGCCGCGGACCACTTCAGCGAAGCGCAGGCGCGAGGCGTCGTGCGAACGGCCGCCGCCGCTCCAGCCCACCGCCACCCAGGCCGCCGCGGCGAGAATGGCGAAGCCTGCCAGCGCAGGCCAGATCCACCGGCGCAGTCGCCGGCCGGAGTGGCCGTAGGACTCGCGGGGAGCGTCCTGGGCGGACGTGTCGCGGATGGGGCGTGGGATGGACATGGGTGCTCCAGGTGGCGTTCACCTCCTGCATATGCAAGCCCCGTGCCACCTGGTAACCAGTTGATTGAAAAGCGATTTGTCACAAGTGGCCGGTGTCCGGACAGCGCTGGCGGACGTCCGCCGCTGTCCGCGCCAGCGGCCGCGGCGCCGGAAGCCGATGCGGCCATCCCGTTAAACATATGTTCATTTCTGTTGCAAGTGTGCTTAGTATCGAACCGCTCCACCGTTCAGGTGGAGTCCAGTGGCGGCCAGAAGGGGGGCGCAAGCGCGGTCGCGGCAGGTCCTTGTTCCAACATTCCGGAGAGGCAGATGAACCCGAAAAGCACAAAGCTGCGGGACGCGATCGTGATCGCGCTCGCCGTGGGCGCAGCAGGCATTGCAGGAAGCAGTACCGCCTTCGCACAGGACCAGGGGAGTACCGACGCGCCGGACAGCGCCACCACGCTGGACACGATCCGCGTCACCGGCACCCGCATCCGCAGCCAGACGATGACCGCGTCCAGCCCGGTGACCGAGATTTCGCAGGAGGAGTTCAAGTACGCCGGCGCCACCACGGTGGAGGACCTGGTCAACCAGTACCCACAGCTGGCACTGGATTTCGACAACTTCCTCAACAACGGGTCCCAGGGCTACGCCACCGTGGACCTGCGCGGCATGGGCGCCAACCGCACGCTCGCGCTGGTCAACGGGCGTCGCATCCCCAAGGGCCTGGGCGAGACGCCCGACATCAGCATCATCCCGGCGGCACTGCTGCAGCGGGTGGACGTGCTGACCGGCGGCGCGTCGGCCGTCTATGGCTCGGACGCGATCGCCGGCGTGGTGAACTTCATCCTCGACGACAAGTTCGAAGGCGTCAGCGTCAACCTGGGCTACTCGGGTTACCAGCACGACAACGACAACGACTACATGCAGGGGCTGATGGATCAGCTCGACTTCGAATACCCGACCGGCGATTCCGGCCTGGACGGGGTCACGCGCAACATCGACGTGGCCGTGGGCGGCGCGTTCGGCGAGGGCGGCCATGCCATGGCGTGGGCGACCTGGCGCAAGGGCAACGCACTGCTGCAGGGCCAGCGTGACTATTCGTCCTGCGCGCTCAACGGCACGGGCACCGCCTGCGGCGGCTCGCCCACCGCCGACCCGGGCAACTTCTACATCGTGGCGCCCGGCTCCGGCCTGTATACCTATGTGGCGCCGTCGGCCTCGGGCTGGACGATCCCGGACGGCCCGAACATCTACAACTACGCGCCGGTCAACTATTACCAGCGTCCGGACACGCGCTTCACCGCGGGCGCCAGCGTCAGTTACGACGTCAACGAGTACTTCAAGCCGTACGTCGAAACCATGTTCGTGAACCGCCGCAGCGGCACGCAGATCGCGCCGTCGGGCGCGTTCTTCACCGACATCGTGGTGAACTGCGATACCGATGTCATCGGGAGCATGTGCGGTGACATCGGCATCACCGACGACGAGTTCGTCGTCTACGTCGCCAAGCGCAACGTGGAAGGTGGGCCGCGGCTTTCAGACGACGAGTCGACGAACTACAGCATCGTCACCGGCGCCACCGGCGCGCTGTTCGATTCGGGCTGGACCTGGGATGCCTCGCTGCAGTACGCGCGCACGACGGTGAAGTCGGAGAACCACAACGACTTCGTGACCACGCGGGTGCGCGATGCGCTGCTGGGATGCCCTGCCGGTGCCTTCGACGGCTGCGTGCCCTACGAGGTCTGGACCGACAGCATCACTCCGGAGCAGGCACAGGCGCTGCAGGGCGTGGGCATCGTCAATTACTCAACCGACATGAAGGTGCTCAACGCCTACGCGACCGGTGACCTGGGCTTCGGGTTCGTCGCCGACATGCCGATCAGCGCCGTGCTCGGCTTCGAGAAGCGCAACGAGCGCTTCAGGCGCGTGGCCGACAGCAACATGCAGACCGGCAACTTCACCGGCCTTGGTGGTCCGACCACCAACCTCTCCGGGGGCTACGAAGTCGACGAGGTGTTCATGGAGGCGAACGTGCCGCTGGTCGCCGGTGTCGCGGGCTTCGACAGCGTCGACCTGCAGCTGGGCTACCGCTACACCGACTACAGCACCTCGGGGGCCGTCGATACCTGGAAGGTGGGCCTGGGCGCCAGCTTCGCCGACAACCGCTACCGGCTCCGCGCCGGCTTCAACCGCGCCATCCGCGGCGCCAACGTCAACGAACTGTTCTCGGACCAGCAGATCGCGCTGTGGGTGGGCGACGATCCGTGCGCCGGGGCCACGCCCGAGTTCACAGCCGCCCAGTGCGAGCGCACCGGCGTCAGCGCGGCACAGTACGGGAATGTCGCCGCCAACCCGGCGGGCCAGAACAACCAGTTCATCGGTGGCAATCCCAACCTGCAGCCGGAAATCGCCAACACCTGGACGGTGGGCTTCGCAGCCAGCCCGGTCGAAAACCTCGAGCTCGCCGTCGACTACTACGACATCGAGCTCGAGAACGTGATCGGCACGATCGGTGCGCGCACCATCATCAACCTCTGTGCCAATGGACAGGACGCCATGTGCACCCTGATCCGCCGCAACGCCGTCACCGGCGACCTGTTCCGCGGCAGCGATCCGGACACGTCGGGCCTGGTGGTCAACACCAACGGCAACTTCGGCACGCGCCGCTACCGTGGCATCGACCTCACAGCCGGCTACGGCTTCCAGGCCGGACCCGGGCGGCTCACGACGTCGTTCGTCGGCAGCTACATCCTCGAGCGTTCCTTCCAGCCGGTGCCCGGCGACGGCTCGGCCGATTACAGCTGCGAAGGCTTGATCAACAGCCAGTGCTCGACGCCCGAATGGCGGCACATCGCCAACGTCCGCTATGCCATCGACCGCTACACCGTCGGCCTGCGCTGGCGCTATATCGGCGAAATGGACTACCGCAACACCGATGGCTCGACGCCAGGCACCGACTACTTCCTCAGTGGCCCGGGCAAGCTGAAGGCCTTCAACTACCTTGACCTGTCCGGCTCGGTGCAGCTGGGTGAAAACATCACCTGGACGATGGGCGTGAACAACATCGCGGACAAGGAGCCGCCGATGATCGGCGGCAACCTCGGACCGGTCCAGGCCAACTCGCTGTCGGGCTTCGACCAGGCCGGCCGCTACGCGTTCACCAGCGTCACGTTCGACTTCTGACCCGGGCTCGACTCGACTCTCATCTCCATCGGCAACATTTGGCGGCGGGCCTGTCCCGCCGCCTTTTTTTCCGTCCGCTGCGGCTAGACTCGGGGCGGGCAACGGGTCGGGGGCACGGGATGACAGCGAGTGGAGGCGCCCCGGCCGGGGTGATGCAGGGCTACGCGCTGCTGCGCGAGGGCCGGGTGGAGGAGGCCGTGCGGCATGCCGCGGACCTGCTGCGGGAGCAGTCCGATCATGTCGATGCGCTGGTACTGGCCGGCGAGGCGGCGGTGGCCGAAGGCGCGCCGGACGAGGCGCTCGGCTACATGCAGCGGGCGATCGACGCCGATCCCGGCAACGAGGCGCTGCGGCTCAAGCAGGCGGGCCTGCTGCTGCACCTGCGGCGCCGGCGCGAGGCGCTCGACCTGGCCCTGTCGGTGGCCGCGAAGGCGCGGGGCCGGGGTGGTGGCCAGGCGCTGTGGCAGGCCGCCAGCATCGCCGCCAACTGCAACCGGCCGCTTGATGCCGTGCCGCTGTACCAGCAGGCGCTTGGATCGATGGGGCCGCAGCCCGGCCTGCTCTACGACCTGGCCGTCGCGCAATTCTTCACCGGTGACTTCGAAGCGGCCGAGGCGAACCTCGACCGGATGCTCGCGATCGCGCCGCAGGCCGGGCATGCGCTGTACCTGCGCAGCACGCTGCGCCGGCAGTCACCCGGACGCAACCACGTCGACGAACTGAAGCAGCGGATTGCCGCCGGACTCGGCCGTCCGGACCAGGACGCCGCGGCGTGGTATGCGCTGGCCAAGGAGCTGGAAGACCTGGGCGAGCACGCCTCGGCCTTCGATGCCCTCGACACCGGTGCGCGCCTGCGCAGGCAGACGCTCGACCATGACATCGCGGGGGAATGTGAAGCCCAGGCGCGGATCCGCGCCGCCTACGGCCGCGAGGTGATGGCTGCGCCCGCGCGTGGCCATGCCGGCGCGGCGCCGATCTTCATCGTCGGCATGCCGCGCACCGGCACCACCCTGGTCGAGCGCATGCTGGTGCACGGCGGCAGCGTGCGCTCGGCGGGCGAACCGCTGGACCTGGGCAACCTCATCGGCGCCCATGCGCGCGAGGCGCTGCAGGCACGACCGCAGCTGACGCCCGCGGAGGCGTCGCTGCACATCGACTTCGAGGCGCTGGGACGCGACTACGCGCGCGGCGTGTCCGAGGCGGCGGGCGCCGAGCGCTTCATCGACAAGATGCCGGCCAATTACATGTACTGCGGGCTGATCCGCAGGGCGCTGCCTGAGGCGCGCATCATCCACCTGCAGCGCGACCCGCTCGACAGCTGCCATGCCGTCTACAAGACGCTGTTCTTCAGCGCCTACCACTTCTCCTACGACCTCGACGAGCTTGCCCGCTACTACATCGCCTACCGGCAGACCATGGCGCATTGGCACGAGGTGATGCCGGGCACGATCCTGGACGTGCGCTACGAAGACCTCGTGGCCGACCCCGACGGCCAGGCCCGGCGCATCCTCGAATGGTGCGGCCTGCCCTGGGACCCCGAGACCCGATACGGCCAGGCGCCGGCGCGGGCCGCGTTCACCACCGCCAGCGCGGCGCAGGTGCGCGCGCCGGTGCATGCGCGCTCGGTCGGCGGTGCGCAGCGGCACCGGAAGCGGCTGGAACCGCTGGTGCGGAGGCTGGCCGAGGCCGGGATCGCCGTCGACTGAGGCCGCCGCTCAGGGCGCGGGCTGCATGTCGAAGGCTACGGTAACGCGCGGCCCGGGATCGTCGAAGGGCACGGTGCCGTGCCAGAGGTAGGACGGAAACACGACCAGGGTGCCGGGGCGCGGCTGCACCAGGCGGCGCGGGCCGAGGTCGAGTCCCAGCGATGCCATCGGCTGTCCCAGCTGCAGCCAGCCGGGGCCGGCGGCGGCCCCGGGTCCGCCCGGATGACGCACCGAAGGCGGCACTGCCACGTAGAACGCCGAGCTGAGCCAGCCTTCGTCGTGGATGTGGTCGGCGTGGTGGCCGGCGCTGCGCAGGCGCACCGACCATGAGCCGATGAAGCGGATGCCGCGCTGGCGGCGCGCAAGGAAGGGGTGCCGCGGATCGTCCGGCAGCCCGGCCAGCCAGGCTTCGACCTCCGCCCGCAGCGCCTCGGCCGTCGCCCGGATCACCGGGTCGTCGCGCCCGAACAGCCGCCCCGGTGTCTGGGTGCCTCCCCGCACGCTCTGCGCGCGCGGCTCGCGCGATGCCAGGTGCAGGCCGGCGAGGGTCGCGTCCAGCGCGTGCAGGAAGCCCGGCACGTCTTCGTGGCCCGGGGGCGGCTGGATGGGGAGTTCGCCGACCAGCCGGTCGTAGCCGAACAGCCACTCCTCGCGCGGATCGCCGGCCAGCCGCCAGGCGGTGCCGAGCAGGCTCCAGGCCTCCTGGTTGCGCGGATCGCGGCGTGTGGCGCGTTCGGCGCAGGCGCGGGCGAGGTCGATCCTGCCGGCGCGGAAGGCGTGGCGGGCGTGCGCGTTGAGGAAATCCGGGCGCAGGTCGCCCAGCTGTGCGGCGACGCGGGCGTAGAGCACGCCGGCCTCGCCGCCGCGTCCGAGGCGGTCGAGCGCGTCGGCGGCCAGCCAGTCGAGCGCGGGCTGTCCCGGCGAGGCACTGCGCAGTGGCTGGAGCCATGCCAGCGCCTCGGCGCTCCGGCCCGCGTCCAGCAGTGCGCGCACGCAGGCCAGCTGCAGCGGGACGTTGGCGCGCTGCGCACGTGCGGCGGAGCACAGCGGCCCCAGCGGATCCTCGCCGGGGGCGAGCGCGTCGCCGTGCTCCCAGAGCAGGTGGGCCAGGGATTCGTGCCCGCCGATGAATCCGGGATCGCGTGTCACCAGCGCGCGCGCCGCGGACAACGCCTGTGCCGGTTGGCCCAGGTCCTGCAGCAGGCCCAGCAGGGCGTTGCGCACCTCGGGTGTGTCGTGGTCGAGCGCCTGGGCGCGCAGCAGGCACGCGCGAGCGTCCTGCAGACGTCCGAGCCGCCGCAGCACGGCGCCGCGGTTGACCCAAGCCGGCGCGGCCTCCGGCGCAAGCGCGATCGCGCGCTGCAGCGCGTCGTCGGCGGCCTCCAGCTCGTCGAGCGCCTGCAGCGCGCTGCCCAGGCCGTGCCAGGCCTGCGCCGTGGCCGGACCGAGCGCAAGGGCGCGCTCGAACGCGGCGCGCGCCTCGCGGGGCTGGCCCAGGCGCAGGTGCAGGCTGCCGGCGTGGAACGCGGTCCGCGTGGTGTCAGGGCAGGCAAGCAGGACGCGCAGCGCCTCGGCGGACTCGCCGATCCGGCCCAGCCACGCGGCGTGGTTCAGCGCGATCACTTCGTTCCCCGGCGCCAGTGCGGCCGCGCGCGTGAACGCAGCGTGGGCGCTGGCGTCGTCGCCGGCGTCGGCCAGGCACATCGCCAGCAGTTGCTGCGCGTCGGCCGCCTGCGGGGCGTCGGCCGCAAGCGTGCGCGCGATGCCCAGAGCGGCCGCGCCGTCGCCTTCGCGCAGCCTTGCCTGTGCGGCGAGGAAGCGCTGTGCCTGCGCGGCATCCAGCGGGCGCGCGACCGGCACGCCTAGCGGACGCGCCGGGCGCGCAGCGACACGCCGCCTCGCGTGCGCAGCATGTGGCCGCCGAGCGCGCCCTTGGTGATCCGGACCACGTCGCCGGGCGCCAGGGCACCGGTGGCGCCTGCGGGCACGGTCCAGCGCTGGCCGTTGTCGAGCGTGAGCCAGCGCCGGCCCCCGGCGCTGTCCACCCGGCTCACGCGGGCCTCGATCCGGTCGGGTTCGACCTCCTGCGCGGGCTGGCCCGGGTTGCGCAGCGGCGTTGCGGACCGGCTTGCCTGCGGCAGGCCGAAGTCCTCCACCGCGCGCGCGGCGGCGGCCTGGCGTACCTCCGGTGGTGGCGGGAAGGCGCGGTCGTAGCAGGCCAGCCGCTCCGCCGGGTCGGAGCTGGACGCACAGGGATGGCCGCTGACAGGCTGCGCCACGGCGGTGGCGGGCAGTGCGGCGGCAAGCAGCAGCGTCAGCAGCGGGAGGTGCGGGCGGGGCATCGCGGTCTCCGGAACGGCCCGCGGGCGGGCGTGCACTAGAGTATGCGTCCACACGCGGGAGGGTGCGGATGCAGGACGCGGACGAAGGGACCGCAGGGCTGCGGCGCGAGGCCGGAGGGCACCTGGCGCGTGGTGACTGGGCGGCGGCGATCATCGGCCTGCGCGCGCTGCTCGCGCAGGCGCCGCGCGATGCCGACGGCTGGTTCAACCTCGGCTACGCGCTGCGGCGTGCCGGCGCCTTCGAAAAGGCGCTCGATGCCTATGCCGAGGCCCTGCGCCAGGGCGTGGCCGACCCGGCGATGGTGCACGTCAACCGCGCCGCGATCCTCGCCGACCACCTGCGCCGCGATGACGACGCGGAGGCGGAGCTGCGGCGCGCGCTGCGGCTGTCGCCCGGGCACCCGGCGGCGCTGCTAAACCTCGGCAACCTGCACGAGGAGCGTGGCCGCCGCGAACAGGCCGGCGAGGCGTACCAGGCGCTGCTCGCGCGGGGCGAGGGCGATGCCGCGGCCGCCGAAGCGCTGGCCCGGCTGGCCCAGCTGAAGCCGCCCGTTGCCGCGGACGATCCGATGCTGGACCGGCTGCGGCGCAGCGCCGGCTCTCCTGCGCTGGCGCCGGCCACGCGCGCGAACCTGTGGCTGGCGCGGGGCCGTGCGCTGGACGCGCTGCGCCTGCCCGCGGACGCGATCGATGCATTCGTCCGCGGCAAGTCGCTGGCCCACGCGGGCCATCCCGCCTACGACCCGGTCGCGGCCGAAGCGCGGGTGCAGGAGGTGCTGGATGCGTTCCCGCTGCCGGCCCCGGACGTCGCGTGGCCCGGCGTTGCCGGCGATCCGGACGCGTCGGCGGCGGCGGAACCCGGACCGCTGTGGATCTGCGGCATGTTCCGCTCCGGCTCGACCCTGCTCGAGCAGGTGCTCGCCGCACACCCGGACGTCGTGGCGGGTGGCGAACTGGACCTGCTGCCACGCATGGCCGCCGGCGCGCTGGCACCGTTTCCAGCCACGATGGCAACGCTCGACGGGCCGCAGCTGCAGGCGCTCGCACAGGGCTATCAGCGCGCGGCACTCGCGCGCCTGCGCCCGGCGCCGGGCGCGCAGGTCTTCACCGACAAGCGCCCCGACAACCTGCTGCTCGTGGGGCTGGCGAAGCGACTGTTTCCACGCGCGAAAGTCGTGGTCACGCGTCGCGACCCGCGCGACATCGCGCTGTCGATCCTGATGCAGCACCTGAATCCACGTGCCTTCCCGTGGGCGGCGACGCTCCTCGGGATCGGCCACCACGTCCTGCTGCAGCGCCGGCTGGCGTTGCACTGGCAGGCGCTGTATCCCGGCGACGTGCTGGACTTCGACTACGACGCCTTCGTCGCCGCGCCCGAAGCCCCTCTGCGCAGGCTGCTCGATGCCCTGGGCCTGGGCTGGCATCCGGACTGCCTGCGGTTCCACGAACTCGCCAATACGGTCAAGACCGCCAGCGCCTGGCAGGTGCGCCGGCCGCTGTACGCAGACGCCTCGGGCAGATGGCGGCGGTACTGGAGCCAGCTCGCGCCGCTGGAGGACATGCTGCGCGCTGCCGGCGTGGACCTGGGCACCGACCCGGATCAGGCGCCGCTGGATGCGCGGTAGTCGCGCATCGCGCTGGCCAGGGCCTGCACCATCGCCCGTTCCTCGAGCGACAGCAGCGGGTTCCACACGTCGAAGATCAGTACCACCCTCAGCTGGTCGCTGTCGTTGCGTGCCTCGTGCTCGAGGGTGTCGTCGAACACGAAGACCTTGCCGGGCTCCCAGCCGCGCCGGTCGTGGCCGACGCGGAAGCTGCAGCCCGGAGGCACCACCAGCGGCAGGTGCGCGACCAGGCGCGCGTTGGTTTCGCCGGTGTGCGGCGGGATGTGCGTCCGCGGCGCCAGCGCGGAGAACATCGCGTTCGGGCACAGGCCGGCGATCTCGACCGCGTCCACCGCGGCCAGCGCGTCGGCAGTCGCGGGGCACTGGGCGATGTTCGCGGGCACCGGCTCGCCGTGCGCCCACAGGGGGAAGGCGCTCCAGTCGCGGGAATGGTTGAGGTCCCGCCACTGGTTGACGGGCTGGTCCGGCTGGTAGGCGATGTAGGGCTGGAAGCGGTCGAAGCGGGCGGCGACCAGGGCTTCGAGTTCGGCGAGGATGTCGGTCGTGCGTGCTTCCAGCGCCGGGAGCCAGGGAAACAGCGCCGGGTCGTGAAAGGGCAGGGCCGGCAGCCGCGGGACGTAAAGCTGGTTGCATTCGGAATGGTAGGGCCGGGAGCGGCCGGCGAGGATCGACACCGCCTCGTCCCAGCGCCCGGCCACGGCCGGTGCCACGGTCTCTCTCGGCGCAGCCAGAGCCTGTTCCAGGAACGCGGCCAGGGCCTCGCCGTCGCGAGCGACGATGCCGGTCGCGTGCTCCAGTCGGCGCTGGAGGGCCGGCGGCCACTGCGCCCGCGGCGGGGCGACTTTCAGCGCGTCGCGGAACACCGCCGCCGCCGCCGGCCCGCGGCCCGCCCGCTCGAGGAATTCACCCTTGGCCAGCAGCGCCGGCAGGAAGTAGGCGTCGAGCCCCAGGGCGGCGTGGATCGCATTCCACTCGGCCGCGCCGTCGCCGAGGTCGCGGTGCACCACCGCCAGCGTCAGCATCAGCATCGGATCGGCCGGTGCGGCGGCACGCGCGGCTTCGAGCAGGTCCAGCGCCCCCCGGGCGTCGCCGCGCTGGTGGGCGTGCACGCCGAGGCTGAAAAGCGCCTGCACGTTGCCGGGATCGAGCGCACGCACCTGCGACCAGAGGCGTTCGGCCTCCTGCCAGCGGCGCGCGTTCGCGGCACTGCCCGCGGCCGCGATCAGGGCCTGTAGACGTTCACTCACCAGGGGATCTCCGGACCTTGCGATTCGCCTGATTCTAGGCACGGCGCGGGCGGGTTGGACAGGCACCGGACCATGGGGGCAGCCGACCGGTGCCCTACAATGTCGGGCCAGTCCCAGGAGCGTGTCCATGTGCGGAATTGTCGGTGCGATCGCTGATCGCGATGTGGTCCCGGTCCTGATCGAAGGGCTCAAGCGCCTCGAGTATCGCGGCTACGATTCCGCTGGCATCGCGGTCGTCGATGGCACCGAGATCCGCCGCGTGCGCCGCACCGGGCGCGTGTCGGAGATGGAAGGCGCCGCCGGCAGCGAAGGCTTCTCGGCCACGCTCGGCATCGGCCACACGCGCTGGGCCACGCACGGCGGGGTGACCGAATCCAACGCGCATCCGCACGTCAGCCACGGTGTGGCGCTGGTGCACAACGGCATCATCGAGAACCACGAAGCGCAGCGCGAGCGCCTGCGCGGCATGGGCTACGAGTTCGAATCGCAGACCGATACCGAGGTCATCGCACACCTGATCCACCACTACCTGCAGGACGGCGCCGACCTGCTCGGCGCGCTGCAGCGCACGGTCAAGGAGCTGCACGGCGCCTATGCGCTGGCCGTGGTCAGCCGCAAGGAGCCGGAGCGCATGGTGGTCGCGCGCATGGGCTGCCCGCTGCTGGTCGGCCTGGGCGAAGGCGAGAACTTCGTCGCCTCCGATGTCTCCGCGATCCTGCAGGCCACGCGCCGGGTGATCTTCCTGGAGGAAGGCGACACCGCCGAGATCACGCGCGCCGGCGTACAGGTGTTCGGCGGGGACGACCAGCCGGTGCTGCGCGAAGAGCACCTGTCCGATGTCTCGCTGGCGTCGCTGGAGCTCGGCCCCTACCGCCACTTCATGCAGAAGGAGATCCACGAGCAGCCGCGCGCGCTGGGCGACACGATGGAAGCGATCATCGACGCCAACGCCTTCGAGCCGACGCTGTTCGGCAAGGACGCGGCGGACGTGCTGGCCCAGGTGGAGGGCGTGCAGATCCTCGCCTGCGGCACGAGCTTCTATTCCGGCTCCGTGGCGCGCTACTGGATCGAGGCGATCAGCGGCCTGCCCTGCAGCGTCGAGATCGCCAGCGAGTACCGCTACCGGAAGGCGGTGGCGAATCCCAAGCACCTGGTGGTCACCATTTCCCAGTCGGGCGAAACCCTCGACACCATGGAGGCGCTGAAGTACGCCAAGTCGCTCGGCCAGGACCTGACGCTTTCGATCTGCAACGTGCCCGAGAGCGCGATCCCGCGCGCCAGCCGGCTGGTGTTCTACACCCGCGCCGGCGCCGAGATCGGCGTCGCCTCGACCAAGGCCTTCACCACCCAGCTGGTGGGCCTGTTCGCGCTGGCGGCGACGCTTGCCAAGATCAACGGCCGCCTGCCGGAAGAGAAGGAAGCCGAGTACATCGAAGCCCTGCGCCACCTGCCCGGCAGCGTGCAGCACGCGCTGAACCTGGAGCCGCAGGTCGCGCTGTGGTCGGAGCACTTCACGCCCAAGGAGCACGCGCTGTTCCTGGGCCGCGGCGTGCACTACCCGATCGCGCTGGAAGGCGCGCTCAAGCTCAAGGAAATCTCGTACATCCACGCCGAAGCCTATCCGGCGGGCGAGCTCAAGCACGGCCCGCTGGCGCTGGTGGACGACGACATGCCGGTGGTGGTGATCGCGCCCAACGACAGCCTGCTGGAGAAGGTGAAGTCGAACATGCAGGAGGTGCGCGCGCGCGGCGGCCAGCTGTTCGTGTTCACCGACGCCGACAGCAACTTCAGCGAGAGCGAGGGCGTGCACGTGATCCGCACCGAGCGCCACGTCGGCGTGCTGAGCCCGATCGTGCATACGATCCCGGTGCAGATGCTGGCGTATCACGTCGCGCTTGCGCGGGGGACGGACGTGGACAAGCCGCGGAACCTGGCGAAGAGCGTGACGGTGGAGTAATCCGGCCCCGCGCGGCGCCCGGCCCGGAACAGCGGGCAGTGTCCGCCGGCAACGCGCTAAAATGGTCGTTTTTTGGCCACCAGCATGCTTGAACCCCGCACCCGGGCGCCCGTCCCGGGCGCCGCGCTTCCCAGGCTGCTGGCCCGGCTGGCCGGCGTCGAACCCGGCCAGCAGGCGCGGTCGCCGGCGGACGTGCTGGGCGATTGGCTGGACTGGCAGCGCGCCGTGGCCCTGTCGCGGGCGCTCGACGACGCGCCCCCGGGCCGGGACGAGGACGAGGTGTCCGTTGGCGCCGCCAGCCCGGTCGGCGGAACGGATGACCCGGCGGACCGCGCCGGCGCCGCGCTGGATGCGGATGCCGCGGCTGAATGCCTGCGCGTTCGCGGCGCGCTGGAAGAGGCCATCGACGCTGATGCACGCGACTGGACGCTGCCGCTGCATCCCCGCGCCGGCGATGACGGCATCGGCGCCGCCGCGGGTGCCGGCGCCGTACTGCGCCACTGCCAGGGGCTGCAGCGTGACATGCAGTCGGCGACCGGGCGCCTGCGCGGCGAGCTGCGCGAGCGGCTGGCGCGGCGCGCCGATGGCCAGGCGCGGCTGGCCGCGGTCGATGCGGTGATGGAAGGCCTGCTGGCGCCGCGGGAACACGCGCTGCTGGTGCCCGTCGTCCCCGCGCTGGTCGCGCGCTTCGAGCGCCTGCATGCGCTCCATGCCGACGCCGCGGCGCCGGCACGCGTGGATACCGCCGGGTGGCGCGCCGCGTTCCGCGCCGAGGCGCGACAGCTGCTGTCGGCCGAACTCGATCTCCGTTTCCATCCCATCGAAGCCCTGCTTTCCGCGCTTCGCAGCCCAGGCCCGGATGCATGAAAAGTACCCTCCTCGACAGCCTCGTCTTCGCCCTCGGCCTGCTGGTCGTGTGCTGGATCGGCGCGGGCTACGTCGGCAGCCATGCGCTGGCGCTCGCGGTTACCGCCCTGATCGGCGCGCTGTACCTCATCGGTGGCGTCGAGCTGTACCGCTACCGGCGCGCAAGCGATGGCCTGATCGCCGCGCTGGACGCGCCGCCCGGCCCCGACGGCCTGGCCGGCTGGCTTGCCGGCCTCGACCCGACGCTGCGTGGCGCGGTGCGGCAGCGCATCGCCAGCGGCCAGGCGCCGCTGCCGGCGCCCGCGCTTACGCCCTATCTGGTCGGCCTGCTGGTGCTGCTGGGCATGCTCGGCACCCTGCTCGGCATGCTGCTCACCCTGCGCGGCACCGGCATGGCGCTGCAGTCGGCGAGCGACCTGCAGGCAGTGCGCGACTCCCTGGCCGCGCCGGTGGAGGGCTTGGGCGTGGCCTTCGGCACCTCGATCGCCGGCGTGGCCGCCTCGGCGATGCTGGGGCTCCTGGCCGCGCTGTGCCGGCGCCAGCGCGCGGATGCGGTGCGCCTGCTCGATGCCGCGAGCGCCGACGGTCTGCGCGTGCATACCCGTGCCCACCAGCGCGACGAATCGCTGCGCCTGATGCAGGCGCAGGCGTACGCGCTGCCGGCCCTGGTCGAGCGCCTGGAGTCGATGGCGGCGGCGATGGAGCGGCAGGGCGAGGCCGCGCACGAGCGCCAGGCATTGCAGCAGGACGCGTTCCATGCCGGCAGCACGGCGGCCTGGGAGCGGCTGGCCGGCACGCTGTCGGCGGCGCTGGAGCGCGGTGCGGCCGACAGCGCGCGCGCGGCCGTCGAGGCCGTGCAGCCGGCGGTCGCCGCGGCCATGGACACGATCACGCGCGAAGCCGCGCAGCTCAACGCGACCGTCGCCGCGTCGGTCGACCGCCAGCTGGCGGCGCTCGACGCCGGCTTCGAACGCAGCTCGACCACCGCCACGATGCTGTGGCAGCAGGCGTTGGCCGAGCAGGCGGGATCGCAGCAGGTGTTGGCCGAAGCGCTGCGCAGTGGCCTGGACGCGGCCGGCGAGCGTCTCGTGGAGCGCACCGGCGGCATGGTCGAGGAGGTGGCGACGCGCCTCGAGGCCACCACGGACCAGCTCGCGACCGCGTGGGACGGGGCACTCGCGCGCCAGCAGGCCCAGCACGATGTCCTGGCCGAACGCCATGGCCAGGCGCTGGACGCGGCCGGCGCGGCGTTTGCCGGCCAGTCCGCGACCTTGCTCGAGCAGCTTGGAGACACGCATGCGCGCCTGCAGTCCGCGCTGTCCGAGCAGGACCGGGAGCGCCTGTCCTCCTGGCAGGCGCAGCTCGCGACGATGGCCGCCTCGCTGCGCGAGGACTGGGCCCGTGCCGGCGAGGACGCCGCCCAGCGGCACGAGGCCGTGGCTTCGGCGCTGGCCGCCGCCGCCGCCGACATCGGCGCGCAGTCGCATGCCCACGCGGCGGCGACCATCGCCGAGATCTCCACCCTGGTGGAGGCTGCGTCGGAAGCGCCGCGTGCCGCCGCCGAGGTGGTCGCCGAGCTCCGCCAGAAGCTTTCCGACAGCATGGTGCGCGACACCGCGCTGCTGGCCGAGCGCAGCCAGCTGATGGCGACGCTGTCGACCCTGCTGGATGCCGTGAACCACGCCTCCACCGAGCAGCGCGGCGCGATCGACGCCCTGGTATCCACCAGCACCTCGCTGCTGGAGCAGGCCGGCGGCCGCTTCGGCGAACAGGTCGAGGCCGGCACCGGCGCGATCGACGCCGCGGTGGCGCGCCTGGACGCGGGCGCCACCAGCGTGGCCGGCCTGGGCGAGGCGCTGGCCGGCGCCGTGCAGCAGTTCGGCGAACGCAACGCTGAGCTGACCGGGCGCCTGGACGGCATTGCCGCCGCGCTGGACGCGTCCGGCACCCGCAGCGACGAGCAGCTGGCCTATTACGTCGCCCAGGCGCGCGAGCTGGTCGACCTGAGCGTGCTGGCGCAGAAGCAGATCATCGCCGAGCTGCGCCAGCTGCCCGGCGCCCCGGCATGAGCCTGGAGGTCGAGGGGGACGTCGATTCCACGGTCCCGGTGTGGGCCGCGTTCGGCGACCTGATGTCGGTGCTGCTGGGCGTGTTCGTGCTGATCCTGGTCGGCGTGATCGGCGTGCAGCTGCATCTCGAGGCCAAGCTTGCCGAGGAGATCGCGCAGCGCGAGGTCGAGCAGCAGCGTCGCGTGGCGCTGGAGCAGGCGCTGGCTGCGCCGTTGGCCAGCGGCCGCATCACCCTGGTCGATGGCCGCATCGGCATCAGCGGCAGCGTGCTGTTCGCACTCGGCTCCGACCACCTGCAGCCCGACGGCGAGGCGCTGCTCGAAAGCCTGGCCGCACCGCTGGCGGATTTCCTGGCCGGGCGCGACGAGATCCTGATGGTCAGCGGCTTCACCGACGACCGTCTGGTGCGCGGCGACAGCCGGCGCTATGCCGACAACTGGGAGCTGTCCGCGCAGCGCGCGCTGACCGTGACCCGCGCGCTGGTGGCGCAGGGCGTTCCGGCGTCATCGGTGTTCGCCGCGGCCTTCGGCGCCGAACAGCCGGTGGACAGCAACGCCCATGCCGAAGGCCGTGCACGAAACCGGCGTGTGGAAATGGCGCCGGTGCCGCGGCAGGCGCAAGGGCAGGAGCAGGGCACGCAGGTTGCGCATGGGCGCTAGCGACTTCCGGGACAGTGCGGCACTGGCGCCGCAGGACGCGGAGGCCGCGCAGGTACCGGAGTCGAGGGCCGCGGCGTCGGCACCGGTGGCAGCAATGGCACGGCCGCTCCCGAGCCTGCTCGATGCGCTGGAACGCTGGCCCATCGAGCGGCAGGCCTCGGCCGGCGGGATCGATCTGGGTCTGCCGGAGGCTGCGGAATGGCCGGCGCTACCGGCGCTGCATGAGATCCGTGGGCTGTGGGCACGGCTGCGCAACCAGGAGCAGGTGCGTCGCGCGCTGGCGCCGACGCCCGACGATGCGGGGCCGCTCAATTCAGGCGCGCTGGCGGGGCGGATGCTGCGCCTGATGCAGGCGCAGTCGCCGGACTACCTGCGGCAGTTCACCGCCTACGTCGGCATGCTGGCGGACCTGCAGGACGTGCAGGCCCGCGCTGCGTCGGCCGGTGGCGACGCCGGCCGCGGCGGCGATGCGTCGCCGGCCAGCAAGCGCGCAAAGGCGCGCCGGGGCCGGGGAGCGGCACGCCCCCCGGCGGACGCCGGTTAGGAGCGGGTCGCGGGGCCGTTCGGCTCCGCTGCGCTGCCGCCTGTGTCAGCGGCGGCGCCGTCGGTGTCGCTGTCCGCATCTGCATCCACCTCGATCGCGGGCACTTCCGGCGCCACCGCCGGACCACCCACGCGCGCGACCCGCCAGATAATGTTCGCCAGGTCGTCGGCGATGACCACCGCGCCGCGCGGGTCCACGGTCACGCCCACCGGGCGGCCGCGGGTAGTGCCGTCGTCGTCGCGGAAGCCGGTGGCGAAGTCGATCGGAGCGCCGGCCGGGCTGCCGTTGCGGAACGGCACGAACACCACCTTGTAGCCGGAGGGGTCCGGACGGTTCCAGCTGCCGTGCATGCCGACGAAGGCGCCATCGGCGAACTCCGCGCCCATCACCGGGCTGGAGAAGTCCACGCCCAGCGAGGCGACGTGCGCACCCAGGCTGTAGTCGGGCGTGATCGAGGCCGCGACCTTCTCCGGATTCGCCGGCTTCGCGCGGGTGTCGACGTTCTTGCCCCAGTACGCCCAGGGCCAGCCGTAGAAGCCGCCGTCGCGCACCGAGGTGAGGTAGTCGGGCACCAGGTCCGGGCCGATCTCGTCGCGCTCGTTGACCACGGCCCAGAGCTGGCCGCTGCCGGGCTGGATGGCGAGCGCGGTGGGATTGCGCAGGCCGGTCGCGTAGGGGCGGTGCATGCCGGTGGCGACGTCGATCTCCCAGACCATCGCGCGGTCCTGCTCGGCGAGCATGCCGCGCTCGGTGATGTTGCTGTTGGAGCCGATACCGACGTAGAGGAAGCGCCCGTCGGCGCTGGCGGCCATCGCCTTGGTCCAGTGGTGGTTGATCTCCGACGGCAGCAGGGTCAGCACTTCGGGCTCCGCCGCGCTGGCCTGCGTCTGGCCGGGCTGGTAGTCGAAGCGGACGACCGCGTCCTGGTTGGCCACGTACAGATCGTCGCCCACCAGTGCCATGCCGTAGGGCGCGTTGAGGCCGTCGGCGAAGACGGTCTGCAGCTCGTACTCGCCGTCGCCATCGGCATCGCGCAGCAGGGTCAGGCGGTTGCCGCTCTTCACTCCGGTGGTGCCGGCGGCCTTGACCGGGCCGGCGATCACGTCCTTGGGCTTGAGCTTGGGCGCGTTGCCGCCGCGGCCCTCGGCCACGAGGATGTCGCCGTTCGGCAGCACCAGGGTCTGGCGCGGGATGCCCAGGCCGGTGGCGATGGCGCGGACCTCGAAGCCCTCGGGCACGACCGGCAGGCGGTCGCCCCACTCGGATGGATCGGCGATCACCATCTGCGGCAGCAGGCCGCGCTTGGGTTCGGGCAGGTTGACCTCGGTGCCGTATTGCATCGGGCCCGGGTCGGGGTTGCAGGCGGCGAGGACCACGGCGGACGTGGCAAGGGCAAGCAGGCTCAGGCGGTTCACTCCACACCTCCGATGCGCGGGGCACGGACCGCGAAGAACGTCGCCACGATGGCGAGGACGACGGTGATCACCGACAGCACCAGGCCGCCGGGCATGCTGGCCCAGGCGTCACGCGCGTGCATCAGCGCGTTGAAGAATCCGGTGACCCAGGTCGCCAGCAGCAGAACGAAGTGCAGCAGCGAACCCGGCGTGCGGCGCGAAGGCAGCAGGCCGGCGAGCGCGGACACCAGCGCGGCGCCCGCGACCACCAGGCCGCCTGTGATCAGCCAGGACGCGAAATTGTTCCACTGGATCTCGAACGTCCGCGCATAGGCGATATCGCTGAGCAGGGCGCCGACCAACAGGAAGGTCACGCCGCCGAGCAGCAGTGCGTGGACAGGATGAAAAGCCGGTATGGGCCGGCGTTGGATAGTCGAAGCCACGGGGGTCCTTCGGAAAGCGGACGCCGGTGCGGCGTCGGGAGGGATGGCGGCATCCTGCGCGCAGCGTGGAGCCTGTTCATCTTAGGCCAGGGCTCCTCCACCATCGTGCGCTGCCCCGGGACGCTGCGTTCCCGGTGCTGCGGGCCGGCGCTGCGGCTACCTGGCGGGCGCCGGTGCGGGCAGGGCGTCGCCCGCGGACCAGGCCTGCGCCTGCAGCTGGTCCAGGAGCGCGACCACGCGTGCGCGCGTGGCGGCGCCGTGGACTGGCAGGACCAGGCTGTCACCCGCACGCGCATCGGCCAGGATCAGGCGCGTGGCCTCGGCTTCGTCCAGACACTCGACGATGGCATCGGCGGCCACGCCGCCGTGCAGCAATGCGTCGCGCAGCAGCTGTGCCACCGCGCCGCTTTCGCGGCCGCGCATATAGGCACTGTCCATGTCCTTGAGCACGACATGGTCGGGCCGGAAGGACGCGGCGGTGGCGGCAAGTTCGGCGATGGCCTGGTCGCTGCGGTTGCCGGCCTGGCCCAGCAGCAGGTGCAGGCGGCCAGCCGGGTGATGCGCCTGGCGCACCAGCCCAAGCAGGTGCTGAAGTCCGTCCGGGTTGTGCGCGTAGTCGACGTAGACCTGCACGTCGCCGCCAAGCGTCCAGCGCTGCAGCCGGCCGGGATTGTCGTCGTGGGCGCGGCCGAAGCGCGCGAGCACGGTGCGGATGGTGTCCGGGCTGATCCCCAGGCATGCGGCGGCGAGCGCGGCGGCGGCGCAGTTCTGCACGTTGTGCGCGGCCAGGCCGCCGAGGGTCAGGGGCATGTCGGCGACTGCGCCAAGGTCATGTGCAGCGACTCCGTCGAACAGTCGCAGCCGGCCGTCGCGCACGCCGCAGCTGCGGCGGCCATCGCGGCGTGCCTGCTTCAGCAGCGGATGCCCGTCGTCGGTGGAGAACCAGGCCAGCGGTGCGTCGAGGCGGGCAGCATGTCGGCGCAGCAGTTGGTTGTCGGCGTTGAGCACCAGCGTGCCGGCAGTGCCGATGGCGCGGGCCACGGTCAGCTTGACCTCGGCCAGGCCGTCGAGGTCGTGGATGCCGTACTCGCCGAAGTGATCGGGGCTGACGTTGGTGACCAGGGCCACGTCGGCGCGCTCCACGCCCAGGCCGCGGCGCAACAGGCCGCCGCGCGCGGTCTCCAGGATCGCGGCCTGCGCCTGGCGGTTGCGCAGCAGCGCGCGCGCGCCGCCGGGGCCGGAGTAGTCGCCGTCTTCGATCAGCGCGCCGTCAAGGTAGATGCCGTCGGTGCAGCTGTTGGCGGTGTGCCAGCCGTGCGCGATCGCCATCGCGGTGAGCAGGCGCACGGTGGTGGTCTTGCCGTTGGAGCCGGTGACCAGGGCGACGGGGATGGTGTGCAGCGCCTGCCACGGCACCTCGTGGGGGAGCGGCAGTGCGGGGTTGTCCCAGGTGAGGCTGCCGGTGCCGAGGCCGATGGAGAGCTGTTCGTCGTCCAGCAGCAGCGGCAGCTTGTGGGCAAGGGCGCTCTCGCGAAGGGCGCGAAGACGGGGCAGGTGTTCGGCGGCGGCGGCGGCGCGCAGGATGCGGAACGCTGCGTCGTCATCGTTGATTGGCGCGTGGGCCGGCTGCAGGGCGGGTTCGCCGGTGTCCATGCCCGCCGCTGCAAGCGTGGACAGCCAGGCCCATTCGTTGACTTCGGTGGCGGTGTACAGCCGGTCGGCCGGCGCCGCGAAGGCGAGGCTGGCGCCAGTGGCGTGATCGCGCACCACGACCGGGCCATCGGGCCAGTCCAGGACAGCGCGTGCGCGCTCGATCCGCTGTCTCCAGCCGTCGATCAGGGCGCGCGGGACCGGTGCGCCGACCCCGGTTTCCAGCACCACGCCGGCGTCGGCGAAGTACAGGTTCGGACCGGTCAGGCGGCGTGAGTCGTCGAAGGGCAGCGGCGCGGGTGCGGTCATCGGGCGTGCGGTCAGTCGCTGTCTTCGTCGGGGACGAATACCAGGCCGCGCTCTTCGCGCACCAGGCCTTCCAGGTCGAGCGTCGACTCCTCGATGGCGAGGGCCAGCGGCGGTGCCTGGACGGGCTTCGCCGGGCCGGTCGCAGCGCCTTCGGGCCTGAACTTGGTGACCTGCTTCCAGGAGCGGGCCAGCGCATCGGCGAACAGCAGCAGCAGGTCGCCGGCCTGGCCCATGCGCAGGGCGGCGTCGATCGCTTCCTGTTCGTCGGGGATGACCGAGATCGCGGCGTCGTCGACGCCGGCGTCGCGCAGCGCGCCGGCGATGATGTTCGGCACCTCGTCGCCGTCGCGGCCGCGCAGGTTGTCGTCGCGGCGGCAGATGTAGTGGTCGAAGCGCCCGGCGACCGCCTGCGCGATCGCCACCAGGTCCTCGTCGCGGCGGTCGCCCGGCCCGGCGACGACCACGATCCTGCGACCGTCCACGTCCAGGCGCTGCGCCAGGTCGGCCATCACCCCGACCGCGTGCGCGTTGTGCGCGTAGTCGAACAACACCTTGAACGGATGCTCGTTGAACACGTTCATCCGGCCCGGCGCCTGGAAGAAGGTGGTGTCGAAGGTGCGCAGGCCGTGGCGGATGTCGTCGAGCTTCAACCCAAGCGCGAACGCCATCGACGCGGCGAACATCGCGTTCTGCACGTTGTGCAGGGCGCGGCCTTCCAGCGTCGCCGGGATCAGGTGGGTCCACAGCAGAGGGATCTGGCTGCCCTTGTCGTAGAGGGTGATCATGTGGCCGTTGACGCCCTCTTCCAGCGCGCAGGCGCGGCCGCCGGCGCGCACGTGCTCGCGGACCAGGCCGTGGCCGGTGTTCATGGTCACGTAGCAGATGGTGCGCGCCCTGGTGTAGCCGGACATGCGCAGCACGTTGGGATCGTCGGCATTGAGCACCGCGCATTCGTCGGCCACCTCGACCACGATGCGCTTGATCTCGGCCAGCTGTTCAAGCGTGTCGATGCCCTTCAGCCCGAGGTGATCGGGCTGGACGTTGATCACCGCGCCGACGTCGACCCGGGTCACGCCCATGCCGGCGCGCAGCAGGCCGCCGCGCGCGGTCTCCAGCACCGCGAGATCCACCGTCGGGTCGCGCAGCACCATGCGCGCGGAGACCGGGCCGGTCATGTCGCCTTCGACCGTGCGCTGGCCGTCGATGTAGACGCCGTCCGTGGTGGTCAGGCCGGGGGTGTGGCCGGCCATCTTTGCGATGTGCGCGAGCATGCGCGCGGTGGTGGTCTTGCCGTTGGTGCCGGTGACCGCGGCGATCGGCACCCGCGCCGGCGAGCCCGGCGGGAACAGCATGTCGATCACCGGTCCGGCGGCGTCGCGCGGCGTGCCTTCGCTCGGCGCCACGTGCATGCGGAAGCCGGGGGCGGCGTTGACCTCGCAGATCGCACCGCCGATGCGCTTGTAGCTTTCGGTGATGTCGGGGGTGATGAAGTCCACGCCGCCCACGTCGAGGCCGATCGCGCGCACCGCACGGATCGCCATCTCGCGGTTGTCGGGATGGATGACGTCGGTGACGTCGGTGGCGGTGCCGCCGGTGGACAGGTTGGCGGTGGAGCGCAGCGGCACGACTTCGGCGGCGGCCGGCACGGAGTCGGCGCTATGGCCGGCGCGTTCGAGCATCAGCTCGGCCTGCGCATCGAGCTCAAGGCGGGTCAGCACCTTTTCGTGGCCTACGCCGCGGCGTGGGTCCTGGTTCACCTGTTCGATCAGCTCAGTGATGGTGCTGCGGCCATCGCCGACCACATGGCCGGGGGTGCGCCGGGTGGCGGCGATGAGCTCGCCGTTGACCACCAGCAGGCGATGGTCGTCGCCCGGCTGGAAGGTCTCCACGATCACCGAGCGCGAGTGCGCCTGCGCAGCCACGAAGGCCTCGCGGATCTCGTCGTCGCCGGTGATGTTGATGGTGATGCCGCGGCCGTGGTTGCCGTTCCAGGGCTTGAGCACCACCGGCCCGCCCAGCCTGCGCGCCGCCTTGAGCGCGTCGGTCTGGCTGGAGGCCATCTGCTGGCGTGGCACCGGCAGGCCGAGCGCGGCGAGGATCTTGTTGGTCTCTTCCTTGTCGCTGGCGAGCTCCACCGCGATGTAGGACGTGCGCCCGGTGACCGTGGCCTGGATGCGCTGCTGGTAGCGACCGTGGCCGAACTGCACCAGTGACTGCGCGTTGAGCCGCAGCCAGGGGATGTTGCGCTCCTCGGCGGCGCGCACCAGGGACGCGGTGGACGGCCCGAGTGCGCCGCGCTGTGCGTAGCGGATGAACTCGTCGCGGGCGACATCCCATTCCCAGTCCTCGGGAACGCTGCCGGCGGGACGGAGGTCGGCGGGCAGCAGCGAGGCGATCAGCCGCAGCGCCAGGTTGCCGGCGGCGATGCCCTCTTCGCGCTGCACGTACTCGTAGACCACCGTGTACACGCCGGGGCGGTCGTCGACGCTGCGGGTCTTGCCGAAGGTGACGTCCTCGCCGGCGATGTTCTGCAGCTCGATCGCGACGTGCTCAAGCACGTGCCCGATCCAGGTGCCCTGGTCCTCGCGCATGCGGCGCAGGAAGCCTCCTGGCTCGCGGTAGGAGCAGCCGTGCTCGGCCAGGCCGGGGAGGGCGGTCACCAGGCCGTCGATGAAATCCGGCCCCAGGCGTGCGGTCGGCCACTGCTCCAGCTCACCCAGGTCGAGCAGCAGGCGGATCACCGGGAAGTGCGCGTGGAGCGAAGGGCCGACGTAGACGGAGCGTTCGAGGATGCGCATGGGTGATTGCCTTCGGTCAGGTCTTGCGGGTGGCCAGGCGTCCGGCCGAAGCCCGTCGCGTGTGCAGGTTGAAGGTGGCGCCGGCGATCAGGATATGGACGCCCAGGCCCAGCATGCACACCGGGTCGTCCTCGTCGGCGTGCGCCATCGATGAGAACTGCAGGTCGTGGGCATCGACCACGGTGACTGCGCCGCTGCCTTCCACTTCCAGTACGTCTTCGGGGGAGATGAAGGCCGCGGTGTCCTCGTCCAGGCCGATGCCGATCGCGAACGGGTTGTAGGCCAGCGCGGCGGTGAGCCGGCCGAGGCGGTCGCGCTGGCGGAAATGCTGGTCGATCACGAAGCGGTTGGTCAGGCCGAGCCCGGGCGCGAGCCGCACGCTGCTGGCGCGCGGCGAGGATCCCTCGCTGCCGAACGCGATCATGTGCTCGCTGAGGAAGCCGGCGCCGGCGCTGGTGCCGGCCACGGGCACGCCCTGCGCGTTGCGCAGGCGGATCGTGCGTGCCACGTCGGTGCCGCCGAGGATGGTCGACAGCCGCAGCTGGTTGCCGCCGGTGAAAAAGATGCCGCTGGCCTGCTCCAGTCGCGCCAGCCGGTTGGCCTCCTGGCAGTCGCGGCGGGTGTCGAAGTCGACGACCTCGACGCTGGCCGCGCCCATGCCGTCGAACAGTTCCTCGTAGCGCACGCCGGTTTCCTTCAGTCGGCTGGCGGTCGGGATCACCACGATGTCGGCCTCGCTGCCGCCGCTGAGTTCGACGAAGCGCTTCAGGATGCGGGGGTTGGTGTCCTTGTCCTCTGCGCCGCCGATCGGGATGATCCAGCCGCGTTGCTCCCCGTTGGCGGGTTTGCTCGGCATCAATGGGCTCCTGTCTGGTCGTTGTGTCGGGATGAACCCTCGAACGTACCATGCCGCAGCACCGCGCCGTTCCGCAGGTGTGGGCGTCCGCCGGCGAACACGTCGCTGACCGCGCCGCTCCCGTCGATGACCACGAAGTCCGCGTCCGCGCCGGCGACGATCCGGCCCTTGCCGGGCAGCCGCAGCAGGTCGGCGACGTTGCTGGTGAACGCCGGCAGTGCGTCTTCCAGCGCAACGCCGCGCGCCAGCAGTTCCTGCAGGGTGTCGGCCAGGGCGCCGGAGTGGCCGACGTCCATGCTGGCGACCCGCCCTTCGGCATCGAAGCAGGGCAGGCAGCCGCCCGCGTCGGAGCTGACGGTGACCCGTTCGCGCGGAGCGCCGCTGTCGAGGTAGCGGACCAGCGCATCGGCCGCGTTCCATGCGTCTTCGCCTTCGGCCACCGGGAAGGCGGTGATGTCGATCGTGCAGCCGCGCCGCGCCAGTTCGATGGCTTCGTCGAACAGCGCCTTGCGGCGGTTGACGTGGGTGGGGTTGAACACCCGCGGCGGCAGTTCGCTCTGGTCGAGCGCGCGGCGCACCAGGTCCAGGCCGCGCGCGCCGTCGCCCAGGTGCAGGTGGACGATGCCGGCCTTGCCGGTCATCAGCCCGGCCACGTGCGTTTCGGAGGCGATCCGCAGCAGCTCGTCCAGCGTCGGCTGGCTTGAACGGTGGTCGCTGATCGCCAGCTCGCCCACACCGATCAGGCAGTCGATGAAGGCGAGGTCGGCGCGCACGCTGCCGGTGATCGTGGCCGGCGGCAGGTGGTAGCCGCCCGCGTAGCCCCAGGCGGACAGGCCTTCCTCGCGCAGCGCATTGACCTGGGCCACCAGGTCACGGATGCCGCGGGCAACGTCGTCGGTGCCCAGCAGGCCGACCACCGTGGTCACGCCGCTGCGGGTGTAGTGCGAGAGCATCGGCGCCGGCACCCGGCTGGCGAAGCCGGCTTCGCCGCCGCCGCCGGTGACGTGCACGTGGCCGTCGATGAAGCCGGGCAGCAGCCGGCGGCCGCGGAGGTCGACGGTGGAGGCGCCGAATGCTTCGGGCAGGTCGGGCGCATCGGTGCCGATCCACAGCAGCTTGCCGCCGCCAAGCAGCAGATCGCGGCGTCCCAGCGGTTCAGGAGCATATACGTCCGCGTTGCGGACCAGCGTTGTCTTCATCGAGGCAGGTTGGAATGCGCCGGGCATGGCGTCAAGCAAGGCGGATGCGCGGCGTGGCGTCGTGAACGGCACGCAATGGCCGCGCCGCGGGCGGGGGAGTAGCGTCGGGGCATCACCGCAGGCGGAGGCCGCCATGTCCACGCTCGTTCCCAACGTCCGCCCGGAGCCCGACCAGGCGATGGTCGACATCGCCGACTACGTCACCGGCTTCGCGGTCGAATCACCGCTGGCCTGGACGACCGCGCGCCACTGCCTGCTCGATACGCTGGGCTGCGGCCTGGAGGCGCTGGAGTATCCCGCCTGCACCCGGCTGCTCGGGCCGATCGTCCCGGGCACGGTGGTGCCGAACGGCGCGCGGGTGCCCGGCACCGGCTATCAGCTCGATCCGGTGCAGGCCGCTTTCAACATCGGCGCGATGGTGCGCTGGCTGGACTTCAACGACACCTGGCTGGCCGCCGAGTGGGGGCATCCGTCGGACAACCTCGGCGGCATCCTCGCCGTGGCCGACTGGCTGGGCCGCACCGCGATCGCCGAGGACCGACCGCCGCCGCTGATGCGCGACGTGCTGCGCGCCATGGTCAAGGCGCACGAGATCCAGGGCTGCATCGCGCTGGAGAACAGCTTCAATGCCGTCGGCCTGGACCACGTGGTGCTGGTGAAGGTGGCCTCGACCGCGGTGGTGGCCGGGCTGCTTGGCCTGTCGCGCGACGCGATCGTCAATGCCGTCTCGCAGGCCTGGGTGGACGGGCAGAGCCTGCGCACCTATCGCCACGCGCCCAATACCGGCAGCCGCAAGTCCTGGGCCGCGGGCGATGCCACCAGCCGCGGCGTGCGCCTGGCGATGATCGCGGCCACGGGGGAAATGGGCTGTCCGGGCGCGCTGACCGCTCCCGGCTGGGGATTCTACGACGTGTCGTTCAAGGGCGAACCCTTCCGTTTCCAGCGCCCCTACGGCAGCTACGTGATGGAGAACGTGCTGTTCAAGATCAGCTTTCCCGCCGAGTTCCACGGCCAGACCGCGGTCGAGGCGGCCTTGCTGCTGCACGACCGGCTCGCGCGCGCCGGACGGCGCGTGGAGGAGGTCGCCGCGGTCACCATCCGCACCCAGGCGGCCTGTATCCGGATCATCGACAAGCAGGGTCCGTTGGACAATCCGGCCGACCGCGACCACTGCATCCAGTACATGGTCGCGGTGGCGCTGATCTTCGGGCGCCTGACCGCGGCCGACTACGAGGACGAGGTGGCCGCCGACCCGCGCATCGACCGGCTTCGCGCGAAGATCGCCTGCGTGGAGGATCCGCAGTACACCGCCGACTACCACGATCCCGCGAAGCGCAGCATCGCCAACGCGCTGACGCTGGCTTTCGAAGACGGCACCGCGCTCGACGAAGTCGCGGTGGAGTACCCGGTCGGGCACGGGCGCCGTCGCGACGAAGGCATCCCGCTGCTGGAGGCGAAGTTCCGCCGCAACCTGGCGCGGCGGTTCCCGGTCGCGCGCCAGGAGGCGATCCTGGCCGCCAGCCTGGACCAGGCGACGCTCGAGGCGATGCCGGTGCCCGAGTACGTGGATCTGTACGCGAACTGAGGCCTACATCGTCTCCGCGGGCGTTGCCGCGGCGACTTCGGCCGCATCATCCGGGCGGGCAAGATCCGCGGCGTCCAGCGGGTCGGCGGTGGACGCGGGCGGCGGCGTTGCGGCGCCGCCGGTCCGGGCCACGCGCCAGATGGTGTTCGACAGGTCGTCGGCCACGATCAGCGCGCCGCGCGGATCCACGGTCACGCCGACCGGGCGGCCGCGGGTGGTGCCGTCGTCGTCGCGGAAGCCGGTGACGAAGTCGACGGGATCACCCGCAGGGCGGCCGTTGCGGAAGGGCACGAACACCACCTTGTAGCCCACCGGCTCGGCACGGTTCCAGCTGCCGTGTTCGCCGACGAAGGCGCCGTCGGCGAACTCCGCGCCCATCACCGGGCTGGAGAAGTCGACGCCAAGCGCGGCGACATGCGAGCCGAGGGAGTAGTCGGGAACGATGGCAGAGGCCACTTTTTCCGGATCCTGCGGACGCACGCGGTCATCGACGTTGCTTCCCCAGTAACTGTAGGGCCAGCCGTAGAAGCCGCCGTCGCGCACCGAGGTCAGGTAGTCGGGTACCAGGTCCGGGCCGATCTCGTCGCGCTCGTTGACCACGGCCCAGAGCTGGCCGCTGCCGGGCTGGATGGCGAGCGCGGTGGGATTGCGCAGGCCGGTCGCGTAGGGGCGGTGCATGCCGGTGGCGACGTCGATCTCCCAGACCATCGCGCGGTCCTGCTCGGCGAGCATGCCGCGCTCGGTGATGTTGCTGTTGGAGCCGATGCCGACGTAGAGGAAGCGTCCGTCGGCGCTGGCGGCCATCGCCTTGGTCCAGTGGTGGTTGATCTCCGACGGCAGCAGGGTCAGCACCTCGGGCTCCGCCGCGCTGGCCTGCGTCTGCCCTGGCTGGTAGTCGAAGCGCACGACGGCGTCCTGGTTGGCTACATACAGATCGCCGCCGATCAGGGCCAGGCCGTAGGGCGCGTCGAGCTCGTCGGCGAACACCGTCTGCAGTTCGTACACGCCGTCGCCATCCGCGTCGCGCAGCAGGGTCAGGCGATTGCCGCTCTTCACCGAGGTGGTTCCCGCGGACTTGATCGGCCCGGCGATCACGTCCTTGGGCTTGAGGCTGGGTGCCTTGCCGCCGCGGCCCTCGGCCACCAGGATGTCGCCGTTGGGCAGCACCAGGGTCTGGCGCGGGATCAACAGGTCGGTGGCGATGGCGCTGACCGTATAGCCCTCGGGCACCACCGGCAGGCGGTCGCCCCAGCCGGCGGGCTCGGCGATCACCATGTCCGGCATCAGGCCGCGATGCGGCTCGGGCAGGTCCGGGTTGGCGCCGTACTGCAGCGGCGCGGACTCCTTGCCTCCGCAGGCGGCGAGGGCGAGGCTGAGCATCGCGATGGCGGGCAGGGGATGGCGGTTCATTTCACTTCTCCGATGCGCGGGCTGCTGAAGCCCAGCCAGGCCGCGATCACGGCCAGCACAACCACGACCACCGACAGCACCAGCCCGCCGGGCATGCTGGCCCAGGCGTCGCGTGCGTGCATCAGCGCGTTGAAGAAGCCGACCACCCAGGTCGCGAGCAGCAGAACGAAGTGCAGGACCGATGCCCGCGTGCGCCTGGATGCGGCCAGGCCGAAGAGCGCGCACACCAGCGAGAGCGCCAGCACCACCAGGCCGCTGGCGATCAGCCAGGACGCGAAGTTGTTCCACTGGATCTCGTAGGTGCGGGCGTAGGCGATGTCGCTCAGCAAGGCGCCGATGAACAGCGTCAGGGCCCCGCCGGACAGGGCTGCGTGCGCCGGGTGATACGCGGGCGCGAATCTGCGAGGAACGGTAGCGACCATGGGCGGACCTCCTGCGTGGACGCGATGGCGCCCGGGTGGGTTGCGGCCTCCGTCGGGGCCGATCCTGAACCACGTTACTCCGCTGCATTTGAGGAAGGCGTGCAGGGCCGGGCCGGCAGCACCGGCGGGTCACGCGCCGGTGATATCGTCACGGACCCTTCCGCGCATGCCGGGTCTGCCATCCGATGGGTACCTACGCACTCGGTTCCGTATTCGCGCCGGCCTCGGTGGTCCTGGTCGGCGGCAGCCCGCGGGAGCGCTCGCTGGGCCGGCTGGTGCTGGGGCAGATCGTCGAAGGTGGCTTCCCCGGGCGCGTGGGCGTGGTCAATGCGCGCTATCCGTCGATCGGCGGCGTCGACTCTTCGCCGCGGCTGGACGCGCTGGGCTTCACGCCGGAGCTGGTCATCATCGCCACGCCACCGTCGAAGGTCGCGAAAGTGGCCGCCGCCGCCGCGGATGCCGGCGCACGCGCGGTCATCGTGCTGACGCGCGGCATGGGCGAGGGCCCCGATTCGCACAATGCCGCGCTGGCGGCGGTCGCGCGCGAGCGCGGCCTGCGCGTGGTCGGGCCCAACTGCCTGGGTGTGATCGCGCCGCATTCGAAGCTCTACGCCAGCTTCGCGGCGCACCGGCCGCCGCCCGGCGACATCGCCCTGGTGTCGCAGTCGGGTGCGGTGGGCGCGGCGATGATCGAATGGGCGCATGCGCGCGGGGCGGGTTTCTCCGCGGTGGTTTCGCTGGGCGATGCGGTCGACGTCGACTTCGCCGACCTGCTCGACTGGTTCGCCGTCGACCGCCACACGCGCGCGATCCTGCTCTACCTCGAACACGTGCGCGACGCGCGCAAATTCCTGTCCGCCGCACGCGCGGCGTCGCGCGGAAAGCCGGTGGTGGTAGTACGCCCGGGCCGGCACCTGCGCCGCGCACCACCGCACTCCAGCCATGCCGCGGCGCTGGCCACCCCTGACGATGTCTATGACGCAGCCTTCCGCCGCGCCGGCCTGCTGCGTGTGCGCGCACTCGACGAGATGTTCGCCGCGGCCGAGACGCTCTCGCACCTGGGGAGCGTGCCCGGCAAGCGCCTGGCGGTGCTGACCAACGGCGCCGGCACCGGCCTGCTCGCGCTGGACCTGCTGCAGGACCTGGGCGGCGAGCCGGCGCGGCTTGCGCCGTCGACCGTGGAGCGCCTGGACGCCACGCTCGAACGCGGCTGGTCGCGCACCAATCCGGTGGACCTGCTTGGCGATGCGGACGGTGCGCGCTACACCGCCGGACTGGAGGCGCTGCTCGATGACCCGGGCAACGACGCCATCCTCGCAGTCAACGTGCCCACCGTGCTCTCCGCGCCAAGGGAGACCGCGGAGGCCACGGTCGCGGTGCTCAAGGCGCGGCCACGCGGCGCGGCGCGCAAACCGGTGCTGGCGCTGTGGCTGGGCGATGACGACGGCGCCACCGGGCTGCTGGGCGATGCCGGCGTACCGACCTATGCCAGCGAGACCGAGGGCGTGCGCGGCTTCATGTATCTGGTCCGCCACCGCGAAGCCCAGGCAGCGCTGATGGAGACGCCGCCGAGCCTGCCCGACGACTTCGCCTTCGATCGCGCCACCGCCCAGGCGCTGGTGGACGCGGCGCTTGCCGAAGGCCGCGAATGGCTGGACCCCGCCGACACCGCGCGCCTGCTGCGCGCCTACGGCATCGACCTCGCCACGCCCGTCCAGGCCGCCGATCCGGACGCCGCCGCGGCCCTGGCCGCGCCGATGCTCGCCGATGGCGGCACGGTCGCGGTCAAGGTGCTGTCGCCGGACATCGCGCACAAGTCGGACGTCGACGGCGTGCGCCTGCATGTCGGCAGCGCCGAAGCAGTCCGCGAGGCCACCGCCGAGATCATCGAGCGCGCGCGCAGGCTGCGGCCAGAGGCCCGCATCGACGGAGTCAGCGTGCATCCGATGGTGCTGCGCGCGAAGGCGCGGGAGGTGATCGCCGGCATCGCCGACGACCCGGTGTTCGGGCCGGTGGTGGTGTTCGGCCGCGGCGGCACCGCGGTCGAGCTGATCGACGACAAGGCGCTGGCGCTGCCGCCGCTGGACCTGCGCCTGGCGCACGAGCTGATCGGCCGCACCCGCGTCTCGCGCATCCTGCGCGCCTACCGGGATGTGCCCGCCGCAGACGAACGCGCGCTGGCCCTGGTGCTGGTGAAGCTCGCTCAGCTGGCCGCCGACATCCCCGAGCTGCGCGAGATCGACATCAACCCGCTGCTGGTTGATGCCGGCGGCGCGGTGGCGGTGGATGCGCGGATCGCGGTGGCGCCGTCTACGCGCCTGCACCGGGGCCGCGGCCACCCGCGCTTCGCGGTGTTCCCGTACCCGACCGAGCTCGAGCGCACGCTCACGCTGTCCAGCGGCCGCCAGGCTTTCCTGCGCCCGGTGCGCCCGGAAGACGACGCCATGTTCCGAAGCTTCTTCGAGCACGTCAGTGCCGAAGACCTGCGCCTGCGTTTCTTCCGCGCCGTGCGCGACTTCAGCCACGACTTCATCGCCCGCCTGGTGCAGCTGGACTACGCGCGCTCGATGGCGCTGGTGGCGATCGATGTCGAAACCGACGAGATGCTCGGCGCCGTGCGCCTGCTTGCCGACTCCGACTTCCGGCGCGGCGAGTACGGGATCATGGTGCGCTCCGACCTGAAGGGCGCCGGCCTCGGCTGGCGCCTGATGCAGCAGATGATCGAGGTCGCGCGCTGGATGGGGCTCGAGACCATCGAGGGCCAGGTGCTGCGCGAGAACAGCACCATGCTCGCCATGTGCCGGAAGCTCGGCTTCAAGGTCGTGCCGGATCCGGATGACGCCACCCTGATGCTCGTGACCCTGCCGGTCGAAGCCTCTCCACCGATTTAAGCTGGCTTTTCGTGGAGCGGCCATAGCCGCTCGCACAGAGTCCCCGGCCGCTCCCGCGAGTCCTTTGGCAGCTCCCACAGGCGCTCTGGCCGCTCCTGCAGCCCATCCGGCAGCGCTGCGGGATAATGCGCACATGCGCAAGATCCTGCACATCGACATGGACGCCTTCTACGCGTCGGTGGAGCAGCGCGACGATCCGTCCCTGCGCGGCCGCCCGGTGGTCGTGGCCTGGCGCGGCGCGCGCTCGGTGGTGTGCGCGGCCTCGTACGAGGCGCGGGTGTTCGGGGTGCGTTCGGCGATGCCGGCGGTGCGCGCCGAGCGCCTGTGCCCCGACGCCGTATTCGTGCCGCCGGACTTCGTGCGCTACAAGGAGGCGTCGAAGCAGGTCCGGGCCATCTTCCTGCGCCACACCGACCTCGTGCAGCCGCTGTCGCTCGACGAGGCCTACCTCGACGTCACCGCGCCGAAGATCGCCTCACCCAGCGCCACCGAAAGCGCGCGCATGATTCGCGCCGAGATCCGCGAGGCCACCGCGCTCACCGCCTCCGCGGGCATCGCGCCGAACAAGTTCCTGGCCAAGATCGCCTCGGACTGGAACAAGCCCGACGGCCAGTTCGTGGTCAAGCCGTCCCAGGTCGAAGCCTTCCTGACGCCGCTGCCGGTATCGAAGATCCCGGGCGTGGGCAAGGTGATGGAACAGAAGCTCGCCGACATCGGCGTGGCCACCGTCGGCGACCTGCGCGCGTTCGCGCTGGAAGAGCTGCAGGCACGCTTCGGCAGCTTCGGCGCCGGCCTGTACCGGCGTGCGCGCGGCATCGACGAGCGCCCGGTGGAGCCCGACCAGCCGGTGCAGTCGATCTCGGCCGAGGACACCTTCGAGCACGACCTCACGCTGTACGAGTTCGAGGACGCGCTGCGCCGCCTGGCCGCCAAGGCCTGGGATGCCACGCGAAAGACGCCGCGCGTCGGGCGCACGGTGGTGCTGAAGCTCAAGACCTCGGATTTTCGCATCCTCACCCGCAGCCATACGCCCGACATGCCGCCGGCGACGCTTGCGGAGTTCACCGCCATCGCGCTGGCGCTGCGCGAGCGCGTGTCGCTGCCGGCGTCGACGCGCTACCGGTTGGCCGGGGTGGGGCTGGCCGGCTTTCGCGATCCGGAGGAAGCGCCGCTCCAGGCGCCGTTGTTCGCCTCCTGCTGAAGCGCCACGCGTCGCGCGGGGCGCAGTTCCAGCCACAGGCTGTAGGCGGCGGTCAGCGCCGGCAGCAGGTTCTGCAGCACGCCCACGGCGTCCTGCTTGTCGGAAAACACGAAGTACGCCAGCGTCAGCCCGCTGCCGCACAGGCTCAGGATCCAGAAGCTGCGCGGCACCACCGCGCGCCCGGCGCGCCGCGATGCGCCGAACTGCAGCAGCCATCGCGCGCCGAACAGCAGCGCGCCGAACACAGCGCATCGGGCACCTGCGCCCCGACCGCACCGGCCAGCGCATCGAGCTGCCGGCGGATGCCAGCTCGGAGCTGGTGGTGATCGCGGAGGCGCTCAACGACTACATCGCCCGCAACGAGCTGTACGTGCAGCGCGAACGGGTGTTCATCGACAGCATGAGCCACGAGCTGCGGACGCCGATCGCGGTGATCTCGGGCGCGGCGGAGCTTGCCGCCGCGCAGACCGGCGTGCCGGACGCCGCGCGGCAGCAGATCGCGCGCATCAGCCGCACCGGCCGCGAGGTCGAGCGCCTGATCGCGCTGCTGCTGGTCCTGGCCAAGGAGCCGGGACGCCTGGCGCAGGCCAGCGATCGCATCGACCTCGCGCAGCTGCTGCCCGAGATCATCGATGACCACCTGCCGATGGCGCGCGAGAAGGGTCTGGTGCTGGCGCTGCAGCCGCCGCCGCGCTGCAAGATCCTGGCGCCGATGCCGGTGGTGCAGGCGGCCATCGGCAACCTGCTGCGCAATGCGATCGAGAACAGCGACAGCGGCGGGATCGACATCCGCATCGATGCCGCCGCGGTGGTCATCGATGATCCCGGACACGGCATGACGCCCGAGGAGATCAGCGCGATCTATGCGCGCATGGCGCGCGGCGGTATCGGCCTGGAGCTGATCTCGCGGCTGTGCGAGCACCTGGGCTGGACGCTTGAGATCACGTCGCGGCCGTGGCAGGGCACGACGACGCGCCTGGACCTGTCGAAGGCCCGTGTCCTTGCCTGAGCGGCCCGCCTTGCGCTGGCCCGCCCGCGGTGCGCCGGCGACAATTGCCGTCCGATGAAGCCGAGGAGACGCCCTGTGTCATTCCCCTGGTCGCTGGTGCTGTTCGACCTCGACGGCACCCTGGTCGACAGCGCCGCCGACATCGCCGAGGCGGTCAATCGCACCCTGGAAGAACTCGGCCACGCGCGCGAGGACGAAGACACCGTACGCGCGTGGATCGGCCTGGGCACGCACGTGCTGCTCGACAGCGCCCTGCGCCACGCCGGCAGCGATGCCGATGTCGACGCGGTGATGCCGCGGCTGATGGTCCATTACGAAGCGTGCCTGCTGCTGCACGCGCGCCTGTATCCGGGCACCACGGAGACGCTGGCCGCGCTGGCGGATGCTGGCGTGGCGATGTCCATGGCCACCAACAAACCCGAGCGCATGGCGCGCGTGCTGAGCGATGCGATGGGCATCGACCGCTGGTTCACCCACGTCGTCGGCGGCGACACGCTGGCCGAGCGCAAGCCGGATGCAATGCCGTTGCTGCACCTGGCGGCGCTGCACGGCGTGTCCGCGGCGGACACGCTGATGGTGGGTGATTCCGAAGCCGATGCCGGCGCCGCGAAGGCGGCCGGCATGGACCTGGTGCTGCTGCGGCACGGGTATCCGCGTGATTTCGACCTGGAGCGCGCGGGGGCGGTGGCTGTCCTCGATGGACTTGAGGGTTTGACCACCCTTGCCCGTCCTTGACGTCCGCCGCTCCCACAAAGGCGGCGGCCTACTTCGCGGGGCGATAGCGCAGCGTCAGCCCGTACTCCCGTCCCGGCTGGTTGAACCACGCGATCGTCTCGTAGTCGCGGTCAAACAGGTTGCTGGCCCGCGCCTGCAGCGTCCACTCGGGATTGATCGCGTACTCCACGCGCAGGTCCACCGTGGCGAAACCGCCCAGGCGCACGGTGTTCGCCGCATCGTCATAACGCGCGCCGCTTCCCAGCACCGATGCGCCGATGCGGAAATCGCCGAGCGCGCGATCGACGTCGATACGCCCGTTGTTGCGCGCGCGCCGCGGCAGCAGCCTGTCGTGGTTCGGTCCAGGCGACAGGTTGCGGGGATCGATGTGGCCGAGCTCCGCGCCGAGGTCCCAGCCGGCCAGCGTCGCGTGCGCGGTCAGTTCGGCGCCGCGGATGCGCGACTCGTCCACGTTGAGCAGGGCGAAGTCGGTGTCGTATCCGATCAGCTCGTCGATCCGGGTTTCGAACACGTTGAACGTCCAGCCCCGGTTCTGCCCCTGGCGCGCCAGGCCCATGTTGACCGTGCGCGACTCCTCCGGCCGCAGGTCGGCATTGCCATACACGGGGTAATACAGATCGTTGAAGGTCGGAGTCTTGTAGCCGGTGCCGGCGCTGGCGGTCAGGCGCCAGCCGTCGGCGAAACTGAAGCCGTAGCCGACGCTCGCGGTGGCATGGCCGCCGAACTGTTCGTTGTCGTCGTGGCGCAGGCTGGCTTCGAAGGCATGCGCATCGAATCGGCCCTGCCAGGCGACGAAGCCGGCGGTATTGTCGCGGCGGTCCTCGATGTAGGCCGTGCTGGCCTCCACCGCGTCGCGCATCCAGTCGATGCCGACGCTCAGCACCTGGTCGTCGCCGATCGCCACGTCGCCCTGCGCCGAGGCGGTGAAGCGACGGGTGTTGATGCGGCTGGCAAAGTCGCGACTGTCGTCGACGGGATCGTGGAAGCGGGTCAGGGCGCGGTCGTCCGAGCGGCCCACGCGCAGGTCCAGGTCGACGTTGGCGCGCGGCCGCCACTTCAGTCGCGTGCCCAGAACCTGCTGCCGGTTGTCGGCCTCGTTGCCGCCGAAGATGCTGCCGTCGTATTCGTTGAAGGCATCGGCAAGCAGCGCATGGCCTTCCAGATCCAGGGTATCGGACACCTCAACGCCGCCGCGCAGGCTCACCGACGCGTTCCGGTAGCCGTCGCGGTCGGGCTCGTCGACGAAGCAGCCCGCGCCCCAGCCGGCAGCGGTGCCGCGGCAGGCGTCGATGCCGTCGGTGCGCTGCCACGCGCCCTGCGCCTGGAACCAGGCGCGCCCGGTGCGCCGGCCGATGCCCGCGCTGGCCGCGCGAAAGCCGTTGTTGCCCGCGCCCATGCTGAAATTGCCCTGCATCGGGCCTTCAGCAGGCCGCCGGGTGAAGATCTGCACCACGCCGCCGATCGCCTCGGCGCCGTACAGGCTCGAGCGCGGCCCGCGCACCACTTCGATGCGTTCGATCTGCTCCAGCGGCAGGTCCTGGAACGAGCTCATGCCGGCGGTGGCCGAGCCGATGCGCACGCCGTCCACCAGCACCAGCACGTGGTCGGATTCGGTGCCGCGCAGGAACATCGAGCTGAGCTTGCCGGCGCCGCCCTGGTTGGCGAAGTCCATGCCGGCGCGACCGCGCAGCAGGTCCAGCAGCGAGGTGGCCTGGCTGCGTTCGATCACCTCGCGGTCGATCACCTGCACCGGGACGTTGCTGTCGATGGCATTGAGCTCGGTGCGCGTGGCGGTGACCACGATCGTGTCGAGCTCGGTGGCCTGGGCCCGGCCGGCGGCACGGGCAGCGGGTGACAGGGCCAGCGCGATCGCCAGCGGGAGAAAGGTGTAGTGCGGCTTCATTCGGAAACTCCATGCGTCGCGCACGCCCGCGCGACCGGTGTGGAAGAAGTCGCGCGTGGAGGATCCGACGGAGGGCGACATGCGGGGCACGGCGCAACTGCCGCCGCAATGCCCTCCGCATCGCAACCAGTGGCTTCCGGGCCGGTCTCCGGGCTCGCGGGCGGGCGGCGTGCAGTGCCGACCAGCCCCGGCGCCTTCCCGTGCGGATGCACAGTGGCGGTTTGCCGGGGTGTTTCCTCGCTTACCGTTGCGGGGGCAGCGCCGGAATGCTTCGCCCGCGTGGCGCGGACGGAAGGTCACCGGCTTCCCGTTTCAACCCTTGGGGGAATCCCCTCGGGTCACCAGAAAGTGCGCGCAGTGTACGGCAGCGGGATGGTGCGCGACAGTCGCGGTGACGCGTGACCGCCGCGAATGGATCAGTCGTCAACGGCCTCGTCGAACAGCCGCGGCGCCGGCGTCGCATCGTCGTCCTGCATGACCGTGGTGGTCACCGGCCCGGCAGGCGGGCGGTTGCGCGGCGGCGGCAGTTCGGCGATCGCGGCCTCGGCGGCGGCGACCAGTTCGACCCGGCGTTCGTCGGGCACGTCCTGCCAGTGGCAGTCGCGCAGCGCGCCTTCCAGCGAATACAGCAGGTTGAGGCTGGGCTTGAAGCCGGCGCGCTTGATGCGCATGAATGCCTCCAGCGGACCCGCTTCTATGAGGTCTTCCGGCGTCCTCAGACCCACCTGGCGCAGCCATGCGGCCGACTTCGGCCCGATGTTGCGCATCTTGAGCGGTTGGGCGCTCACGAGCCCAGTGATTCCACGTACACGCGTGCGATCTCCTCGAGTCCCCTCTGGTCTTCAACGTCGAACCGGGCCGGAACCGGACTGTCGAGGTCGAACACCCCCACCAGCGCGCCGTCGCGGTGCAGGGGAACCACCACTTCCGAACGCGACGCGGCGTCGCAGGCGATGTGGTCGGCGACGGCGTTGACGTCGTCCACGCGCTGGGTCTCGCCGCTGCGTGCGGCTGCGCCGCAGACGCCACGATCAAGCGGGATGCGCACGCAGGCGGGCTGGCCCTGGAACGGGCCGACCACCAGCTCGGTGCCGTCGTAAAAGTAGAAGCCAACCCAGTTGAGCTCCGGCAGTGCGTGGTAGACCAGCGCCGAGAGGTTGGCGGCGTTGGCGATGCGGTCGCGCTCGCCATGGAGGAGGGCGCGCGCCTGGGCGGCGAGCTGGGCGTACTGCTGCGGCTTGTCGCCGCTTAGACTCTGCGATGTGAACATGAGTCCAAGTGTAGCGCGCGGCGTGCTGGTGACCGGCACCGATACCGGCGTCGGCAAGAGCGTAGCCAGCGTGGCCCTGCTGCATGCACTGCGCGCACGCGGGCTGCGCGCGGTGGGCATGAAGCCGGTGGCCGCAGGCTGCGAGGCGACGGCCCAAGGCCTGTGCAATGACGATGCACTGGCCCTGCAGGCCGCCAGCGACCCCGTGCCCGCTTACGCCGACGTCAATCCCTGGCGTCTGCCCGAAGCCACCGCGCCCCAGCTTGCGGCCCGTGCGGCCGGCATCGCGGTCTCCATGCCGCCCGTGCTGGCGGCTTACGCACGGCTCGCGGCGGGTGCCGACGCGGTGGTGGTGGAAGGCGCCGGCGGCTGGCTGTCGCCGTTGGCCGACGGCATCGAACATGCCGACCTGGCGCGCGTGCTGGGCCTGCCCGTGCTGCTGGTGGTGGGCCTGCGCCTGGGCTGCCTCAGCCACGCCCGGCTCAGCGCCCGCGCCATCGCCGCCGACGGCTGCCGCCTGCTGGGCTGGGTGGGCTGCGCGGTCGACCCTGCTTTCGGCCGGCGCGAGGACTACCTGGCGCTGCTGGAGGCCGCGCTGCCGGCTCCCTGCATGGGCGTGGTCGCGCACGCCGGCCCCGTCGTGGATGCCGGCGCCCTTGCGGCCAGCCTGGCGGCGGCGGCGCGCGCCGTCGCCGGTGGCGGGCCGGCCGCAGTGACCGGCGCCTGACCCGCGTCAGCGGGCCGACCACGCGGCGTTCACATCGATCCGCCACGCCGGCGGCACCATGTGCGCATCGCCGATCCCTGACTTCAGGCACGGCGCCTGCGTCCCCGGCGGCGTCATACTCCCCGACCTGTTTTCGTCACCCTTTCCGAGAGGCACCCATGCGGCGCATCCTGATTGCATTCATCCTGAGCGCGACGCTGGCCGCATGCGGCGGCGAACAGGAGGCCCAGCAGCCGCCGCCGCCCGAACTGGGCGTCGTCTCCGTGCAGCCCTCGGACGAGCCCCTGCGCCGCGACCTGGTCGGCCGCCTGGCCGCCTACCGCAGCGCCGACGTGCGCGCCCGTGTCCCCGGCGTGATCCAGCGCCGCGTCTACCAGGAAGGCAGCGACGTCGAGAAAGGCCAGGTGCTGTTCGAGATCGACCCCGCGCCGCTGCGCGCTGCCGCCGGTGAAGCGCAGGCCGCGCTCGCCCAGGCGCGCGCCAACCAGGCTAACGCCCGCGCCTTCGCCACGCGCGCGCGCAGCCTCGCGCCGGAGCGCTTCATCTCGCAGTCCGACCTCGACAACGCGCTGGCCGCGGAGCGCAGCGCCAACGCCGCCGTGCAGGCCGCGCAGTCGGCGGTCGAGAGCGCGAACATCAACCTCGGCTACGCCACCGTGCGCGCGCCGATCTCCGGCCGAGCAGGCAAGCAGCAGGTCACCGAAGGCGCGCTGGTCGGGCAGGGCACGGCGACGCTGCTGACCACGGTCGACCAGATCGACCCGCTGTACGTGAATTTCAGCATGGGCGCCGGCGAACTCGATGAAGTGCGCGGCATGCAGCTCGATCGCGAAGATCCGGTGGCCGTGCAGGTGCTGTTGCCGGGCGGCAGCGTCTACGAGCACGCCGGCGAGCTCGATTTCTCGGGCGACGTCGTCGATCCCGAGACAGGCGCGGTGTCGCTGCGGGCCACCCTGCCCAATCCCGACCGCCGCCTGCTGCCGGGCACCTACGTGACCCTGGTGGCGACGCTGGGCGTGCAGCACGGCGTGTTCACCGTGCCCCAGGCCGCGGTGCAGCGGGATGCCACCGGCCCCTATGTGATGGTCGTGGGCGCCGACGGCATCGTGGTCCGCAAGGACATCACCACCGCGCGCGCCGAGGCCGGCAGCTGGATCGTCAGCAAAGGCCTGGCCGCGGGCGACCGCGTGGTGGTCTCGGGATTGCAGCGCGCGCAGGCGGGCCAGCCTGCCACCGCCACGCCGTGGCAGCCGTCCGCGGCGCCTGGCGCTCGCGGCGCCGCGCCGGCCACGCCCGCTGGCGATGACACCGCCGCCGACGCCGCCGCGCAGGGCTGACCCCGATGCCTCGTTTCTTCATCGACCATCCGGTCTTCGCCTGGGTCATCTCCATCCTGATCGCGCTTTCGGGCGTGATCGCGCTGCTCAACATGGGCGTGGAGTCCTATCCCAACGTCGCGCCGCCGCAGGTCACCGTGGGCGCGAGCTACCCCGGCGCCGACGCCGCCACCACCGAGCGCGCGGTCACCCAAGTGATCGAACAGCAGCTCACCGGCATCGACAACCTGCTGTACTTCAGTTCGAGCTCAAGCTCGTCCGGCCGCGCCAGCATCACCCTGACCTTCCAGACCGGCACCGACGCGGACATCGCCCAGGTGCAGGTGCAGAACAAGGTCGCCCTGGCGACGCCGCGCCTGCCGACCGAGGTCACCCAGCAGGGCGTGGTGGTGGCCAAGGCGAACGCCGGGTTCCTGATGGTGGTGGGGCTGCGCTCGTCGACGCCGTCGTTCGACCGCAACGCGCTCAACAACCTGATCGGCGCCAGCGTGCTGGAGCAGATCGCGCGCGTGCCCGGCGTCGGCAGCACCCAGCAGTTCGGCTCCGAGTACGCCATGAACATCTGGCTCAACCCGGACAGGATGCAGGGCTACGGCCTGTCGGCGACCCAGGTGCTGCAGGCGGTGCGCGGGCAGAACGTGCAGTTCGCCGCCGGATCGATCGGCGCCGACCCGGCACCCAAGGGCCAGGGCTTCACCGCCACGGTTTCGGCCGAGGGCCGCTTCTCCACCCCCGAGCAGTTCGGCGACATCATCCTGCGCGCCGATGCCGAAGGCAGCACGGTGCGCCTGAAAGACGTGGCGCGGATCGAGATCGGCGCCCAGGGCTACGGCTTCGACAGCAAGTTCAACGGCCAGCCCACGGGCGCATTCGCGATCCAGCTGCTGCCCGGCGCCAACGCGCTCACCGTCGCGGAGGGCGTCACCTCGCGCATGAACGAGCTGCAGGGCAGCTTCCCGCAGGGCGTGGAGTGGTTCAGCCCCTTCGACAGCACCACCTTCGTCACCATCTCCATCAAGGAGGTGGTGAAGAGCCTCATCGAGGCGATGGTGCTGGTGTTCCTGGTGATGCTGATCTTCCTGCAGAACCTGCGCGCCACGATCATCCCGACGCTGGTGATCCCGGTGGCGCTGCTCGGCACCTTCCTCGGCCTGAGCATGATCGGCTTCACCATCAACCAGCTGACGCTGTTCGCGATGGTGCTGGCGATCGGCATCGTGGTGGATGACGCGATCGTGGTGATCGAGAACGTCGAACGCATCATGGCCGAGGAGCACCTGCCGCCGCGCGAGGCCACGATCAAGGCCATGGACCAGATCACCGGCGCGGTGGTCGCGATCACCGTGGTGCTGGCCGCGGTGTTCATCCCGAGCGCACTGCAGGGCGGTGCTTCGGGCGAGATCTACAAGCAGTTCGCGATCACCATCGCCGTGGCGATGGGCTTCTCCGCGTTCCTGGCGCTGGGCTTCACCCCGGCGCTGTGCGCGACGTTCCTGAAGCAGCACGAGAAGCCCGACCCCGACGCGGCGGACGGCGGCAGGCGCCAGAACGTGGTCTACCGCACCTTCAACAAGTACTACGACCGCATCGCGGGCACCTACGTGCGCCACATCAGCGGTGCGGTGCGCCACGCGCCGCGCTGGATGCTGGTGTTCGCCGCGCTGACCGTGCTCGCCGGCGTGCTGCTCGCGCGCCTGCCGGGCAGCTTCCTGCCGGAAGAAGACCAGGGCTATGCCATGGCCATCGTGCAGCTGCCGCCGGGCTCGACCCTGCAGCGCACGCAGGCGGTGTTCGAAGACGTCCGCGCCACGCTGGAGCAGGTGCCCGGCTACGAAGGCATGATGCAGATCGCCGGCTTCAGCTTCGTCGGCCAGGGCGAGAACGTCGGCATGGCGTTCATCAAGCTCACCGACTGGGGCGAGCGCGACGGCACGGTGCAGGACTTCATCCAGGAGGCCAATGGCGCGCTGTACGCCATCCGCGACGCGCAGATTTTCGTGGTCAACCTGCCCACGGTGCAGGGCCTGGGCCAGTTCGGCGGCTTCGACATGTACCTGCAGGACCGCGCCGGCCTCGGCCGCGAAGCGCTCACCGCGGCGCGCAACCAGCTGCTGGGCGCGGCGGCGCAGGATCCATCGCTGACCGCGGTGCGGCCCAACACGCTCGAGGACGCGTCGCAGCTCAAGCTCACCGTCGACCGCGTGCAGGCGCAGGCCATGGGGCTGTCGGTCAACGACATCTACAGCGCGATCCAGCTGATGCTGGCGCCGGTGTACGTCAACGACTACTTCGCCGACGGCCGCGTGAAGCGCGTCAACATGCGCGCCGATGCGCCCTACCGCACCGATCCCGGCTCGCTGTCGCGCTTCTATACGCCGGCCGCGCCGAACGCCGACGGCACGCCCAACATGATCCCGCTGACCAGCGTGGTCGACGCCGAATGGACCATGAGCACGCCTTCGCTGACCCGCTACAACGGCTATTCGGCGGTGAACATCGTCGGTTCCCAGGCGCCGGGCCACAGCTCCGGCGAGGCCATGGGCGCCATGGAGCGGATCGTCGACGAAGAGCTGCCCGCGGGCTTCGGCTACGACTGGGCGGGCATGTCCTACCAGGAGATCATCGCCGGCAATACCGCGACCCTGCTGCTGGTGCTGTCGGTGGTTGTGGTGTTCCTGTGCCTGGCCGCGCTCTACGAGAGCTGGTCGATCCCCGTGGCGGTGCTGCTGGCGGTGCCGCTGGGCATCCTCGGCGCGGTGGTGTTCACGATGCTGCGGCCGGGGCTGTCGAACGACATCTTCTTCAAGATCGGCATGGTCACGGTGATCGGCCTGGCGGCCAAGAACGCGATCCTGATCATCGAGTTCGCGGTGCTTGAGCGCGCCGCCGGAAAGAGTCTGCGTGAGGCGGTGATCGAGGCCGCGCGCATGCGCTTCCGCCCGATCCTGATGACGTCCTTCGCCTTCATCATGGGCGTGACGCCGCTTGCGCTGTCCAGCGGTGCCGGTGCCAACGCGCGCCATGCGCTGGGCACGGGCGTGATCGGCGGCATGTTGTTCGCGACCTTCCTCGGCCTCTTGCTGATCCCGGTGTTCTTCGTCAGCGTGCGCCGCCTGCTGGGCGAGCGGCTGGATGATGTGCCGCCGGATGGCGACGGTCCGCGCCCGCCGCAGGTGTCGGTGGGCTGATCGTCGCGGCTCTGGCGTATCTGCCAGGCCAGACACGAAAAAGCCCGGCAGCGTGAACTGCCGGGCCCGGTATTCGAACGCCGCGCGGGGAGAGGGTCGCGCGATGCCCGGGTCCCGTTGCCGGGACCATTCACCGATTACTTGCGGGTCTTGCCGGCGGCGGCCTTGGTGGCGCCCTCGACGGCTTCCTGCGCCTGGGCAGTGGCCGACTCGACCTGGCCCTTGGCGATCTGGACAATGGCTTCGTTGGTGGCCACGGTCTGGCCGAAGGCTTCCTGGCTGGCGCTGACCGAGCGCTCGGCGCTCTCGCGGGCAACCTGCACGCCCTTCGGCCACACGGCCTTCAGGCCGTCGAAGTCACGGACCTCGGCCAGCTCGCCCCAGAAGGCGAAGGCGGCGTTGGTGTTCTGCTCGATGGTCGACAGCTGCAGGCCGATGGCCTTCTCGGCGCCGGCCAGGGCCAGGCGGTTGACCTGGGCGGCGGTGTCGGCGAACTGGCGGGCGGCGGCGGTGAACTGCTCGTTGGTGTTCTGGTACATGGCGGGTTTCCTGCTGAGTATCCGGCAGGGAGTGCCGGTTTGTGCGTTGCAGCATAAACCAGGCTATGTTGCGGTGCAACAACCGCTCGTCGGCACGTTCAGGTTCGAAGGCCAAGGGGCGTTTGTGGGAGCGGGGCTTTTGGTGGGGGCTGTGTATCAGCCGCGATAGCGGCATCCGGAGGTACAGGTTTCGTGCACCACGACCTCGGACAGCTGCGGCAGCGCGGGCCGCAGCCGCTCCCAGATCCACACCGCCAGGCGCTCGCTGGTCGGGTTCTCCAATCCCTCGATATCGTTGAGGTAGTGGTGGTCCAACTGGTCGTACAAGGGCTTGAACGCGGCCTTGATGTCGGCGAAGTCCATGACCCAGCCGGTATCCGTGCCTGGTTCGCCCGAGACGTGCAGCTCGATCCGGAACGAATGGCCGTGCAGGCGCGAGCACTTGTGGCCCTCG
Source organism: Luteimonas sp. MJ250 (assembly GCF_039548455.1). Lineage (NCBI taxonomy): Bacteria > Pseudomonadati > Pseudomonadota > Gammaproteobacteria > Lysobacterales > Lysobacteraceae > Luteimonas > Luteimonas sp. MJ250. The sequence continues at coordinate 169,787 of NZ_JBCLVB010000014.1, read as the reverse complement.
GGCACGTTCGGCAGCCGGTGCGCGGACTCGATGGTGAAGACCTTGAAGATATCCATGTTCATTCCTTTTCCGGCACGCGGACCGCGCCTTCCATCAGCACCCGCGCGCTGCGGCTCATGATCGCGCGCGCCACCGTCCAGCGGCCATCGGCTTCCTGCGCCTCGGCGCCCACGCGCAGCGTGCCCGATGGATGCCCGAAGCGGACCGCCTCGCGCCCGCCGCCGCCCGCGGCCAGGTCAACCAGCGTGCCCGGGATCGCCGCTGCGGTTCCGATCGCCACCGCGCACGTGCCCATCATCGCGTGGTGCAGCTTGCCCATCGACAGCGCGCGCACGTTGAGGTCGATGTCCGACGCGGCGATCACCTTGCCGCTGGACGACGCGTAGTCCGCAGGGGGCGAAACGAAGGCGACCTTGGGCGTGTGCTGGCGCGTGGCGGCGCCGGCAAGATCATCGATCAGGCCCATGCGCAGGGCACCGTGCGCGCGGATGGCCTCGAACATGGCCAGCGCCTTTGCATCGCCGTTGATCGCGTCCTGCAGCTCGGTGCCGGCGTAGCCGATGTCGGCGGCGTTGACGAAGACCGTCGGGATGCCGACGTTGATCATCGTGGCCCTGAGCGTGCCGACGCCGGGAACCTCCAGGTCGTCGACCAGGTTGCCGGTGGGGAACATCGCGCCGCCGTCGTCGCCGCTGTCGTCGGACGGGTCGATGAACTCGAGCACGATCTCGGCCGCCGGGAAGGTCACGCCGTCGAGCTCGAAGTCGCCGGTTTCCTGCACCTCGCCGTTCGTGACCGGCACGTGCACCACGATGGTCTTGCCGATGTTGGCCTGCCACACGCGGACGGCGAAGCTTCCGTTCTCCGGCAGCCGCGCCCGATCGATGAAGCCGTTGGCGATCGCGAACGGACCAACCGCGGTGCTGAGGTTGCCGCAATTGCCCGACCAGTCGACGAAGGCGGTGTCGATCGACACTTGGCCGTAGAGATAGTCGACGTCGTGCCCGGGCCGCGTGGACGGGCCGATGATCACGCACTTGCTGGTCGACGAGGTCGCGCCGCCCATGCCGTCGGTGTGCTTGCCATAGGGGTCGGGCGAGCCGATCACGCGCATCAGCAGCGCGTCGCGCGCCGGGCCGGGCATGCGCGCGGCTTCGGGCAGGTCTTCGAGGCGGAAGAACACGCCCTTGGAGGTGCCGCCGCGCATGTAGGTGGCGGGGATTTTCAGCTGCGGGGCGTGGGGAAGGTTGCTCATCGAGTGCTCAGGCGGGGGTGTTGGCGGCAAGGAAGTCCTGCGCGAAGCGCTGCAGCACGCCGCCGGCCTCGTAGATCAACACTTCCTCGTCGGAGTCCAGGCGGCAGGTCACAGGCACGCCGGTACTGCTGCCATCGGTGCGATTGATCACCAGCGTCAGCGCGGCGCCCGGCGAACGGATGCCGGTGACGTCGAAGGTCTCGGTGCCGTCGATGCCCAGGGTTTCGCGGGTGGTGCCGGCGGTGAACTCCAGCGGCAGCACACCCATGCCGATCAGGTTGGTGCGGTGGATGCGCTCGAAACCCTCCGCCGCAATCGCCTCGACGCCGGCCAGGCGCACGCCCTTGGCGGCCCAGTCGCGGCTGGAGCCCTGGCCGTAGTCGGCGCCGGCGATGATGATCAGCGGCTGCTTGCGCTCCATGTAGGTTTCAATCGCTTCCCACATGCGGGTGACCTTGCCTTCGGGCTCGATGCGCGCCAGCGATCCCTGGCGCACGCTGCCGTCGGCGTTGCGCACCATTTCGTTGAGCAGCTTCGGGTTCGCGAAAGTCGCGCGCTGCGCGGTCAGGTGGTCGCCGCGATGGGTGGCGTAGGAATTGAAGTCCTCCTCGGGCAGGCCCATCTTCGACAGGTATTCGCCGGCGGCGCTGGACGCCATGATCGCGTTGGACGGCGACAGATGGTCGGTGGTGATGTTGTCGCCGAGCACCGCAAGCGGGCGCATGCCCTTCATGCTGCGCTCGCCGGCCAGCGCGCCCTCCCAGTAGGGTGGGCGGCGGATGTAGGTCGACATCGGGCGCCAGTCGTACAGCGGCTCCACGCGCGTGCCGTCGTCCACGGCGATGCGGAACATCGGTTCGTACACGCGGCGGAACTGCTCCGGCTTGACGCTGGCCTTGACCACCGCGTCGATCTCCTCGTCGCTGGGCCAGAGGTCCTTGAGCGTGACCGGCTGGCCGTCGGCGTCGATGCCGAGCACGTCCTTCTCGATATCGAAGCGCACCGTGCCGGCGATGGCATAGGCGATCACCAGCGGCGGCGAGGCCAGGAAAGCCTGCTTGGCATAGGGATGGATGCGGCCGTCGAAGTTGCGGTTGCCCGACAGCACCGCCACCGCGTACAGGTCGCGGTCGATGACTTCCTGCTGGATCACCGGGTCGAGCGCGCCGGACATGCCGTTGCAGGTGGTGCAGGCGAAGCCGACGATGCCGAAGCCGAGCTGTTCGAGTTCGGGCAGCAGCCTGGCCTCTTCCAGGTACAGCTGCACCGCGCGCGAGCCCGGCGCCAGCGAGGTCTTCACCCAGGGCTTGCGGGTGAGCCCGCGCGCGTTGGCATTGCGCGCCAGCAGCGCGGCGGCGATCACGTTGCGCGGGTTGGATGTATTGGTGCAGCTGGTGATGGCGGCGATGATCACTGCGCCGTCGGGCAGCAGGCCTTCGGCTTCCTGCGCGCGCGCCCCGGCCAGGTCGCCGGCGACGCCGCGCTCGGCCAGGTCGCTGGTCGCCAGGCGGCGATGCGGATTGGACGGGCCGGCCATGTTGCGGACCACGCTGGACAGGTCGAAGTGCAGCGTCCGTGGGTATTGCGCGTTGGCGAGATCCGAAGCCCACAGGCCGGCGGCCTTGGCGTAGGTCTCGACCAGGGCCACCTGTTCGTCTTCGCGGCCGGTGAGGCGCAGGTAGTCGAGAGTGTTGTTGTCGATGAAGAACATCGCCGCGGTCGCGCCATATTCCGGCGCCATGTTTGAAATCGTCGCGCGGTCGCCGATGGTCAGCGCCGCGGCGCCTTCACCACGGAATTCCAGATAGGCGCCGACCACCTTCTGCTGGCGCAGGAATTCGGTCAGCGCCAGCACCACGTCGGTGGCGGTGATGCCGGGCTGCGGCTTTCCTGAAAGCTCCACGCCGATCATTTCCGGCGTGCGCATCCACGAGGCGCGGCCGAGCATCACGCTCTCGGCCTCCAGGCCGCCGACGCCGATCGCGATCACGCCCAGGGCGTCCACGTGCGGGGTATGGCTGTCGGTGCCGACGCAGGTATCCGGGAATGCGACGCCGTCGTCGACATAAACCACCGGCGACATTTTCTCCAGATTGATCTGGTGCATGATCCCGTTGCCCGGCGGAATCACGTCGACGTTGCGGAAGGCCTTTTTTGTCCAGTCGATGAAATGGAAGCGGTCGGCGTTGCGCCGGTCCTCGATTTCACGGTTGCGGGTGAATGCGTCGGGGTCGAAGCCGCCGCATTCCACCGCCAGGGAGTGGTCGACGATCAGCTGCACCGGCACCACCGGATTCACCTGCGCCGGGTCGCCGCCGGCATCGGCAATGGCGTCGCGCAGGCCGGCAAGGTCGACCAGCGCGGTCTGGCCGAGGATGTCGTGGCAGACCACGCGCGCGGGGAACCACGGGAAGTCCAGGTCGCGGCGGCGCTCGATCAGCTGGCCGAGATAATCCGCGATCAACGCGGGATCGGCGCGGCGGACGATATTCTCGGCGTGCACGCGTGCGGTATAGGGCAGGGTGTCCCAGGCGCCGGACTGCAGCGCCTCCACGGCTTCGCGGGCGTCGAACCAGTCGAGCGAGGTTCCGGGGAGGGGCTTGCGGTGCTTGCTGTTGGTCATCTGGAATGCGGGCGCTGGCGGGAGTCGGGCCATTGTATCGCTGCGCCGCTCCCCGGCCGCGGGCCGCTGCCCGGCGCCGGCTCACTCTGCCGTAGGCGTCCCGGGCTTTTGGTGCCGCCGCGGCCCGTACCAGAGGGGCAGGGCATCGCGGGTCCGCGCGATGCGCCGCGGCGACACCAGGAAGCGCAGCGTGAATCCGAGTTTTTCGGCCAGTGAATAGGTGTGCATCTTGCGCGCCGAAGTAACGACCGGCGTGCGCAGGATCACCAGCCGCCCCTGCCTGGCCAGGGCGCGCCCAAGGGCGATGTCCTCGGCAACGTACAGCCCCTCGTCGAAGCCGCCCGCGGCGTCGAAGGCCTCGCGGCTGCAGAAGATGAAGCAGCCCGGGGTGATGCGGAACAGGCGAAACAGCAGGATCGAGGCTGATTCGAACAGGCGGACGTGGAGCGGCAGCGGGCGCATGAAGCGCACGGCGGTGCCGCCACCCGCCGCGCCGGCATCGAGCGCCTGCATCGCGGCATCCAGCGCGGGGCGGTTGACCAGCGTGTCGGCATCGACAAACAGCAGGCGGTCGCCGCTCGCCGCGGCGGCGCCGGCGTTGCGCGCGCCGGCGATATGGCGCACGTCGACCTGCACCACGCGGGCGCCCTGTGCACGGGCGATCGCGGCGGTCGCATCGGTGGAGGCGTCATCGACGACGATCACCTCCACGCTCTCGCCAAGTCCGCCAGTGGCGCGCGCCACTGCCTCGAGCGTCGCGGCGATGACGGGCGCCTCGTCGTGCGCGGGGATGACGATCGAAAGCACATCGGCTCCTGTGGTTGTTTCAACGTGGCGTCGCGGGTCGGCCACCAGTCTGCACGGGGCCGTGCATGCGGGCGTGTGACGGGCTCCTGATAATCCGGTTGAAAGCAGTGATGATAATTTTTCGAAAACAAGTATTAGACGCCGGAAGCATTCAAAACTAGACTCGCCCACTATTCCCCCGATTGAAATATGGAGTCGTACCTGGTGGCCAATCTTGCAACCGTCCTGAAAGCCGAAATCGCGCGCCTTGCCCGCAAGGAAGCCAAAACCCAGCTCGAGCCCCTGCGCAAGGCGAATGCCGGTTACCGGCGCGATATCGCGGCGCTCAAGCGCGAGGTGGCGGCCCTGGCGCGGCAGGTGAAATCCGGGGCGCGGCCGTCGCGCGCGGACAAGGCGGCGGCGCCTGCGGCTGACGGCGATGCCCCGCGCGTCCGTTTCCAGGCCAAGGGCCTGAAGTCGCACCGCGAGAAGCTTGGCCTGTCCGCGGCGGAATACGGCCAGCTTGCCGGCGTGAGCGGGCAGTCGATCTACAACTGGGAAGCCGGCAAGACCGTCCCGCGCCAGGCGCAGGTGCAGGCCCTGGCCGCGCTCCGCGGCATGGGCAAGCGCGAAGCGGCGAAGCGGCTCGAAGCGGGCACGGGCGAGTAAGCCGCAGCCCTGAACCGACCTGCGGAAGTGCCACGCCAGCCAAGGACACCGATGACGACAGACCATCCGGCGCAGCCGGCGCATCGCAAGGACGCCAACGGCAACGACGGCCTGGCGCGCCTGCTCGACCACGTCGCCAACCTGCCCCCCGTGCGCGCCGCCATCGTGCATCCCTGCGATGCGCTGAGCCTGGCCGCGGCGCTGGACGTGCGCGATGCAGGCCTGGTCGAGCCTGTGCTGGTGGCGCCGCGCGCGCGGCTGGAGGCGGCGGCGGAGGAGGCGGGGCTCGACATTTCCGGCCTCCCGGTCGAGGACGTGCCGCACAGCCACGCCGCGGCCGTACGCGCGGCCGGGCTGGCCCGCGATGGCGAGGTCGAGGTCATCATCAAGGGCAGCCTGCACAGCGACGAACTGATGTCGGCCGTGGTGGCCTCGGCCTCGGGCCTGCGCACCAAGCGCCGCGTCAGCCATTGCTTCGTGATCCAGACGCCGCACTATCCGCGGCCGTTCCTGGTCACCGATGCCGCCGTCAACCTGGCGCCGGACCTGCTGCAGAAGGCGGACATCGTCCAGAACGCCATCGACCTGGCCCGGGTGCTCGGGATCGCCCTGCCCAAGGTGGCGATCCTGGCCGCGGTGGAGACCGTGAACCCGTCGATGCAGGCCACGCTCGACGCCGCGGCGCTGTGCAAGATGGCCGACCGTGGCCAGATCACCGGTGGTGTCCTCGACGGCCCCTTGGCCTTCGACAACGCGGTGTCGATGGAGGCCGCGAAGACAAAGGGCATCTCGTCGCCGGTGGCGGGGCAGGCCGACATCCTGGTGGTCCCGGACCTCGAGAGCGGCAACATGCTGGCCAAGCAGCTGATCTTCATGGGCCAGGCCGCCAGCGCCGGCATCGTGCTGGGCGCGAAGGTGCCGGTGGTGCTGACCAGCCGCGCCGATCCGCGCGAGTCGCGCATGGCCTCGTGCGCGATCGCGCTCATGCTCGCACACCACTATCGCCAGAGCCCACCATGAGTGGACATCCCGCGGCGCCGGCGGTGGAGTCCTCCGGCGCCGACCTGGTGGTGGTGCTCAACTGTGGCTCGTCGAGCATCAAGTTCGCGGTCTACGACAGCGGCGTCGATCCACTGCCGCGCAGGGCGCTGTGGAACGGCAAGGTGCAGGGCATCGGTGGCCCCGCGCCCGACTTCGGCGAGAGCGGGATCGCGCCGTTCGCGATCGGGCTCGACGCCGACGCGCCCTATCGCAGCGCGCTGGCCCTGATCCGCGACCGCATCCTCGAACGCCTCGCCGGGCGTCGCGTCGGCGCCGTCGCGCACCGGGTGGTGCACGGTGGCAGCAAGTACTTCGAACCGGTGCGCGTGGACCACGGCGTACTCGAGGACCTGCGCGGCTTCATTCCGCTGGCGCCGCTGCACCAGCCCTTCGCGCTCGAGGCGGTCTCGATCCTGCTGCGCGAGTATCCGCGGCTGCCGCAGGTGGCCTGCTTCGACACCGGCTTCCACCACACCATCCCGATGGTCGAGCAGCTCCTGCCGCTGCCCTGGGATGCCTGGGAGCGCGGCGTGCGGCGCTACGGCTTCCACGGCCTGTCGTATGCCTACATGGCCACCGCGCTGCCTGAGCGCCACGGCGAGGTCGCGCGCGGTCGCACCATCGTCGCCCACCTCGGCAGCGGCGCCAGCCTGTGCGCGATGCATGACCTGCAGAGCGTAGCGACGACAATGGGCTTCTCCGCGCTCGACGGCCTGATGATGGGCACGCGCACCGGCGCACTGGATCCCGGGGCCGTGCTGTACCTGATGGAGATCGAGAAGCTCAGCCTGGAGGAAGTCGGGCAGCTGCTGTACCACCGCTCGGGACTGCTGGGCGTGTCCGGCATCTCGCCGGAGCCGCGCGTGATCGTCAGGCACGAAGGCGACGAGGGTCTGGCCGGCGAGCGCGCGCGCGCCGCGCTGGACCTGTACGTGCGCCGGATCGTGCGTGAGATCGGCGCGATGGTCGCGGTGCTGGGCGGACTGGACCTGCTGGTGTTCACCGCCGGCGTCGGCGAGCACAACGCCTTCATCCGCGAACGCGTGTGCGCGGGCCTTGGTTTCCTGGGCCTGGTCCTGGACGACGCGGCGAACGAGGCCAACGCGGCCACGGTCTCCGCGCCGGCAAGCCGCGTGCCGGTGTGCGTGGAGCCGACCAATGAGGAATGGATCGCCGCGCGGCAGGCACTCGGGTGCCTGGCCTAGCGCCAGTCAGGCCCGCCGCTTCGATACCGGCGATAATGCCGCCATGAGCACGAAGATCGATCGCATCCAGGCCGCCCTGCAGGCACTGTCTCCCAGCCACCTCGAAGTGCTGGACGAAAGCCACATGCACAGCCGCGGGCTGGAGACCCACTACAAGGCGGTGATCGCCAGCGACGCTTTCGAAGGCAAGTCGCCGGTCCGGCGCCACCAGTCCGTGTACGCAGCGATGGGCGCACTGATGGGCGAGATCCACGCGCTCGCGCTGCACACCTACACCGCCGCGGAGTGGTCCGGCGAGGGCAGCGCGCCCGATTCGCCGCGCTGCATGGGCGGGAGCAGGCACGATGCTCCGGCCAGGAACCCTGCCATCGCGCGATCGCGCAAGGCCTGAGTTCCGCCGCGCGGGAACTGCCCGCCACGGCGGCTTGACACGCATGCTTTGTCGCTGGCCGGCGGCGCGTGCCGCTGCGCCGCACAATGCAAGACGCGGCAAGCAATGCCACAGTAGGTTCCGCGCGGGCCGGCACTGTCCTGGCACCGCCCGATCCGGGAGCAGTCGAATGAAAGCGACAAGTCTGGTGTCACCCGTCCGCTGGGTCGGAATCCTGGTGCTGCTGCTGATGGCGGTGGCCGTGGTCTACGCCGGATACACCGCGATTTCCTACTGGCCGTCGATCGCCGTCTGAGGAAGGACCTATGAACAAGCGGCAGTCACGGATCTTCGCCATCGTCGCAACAGGCCTTGCCGCCGTTGCGTTCCTCGGCCTGACTTTCTACAGCCACATGCGTTTCGGCGAGCTCACCAACGCCGACGACATCACGCCGGAGATCACCCACGGCAAGGACGTCTGGCACAAGTACAACTGCATCAACTGCCACACCCTGTTCGGCGAAGGCGCCTATTACGCGCCCGACCTGACCAAGATCGCGCAGCACCGCGGCGAGGCCTACCTCAAGGCCTATATGCGCGACCCGTCCCAGTTCTATGACGAACAGCGCCATCGCCGCCTGATGCCGACCCAGGACCTCAGCGAGGTCGAGATCGCCAACCTGGTCAAGTTCCTCGACTGGGTGTCGAAGGTCGACAACCAGGGCTGGCCGCCGCGTCCGATCCTGGTGTCCGGCGGGTCGGTCGTCGTGGCCGCGCAGGGCACGGCCGAGGGCGCGGCGGAGGCACAGGACGTCAGGCCCGTGCGCGCCGACAGCGACCCGCGCGCGATCGGCGAGAACCTGTTCGGGACCGCGGTGCCGGTCTGCACGGCCTGCCACTCGCTGCAGCCCGGCGTCCAGCTCGCGGGGCCATCGATGGCCGGCATGTCGGAGCGCGCGGCGCAGACGATCGCATCGCCGGACTACACCGGCAGCGCGACCGATGTCGAGGGCTACATCCGCGAATCCATCGTGACGCCCAGCGCGCACCTCGTGCCAGGCGCGATGTTCTCGGCCGAAGGCACGTCCTTCATGCCCAACACCTATGCGGACAGCCTGACCGAAGAGCAAGTCGACCAGCTCGTGGCCTTCCTTGGATCGATGAAATAAGACTGGCGGGCGTCCTGCGCCGGCACCGGGAGATTTTCTATGCGCTACAAGTCCCAATCAGTGGCCTACTGGTACTTCGCCGTGGCCATGGTGCTGTTCGGTCTGCAGATCGTGTTCGGACTGCTGTCGGCCGCGAAGTACCTCGGGCCGGACCCGCTGCTGTACATCCTTCCGTTCGACGTCACCAAGACGATCCACACCAACCTGCTGATCGTCTGGGTGCTGACGGGTTTCATGGGCGCCACCTACTGGATGGTGCCCGACGAATCCCGCACCGAGCTGCACAGCACGAAGCTGGCCTACTGGCAGCTGGGACTGTGGACGCTGATGGGCGTGACCGCGGTCATCGGCTACCTGTTCCGCTACGGCACCGGCAACAAGCTGCTCGAGCAGCCCTTGCCGCACAAGATCGTGATCGTGATCTGCATGCTGATGTTCCTCTACAACATCGGCATGACCATCAAGAAGTCCGGGCGGTTCACGACCACCGAGGGCGTGCTGCTGGGCGGCCTTGCGCTGTCGGCGATCCTCTACATCCCGGCGCTGCTGCACTACGAGAACTACACCGTCTCGATCTTCTACCGCTGGTGGACCATCCACCTGTGGGTCGAGGGCGTGTGGATGATGATCATGGCCGGCTTCCTCGCCTACCTGCTGATCCGCCTCTCCGGCATCGACCGCGAGGTGATGGAGAAGTGGCTGTACGTGATCGTGGGCCTGGTGTTCTTCGCCGGCATCCTCGGCACTGCGCATCACTATTACTGGGTGGGCGTGCCGCATATCTGGCTGCCGATCGGCGGCTTCTTCAGCGCGCTTGAGCCACTGGCGCTGGCTGCGATGGCGATCTACGCCTATGCGGCGATGCGCCGCGGCGGCGTGAGCCATCCCAACAGCCTGGCCCTGCACTGGACCATCGGCAGCGCCATCTTCGCCCTGTTCGGCGCCGGCCTGCTCGGCCTCGCCCACACCTGGCCCAGCGTCAACAAGTGGACCCACGGCACCCTGGTCACGGCAATGCACGCGCATTCGGCGTTCTATGGCGCCTACGCGATGATCACCATGGCGATGATCACCTACGCGCTGCCGGGCCTGACCAACCGACCCCAGAACAACTACTCGCCGCTCGGCTACTGGGCGTTCTGGCTGCAGGTGACGGGCATGTTCGGGATGACGCTGTCGTTCGGCACTGCGGGCATCGCCCAGGTCTATCTCGAGCGGATCATGGGCATGGGCTACCTCGATGCCCAGCTGAAGATCCAGGTGCATTTCCTGATGCTGATCCTGACGGCGACGATCTTCGCCACCGGCGTCGCGATGTTCATCTTCGACTTCTTCAGGTACCGCCCGCAGTTCGACGTGATCGCGGATGATGCCGACGGCGAGCTGCAACGGCGCCCGGGGCGCTGATGGGTGGATGAGCGCATGAGGCCGGCGGAGGCCGGTCCGTACTACCTGCCCACGGGCAACGAAGTCGAGATCGTCGAGCAGTGCCATGCCGGGGGGCTGGCGGTGATGCTGAAGGGCCCCACCGGCTGCGGCAAGACCCGCTTCGTCGAGCACATGGCCTGGCGGCTGGGCCGTCCGCTGATCACCGTCTCCTGCCATGACGACCTGACGGCAAGCGACCTCATCGGCCGCTTCCTGATCCGCCACGACGATACCGTCTGGCAGGACGGTCCGCTGACACGCGCCGTGCGCGAGGGCGCGATCTGTTACCTCGACGAAGTGGTGGAAGCGCGCCAGGACACCATCGTAGTGCTGCATCCGCTGACCGACTACCGGCGCATCCTGCCGATCGACCGCACCGGTGAGACGCTGGAGGCGGCGCCGGGTTTCCAGCTGGTGATCTCGTACAACCCCGGCTACCAGCGCATGCTCAAGGACCTCAAGCCGAGCACGCGGCAGCGCTTCGTGGCGATCGAGCTCGGGTTTCCCGAGCCTCCGGCCGAGGCCGCGATCGTGGTCGCCGAGAGCGGGGTGGACAGCGGCACTGCCGTTGCGCTGGTTGAGCTGGCGGGCCGCGTGCGCTCGCTCCGCGACCGCGGCCTGGCCGAGGTTCCGAGCACGCGCCTGCTGATTGCCGCCGGACGCCTGGTCGCCAGCGGCATCAGCGTAGGCGAGGCGTGCAACGCGGCGGTGGTTTCACCGCTCAGCGACGATCCGACCCTGCTTGGCGCGATGCGCGAACTCGTCGACGCGATGTTCCCCTAGGCGGCCGCCGACGTGGCCGAGGCCGAAGACGTTGTCGTCGACGTGGCGCGTCACGCCACGGTGTTCATCCGCGACACCTGGCGGCGGCACTATGCGCGCGAGCCCGACGAGCCGATTGCGCTCGCGTCGCTGGTCCGGCGCCTCGACCTGCTGGTGTCGGCCGCGTTCGGCACCAGCCTGACGTTCCGGGTGGCGCTGCCGCCGGCGCGCCCGACCGTGCTCCACCGGCTGTTCCACCGGCCGACCTATCCACGTCATCAGCGGGCGCTGCCCGCCACCAGCGGCGACGCGATCTGGCTGCCGGCCCACCTCGGGACCTGCGATGCCGTCGAAGCGTCGGAGCTCTATCGCGCGATGGCGCTGCAGCAGGCGTGCCGGGCCATGCGCGGCCACGTGCAGGCGATCGCGGGGGAGCGCAACCCGCTGCTGCGCGATATCGCGCTGGTGCTCGAGGCGCAGGCCGCCGAAGCCGAGGTCGCGCGCGGCTTTCCAGGCCTGGTGCCGGCCCTGCGGCGGCTGCGCGGCCTGGCGCTGGCCGCGCGCCCTCCGCTGGCCGGTTTCGCGGCCGCGCGGCAGCCGCTGGACCAGCTTGTCCGGGACATCCTGGAGGCTGAGTTGGAGGTAGCGTCCGACCGCAAGGCCGAAGCCGACACCAACACCAACACCAACACCAACACCAACACCAACACCAACACCAGCACCAGCACCAGCTCCGGCGACCGATCCGAATCCAGTTCCGAATCCCGATCAGACGCGAGCCGGGCTGAAGGCCCGCTCGAACGTGCTGAACGCCTGCTCCGGGACTGGGGGCTCGACGACGCAGCCGTCCGCCGCCTCGGCCCCGTGCCGCTGTACCGCGACTGGTGGACCGGCGAACTGCGCGATACCGGCCCCGCCTCGCGCCTGGTCCAAGGCACGCCATCCAACCACGACGGGGGAGATACCGGCCCGGTCCGAAGCGCGCGCATGGAGCGGCGGCCCGAAGAGCGCGAAGCCACCGAAGACGAGGACCGCCCCGGCGAACCCGGCGTGTGGATGATCCAGCAGGACGCGCCGCACGAAGTCGCCGAGGATCCCTTCGGCCTGCAGCGCCCGGTCGACCGCGACGACGAAACCAGCGCCGACGAATACGGCGACATGCTGTCGGAGCTGTCATCGACGCGGATGATCGCGGCACCCGACCCGCCGCGCGAAGTCCTGCTGTCGGACGACCCACCTGCCACCCGCGCCAGGATCGAATTCGACGATCCCGACGCCGGCGGCACCCGCTTTCGCTATCCCGAATGGGATCACGCGAGCGCGTCGTACATCGAACACGGCACCACCATCCGCATGATGCCGCCCGTGGCCGGCGATCCGCGCTGGGTCGATGCCACGCTCGCCCGCCACCGCTCGCATCTCGACGGCATCCGCCGCCAGTTCGAAGCCCTTCGCCCTGAGCGCGTCCGCCTGCGCCGCCAGAGCGACGGCGAGGACATCGACATCGATGCCTGCGTTGAAGGCCGCGCCGACCTGCGGGCCGGTGGCTTCCTTCGCGAAGGCCTGTACGAGGCGCGCCGCCCGGGCCGGCGCAGCATTGCGGTGTCGCTGCTGGTCGACAGCAGCGGCTCCACCGACGGCTTCATCGGCGGCGGCCGGCGCGTGATCGACGTCGAGCGCGAGGCCCTGCTGCTGGTCTGCATGGCCCTTGAAGGCCTGGGCGAGCCCTTCTCGGTCATGGCCTTCTCCGGGGAAGGCCCGCACGGCGTGTCGATGCGCACCTTGAAGGCCTTCGATGAGGCCTACGGGCCGGACGTCGCGCTGCGCATCGCCGGCCTGGAGCCGGAAAACTACACCCGCGCCGGCGCCGCCATCCGGCATGCCACCGCGCTGCTGATGCGGCAGCCTGCCGAGCATCGCCTGCTGCTCATGCTGTCCGACGGCAAACCCAACGACGCCGACCGGTACGACGGCCTGTTCGGCGTCGAGGACATGCGCCAATCGGTGACCGAGGCGCGGCTGCAGGGCATCTTCCCGTTCTGCCTCACGGTGGACCTGCAGGCCCCTGCATACCTCCCGAAGGTGTTCGGGCCGGACAACTATGCGGTGCTGTCGGCGCCTGAGAGGCTGCCGCTGGTGTTGCTGGACTGGACGCGGAGGTTGCTTCTGCGGTGATGGGCGTCGGCCACATGAGACAGGCTGCACCGTTTGGCGGCGTCCACGTTGAGTGCCACCCCCGGATCGGGTATCAAACAAGCTGCAAGTTCCAAAGGAACTGGGCGATGGCTCGGATATGGATCGTCGTTGGCGACGCGACCACTCATGGTGGCAGGGTGCTCGGCGGTTCGCCTTTCACCAGCATCGAAGGCAAGTCCGTCGCGCGCATGGGTGACGCAGTGGCCTGCCCGAAGTGCGGACCCACAACGATCGTCAGTGGCGATGCGACCATCGTCGTCGATGGCCAGCCCCTGGCGCGACACGGTGACTCCACCACCTGCGGCGCCACCCTGATCGCGGGTAGTCAGGTGCGGGCCTTCATTGATTCAGGCGCAGCAGCCGGGAGTGGTGCAGGCGGCACAGCGGTGGCGGCCGCATCGGCCGTGGCGGTCGCATCGGCCGTGGCCGCGATGCTGGCCTACGACGAAGCCTTCGTGCTCAGGTCGGCCGCCACGGGCAAGGCGCTGGCCAATCGGGGTTACAGGATCATCTGCGCCAGTGGCCGCACGGAGGAGGGCGTGACCGACGCCGAGGGCAGGACTGCCGTGGTCACCTCGGATGCCACCGAGGCGCTGCGGATCGAGCTGGAGGAGGAAGGGCCGTGAGCGCGACGATGAAGAAGTACCACGAGGTCGGACAGTCGACCACGTCGCAGGTCGACAACACGCAGCGCAAGGAAGTGGAGGTCGAGGTCTACATCGGTGAGAACGGCTACGTGCAGAACGCCGGCTTCACGATCAAGCCCATCGCCGCGCTGGAGAAAGGGAAGATGGACGGTCCGAAAGCCATCGTGCTGCACCGGACCGAGGGCGCCAGCGTACAAAGCGCGCTCGACTCCGCCGGTACGGGCATCGGCACCCACTTCTATGTCGACAAGGACGGCACCGTCTACCAGACCGCGAGCCTGCTCAAGCACACCTATCACGTGGGCAAGATCAAGTCCCGGTGCATGGTCGACGGCACCTGCCCTGCGGACGAAACCAGGCAGATCACCGGCTGGGGCTGGAGCCCGTCCAAGGTTCACAACCACGAAAAAGTGAAGGCATACCCTGCGCGCTATCCGATGAATACCGACAGCGTCGGCATCGAGACGGTGTCCCGCTGCGTCAAGAACTGCGGCCCCAAGGACAAGGGCGTGCCGGAGTGGGAACCGCCGACGGCCGAGCAGAAGTCATCGATCGCCACGATCGTCGGCATCCTGAAGAAGGAATACGGGCTCACCAGTGCAGACATCCATGAACACGACCTCATTTCGTACAAGACGGCAGGCGAAGGCGCGGGCTTGTACGACGATGAATGATGACGTCGTCGCCAGGCCTGCAGCGATGACTGCACGGGAAGCCCTGTCGGCTTGGCACCGGATTGTCGATGCCCGCCGCGCGCGTGCCTGCAGATGGGCCGTGGCGGCAGTGATGCTGGCGGGCGTGTCCTGCGGACACGCGCTGCCGGCGAACGAGTCACCGAAGCCACCGCGATCGCCGGAGGTAATCCAGGTCGCCGACGCCGAGTACGGGGGCACGGCCGGCGACCCGCTGGAAGCCGCGTGTGGCGACTGGCGCCTGTCCGGGCAGCAGGTGGCGGAGTTCTTCCAGCTGAGCCGGCAGTACGAGCAGCTGCCGTACTCGGAGTTCTACCAGCTGCCGTGCTCGATTTCCGGAAAGCTCCGCAGCGAAGGCGGGACATGGGATTTCGTGATCGGTGGCGGCGGAACAGCGACTTGGTCGCGTGGCGGGCAAACGCGGTACTTCGGCTGCAGCGCGGAGGCCTGCGCGCCGCTGGTGCTGCTGCACACGGATCTCATGGATCCGGAGTAGCCATCGCGAACCCGGCCTCCGGGTCCGTGCGGCCGGCGACACCGGCGCGGTTGCGGTGGGGGTGGCGTGTTCGATTGACGCGCCGATGCGACAGCCGTACGTCGGGGCGAGAGCGAGGGTTGCCGGTGCTCATCAAGCCCGGGTCGTTCCCGCCTTGCAGCGCGGGCCTGTGACACTTGAACCTGACACGGGAACCGTCACGGGCGATTCCGGTCCGCATCCAAGGCGGGCTTTCATCGTCCAACGCATTGATTTTTCGGGGGAATCTGGTGGCTATGGGTGGACTCGAACCACCGACCCCGGCATTATGAGTGCCGTGCTCTAACCAGCTGAGCTACATAGCCATTGGCCCGCACGCAGCGCGTGGCGAGCCGGCAATTGTCCACTTGGCTGGCTCCGACGTCAAATCCCCCGGCCCGGCTTGTCCGCCCCGGCGCCCCGTGGCAGAGTCGATCGCAGTGACGTCGCAGGCGTCGAAAGACTCAGGAGTCCGCATCGTGATCGATCCGGACGGCTATAGACCCAATGTCGGCATCGTTCTGATGCATCCGGATGGCCGCGTATTCTGGGCGCGCCGGGTGCGCCGTGACGGCTGGCAGTTCCCGCAGGGCGGGATGAATTCCGACGAGACTCCGCTCGAGGCCATGTATCGGGAGCTCGCGGAAGAGACCGGGCTGCAGGCCCGCCACGTCGACGTGCTGGGCGCCACGCCGGGCTGGCTGCGCTATCGGCTGCCGCCGCGCGCGATCCGCCGCAACGACCGGCTGGTGTGCATCGGCCAGAAGCAGGTCTGGTACCTGTTGCGCTTCACCGGCGCGGACGCCGACCTGCGCCTGGACCTGACCGATACGCCGGAGTTCGACCACTGGCGCTGGGTCGATTTCTGGTATCCGCTCGAACACGTGGTCAACTTCAAGCGCGGTGTCTATACGCGCGCCCTGCAACATCTGGCGCCGTTCGCGCGTCAGGTGGCTGGATCCCGGGCGGTGCCGACGATCAGTCTGGAATCCCAGCGCGGACGAGGGCGTCCGGCGCCGGTGACGAGAACGCGCCTCGTTCAGGATTGACAATCATTCTCATATGGAAGGACAATCGGTTCGTCCCATGAACCGCGAGTCCGCCGTGTACGTCTGTATCTGCAACGGGGTTACCGACCACCAGATCCGCGAAGCCGCGGCCGCAGGCTGCGGCAGCATGACCGAGCTCACCATGCGCACCGGCGCTGGTGCCTGCTGCGGCAGCTGCGTGGATACGGCGGTGGCGCTGCTGGAAGACGAGGCCGCTTCGCGCAGGGTCCTCCAGGTCCTGCCGCTGGCCAACGCGGCCTGAGGCACCCTGCATCCGCCCCGCCCGGATAAAGGTGGGATTGATCACGATTCGCGTTCCGGCACATGGGAGTCGTTGGCGCTAGAGTCGTCAGGATCATTCCCCACGCCAGCCGGAGACATGCCATGAAGGGCGACCCCAAGGTCATCGAGTTCCTCAACAAGGCGCTCTACAACGAACTCACCGCGATCAACCAGTACTTCCTGCACGCCAAGATGCTGAAAAACTGGGGCCTCGAAGATCTCGCCAAGCACGAGTACGAGGAATCGATCGACGAGATGAAGCACGCCGACCAGCTGGCCGACCGCATCCTGTTCCTCGAGGGGCTGCCGAATTTCCAGGCGCTGGGCAAGCTGCGGGTGGGCGAGTCGCCGCGCGAGATCCTTGAGTGCGACCTGGCGCTGGAGCTCGACGGACTGCCGCTGCTGCGCGAGGCGATCGAGTTTTGCGACAGCATCAAGGACTACACCAGCGGCCGCCTGTTCAAGGACATCCTTGATTCCGAGGAAGAGCACGTCGACTGGATCGAGACCCAGCTCGACCTGATCAACCGCGTCGGCGAGCAGAACTACCTGCAGTCGAAGATGGGGAGCTGATCGCAGCTATAGCTGCGCGATTCGCTCAGGCTTGTGCCGCGCTTGCGGCCTTCAGGGCCGCGCGTGCCCGGTTGAACTCGTTGGCCACCAGCGCCACCGCCACGGCGGGGCGCTCGAGCAGGCGCTCGCGGGCGCCCAGCTCGACGCGCTTGGCCGCGGCCGACAGTGACATCGCACCCAGGTTGGCGCTGGACGACTTCAGCGAATGCGCGGCGTCGCGCAGGGCGTCGTAGTCGGGGCCGGTGGCGGCCTGTTCCATGGTGCCTACCAGGCGCGGCGTGTCCGCGAGGAAGACGTCGATCAGGTGGTCGAGGTCGCCGCCGAGCATGACGCGCAGCTCATCAAGGATCTCGTGGTCGAGCACGGGTGGCAGCGTGGGTGGCGGTGCCGCGAATGCCGGCGGCGGGGCGGCCTGAGCGGCCGCAGGCGCCGGCTCGGGCGCATGCATGGGTGGCGTGGAGGGCGGCCGGACTACCGGTGCCGGTTCCGGCTGTCTGGTCCATTCCGCGCCTGTTTCAAGCGCCGGCGACGCCGGCACGTCACCGGTTTCGTCATCCGGCCGGGCCACCGGCGGCATCCCGTCGACGAACTCCACCTGGACTTCGGCGTCCCCGTTTCCGGCGCCGGCAATGTGATCGTCGTAGCCGATCATCTCGCCAGTCTCCGGATCGACTTCGTAGGCTTCGCGCTGGGCGGCGGCCGCGGCCGCTTCTGCGTTCCACCAGCGCGCCAGCGTGCGCTCCAGCTCGCTGCGGGTCACCGGCTTGGCGAGGTAGTCGTCCATGCCGGCGTCCAGGCACTTCTGGCGATCACCGGCCATGGCGTTGGCGGTCATGGCGATGATCGGCACGTGGCGGCCGTCGGCGGCGTCCTGCTCCATCTCGCGCCAGCGACGGGTGGCGGTGTAGCCGTCCATCACCGGCATCTGGCAGTCCATCAGCACGACGTCGTAGCGCGAGGCTTCCATGCGCAGCAGAGCGGCTTCGCCGTTGCTGGCGGTGTCGCAGGTGATGCCGAGCACCGACAGCAGGCGCTGCCCGACCATCAGGTTCACGGGGTTGTCTTCGACCAGCAGCACGCGCGCGGCGCGGATCGGGGCCGAGGGCAATGAGGATGCGATGGCGTTTGCCATGGAGGTTGGTTCCCTGACGGAGTCCGGTGCCTGTGTGGCGTTCCCGCCCAGCAGGGCGGCACGGAGGTCGGCGTCGGGGGACTGCCGGCTGAGGAGGGTGACGCTGCGTTGCAGTTCTTCGGGGACCGGGTCGTCCCCGTACAGGCAGACCAGCTTGAGGTCGCCGTAGACGGCCTGGCGGCCAAGGTTGCGGTGCAGGGCCACCGCGGTGCTGCGCATGCCGGCAAGATCCGCCAGCACGAGGGAGTAGGCCCAGGGCGCGCCCTGGTTGGAGGCCGCGCGCAGGCGGTCGAGGGCTTCCTGGGTGTTCTCGACCGCGCTCACGCGCAGGCCCCAGTTGGGCAGCAGCATCGACAGCCGCAGGCGCAGGCGCGGGTCGGCGCTGAGCAGCAGCAGGCGGCCGCGCGCGGTGTGGTCGTCAAGGTTGTTGGGCATGTCGCCGGCGGCCTTGAGCAGCGGGATCTCGAACCAGAAGGTAGCGCCATGGCCCGCTTCGGACTCCACGCCGATGCGGCCGCCCATCAGGTCGACGATGCGCTTGGAGATCGCCAGGCCCAGGCCGGTGCCGCCGTACAGGCGGGTGGTGGAGGCGTCGGCCTGGCTGAAGGCCTGGAACAGGCGCGATTGCGAGCTGGCCGGGATCCCGATGCCGGTGTCGCGCACTTCGAAACGCAGCTGGTGCTGGGCGGCGGTCTCGCCGTTGCGGCGCACCGTCATCGACACCGAGCCGCGTTCGGTGAACTTCACTGCGTTCGACACCAGGTTGCCCAGCACCTGGCGCAGGCGCACCGGGTCGCCGCGCACGGCCAGGCGCACGGCCGGGTCGATGTTCAGGCTCATGCGCAGGCCCTTGCCCTGGGCCGGGCGATCCATCAGCTGCATCACGCCTTCAAGCAATTCGCGCAGGTTGAAGCCGGTGCTTTCGAGTTCGAGCTTGTCGGCCTCGAGCTTGGAGTAGTCGAGGATGTCGTCGACGATGCGCAGCATCTGCTGCGACGAGGTGTACGCGGTGCGCACCAGCTCGGCGTGGTCGGGCGCCAGCCGGGCGTGCATCAGCAGGTCCAGCATCGGCACGATGCCGTTGAGCGGAGTGCGGATCTC
Source organism: Luteimonas sp. MJ250 (assembly GCF_039548455.1). Taxonomy (NCBI): domain Bacteria; kingdom Pseudomonadati; phylum Pseudomonadota; class Gammaproteobacteria; order Lysobacterales; family Lysobacteraceae; genus Luteimonas; species Luteimonas sp. MJ250. Next base: position 150,293 of record NZ_JBCLVB010000014.1, on the reverse strand, counting down.
GTGGCTCATGGTGGCCAGGAACTCGCCCTTGGCCATCACCGCCGACTCCGCCGCCTGCTTGGCCTGGCGCATCTGGGTTTCGAGCTGGGCGTGCTGCTCGACCTGCGCCTGCAGCTGCTCCATCACCGCTTCATCGCGGCGCGCGCGTTCGTCGGCTTCGTCCATTTCCTGGTCGCGGCGACGCACGCTGACGTGGATGGCGATGACCGCGAACAGCACCAGCAGCACCAGCACCAGGGTCGCGTGCTGCCAGGGCCCTATGAAGCCGAGGGCTTCGAGCACCAGGGAGAGCGCCGCGCCCGCAGCCGCGCCCAGCGCGAGCCAGCGGAACATGATTGCCGGGGGTCGTCCGCGTGTCAGCATCTCAGAGCACCGAGTGGTGGAAGTCGAAGTCCATTTCTCCCGCGGCCTGCTGCACCAGGTTGCCCTGGATGAAGTCGACCCCGCTCATCCAGAGCGTGGCCGCGGCCTGCGGATCCTCCACCTGCTGGCCGATGACGCACAGGCCCAGGCGGTGCGCGCGCTCGATGGCCTGGCGCATTTCATCGCGCACCGCCGGATCGTCGAGCTTCTGCGCGTAGCGCGAACTCAGCCGCACGTAGCCCAGCGGCAGCTGCGCGAGCAGGGCGTCGGATTCGCGGCCGGACTGGTACTGGCCGAGGCACAACTGCACCCCGGCGGGCACCATGGCGTCGCAGAATTCGCGCAGCGCCAGGGCGTGGATCAGGGCCTCGTCCTGGCGCACGTCGATCACGATCCGCGCACCCTCGATGCCGTAGGCGGCCAGCATCCCCAGCACGTGGTCTGCGTGGCCGTCGCGGGCCAGGCTGCGCGCCGACTGCGAAACGAACAGGCGCACCGGCCGGCCTTCGGCGGCGCGCTGGTGCAGCACGGTCACCGCCAGTTCGAGCACGCGCGCATCGATGTCGTGCATCAGGTCGGCGGCGTCGGCGGCGGGCAGGAAGTTGGCCGCGGCCAGCAGCGTGCCGTCGGTGCTGCGCATCCGCAGCAGGGTCTGGAACTGCGCGTCTTCGCCACCGGCCACCGCCACCACCGGCTGGAACGCCAGTTCGAACCGGTTGTCGGCCAGCGCCTGGCGCACTGATTCGGCCATGGCCTGGTCGTGGTCGCGCTGGCGCGGGGGCTGGTAGCCGGCGACGGCGGTGGGCTGGGCGCGGGCCTCGCGCAGCGCGCGCTCGGCGGCGGCCAGCGCGCTGCTGGCGTCGCCATAGGCGTGGGCCAGGGTGGTGTAGCCGACGAAGGCGCGCAGGCGCACCGGCTCGTCGTTCGCGCTGAAGCCTTCGCGGCCGAGCGCATCCCGCAGCGCGCGGGCGCTCTCGGGCAGCTGCGCGGGTTCGAGGCTGGCGGCGTGGATCAGGTAGATGCTGTCGCTCAGGCGCGACACGGCGTGGCCGGAGGCGGCTTCGCCGATCCGGGCGGCGGCGTCGGTGAGCAGCTGCTCCAGCCCCGAATAGCCGTAGCGGTCGCGCAGTACCCCGATGCCCGCGACCTCGACCATGAACAGCGCACCCTTGCCGTCGCCGGGAATCATCGAGTTCAGGCGCTGCAGCATGTGCGAACGGGTGAACAGGCCGGTGACCGGGTGGCGGCCGCCGCCGCTGCGCTCGCGCTGCAGCATGCGCGCACGGCGCACGCGGCTCTGCACGGCGGCGATCAGGTGCCGTGGCCGCACCGGCTTGGTGAGGAAGTCGTCGGCGCCGACCTCGAGCACTTCCAGCTGGCGCTCCGGGTCGAGGTCGCCGGTCAGGAAGACAATCGGCACGTGGCCGTAGGCCGGATCCTCGCGGATGAGGTTGGTCAGCTCGACGCCGTCCATGCCCGGCATGTGCAGGTCCATCAGCACCAGGTCGGGACGGAAGGTGCCGAGCGAGGCCATGACTTCGCTGGCCACCGACACCACCGCGGCCTGCATGCCGGCGCCGCTGAGCACGCTTTCGGCGAACAGCGCCTGGCTGAGGTCGTCCTCGACCACCAGCACGCGGTAGGGCGCCTCGGTGCTGCCGTCAGCGGCGACCGGTGGCGTGACCGCGGGAGGCGGTGGTTCGGCCGCGGGTGCATCGACGCGAACGGTGACCGGCGGCGCGGCGTCTTCGCACCAGCGGCGCCAGTAGCCGGCGGGCGGGAACTCGGCGCGGACTGCCGCACCGGGCAGGGGCGCTGCCTGGTCCGTGTCGGCCGCGGTCCGGGTGCCGGTTGCTGCGCTCACTGCGGGAGACCTCCGTAAGCAGGCGGAGGCGTGGCGCACCTTGCGCTCCCCCGAATCGTCAAGCCTACAACGAACCGGCGCCGTGGTCCTGCGATGCCGGTCGCGCTCAGCCCGGCCCGGTCGCGGGCCGGCGCCGGAACACTCGCCGCCAGAGCCACCACAGGCCCAGGGCGAGCAGCAGGCTCAGTGCCAGCGCGATCCCCAGGGCCAGCAGCGGGTTGGCCAGGGCAAGGGCCAGCAGGCCGATCGCGGCGACGTCTTCGGTGGCCGAGGCCCCCCAGTTGCTGAGCGGTTCGGGGGACGCATTGATGAGCACCCGGCTGCCCGCTTTCAGTGCATGGCTGCCGAGGGCGACGCCAGCCCCGGTGGCGAGCATGCCGGCCGACAGGTCGCCGTCCGGCGAGAGCGCAGCCGCGGCCAGGAAGGCGCCGGCCGGCACCCGCGCAAGCGTCTGCAGCAGGTCCCAGCCGGAGTCGACGCCCGGGATCTTGTCGGCGAAGAACTCGACCAGCGCCAGCACGCCGGAGATGCCCAGCACCCATGGCGATGCCGTGACTTCGAGTGCGGACGGCAACTCCAGCCAGCCCAGGGCGCCGGCCACGCCAACGCCGAACACCGTGAGGTAGACGCGGATGCCGGCCAGCCAGGCAAGCAGGACGCCGGCGGCGAACAGTTGGGCTTCGGACATGGCCGTGCTCCATCGGGCTGCGATCGACTGCGGTGGCGCGAAGTATATGCACCACCCCGTTCGCCCGACGCTCAGGCGCGCGCGTTACCATGCGGGAATGCCGGACACGCCACCGCCCGAACATCCGCATCCGCGCGCGCACCTCGTTCTGATGGCCGTGCTCGCGGCCTGCCTGCTGCTCGGCGCCTGGGGCGCCTGGACGGTGTTCAACGGCACCGGCCGCAGCGACGATGCCGCGCTGCGCGCTGAAATCGACGGCCTGCGCCAGGAAGTCGCGACGCTCGCGCGCTCCGACCAGGTCAGCCGCGAGGCCAACGGCGACCTGCAGGTCGCGCTGGCCGAACGCGACGAGGAGATCTCCGCCCTGCGCGCGGACGTGGCCTTCTACGAGCGCCTGGTCGGCAGCACCAGCCAGCGCCGCGGCCTGAGCGTGCACGGCCTGCGCCTGCAGTCGCAGGGCGAGGGTGCCTGGCACTTCACCGCTACCCTCACCCAGACACTGAACCGGGCGGCGGTGAGCAGCGGGCACCTGACCATCCAAGTGGAAGGCTCGCGCAACGACAGCCTGGAGCGCCTGGACTGGACCGCCCTGCGCCAGGCCGACGACGCGCCGGGCGTGGAGTATTCGTTCAAGTATTTCCAGCAGGTCGACGGCGACCTGATGATTCCGGAAGGATTCAAGCCGCTCCGCGTGATCGTGCGCCTGGCGCCACCGCGCGGCCAGGCGGTCGAGGAGTCCTTCACCTGGGCCGAGGCCACTGCGGCGACGCCCCGTTCCGCGCCGGACGCTTGAAGCCCGCGGCCCCACCCCCCATGCTTGATGGCATGAGCACCACCATCGATCTTTCCGCCCCCGGGTACCAGTCGCTTGACCGCCCGCTGGAGTTCACCCCCTCGGCCGCGGCCAAGGTCCGCGAGCTGATCGCCGAAGAGGGCAACGATGCCCTCAAGCTGCGCGTCTACATCCAGGGCGGCGGCTGCTCGGGCTTCCAGTACGGCTTCGAGTTCGACGAAGAGCAGGGCGATGACGACCTCGCGGTGGCAACCGATGGCGTGACCCTGCTGGTCGACCCGCTGAGCCTGCAGTACCTGATGGGCGCGGCGGTCGATTATGTCGAGAGCCTGCACGGCGCGCAGTTCACCATCCGCAACCCGAACGCGAAGTCGACCTGCGGCTGCGGCAGCAGCTTCACCGCATGAGCCCGCGGCGCGCGGCGCCGTTCGCCTTCGTCGAGGCGCCGCTGGATCGCGCCGAGAACATCCGTGACGACAGCGCCGCCCTGGCCCGGCTGTGGGCGGCCGGGCGTGCGCTCGTGCTCGATGCCGAGGGCCGGGCGTGGGCGGCGGCCGATGGCTCGCTGCTCGCACCGCCCGCGGTCGATCTTGCCGACGGGCCCGGCGCGGCCCTGTTCCTGGGACTGCGCGGCGATGAGGGCTGGTTCGCGGTGCGCGCGGAAGACGCCCGTGGCCCGTCTGCGCGCGGAGCCGTGGATCCGGCGCCGCCGTCCTGCGTCGACCTGCGCAGCGCGGCCGCGCAGTGGCCGGATTTCGAAGCCACCGCCTTCGCCCAGGCGCGCGCGGTGCTGCACTGGCGCGCGCGGCACCGGTATTGCGGGGCATGCGGCGGGGCGCTCGAGTACCGGCGCGCGGGCTGGCTTGGCTACTGCGCCGGCTGCGGGCTCGAACACTATCCGCGCACCGATCCGGCGGTGATCGTCTCGGTGAGCGACGGCGAGCGCCTGCTGCTCGGGCGCGGCCCGGGCTGGGCACCGCGGCGCTATTCGGTGCTGGCCGGCTTCGTCGAACCGGGCGAATCGCTGGAGCAAACGGTTGTGCGCGAGGTGTTCGAGGAATCGGCGGTGCGCGTGCTCGGCTGCCGCTACCTGGCCTCGCAGCCGTGGCCGTTCCCGTCGTCGCTGATGCTGGGCTTCGAGGCTGAAGCCGCACCGGACGTGCCGCAGTGCCTGAGCGACGAGCTCGAGGACGCGCGCTGGTTCAGCCGTGACGAGGTCGGCGCCGCCCTGCGCGGCGAGTCCGACCCCGACGGGCTGCTGCTTTCACCGACCATTTCGATCTCGCGCTGGCTGATCGAACGCTGGCACGGCCGCGGGTGAGGGCGGTCGCCGCCGCCTGCTGGCGCTAGAATCAGGCCATGTTCCCCACCCTGTTCGCGGTAGTGGTTGCCCTGGTGCTCGGGCACCTGGCGCCCTGGTTTGCCGCCGCCGTCCGCGATGACGGCTGGTATCGCGCCCTGCTGCGCTGGCTCGACGGTCGCTTCCACGAGGACGCGTTCTGGCGCGGGCGCTGGGGCCTGCTGCTGGCGCTGGTCCCGGTGGTGCTCGCGGTCGGTTTCCTGCAGTGGCTGCTGCACGGCGTGGCCTTCGGGCTGCCGTCGCTGGTGTTCGGCGTGGTCGTGGTGTTCTACGCCTGGGGCCCGCGGGATCTCGATGTCGACGTGGCCGCGGTGGTCGATGCGGACGATTCCGCCGAGCGCCGCGAAGCGCTTGCACGCCTGCGGCCGCCGGCCGCGGCCGGAGCGGCCGACGCCGGCGACGAGGTCGGCCGCGTCTTCATCGCGGCGCTGAGGCGCTGGTTCGGCGTGCTGTTGTGGTTCGTGCTGCTGGGCGCCGTCGGCGCGCTGCTGTACCGGCTGGTCGCGATTGCCGCCGAGGACGAGCCGGCGCTGTACCTGCCCGCCGGCACGGTGGAGGGCGCACGCCGGCTGCTGCTGCTGCTGGATTGGCCGGTGGCGCAGCTGATGGCGCTGTCGCTGGCGCTGGTGGGCAACTTCGACGTGGTGGTGTCGGCCTGGAAGGCCGCCGGCGGCACCGGCCTGGCGGAGGGGGTCGACGTGCTGGCCGCGGCCGGACGCGCGAGCGTGCGTCGTGAGCTCGACGACGCGATCCGGGAGGTCGGCTCGGTGGGGGCCGGGGCCGAACCCGGCGACGCCGGCGTGCCGCCGATGGCGGTGCCCATGGCCACGGCGCTCGAGGCCCCGCTGGACCAGGCGATGCGCGACGCCATGTCCCTGGTCTGGCGCGTCCTCCTTGCCTGGCTCGCCGTGCTGGCCCTGTTCGTCGTCGCCGGCTGGGTCAACTGACCTGGCTTTTATGGGCGCGGCTCCGCTGTGCGGTACCGCAGATCAGGGGTTGTCGCCCCGCAGGGAACGCACCCTTGCCTCCAGCATCGGGGCGTCGGCGACGGCGCCGGGAATCGGCGCGTCCGCCATCACCGCGACGTGCGCGCGGAAGCGGCGCGGCACGCGCATCAGGCCCAGGCGTCCGCTTGCGGCCGACGCGCTGCGCCGGCTCCACATGCTGCTCCACATCCCGCGCAGCGCCATCGGCACCACCGGCACCGGGCGGCGTTCAAGGATGCGTTCGACGCCCGACTTGAAGGGTGCAATCCCGCCGTCAGACGTCAGCCGGCCTTCCGGGAAGATCAGCACCAGTTCGCCCCCGGCCAGCGCCGCGTCGATGCTGTCGAACGCGCGCTGCATCATCGCCGCGTCCTCCTTCGGGCTCGCGATCGGGATCGCGCCCGCGGCACGGAAGATCCATCGCATCACCGGGATCTGGAAGATCCGGTAGTACATGACAAAGCGCACCGGCCGCGGGATGCTGGCCGCCAGGATCAGCGCGTCCATGTAGCTGACGTGGTTGCAGACCAGCAGCGCCGGGCCTTCGTCGGGCACGTGGCGCTCGATGCCGTGCAGCTCCAGCCGGTACAGCGTGCGCACCAGCAGCCAGCTGACGAAGCGCATCGCGAACTCGGGCACGATGGTGAAGATCCACGTCGCCACCAGCAGGTTGGCGATCGCCACCGCCAGGAACACCTGCGGGATGCTCCAGCCCAGCACCTGCTGCAGCACGAGCCCCGTGACCGCCGCGGTGACGATGAAGGCGGAGTTCTGGATGTTGAGCCCGGCGAATACGCGTGCCATCTCGTGCTTCGGCGTACGGCTCTGGATCAGCGCGAACAGCGGCACGATGAACAGGCCGCTGGAGAAGCCGATGCCGGTGAGGTCGATCGCGATGCGCCATCCGTTGTCGCCGGCAAGGAAGCCGGCGATGTCGAGCCCGGCCTGCGGCGCCAGCCCGCTGCGGGCGAAGTAGAGATCCAGCATGAAGGCGCTGATGCCGAGCGCGCCCAGCGGCACCAGGCCGATCTCGACGGTGCGCGCCGAGAGCTTTTCGCACAGCAGCGAGCCCACGCCCACGCCGATCGAGAACAGCGCCAGCCCGAAGATGTACAGGCTGGTCGAACGCTCCGCCGCGCCCAGGTGGAGTTCGGCATAGTTGGGCAGCTGCGCGGTCAGCACCGTGCCCACGAACCAGAACCAGGACACGCCGAGGATGGCGTTGCGCACCGCCGGCGTGCGCCGGGTGAGCTTCCAGATGCGGATCGATTCCGGTATCGGGTTCCAGTTGAGCTTGAGCCCGGGCGCACCGGCATCCACCCGTGGGATCAGCCGCGCGACCAGGTTGCCGATGACCGCCAGCGCGACCACCGAAGCCGCGGCCGCTTCCGCGCCCCAGGTTCCAGCAACCTGGAAAACGAGTCCGCCGTAGATCATGCCGGCGAGGATCGACAGCGACGTGCCCATCTCCACCAGGCCGTTGCCGCCGGTGAGCTCCTCGGGCTTGAGCACCGCCGGCAGGATCGAATACTTCACCGGACCGAACAGCGTCGACTGCATGCCGGTCGCGAACAGCGCCACCAGCAGCAGCGGCATGTTGCCGAGCAGGAAGCCGACGCCGGCCAGCGTCATGATCCCGATCTCCATCGCCGTGGTGATCACGATCAGGCGCTGCTTCTCCAGTTTTTCGGCGAACTGCCCCGCGATGGCCGAGAACAGGAAGTAGGGTGCGATGAACAGCGCCGGCGCCAGGTTGGTGTAGAGCGTGCGCTGTTCGCTGTCCACGCCCATGTAGAACAGCAGGCCGATGATGGCCTGCCGGTAGACGTTGTCGTTGAACGCGCCCAGCGCCTGCACGGCGAAGTAGGGCAGGAAGCGCCGCTGGCGCAGCAGCTCGAACTGGGAGTAGGCCATGCGGACCCCGGATGGTGTGCGGCGAGCCTAGCGCAAGCCCGCGAAACCGGCCATCTCCGGCACCGGCTTTGCAGGAGCAGCTATAGCGGCTCCTGCAGGAGCTTCGTGGGGGGCTTACAGGGTCGAGGCGATTTCGGAGACCGCCCGGAACGAGCGCAGGCGGTGGTCGAAGTCGAACACGTCGGAGACCACCATCAGCTCATCGGCCCGGGTGCGCTCCATCAGCGCCTTGAGCCCTTCGCGCACGGTGTCGGGGCCGCCGTAGATGCTGTGCGCGAGCATGTGCGAGGCCTGGGCCTTTTCCTGCGGCGTCCAGTACTGTTCGATGTCGTCGATCGGCGGCTTGGTGAGGTCGCGGGCGCCGCGGAAGATGCCGGCGAACGACATCTGCTGCGAGGTGGCGAGGAACTTCGCTTCCTCGTCGCTCGGCGCCGCGATCACGTTGACGCCCACCAGCGCATACGGCTTGTCGAGCTGCGCGGAAGGCTGGAAGCGGCTGCGGTAGATCGACAGCGCCTGGTCGAGCATCTGCGGCGCGAAGTGCGAGGCGAAGCCGAAGGGCAGGCCGAGCTCGGCCGCGAGCTGGGCACCGAACAGGCTGGAGCCGAGGATCCACAGCGGCACTTCGGTTCCCGAACCGGGAACGGCCTCTACGCGCTGGCCGGGGCGCGTCGGCGACAGCCAGGCCTGCAGCTCCTGCACGTCCTGCGGAAAACGATCGCTGCTGGCGGGGTCGCGGCGCAGCGCGCGCACGGTGACCTGGTCGGTGCCCGGCGCGCGACCCAGGCCAAGGTCGATGCGGCCCGGAAACAGCGTGGCCAGCGTCCCGAACTGCTCGGCGATCACGTACGGCGCGTGGTTGGGCAGCATGATGCCACCGGCGCCGACGCGGATTTTCGTGCTGCCGCCGGCAACGTGGGCGATCACCAGCGACGTCGCCGCCGTGCTCACCGCCGGCATGTTGTGGTGCTCGGCGATCCAGAAGCGTTCGTAGCCCCAGCCTTCGGCCTGGCGGGCAAGCTCGCGGGCTTCGTCGAGCGCGGTGCGGATGTCGCCCCCCTCGCGCACGCGGCCGAGTTCGAGGATCGAGAGGCGGGGCATGGTCATGGGGGGCTCCTGTCGTGGCCGGTCAGGCCGGGGGGATATGTCCGCACTCGCGCGCGATTGCGCGCCAACCGATGTCGTTGCGATGGAATTCGCCGGGCCAGGAAATTCCGGCGACGGCGGCATGGGCGCGCTGCTGTGCATCGGCCACGCTGTCGCCCAGCGCGCAGACGCAGAGTACGCGGCCACCCGCGGTCACCGCGTGTTCGCCTTCGATGCGGCTGCCGGCGTGGAACACCTTGGTGTCATGCATGTCCGGCACGTCCCAGGTGTTGATCGGATCGCCGGTGCGTGGCGCGGCCGGATAGCCTTCGGCCGCCATCACGATGCCCAGCGCGGGGCGTGGATCCCAGTCGACTTCGACGCCTTCGAGCGCGCCGTCGATGCCGGCCTCGACCAGCGTGGCGAAGTCCGAGCGCAGGCGCATCATGATCGGCTGCGTTTCCGGGTCGCCGAAGCGCACGTTGAACTCGATGACCTTCGGCGCGCCGTCGGCGTCGATCATCAGCCCGGCATAGAGGAATCCGGTGAACGGCACGCCGTCGGCGGCCATGCCGGCAACGGTCGGCCCGATCACCTCGCGCATGACCCGTGCGTGGACCTCGGGCGTGACCACCGGTGCCGGCGAATACGCGCCCATGCCGCCGGTGTTGGGGCCGGTATCGCCGTCGCCGACGCGCTTGTGGTCCTGGCTGGTGGCCATCGGCAGTGCAAAGCCGCCGTCGACCATGGCGATGAAGCTGGCTTCTTCGCCATCGAGGAATTCTTCGATCACCACGCGCGCGCCGGCTTCGCCAAAGGCATTGCCGCCGAGCATGTCGCGCACCGCGGCCTCGGCTTCATCCAGCGTCATCGCCACGATCACGCCCTTGCCCGCGGCCAGGCCGTCGGCCTTCACCACGATCGGCGCGCCGGTGTCGCGCAGGTGCGCCAGCGCGGGTTCGAGTCCGGTGAACACCGCGTAGTGCGCGGTCGGGATGCCGTGGCGGGCAAGGAAATCCTTGGCGAAGGCCTTGCTGCCCTCGAGCTGCGCCGCCGCCGCGCCGGGCCCGAAGATGCGCAGGCCGGCGGCCTGGAAACGATCGACGATGCCGGCCACCAGCGGCACTTCGGGGCCGACCACGGTGAAGGCCACGCCCTCGTCGCGGGCCAGCGCCAGCAGCGCTTCGATGTCGGTGGCCTTGATGTCGACGTTGCGGCAGCGCGCTTCTGTCGCGGTGCCGGCGTTGCCGGGCGCGACCAGCACTTCGGCCACTCGCGGCGACTGCGCCAGCTTCCACGCCAGTGCGTGTTCGCGGCCGCCGGAACCGATGACGAGGATTTTCATGGTCAATGCCTGAAGTGCCTGACGCCGGTGAACACCATCGCGATGTCATGCTCATCGGCCGCTGCGATCACTTCGGCGTCGCGCATCGAACCACCCGGCTGGATCACCGCGCGGATGCCCGCCTCGCCGGCGGCGTCCAGGCCGTCGCGGAACGGGAAGAACGCGTCCGAAGCCATCACGGAACCCGGCACAACCAGCCCCGCGTCCGCGGCCTTGATGCCGGCGATGCGCGCGGAGTACACGCGGCTCATCTGCCCGGCACCGACGCCGACGGTGGCGCTGTCCTTTGCGTACACGATGGCGTTGGACTTCACGTATTTGGCCACGCGCCAGGCGAACAGCAGGTCGCGCAGCTCGGCGTCGGTCGGCGCGCGCTTTGTCACCTGCTTCAGTTCACCCGCCGTCATGCCGCGGGTGTCGGCCGACTGCAGCAGCAGGCCGGAGCCGATGCGCTTGCTGTCGTAACTGTTCATGCCCTCGCCGAGCGCGATGCGCAGCACGCGGACGTTGGCCTTCTTCGCGCAGTACTCAAGCGCCGCGGGCTCGTAGTCCGGCGCGATCAGCACCTCCACGAACTGGCGGTCCAGGATCGCCTTCGCCGTGGCCGCGTCGAGGGTGGTGTTGAAGGCGAGGATGCCGCCGAAGGCCGAGGTCGGGTCGGTGGCATATGCGCGCTCGTAGGCCTCTCCACAGCCGGCGGCGGTAGCGACGCCGCAGGGATTGGCGTGCTTGACGATCACGCAGGCGGGCGCGTCGAACTGGCGTACGCACTCCCAGGCCGAATCGGCATCGGCGAGGTTGTTGTAGCTCAGCTCCTTGCCCTGCAGCTGGGTGAATGTCGCAAGCGTCCCCGGCACCGGATGCAGGTCGCGATAGAAGGCGCCCGACTGGTGCGGGTTCTCGCCGTAGCGCAGGTCCATCACCTTCACCACGCTGGCGTTCATCTGCGCGGGGAATTCGCTGCGCACCGGCACGCCGTCGGCGGCCTCTGCGATCGCCGACAGGTAGTTGCCGATCGCCGCGTCGTACTGCGCGACGCGGTTGAACGCCGCCACCGACAGCGCGAAACGGGTCGCGGCCGACAGTGCACCGTCGTTCGCGTCAAGCTCTTCGGCGATGCCTGCGTACTGCGCCGGGTCGGTGGCGACCGCCACGCGCGCGAAGTTCTTCGCCGCCGAGCGCAGCATCGCCGGGCCGCCGATGTCGATGTTCTCGACGGCGTCGGCCAGCGTGCAGTCGGCGTTCGCGGTGACCGATTCGAAGGGATACAGGTTCAGCACCAGCAGGTCGATGGCGCCGATGCCGTGTTCGGCCATCACCGCTTCGTCAACGCCCGCGCGCCCCAGCAGGCCGCCGTGCACCACCGGATGCAGGGTCTTGACCCGGCCATCCATCATTTCCGGAAAGCCGGTGGCGTCCGCGACGTCGCGCACCGCCAGGCCGGCCTCGCGCAGGGTGCGGGCGGTGCCGCCGGTGGAGAGCAGCTCGACGCCGCGCGCGGCGAGCGTTCGGGCGAGTTCAACCAGGCCGGTCTTGTCGGATACGGACAGCAGGGCCCGGCGCAGGGGCAGGCGATCGACGGTCATTGCACGTGGGGGCAGCGGGGATCCCCCGATTATACGGCGCGGGCGCGACGGGTCCCGGCGCCGCGCGGATCAGAGAATCCCGTAGTCGCGCAGCTTGCGGCGCAGGGTCGCGCGGTGGATGCCGAGCATGGCCGCGGCGCGGCTCTGGTTGCCCTCGCAGTGGTTGAGCACTTCGACGAACAGCGGGATCTCGAGCTCGCGCAAGGCGATGTCGTACAGGTTTTCCGCATCGCAGCCGTCGAGGTCGCGGATGTAGCGGCGCACGGAGTTCGCCACGTGCTCGCGCAGCGGCGCCCGTTGCGTGCCGCGTGCCTGCGGCTCGTTGCTGTCGGCGGCGTTCAATCGGACCCCTGGACCATGTCGCGCAAGCGCGCGATCGGAAACGAGTTTAGCGTGCGCCGGGCGCGGCTGCCATCGGCCCGGCGCCATCGTGGAAATCGAATGCGAAGCCCACCGCACCCGGGCCCGGCTCGAGCACGTCCATGCGGATCATTGCGCCCTGGCCGCTGCCGAGCAGCTCCGAGGGCGGCTCGCCGCCGAGGTACTCCGCGGCGGTGAATGCGCGCGTGCCGAGCGGGCGGCCGTCGATGTCCGACAGCGTCAGCACGATCCCGGGCCAGGGCTGCGGCCAGGCGGCGTCGTTGCGGAAGCTGGCGGCGATGCGCAACGCATTGGCGGCCTGTGGATGCGGACGCACGTCGCGCTCAAGCAGCACGAACGCCGCAGGCTCGCGCCACGGTGGCAGGCCGCAGCGCAGCAGCGCGCAGGCGCGCGCGACCACGGGCCGCCAGGCCGGGTCGGCGGCCAGGCGCGCGCGGTCGGCGAGCAGCCACTGCAGCAAAAGCAGCAGCGCCAGGGCAACGATGGCGGCGGGCAGCGCCCAGGCGCGGCCCGGGCGTGCCTCCGGGATGGCGGTGCGCCGGGTGCGCGCGAAGCTCGGGGCGGCGCGGCCGGTGGCGCGCCGCGGCGCGGCCGCAGGGGCGGTTTGCCCCGGGCCCGACGCGGCGGCTGCTGCAGCTTCGGCTTCAGCTTTGGCTTCCGGTGTCGGTGCGGGCGCGGGTTGCAGGCCTGGCCCACTGGTGTCCGCTGGCTCCCGGGCTTCCGCCGGCGCCGTGCTCGCCAGCGGTGTCTCGTCCCCCTCTTCATTCGCTGCCCCGGATCCATCTCCCGGCATGTGCACCGCCGCATCTTCAGCAGAGCCGTCCGGCGCTGCTTCAGACGGTCCGTCATGCGCCACGGCGGGCGGGTGCGGCATGGGCGTGGTCACCGGCACCTGCAGCAGCGTGGCGAGCGATATCGCGGGCTGTGCAACGCCATCGTCCGCCGGGTTCCCGGCGCTGGTCGCCGGCCCGTCGAACGCTTCCGAGATCGCCGCCGCCACGCCGCTGCGGGCATCGCCCACCGGGGCCACCGCGCCGCCGGGAAGACCGCGCAGCGGTGCCGCGCAGCGCGGACAGCGTTCCGGAGGAAGGTCGCTGGCCGGGTCGGTGGCGACCAGGCCGCGGCAGGAGGGACAGTTGACGAACATGCGCTCTATTCAAGCACGCGCGCTGCGCGGCGGGCAGCCGTCAGCGGCGCCGGATGCCGTCAATGCGAACCCAGTCACCTTCGATCGCGACCGAGAGCCCGTCGAACCATTCGCCATAGCGCGCGAGCAGTGCTTCCTGCTGGCCGTCGAGGATGCCAGACAGCGCCAGCCGGCCTTCGGGTGCGACGCGCGCGGCAAGGGTGTCCGCCAGCGCATCCAGCGCCGAAGCGAGGATGTTGGCGACCACGATCGGCCATGTGCCCTCGGGTGCCTCCGCCGGGGCGTATACCGACAGGCGCTCGCCCACGGCGTTGCGCGCGGCGTTGTCGGCGGTGGCGAGCAGCGCCTGCGGATCGTTGTCGATGCCGGTGGCGTGGGCGGCGCCGAGCTTGAGCGCGGCCAGCGCGAGGATGCCGCTGCCGCAGCCGAAGTCGAGCACGCGGACGCCGTCCAGCTGGCCGTCGGCGGCCAGGCCGTCCAGCCAGCGCAGGCACAGCGCAGTGGTGGGGTGGGTCCCGGAACCGAAGGCCAGTCCCGGGTCCAGGCGCACGATGGCAGCGTCGTCGCTCCCGGCGCCATCGGGCAGTTCGTGGTTCCAGGGCACGATCCAGGTGCGTTCGCCGAAGCGCAACGGCACGTACTGGTCCATCCATGCGCGCTCCCAGTCCTGGTCCTCGACGTTGCGGAACGACACCCGGCTCCAGTCCAGGCCGGCGTCGAAGCTTTCCAGCGCAGCAAGCAACAGCAGGGGGTCCGAGTCGTGCGGGAACAGCGCGCTCAGCGAAATCGCCCCCCACAGCGGCGTCTCGCCGACGCCGGGCTCCAGGATGGCGCGCTCGTTGCCGGTATCCGCGTCCGCATCGAGCATGGTCACCGCCAGTGCGCCAACGTCGTCGAAGGCGTGCTCGTAGCGGGGCTGTTCCGATTCGCGGCAGTGCAGGGTCAGTTCGAGGAAGGGCATTGCGCGGGGCCGGGCCAGGGGAGCGCCATGGTACCGGCCGGCGCGTCGGGTTTGCCGGCCCGGGAGTGTCCCGGGCCGGCAACGGGGCTCAGGGGCCCGGCACCAGGGTGTCGACCTGGTAAGTGGTGCCGCGGCCGGTGCCGTCGGCGCGCAGCGTGGCGGTCCCGTTCACCGGGGGCCTGGTGGACAGCACGGTGAACGAGTACAGCTCGCCCCAGGCCAGCGACCGGCCGCCGGAGCCCGCGCTCCATTCGATGCTGTCGGTGCCGGCCTCGAAGGCCCAGTCGTTCGCCGCGTCGAGGTCGCCATCGCGGACCGTGGTGGCGGTGACGGCGTCAGCCGATGCGGTGGCCAGCGCGAAGGCGTCGAAGCCCTGGGTGGAGGTGATGCGCAGGTTGGGCGAGCTGCCCTCGGTTTCCGCGAACGCGAAGTCGAAGTTCATCAGCGCGTAGTGGTACTGCCAGACGCCACCCGCCAGCCGCTTGGCCTTGACCGCCAGCTTGGCGTGCGAGTCTCCGGACACGAGCTCACTGATGAGCTTGCGCTCCTTGCTCGGGTTCATGTGCGGGTTGCGCGGATTCATCGGAACAGTGCTGCCGAACCAGCGGTCGATGGCCGAGCCCAGGCGCTCCGCGCTGGTGCCGATGTTCCAGATGCTGCCGGTCCACGACGGGTTGGTCACCTTGGTGGACATCGAGTTGTAGATGTCGATGTCCTTGCGGGCCACGTACCAGGATTCGAACATCCAGGTGGCGCCCGGGTTGGCGGCCGGCGACACCTGCGACTCGTTGACCAGCAGGCGGTGGACGTAGTTGTCGCCCGGCGCGGTGTTCTGGACGCCGTTGCAGTCCGGATCGAACACCGAGCCGCAGCGCCCCCAGAGGCCCGAGGAGGGCAGGATCTCGTCGCGCGAGGTCATGCCCTGGGTGTAGTCGTTGTTGCCAACGGAGTAGGTGTCGGTGCAGCCGCGGCCGAGCGCGTGGCCGTGGTGGTCGTTGCTGTCCAGGCAGCCGCCGTTGGTGGTCAGGTAGGCGTGCTTCACGCCCGAGCGGCCGACCTGCTCGAAGCTGCCGTCGGCGTTGGTCCGGTACATGTTCCAGATCAGGTATGGATGCTGGTCGTTGTTGTACGGGGCCGAATTGCCGGAGAACTTCTGGTGCCAGGGAATGGTGGCCGTCCACATCGCGCTGCTGGTGCCCAGCGGGTCGCCGGGCACGGTGGCGTTGATGCTGCCTTCGTTGACGTTGTTCTTAAGCGTCGCCGACGGCGCGATGGCCATGGTGCCGCTGCCCGAGGTTCCGCTGCAGCCCTGGCAGCGCAGGTACTGCGCGAAGGTGCTGAGCATGAAGATGTCGTTCTGGTAGGTGCCGCCATCGGGCGCCGGATCGCCGTCCCAGGTGATGTGGTTGGCCTGCGGCTGCAGGTCACCGCTGCCGCGCAGCTGCACCGGCACGTCGAGCTGCAGTTCGGCGATCGCCATGCCGGCGGCATACGGGGCGCCCAGGCGCTTGGCCAGGCGTTCGCTGATGCGGATGTCGGAGGAGCCGATGGTGAACGACGCCGGATCGTCCAGCAGTTCGTGCATCACATGGTCGACGTGGAACCAGGCCACGCCCTTGGCGTCGACCAGGTCGAACTCGGGCTCGGCGCCGCGCTTGACCGCGCGTGGCACGAGGCGGAAGCCGTCCAGGTCGATGCTGCCGCCCTTCAGCTGCACCACGTAGCCGCCGCGGGCCTGGAGGGCACCGCCGGCCATTTCACGGGCGTAGCCGTTGTCGACCATGAAGCGCATCTGCCGGGCGTCCTGCAGCGCGAAGCGCTCGGAGCCGTCCGAGGTGGACTGGCCATGGATGGAGGCGGGCACGATGCGCATGCCGAGGTCGCCGGCAAGGTCATGGTTCCAGCGGATGCCGATGTCGCCCCCGCCGACGCTCCAGGGCCTCTCGGTCGTCGTGTTCCCAGTGGTAGCGCCCTTGGGCGCGGGTGCAGCGGTGCGTGGCTGTGCGAATACGATCCCGGCGGTGGCTGTGGCCAGAAGGCCGCCCAGCACGACGGTGGCGACCCTGCTCTTGCGAACGCGCATCGATCCTCTCTCCCTTGTCGTTGGTACCGGCCCCCGTGCCCGGTGAACGACCGAGCATAGGCGAGGTGGCCGGAGCCACCAAGGTGCGGTGCGACATGGTGCCGGCCGGCGAAAGCCGCTGCCGCCCGGCAGGACCGGCGCTCAGAGGATCGAGAGCGAGTTGTCCTTGCGCTCGGTCAGGCGCTTTTCGAGATAGTGGATGTTGCGCCCGCCTTCCTCGAAGCCGCTGTCGGCCAGGATCCGCTGCTGCAGCGGGATATTGGTGCGGATGCCGTCGACCACCATCTCGCTGAGCGCCACGCGCATGCGGCAGATCGCCTGGTCGCGGTCGGCGCCGTGCACGATCAGCTTGCCGATCATCGAGTCGTAGTTGGCCGGCACCCGGTAACCCTCGTAGACGTGGCTGTCCACGCGCACGCCCGGTCCGCCGGGCGCGTGGAAGTGCTGGATCAGCCCGGGCGAGGGCAGGAAGCTGTCCGGGTCCTCGGCGTTGATCCGGCACTCGATCGCATGGCCGCGGATCACCACGTCCTCCTGGCGGATCGACAGCGGCCGCCCGGCGGCGATCATCAGCTGCTCGCGGATCAGGTCGATGCCGGTGACCATCTCGGTGACCGGATGCTCCACCTGGATGCGGGTATTCATTTCGATGAAGTAGAACCGGCCGTCCTCGAACAGGAATTCAAAGGTGCCGGCGCCGCGGTAGCCGATGCGGATGCAGGCGTCCACGCAGACCTGGCCGATCTCGGTGCGCATCGCGTCGGTGATGCCGGGTGCGGGTGCTTCCTCGACGACCTTCTGGTGGCGGCGCTGCATCGAGCAGTCGCGCTCGCCCAGATGGATGGCCTTGCCCTGGCCGTCGGCCAGCACCTGGATCTCGATGTGGCGCGGGTTCTCGAGGAACTTCTCCATGTAGACCATGTCGTTGCCGAAGGCCGCCTTGGCCTCCTGCTTGGTGGTCGCCACGGCGCCGGGCAGCGCGGCCTCGGTATGCACCACGCGCATGCCGCGGCCGCCGCCGCCGCCGGCCGCCTTCACGATCACCGGGTAGCCGATGCCGCGCGCCAGGCGGATGTTCTCCGCGGCGTCGTCGCCCAGCGGGCCGTCGCTGCCGGGCACGCAGGGCACGCCGGCGGTCTTCATGGCCTTGATCGCCTCCACCTTGTCGCCCATCAGGCGGATGGTGTCGGCCTTGGGGCCGATGAAGACGAAGCCCGACTGCTCCACGCGCTCGGCGAAGTCGGCGTTCTCGGCCAGGAAGCCGTAGCCGGGGTGGATGGCCTGGGCGTCGGTGACCTCGGCGGCGGCGATGATGCTGGCCATGTCGAGGTAGCTCTGCGGCGAGGGCGCCGGGCCGATGCACACCGATTCGTCGGCCATGCCGACGTGCTTCAAGTTGCGGTCGACGGTGGAATGCACCGCGACCGTGCGGATGCCCAGCGCGTGGCAGGCGCGCAGGATGCGCAGCGCGATCTCGCCGCGGTTGGCGATGACGACCTTGTCGAGGGGCATGTCGTCGGGCCTCAGCCGATCACGAACAGCGGCTGGTCGAATTCGACCGGCTGTCCGCTCTCGCCCACGATCGCCAGCACCGTGCCGGCAACGTCGGCCTCGATCGGGTTGAACATCTTCATGGCTTCGATGATGCCCAGCGTGTCGCCGGCGCCGACCGTCTGGCCCACGGTGACGAAGGCCGGCTTGTCCGGCGCGGGCGATGAATAGAAGGTGCCGACCATCGGCGAACGCACCACGTGGCCGTCGGGAAGCGCGGGGCCGGTGGGTTCGGACGGACGACCGCCGGTGGCGGCCTGGACCGGTGATTGCATCGGCATCACCGGGTCCGGCTGCGGGCCGGCCTGCACGAACTGCGGCTGCGGCTGCGACGCGTAGCCGCGCGGCGTACGTGCAAGGCGCACGGACTCCTCGCCTTCCTTGATCTCGATCTCGGCGAGGTTGGAGTCCTCGAGCAGGTCGATCAGCTTCTTGATTTTTCTCAGGTCCATGCGGGCCTCTCAGGTGGTGCCGGCAGTGGCGCCGGCAGTGGCAATCGGGAAGTGCGGGCCGGACTCAGCCTGCCGGCGCCAGGCGGGGCAGGGCCGCATCCAGGGCAAGCCTGTAGCTGGCGGCACCAAAGCCTGCGACCACGCCCAGGGCCAGGTCGCTGAAGAAGCTCTGGCGGCGGAAGGGTTCGCGGGCGTGCGGGTTGGACAGGTGAACCTCGATGAAGGGGATCGCGACCGCGGCCAGCGCGTCGCGCAGCGCCACCGAGGTGTGGGTGAAGGCGGCCGGATTGATCAGGATGAAGCGGGTGCCGTCGCCGGCGGCGGCCTGCACCCGGTCCACCAGCACGTGTTCGGCGTTGGACTGCAGGCTCTCGAACGCCAGCCCCGCCGACTCCACGCGCGCGCGCAGCCCGGCGTCGATCGCGGCCAGCGTGTCGCGGCCATAGATCTCCGGCTCGCGGCTGCCGAGCAGGTTGAGGTTGGGGCCGTGGAGGACAAGAAGCCTGTCCATTTCCGATGCCGATCCGCCTTCGCGAAAAACGGCGGTCAGTCTGCGGCAAGCGGCGGATCGTGTCCAGATCGCCGAAGTTTTGCGAATTAGCGCAGTTTTAAACGCTCGTTTGATTCAGTCGCGACTGCGCGCCCAGTCGTCCAGCTCGCCATGCACGAAGGGACCGATGCGCTGCTTGAGCAACTGGCCGTCGGCCGAGACCAGCACGGTATACGGCAGGACCCCGCGCTGATTGCCGAGCTGGACGCCGGAATCGCGCGGACCCGCGGCGTCGATCAGGATCGGATAGCGCACCGGGATGCGCTCCAGGAATTCTTCCACCGCCGCCTGGTCGTCGAGCGCGATGCCGATCACCTGCACGCCGTCGTCACCCTGTCCGGCGGTGAAGCGGTCGAGCTCGGGCATCTCCTCGATGCAGGGACCGCACCAGCTGGCCCAGAAATTGACCAGCAGCGGGCGGCCCGCGAACTCCGCGGGCAGGGTGCGCGGACGGCCGGACAGGTCGGGCAGGGTGATGGTCGGCACCGGGCCGCCGCGGGTCGCGATCGCGAGGTCCGCGGGTGGCACCGGGGCCACGGCATCCATCGCGTGCTGCACCGCGCGCTGCCCGAGTTCGGTGCGCAGCAGCGGGCCGGGGCCGTTCACCGCCAGGCCGGCCACCACGCCAAGGACGCCCGCGGCCAGCGCAACCAGCAGGATGCTGCGCGTGCGCATCAGCGGACCGCCTCTTCAAGCGCCGCGACGGCCGTGTCGGGGTCGAGCACGGCCGGCAGTACCCGGCCTTCGCCGCCGTTGCCGGGATAGACCACGTACAGCGGTACGCCGACCGCGCGGTGCTGCTCGAGGAAGGCGCTGATCTCCGGATCGACATTGGTCCAGTCGCCGACCATGTAGGCGGCGCCGGTGCGTGCCAGGGCGTCCCTGAAGGCATCGCCGGACAGCGTGCTGCGTTCGTTGGCCTTGCAGGTCACGCACCAGTCGGCCGTCATGTTGACAAACACCGGGGTGCCGGCGTTGCGCAGGGCGCGCAGGCGCTCGGCGGAGTAGGCGACGCTGCCGCCTTCGGCCCCGGCCACCGCCGCCACCGGCGGCGGCATGCGGCCAACCAGCCACGCGGACGACAGCGCCACCAGCAGCAGCGCGATCGCCGGCAGCCGCCGCAGCCAGCCGCCGCGCATGCGCGCGCGCTCCAGCCACCACAGTGCCAGCGCCATCAT
Organism: Luteimonas sp. MJ250; assembly: GCF_039548455.1. Classification (NCBI taxonomy): domain Bacteria; kingdom Pseudomonadati; phylum Pseudomonadota; class Gammaproteobacteria; order Lysobacterales; family Lysobacteraceae; genus Luteimonas; species Luteimonas sp. MJ250. The sequence continues at coordinate 130,005 of NZ_JBCLVB010000014.1, read as the reverse complement.
CGCCACGCCCGCGGCCACCACGGCCATGGCATCGACGCCGCGCTGGCGGCCCAGCACCCAGGCCAGCCAGATCGCGGTGAGGTACATCGGGAAGGCCAGCACCTGCTTGAGCGTGTCCATCCACGCGCCTGGCCTTGGCAGGCGGTCGGCCAGCGCCGGCACCAGGCCGACCAGCAGGAACGGCAGCGCCAGGCCCAGGCCCAGGGCCAGGAACACCAGCAGCGCCGCGGCCGGCGAGGCGGAGAAGGCATAGGCCAGCGCGCCGCCCATGAACGGCGCGATGCACGGACTGGCGACCACGCAGGCGAGCACGCCGGTGAAGAAGTCGCCGGCCGGGCCGCTGCGCGCAGCCAGGCCCCGGCCGAGATTGGCGCTGCCGCCGATGCTGAACACGCCCGACAGGCTCAATCCGACCGCCGCCATCAGCAGCACCAGTGCGGCCACGAAGCCCGGCTGCTGCAGCTGGAAGCCCCAGCCCAGGGCCTGGCCGGCGGCGCGCAGCGCAAGCACCGCCAGGCCGACCACCGCGAACGCGACCAGCACCCCGGCGGTGTACCAGAGCGCCTGGCGGCGGGCGTGGGCGCGGCTGGCGCCGCCCTCGGCCAGGCCCAGGACCTTGAGCGAAAGGATCGGCAGCACGCAGGGCATGAGGTTGAGCAGGATGCCGCCGGCCAGCGCCAGCAACAGGGCCAGGCCAAGGCCGCCGCCGCCCGCGGTGGCCGGCGGGCTGCTGCGCGCGGCGTTGTCGGCGGTCGCGTCGGCCGTGGCGCCGGGTGTGCCGTCGAGGGGCGCCGAAGCGTCCGCGGCCGCGGCGTCCGGCGCATCGGGATTGCCGGCGGCTGCGGCCCGCGCGTTGGCGGCAGCTGCGCCGTCGATCGTCGCGGGTCCGTTGGCGGCGCCGGTGGTGGTCGGGTCGCTGGCCACCGTCGTTGCGCCCGCAGTGGCTCCCGTATCCGCGGTGCTTGCCGCCGTCGCCGTGGTGCCTGCCGGCAGCGACACGCGCACGCTGCGGGTCATCGGCGGATAGCAGATGCCGCCATCCTGGCAGCCCTGGAAGGTGGCGGTGAGCGTGGCTTCGCGCGGCTCGCCGTGGCTGCGGCGCAGCGGCAAGGGCACGTTGATCTGGTCGAAATAGACCACCACCTCGCCGAAGTACTCGTCGTGGTGGGCGACCCCGCGGGGCCAGCGCGGCGTGCCCGCCTGGATGCCGTCGGCCTTTAGCGTGAAGCTGCTGCGGTCGCGGTAGAGGTAGTAGCCCGGCGCCGGGGTGAAGCGCATCAGCAGGGTGTCTCCCCCGTCGGCGATGGCTTCGAAGGCGAAGGCCTGTGCTTCCGGCAGCGGCAGCGCGCCGGTCACACCGGCGCTGGCCAGGGTTGCACTGCCGCCCGTAGCGCCTGTGCCCAGCGCCTGGCCCAGCGCGGCGAAGCCGGAATCGGCCTGCCTCGGTGCCGCGGCTGCGGCGGCCGGCAGTGTGACCGCCACCGTGCGCGTCTGCGGCGGATAGCAGATGCCGACGTCGGCGCAGCCCTGGTAGCGGATTTTCAGTTCAGTGCGTGCGGCCGTCGCGGTCCCCGCGAGCAGGCCCGCCACGCGGCCGCGATAGGTTTCGACGTCGCCGAAGAACTCATCGGTATACGGCGTGCCGGGGGGTAGCTGCAGCCCGGCCGGGTCGGCGCGGAAACCATCGTCCAAGGGCTCGGCGCCCATGCGGTGGCGATAGAGGTAGTAGCCCTCGGCGATCGTCCACTCGAGCTTGATGCCGCCCGTCGCGCCTGCATCGACCCGCAGCACGAAGGCCTCGTCCACCGGCAGCAGGTCGTCCATGCCGATCGCGGCCAGGACCGTCGCCGGCGCCAGCAGCGTCGCCAGCGCGAGGAAGGCCGCGCACATCCATCGCCAGGGCGGCGGCGTGGCGATCGACCTCCCGGTGCGGACGTCGGGGCGGTTGCAGCGGTGCGGGAGGGCGGTCATCGGCACGGACAGGCGGCGGGCGGCAGGAGCCGGACAGGGTAGCCGACCCGGGCCGGCCGGATCCCTGCGGTCGCGGAACGCAGCAGCCCGGACGCGCCCCGGTGAATGTCCGGAAGACCGGCCGGGCGTCGTCAGTAGGGGGGGCTTCGACAACGCAAAACGGGGGGGGATATGAACCACAGGGACAGGTCTGCGGGAAGGCTGTTGCCAGCAGCGCTGGCGCTGCTTCTTGGCGGCTGCGGGATCTCCCAGGGCGACGGCGTGCCCGCGGTCGATGTGCCGGACCCGGCTGGTGGCGCGCTGCCGCCTGCTGAAGCGGAACTGGTGGACGCGCTTGGAGGAATCCCCGTGGACAGCGGGAAGGTCAGCCGCGACGAACTCCGGCGCCGGGTCATGGGCCGGCCTGGCGAGGAGGCGCAGCCGTGATCGCGCTCCGGCTTGCATTGGCGATGCTGCTCGCCGGCATCGGCACGGTGCTGCCATCGCCGGCGCATGCGGCGAAGAAGGTCATTGGCGCAGACTGCGACGTCGGCGGCTGCCAATGCATGCTGTCCAGCCTCACCGTCCAGGACGTGGAGGTGCTGACCGGCGAACAGGCACCCGCGGGCGCCGGGGACATGACGCTGGTGATGGCCTTCGGTGAAATGACCTGGGTGGCGAAAACCCCCGGGGAGATCCACCGGAATTTTGGCGGGTCGGGCGACTGTCCGATCGATCCGTTTCCGGGTCCGGGCGCCGACAGCGGTCCGCGGGATGGCGTCTGGGAGATCACGACCGACGTGGTGGACCTGTCGCAGTGCCCGATGGCGGCCATGTTCGGCGTCGATCCGCCGGTCACGCAGCGGATGACCATCATCTGGGACGGCCGCTTCGATCCCAACAAGTACATGCCCACCAATACGCACTTCATCCAGTGGTCCCGCATCGACGACGCCAACTGGCGCGGCACCCTGGGGCCGGTCGGTGGCCTGATAGCCACCACCATGCGGGCGCAGCTGGTCGACCGGGAAACCATCCGCGGCTGGGGCGACGTCGAGACCTCGGGCTTGGCGAGGGAGGCGACGAAGTGCATGTCCCTGCAGTCGGGCTACACCGCGCGCTGGGTGTCGGACATCGCCGTGGATGGAGCGCAGCCATGATCCACCATCGTTGCTGCAAACAGGTGGTGCACGCGCAAGACGCCGGCTTTGACGCCGCAGCGCTGGAAGGCGGTAAAAAGCGGGTCCGCCATCACGCTTGGCCCACGCGACGTTCTTCTATGGTGGCGTGGCGGCGCCCGCAAGGCGCCGCACCCATATATGAGGAGAGACCCATATGTACCGATCGATCTGCCTCGTTGCAGCCGGCGTCCTGCTTCTGGGCGCAACCCAGCATGCGCAGGCATTGGACCTGCTCACTACGACCGGCTCGGGCCCTGTCGGCAACTGCCAGGCGGCGCTGCCCGTTTTTGAAGGACTGATCCGCAAGCGCCCGCTCGCCGTCGTCAATGAAAGCGATGCGCCGGCCTTCGTGACCTGTGCGCTTGCCAACGAAGAAGTCTCCCTGAACGTGCAGAGCTTCAGTACGCGCGTCAGCAATTCGTCGACAGCTCCGGTCACGGTGACCTGTACGGCGGTGGTTGGCGATGAGCTTGCAACTGCCAGCTACATCCCGAAATCGATCACGTTGGCCGGCGGTACGGCCGGGAACCTGACATGGTCAGGCGCCGATGCCGGCGGTCTGTTGACGTCGAAGTCGATCGCGCTGAGCTGCAGGCTGCCGCCGATGGCCGCCCTCAACCGGAATCGCATCACCACGCTGCTGTCGCTCATTTGATCGTGCAAAACGCAGAAGGGCGCCGGATATTCCGGCGCCCTTCTGTTTGAGCCACTTCCCTGCTTGAACGGGAAGCCGGGCGCGTGCCGTCAGCGCATCGCCTTCAGCTTGCGGCCGGTGGATGCGGCAGCTGCCGGCGCCGGAGCCACGGTTCCCCGCGCGCGCGGGTCACGCAGTCGCGGGTTGCGGGGCTCGCTTGCCGGAGGCGTGGCGAGTTCGCAGGCCGCGGGCGTGCTCGAGGTGAACAGCGCCTGGGTGCCCCATTCCGGATGGTCGATGAAGGGGTTGCGGTTGCCCTGATGGGCGGCGACCACTTCGTTGCGGGCGCGCTCGGCATCGTCCGGCGGGTCGGCAAGGTGCCATTCGACCAGGGTCGACAGCAGGCCCATGTAAGCCGGTGACGAAGAGGTGCCGACGATCATGCTGCGGTCGTCGGTAAGTTCCAGGTCGGGCTCGGACTGGTTGGTGGTCGGGTGCGTGCCGCCCTCGTAGCGGATCGCCATGTACATCACCGCACGCGCCATGTCGCCCTTGCGCGCGCCCCAGGGTTCGAAGGAGCCCTGGTTGCCGTTCGGACCCTTGACCCAGTTCGAATTGCCTGGATAGACGCCGGTGCCGCCGCCGCGGCCGTTGTTGAACTCCGTCGGCCGCTCGCCGCAGTTCGACGACTGCGCGCAATCGGCGAAGGGCATGTTGCCGCGGTTGGAGTTGTAGACCTCGTCGCTCAGGTAGAGCATGTGCGCGTCGGTATACGGCGAGTGCGGATAGCCCATATCGCCCACCCGCTCCGGGAAGCCGAGCGAATTCGGCCAGGTGTGTTCACGGTTGTACTTGTTGCTGCCGCCGCTGCCGGCACGGTCGGTGCCCTTGACGTAGCTGCGGTTGCGATAGACGTCGAGGATCTTGCCGGCGTCGTTGGGGTCCTCGTCGGCGACTTCGAGGATCGTCCAGGTGGTGATGCCGCTGCCGCTGTAGGGATAGGCGACGTGGCCGCGGATGGTCTCGTGCAGCGAGCAGCGCAGCTGGTCGGGGCTGGAGTCGTTGACCAGGCCGTAGTAATCGCCACCGCCACCGCCACCGCCGCCCGAACGCTTCACGTTGAAGTCGATGACGGTGTCGGCCTCGGGCGCAGCGTCGTCGAGATCGAGGATGAAGCCGGCGTCGACCCGCAGCGAGCAGGCCTGGCCGGGCACCAGCGGAGTCGAAGGCGTCAGGGTGAAGCTGGTCGCCTGCGCGACGTGATCGAGCCCGGGTGCGCGATGGCGGGCCGCGCCTTCGCAGGCCAGGGTGAACGCGCCGGGTTGGGCGACCACCGGCTCGCTGAAGGTGACCTTGAGCTCGGCCGCGTACGGGAAGCTGCTGGAGCCCTGCGTCGGAAAGGTCTCGACCACCCGCGGTGCGGCGTTGCCGGGCTCGCCGAAGGACTGGTCGTTGTTGCATGCGTCGAAGGTCTCGCTGGCGGCCTCCGCCCAGGCGAAGTCGGCGTAGACATTGCCGGTGCCGGCGAGCTGCAGCGAATGGCCGGTCGGCGTGCTGCTGGGCTGCATGACGCCGATGTCGACGCTGCTCATGCCGGCGGCGGGGCCGTTGCTGGCCGTCATCACGCCTTCGTAGCTCAGGAACTGCACCACGGCGCCCTGCGGATCGACCAGGGCGATGCCGTCGGGCGCGCCGTTCTGCACGCCGTTCTCGGGGTAATTCACCGTGGCGAAGCGGACCTTGCCGCCGCAGGCCGAGAGCGTGCCCTCGGGCAAGGTGTCGGTGTCGTAGGAAGCGCCGTTGCTGCCGTTGTAGAGCACCAGCTGGTAGCCGGCGAGGCTCTCTCCGGCGCTGCCGACGACCTCGATCGCCTCGCCGACGTCGGTGTCGATGTTGTCGTAGTGGATTTCGTTGATGAAGACTTCGGCCTGGGCCGGCAGCGTGGCGGCAACCGCCAGCGCGATCGCGCAGCAAAGCCGGGAACTGACAAGACGCATTGGGTAACTCCCCTTTGTGGACCACGCAATCTAACCATCAAATATGACGACGGCCAGACAGGGACACATCATCCCGTCGGTCTGCACGCCAGCGCGACGCGGGAATCGTATTCTTGTGCGGCCAGTCCTCCCCATTCATCCAGGTCGTCCCATGCCCGCTCCGATCCGCCCCGCCATCCTCCGCGCCGGACTGGCCGCAGTCCTGTTCGCGCTCGCGCTGCCTGCCGCGGCCGCGACCGGCATCGAGGTCGCCGCCGGCGGCTCCAAGACCACCGAGCGCGAGTTCACCAAGGTGGCCTCGGTCGCCTGGCTGCCGGAACTGCGGCAGCTGGACAACGCGGTACTCCGCGGCGAGGTCGGCGCCATCCACGTAGACGGCCGCGGCCACGTGCGTGGCCGGGACCTGTCCGACAGCGTCGTGGTCGGCTTCGTCGGCCTGCGCTACGAGCGCACCGACAACGGCCTTACGCTTGGTGCCGGGGTCGGCGCCCAGTGGGGCGAGACGGACGCCCTGTCCGGCGATCCGCAGTTCGTCACCACCGCCGGCTGGCGCTGGGACCGCTTCTCGCTGCTGCTGCGCCATGTCTCGAACGCGAGCCTGCACGCCCCCAACAACGGTGAAACCATGGTTGTCGGCGCCTGGCGCTTCTGAGCCGCGTCTTTATTTCCCGCGGGGCCCTTGAACCCCGCCAACGCCCCCCCATCTTGCGGACATCCCGGCGCTGCCGGGTTTTCGCGGCGCGCGTTTTGGCACTCGGCAGGTCCGACTGCTAAACTCCGCGACCGATTCGTCTATTGTCAAGTAAAATCAATCACTTGTGAGGATTGTCATGAACCTGAAGCCGCTTTACGACCGCGTAGTGGTCAAGCCGATCGAAGCCGACGAAATCTCCGCCGGCGGCATCGTCATCCCCGACAATGCCAAGGAAAAGCCCACCAAGGGCGAAGTGATCGCCATCGGCGAAGGCAAGGCCCTGGACAACGGCAGCCTGCGCGCGCCCAAGGTCAAGGTCGGCGACAAGGTCATCTACGGCCAGTACTCGGGCTCGGCTTACAAGCACGAAGGCACCGAATACAAGATCGTGCGCGAGGACGACATCCTCGCCATCGTCGGCTGAGCGCGCGTCAAGCGCCTCGCAACCCCCATTCCCTGATCCAGCTCCGAGGAAACAACAATGTCTGCGAAGGAAATCCGCTTCGGCGAAGACGCGCGCGCCAAGATGGTGCGTGGCGTCAACGTGCTTGCCAACGCCGTCAAGGCAACGCTTGGCCCCAAGGGCCGCAACGTCGTGCTCGACAAGAGCTTCGGCGCGCCCACGATCACCAAGGACGGCGTGTCCGTCGCCAAGGAGATCGAACTGGCCGACAAGTTCGAGAACATGGGCGCGCAGATGGTGAAGGAAGTCGCCTCGCGCACGTCCGATGACGCCGGCGACGGCACCACCACCGCGACCGTGCTGGCCCAGGCCTTCATCCGCGAGGGCATGAAGGCGGTCGCCGCCGGCATGAACCCGATGGACCTCAAGCGCGGCATCGACCAGGCCGTCAAGGCCGCGGTGGAAGAGCTGAAGAGCATCAGCAAGCCGTCGTCGACCTCGAAGGAAATCGCCCAGGTCGGCACCATCTCCGCCAACTCCGACGCCAACATCGGCGACCTGATCGCCCAGGCGATGGACAAGGTCGGCAAGGAAGGCGTGATCACGGTCGAGGAAGGTTCGGGCCTCGAGAACGAGCTCGACGTGGTCGAGGGCATGCAGTTCGACCGCGGCTACCTGTCGCCGTACTTCATCAACAACCAGCAGTCGATGTCGGCCGAGCTGGATGATCCCTTCATCCTGCTGCACGACAAGAAGATCTCCAACGTGCGCGACCTGCTGCCCGTCCTCGAGGGCGTGGCCAAGGCCGGCAAGCCGCTGCTGATCGTCGCCGAGGAAGTCGAGGGCGAAGCCCTGGCGACCCTGGTGGTGAACACCATCCGCGGCATCGTCAAGGTCGTGGCCGTCAAGGCCCCGGGCTTCGGCGACCGTCGCAAGGCGATGCTGGAAGACATGGCCATCCTCACCGGTGGCACCGTGATCAGCGAGGAAGTCGGCCTGTCGCTCGAGAAGGCGACCATCAACGACCTCGGCCGCGCGAAGAAGATCCAGGTCACCAAGGAAAACACCACGATCATCGACGGCGCGGGCGAAGGCTCGGGCATCGAAGGCCGCATCAAGCAGATCAAGGCGCAGATCGAAGAGACCTCTTCGGACTACGACCGCGAGAAGCTGCAGGAGCGCGTGGCCAAGCTGGCCGGCGGCGTGGCGGTGATCAAGGTCGGTGCCTCGACCGAGATCGAGATGAAGGAAAAGAAGGCCCGCGTCGAAGACGCCCTGCACGCCACGCGTGCGGCGGTGGAAGAGGGCGTGGTCCCGGGTGGCGGCGTCGCGCTGCTGCGCGCCAAGACCGCGGTCGAGGCCCTGAAGGGTGCCAACGAAGACCAGAACCACGGCATCCAGATCGCCCTGCGGGCGATGGAAGCCCCGCTGCGCGAGATCGTGACCAACGCCGGCGAAGAGCCGTCGGTCATCGTCAACAAGGTCAAGGACGGTTCGGGCAACTTCGGCTACAACGCAGCCAACGGCGAGTTCGGCGACATGATCGAGTTCGGCATCCTGGACCCGACCAAGGTCACCCGCACCGCGCTGCAGAACGCGGCGTCGATCGCCGGCCTGATGATCACCACCGAAGCCATGGTGGCGGAGCTTCCGAAGAAGGAAGAGCCGGCCATGGGCGGCGGCGGCGACATGGGCGGCATGGGCGGCATGGGCTTCTGATCCAGCGCCACCCTGCTTCATGCAACATGGACAACCCCGCCGCGAGGCGGGGTTTTTCTTTTTTGGCCGGCTGCAGCGCGTGGCGTCGGGAGCCGATGACGATGATGCCGCGCCTGGCCTTGCTCGCCGGGGTGCCGGTACAGCCCGCTCAAGGCAGGGCGAGGCAGTGTGCTTTGCTGGGCTGGGCGAGGCAGTGAGAAAGCGGCGGCGTGGCGGCGTGCTGGCCGAGCTCGGCGCTCAGCGCCGCCACTGCATCGCGTTCGCCGCGTTGATGGGCAAGCAAGACAGAGAGCATCCAGGGCCGCATCCAGTAGCGATCATCGGCCTCGGGCGGCCGGGTCTTGCGCACCTCCGTCGCCAGGGCCGCTGCGTCGTCGAATCGACCCAGGGCCAGGTACAACTCCGCCCGCGCCTGGGCGTGCTGCAGCTGCAGCGCGTCGCCTTCGCCGGCCGGGCACGCGGCAAGGGTGGATTCCGCACCGGGGATGTCACCAAGCCGCAGCTGGATCGCTGCCTGCGTGCCACAGCTGGCGTACCCCATCGGTGAACCGCGGTAATCGTGGTGCCCGAGGATTTCCCAGCTGCGTTCCACGTCCGCAAGCGCGCCCCGGAAGTCGCCGGTCACGGCCCGCGAATACCCCCCGAACAGGAAGCAGGCCTGCACGTGCAGGTTGCTCAGCTCGAGCTGCCTGGCGATGTCGTTGGCGATCGTGAAATGCTGCACGGCTTCGGCATGGCGCCCCCTCCATGTCAGGTGAGCGGCCAGCTGGCAGTGCACGGCCGCCTTCTGCGAATGCGGCTTTGTGAAGGCGCGGTCCGCGATGGCGACCGCCTCGAACGCGACCTGCTCCGCGCGCGCGGGCTTGCCCGCCCTGCCCAGGTCGGGAACCATGTCAGACAGCGTGCTGGCGTAGTGGCCACTCTCGGGACCGTCAAGCAACGCGGACAGGCGGATCTGCTCCTCGACGTTTTGCAGCTGGCGCTGCGTATCTTCCGGATCAGTGACGCCAAGCGCGGCACCCAGGCCATCAAGGGCGGTCATGTGCAGCACCGTTTCCTGCAAGCCGTGCGCGGGCAGGGCGACAAGAACCTCCTCGAACGCGGCCTTGGCGGCCTGGGGATCGCCGGCGAACAGGCTCATGCCGTGGCCGACCCGGGCCGCGAGCATCGGTTCGGGATCGCCGTGTTCGCTCATGGCCAGTTCGCCCAGCTCCATCGCCGCGCGGGAATGGAGCAGCGCGCGCTCGACCTCGCCGCGTTCGCGCGCCAGCTGCGCGAGTTCAGTCTCGATCCGGGACCGCTCCCGATAGGCTTGCGGGTCGTTTGCGGCAAAAAGTCCGCGCGCCTGTTCCAGGTCCGCACGTGCATCGTCGTACTGGCTCAACGCCAGGCGTGCCTGGCCGGTCAGCATCAGGATGTCGGCGGCCGCCAGCGGGTCGGTCTCCAGCACGTCCGAGCGCGCGCGTCGCGCGCCCTCGTCGAGCAACTCCAGCGCGTCCGGCACGCCGCCCGTCGCCGGCTGGGTGGACTCGAATATGTGCTGCAGGAAGTCCCGCACCATGGTCGCGCGCTGCGCGTGGATCCTGGCGTTTTCGGCCTCCCTGCGCGTTTGCTGCGCCTGCCAGAGCGTTGCGCCGATGCCGCCAGCCAGGCTGGCCGCGAGCAGCACCGTTGCGGCGACGCCCGCCTTGTTGCGCAGGATGAATTTGCGCACGCGGTAGCCAGGTCCCGGTTTCTGCGCCATCACCGGGCGTCCGTCGAGCCAGCGCCGCAGGTCGTCGGCCAGGGCCTCGGCAGTGGCGTAGCGCTGTTCCGGCACTTCCGCCAGGGCCTTGAGCAGTACGCGGTCGAGGTCGTTTTTAAGCGGCACGTAGTGACGGTGGTAGGCGTCGTTCGACGAACGCACCAGGAGCGAGGGCCTTGTCGTATCGGTGCCTCCGGTAGCACCTTGCGGCGTGCGCCCGGTCAACAGCCGGTGCAGCAACGCGCCCAGGCCGTAGATGTCGATAGCCGTGCTGGGCGGGTCGCCGCGCAGCTGTTCCGGCGCGGCATAGCCGGGCGTCAGCGCGCGCCACATCGTCCGGGTGCGCTCGCCGGGCGCGTCGCTGAACTGGCCGATGCCGAAGTCGAGCAGCCGCACCTGGCCGTCACCGTCGACCAGCACGTTCGAGGGCTTGAGGTCGCGATGGATCACCAGGTTGCGGTGTGCATAGGCCACGGCGCCGCAGACCTGCAGGTACAGGCGGACCGTCGCGTGTGCATCGAGCGCATTCGAATCGCACCACTGGTCGATGCGTTCGCCGTCGACCAGCGGCATCGCCAGCCAGAGGGTGCCGTCGTCGGCCACGCCGGAATCGATCAGCGCGGTGACGTTCGGATGGTTCAGGCGCGCCAGGATCTCGGCCTCGCGCCGGAAGCGCTCGCGGCCGGTGGCGCCGAGTGCACCCAGGGTCAGGATCTTGACCGCGGCCTGCTGGCGCGCCACGCCGTGTTCGCGCCAGGCGCGGTAGACCACGGCCATGCCGCCGCGACCGAGTTCGGCATCCAGCGTCCAAGCGCCCAGACGGCAGCCGGCCAGATTGCCGCCGTCCGGAGCCAGGGTCGCGCGCGGGCTTTCGTGTGCGGCGATCAGCTGCTCGAGCCGCCGCCGTACGGGCTCGCGGAGGTCCTGCGCGTCCAGCCACGTGCCGCGGCCGGACTCGGGCACGTCAAGCCACCGGTCGAACGCAGCGTCGGCCGCCTGCCAGTGGCCGATCTGTTCACGGTCCATCGCGGCCCTCGTCGAGCATCGCCAGCAGGAAAGCCCGCGCGCGCTCCCACTCGCGTTGCGCGGTGCGCTCCGAGATCTCGAGCAGTTCGGCAATTTCCTTGAACTCGAGGCCGGCGAAATAGCGCAGTTCCACCACCTGGCGCCGCTGCGGGCTGATCTCGCCCAGCGCATCCAGGCCCTCGTTCAGGGCGAGTACGCCCGTGTCCGCGGCGCCTGCGGGCGCAGCGGCGGAGAAGTCCTCGTCGAGTTCGATGTGCACCGCGTCGCCGCCGCGCTTCTGCGACAGGTTCCGCCGCGCCTCTTCGACCATGATCCAGCGCAGCGCCTGCGCCGCGGTTGCGAAGAAATGGCGGCGGTCAACCAGGCTCAGGTTGTCCGACGCGGTTACGCGCAGGAACAGCTCGTGCACCAGTACCGTGGGCGTCATGGTCGCATTGCGTCCCCGCAGCCGCGAACGCGCCATGCGCATGAGTTCCGGGTACAGGGCCTGGAACACCTCCCCGAGGCGTTCGGGCTCGCCGTTCCTGGCACGCACCAGAAGCTGTGTGATTTCCGCATCCATCACGCGGCTCCCTCCCGGATCCGTGTGGAGCGCGGAAGGTAGCAGCGCAGCAGGGTCCCGGCAATCGTCCGGGGAACCGATACCGGCGCGGAGCCGGGACGCGCGGCCGTGACGGACGCGTATCGCGAGCCGGCCGGTCGCGGTGCGACAATCCGCCCTCTGCAGCCCCGACGGAACTCCGATGGCCGGCGCCACCCTGCTCACCCTGCTCGACGACATCGCGACCCTGCTCGACGACGTCTCCATCCTGACCAAGGCCGCGGCCAAGAAGACCGCCGGCGTGATCGGGGACGACCTCGCGCTCAATGCCCAGCAGGTCGCCGGCGTGAAGGCCAACCGCGAGCTGCCGGTGGTCTGGGGCGTGTTCAAGGGCTCGCTGGTCAACAAGCTGATCCTGGTGCCTGCGGCGCTGCTGATCAGCTGGCTTGCGCCCGTGCTGGTGATCCCACTGATGATGGTCGGTGGCGCCTACCTCTGCTACGAGGGCTTCGAAAAGGTGCTGGAGAAGTTGTTCCACTCCCACGCCAAGCCCGACCCGGAGGCGCGCGCGAAGGCCGTGCTCGCCTCGGGCGAGACTCCGCTGGAACTCGAGAAGAAGAAGATCAAGGGCGCGGTGCGCACCGACTTCATCCTTTCAGCCGAAATCATCGTGCTGTCGCTGGCGGTGGTCGCCGACGAGTCGTTGCTGACGCGCACGATCGCGCTTTCGGTGATCGCGCTCGCGGTGACGGTCTTCATCTACGGGCTGGTCGCGGCGATCGTGAAGGTGGACGACGCCGGGCTGTGGATGGACAAGCGCCCGGGCGTACTGGTGCCGGCGCTGGGGCGCGGGCTGGTGTATGTGACGCCGTGGATGATGAAGGCGCTGGGCATCATCGGCACCATCGCCATGTTCCTGGTGGGCGGCGGCATCTTCGTGCACAACATCGATGCCCTGCACCATCTGGTCGAAGTCATGGAGGGCTGGGGCCTGCCTGCCTTCGTCGCCGACACCGGCGCCAGCCTGGTGGTCGGCATGCTGGTCGGCGCGCTGGTGGTGGGCGCGGTCGGCCTGTTCAATCGCGTGCGCGGCAAGGCGCCTGCGGAAGCACACTGAGGAGTCCGCATGCACGGTGACATCCGGGGCGCGGCGCGCGCAACGATCGGCCTTGCCGCGGGCGGCACCGGCGGCCACCTGTTCCCCGCCGAAGCGCTGGCGCGCGAGCTGCAGGCGCGCGGGCACGGCGTGGTGGTCTACACCGAGGCACGCGGCGCGCGCTTCACGCAGGCGCTCGAAGGGCTGCCGCACCTGGTGCTGCCGGCGCGCAGCCTGGCTGGGGGCGTTGTTGGCAAGCTGGCGGCGGCCGCGGTGATCCTGCGCGCCACGGCCACGGCACGCGCGGACATGAAGCGGCGCGGCGTGCGCCTGCTGGCGGGCTTCGGTGGCTACCCGAGCTTCGCGCCGGCGCTGGCCGCGCGCAGCCTCGGCCTGCCGCTGCTGCTGCACGAACAGGGCTCGCGGCTGAGCCTGGCCAACCGCAGGCTGCTGGGCTTCGCCGATCGCGTGGCGACTTCGTTCGGTGACATCGGCGGGGTCGACGCCGGCGCGCACGGCAAGCTGGTCGAGACCGGCAACCCGGTGCGCGCGGGCATCCTCGAGGCGGCGAACGCCCCCTATCCCGGGCTGGCGGACGACGCGCCGCTGCGCTTGCTGGTGGTGGGCGGCAGCCAGGGTGCGGCGGTCTTCGGCCGCGTCGTGCCGCCGGCGCTGCTGGCATTGCCCGATGCGCTGCGCAGGCGCCTGCGGCTGTCGCTGCAGTACCGCGGCGACGATGCCGGCGCGGTGGCTGCAAGGCTGCGCGATGCCGGTATCGACGTCGACCTGCGACCCTTCTTCGACGACATGGCCGCGCGGCTGCGCGACGCCCACTTGGTGCTGACGCGTGCCGGTGCGACCACCATCGCCGACCTGCTGGTGGTGGGGCGCCCGGCGATCCTGGTGCCGATCCCGCAGGGCGGCTCGCGCGACGAGCAACGCGGCAACGCCGAAGCGCTCGAACGCCTGGGTGCGGGCTGGTGCGTGCGCGAGGACGACGGTGGCTTCACCGCCCAAGCGCTGGCCGCGCGTTTGCAGGCACTGTTCGCCGCGCCCGCGGCCCTCGCCGATGCCGCCGCCGCGGCGGCAAACCTGGGTCGGCCCGACGCCGCCGCTCGCTTGGCCGACGAGGTGGAAGCGCTGCTGGCCGAACGCAGCCCGACCGCGGGCGCGAAGGCCTGAGATGGCCATGACCGTGACCGACGACGTCCTGATCATCGGTGGCGGCCACAACGGCCTGGTCTGCGCCGCCTACCTCGCCGGTGCCGGGTTGAAGGTGCGGGTGCTGGAGCGCCGCGGCATCGTCGGCGGTGCCGCGGTGACCGAGGAATTCCACCCGGGCTTCCGCAACTCGGTCGCCAGCTACACGGTCAGCCTGCTCAACCCGCGCGTGATCGCCGACCTGCGCCTGGCCGAGCACGGCCTGCGCGTGGTCGAGCGGCCGTTCTCGAATTTCCTGCCGCTGCCCGATGGCCGCGCCTTCCGCTTAGGCGGCGAACACGGCGCGGCGGAGGTGGCGAAGTGGTCGGCGCGCGACGCCGAGCGCCTGCCGCAGTACTTCGCGATGCTGGAGCGCGTGGTCGCAGTGCTGCGCGAGCTGATGCTGCTGACGCCGCCGAACGTATCCGACGGCTTCGTGCTTGCCGACTGGCTGGGGTCGTTCGCCGTGGCGCGCCGCCTGCGCCACCTCGACATGCGCGGCCGCCGGGATCTTCTGGACCTGTTCACCAAGTCCGCCGGCGAACTGCTCGACCTCTGGTTCGAGTCCGGGCCGCTGAAGGCGGCGCTGGGCTGGGACTCGGTGGTCGGCAACTTCGCCAGCCCCTACACGCCCGGCAGCGCCTACGTGCTCCTGCACCACGTGTTTGGCGAGGTCAACGGCAAGCAGGGCGCGTGGGGGCACGCCATCGGCGGCATGGGCGCGATCACGCAGGCGATGGCGGCGGAGTGCGCGGCGCGGGGCGTGACCATCGAGACCGACGCCGAGGTGGCACAGGTGCTGGTGGAAGGCGGCCGCGCCGTGGGCGTGGCCCTGGCCGACGGTCGCGAGCTGCGCGCCAGGGCGGTCGCCAGCAATCTCAACCCGAAGCTGCTGTATACGAAGCTTGTGCCGCGCCAGCACCTGGATGACGACACCGCGCAGCGCATCGAGCGCTACCGCTGCGGCTCGGGCACCTTCCGCATGAACGTGGCGCTGTCGGAGCTGCCGGATTTCAGCGCGTTGCCCGGCACGCAGCTGCAGCCGCACCACCAGAGCGGCATCCTGGTCGGGCCTTCGCTGCGCTACTTCGAGCAGGCGTATTTCGATGCGAAATCGAAGGAGCACAACGCCGGCTGGTCGCGCGCGCCGATCGTGGAGCTGGTCATCTCCTCGACCCTCGACGACAGCCTGGCGCCGGCCGGCCAGCACGTCGCCAGCCTGTTCTGCCAGCACGTGAACCCCGACGTCGACGGCGGCTGGGACATGCATCGCGACACCGTGGCCCGGCTGATGATCGACACCGTGGACAAGGTCGCGCCCAACTTCAGCCGCAGCGTGCTCGGCTACGAGGCGCTGTCTCCGCTGGACCTGGAGCGCCGCTTCGGGCTGGTCGGCGGCGACATCTTCCACGGCTCGCTGGGCCTGGACCAGCTGTTCTCCGCGCGCCCGCTGCTGGGGCAGGGAAACTACCGCGGCGCACTCGCGGGACTGTACCTGTGCGGCTCGGGAACGCATCCGGGCGGCGGCGTCACCGGCCTGCCGGGGCGCAACGCGGCGCGCGAGATGCTGCGCGACTTCGGACGCCGGCCGTTGCCAGCCGGATCCCGAAATAGTTCATGAACTGGCGAGTCTTGTTTTGCGCTGCAGCGTGCAAGTTGCATAACGTTTCCTTCACGATCGACCTGCACCCGACGTGGGGGAGGGAGCAAAGCCCGGAACGGTCCGCCGTTTCGGGCTTTTTTTCGGCTCTGCTCCCGACGGAGGGGAGGCGCATGGCCGACCCGGCGTTGTGGCTGGTTCTTCTCGAGGCTCCGGGGTGTTGCTGACGTGACAGCTGGAGCACGTTGTTGCGCGGGAGCTGCTCCGTTCTGGCAACCGGAAGCCTCCCTCAACCGCAACCGGGAGAAGAACCTTTTTCGTCTCGACCCCTGCGTGGCGCCATGTCGAGGCGATGCGACAATCGGCGGATGGACCCGGTGACCCCCGAAGGCGAAGACGGCGCGCTACGCGCCCACGTTGACCGCTTACTGGCGCGCCTGCAGCCCGGCCTGGCCGAGCGCGGCGGCGAGCCGCTGCGGCGGGTCGTGTCCGCGAGCGACTTCGCCGCCGAGGTCTTCGCGCGCCAGCCGCAGGCGCTGGAAGCGCTGCTGGATGATCCGTCCGCGCCCATCGCGCCGCCGCGGCTTGATCCCGAAGCGCCCGACGCATGGCCGGGCCAGCTGCGCGCTTACCGCCGCGCAGCCTCCGCGCGCCTGGTCTGGCGAGACCTGAACGGGCTGGATGAAGTGGCCGACACCCTGGCCGGGAGCACCCGCCTGGCCGAGACCTGCCTGCAGCTCGGGCTGGCCGCGCTGGAAGCCGGGCTTGTCGCGCGCCACGGCGTGGTCCGCGATGGCGGCGGCGCGCCGGTGGGGCTGGTGGTGTTCGCGCTGGGCAAGCTCGGCGGCGGCGAACTGAACTTCAGCTCCGATGTCGATCTTGTCTATGCCTATCCCGAAGCCGGCGAAAGCGACGGCCCGCGCCCGCTCGCCGCAGACGACTACTTCGCCCGCCTGGGCCGCGCGCTGGCGAAACTGCTCGACGAACAGACCGCCGACGGCTTCTGCCACCGCGTCGACCTGCGGCTGCGTCCCTTCGGCAACGCCGGCCGGGTGGCGCTGAGCTTCGCGGCGATGGAGCAGTACTTCCAGCGCGAGGGCCGCGACTGGGAGCGCTACGCCTGGCAGAAGGCGCGCCCGGTGGCCGGCGATATCGACGCCGGGGAGCGCTTCCTGGTGGCGCTGCGCCCCTTCGTCTATCGCCGCTACCTGGACTACGGTGCCCTGTCCGGGCTGCGCGAGATGAAGGCCGCGATCTCGGCCGAGGTCGCGCGCAAGGACCTGGCCGACGACATCAAGCGCGGGCCCGGCGGCATCCGCGAGATCGAGTTCCTGGTGCAGGCGCTGCAGCTGATCCGCGGCGGCCGCGAGGCGGCGCTGCGCGGCCGCAGCCTGCTGCCCATGCTCGACGCACTGCGTGCAGCGCGCCAGATCGAGCCGGAGGCGGCGGGCGATCTTGCCGAGGCCTATCTGTTCCTGCGCCGGGTCGAGAACCGGCTGCAGATGCTGCGCGATGCCCAGACCCACGTGCTGCCGACCGATCCGCTCGACCGCCTGCGCATCGCCCGCGGCCTGGGCCATGCCGACTGGGAGGCGCTGCTGGCCGCGCTGGAGCCGCGACGCGAACGCGTGGCCGCCGAGTTCGGCGCCCTGCTCGCGCATCGCGACGAATCGCGCGCGGCCGTCAGCGGCGACCTGGCCGGCTACTGGCGCGCGCTGCCCGACGGCGGCGACGCCGGCGTGCTGGCCGCGGCCGGCTTCGGCGACCAGGGCGAGGTCGACGCCGCGCTGCGCGATTTCGTGCGCTCGCCCAGCGTGCGCGACCTGTCCGACGCCGCGCGCGCGCGCCTGGACCGGGTGATGCCGGTGATGCTGCAGGCCAGCGCGCCGGCCGACCGCCCGCTGCAGGCCATGCGCCGGCTGCTGGCCCTGCTGCACAACATCCTGCGTCGCGCCAGCTACCTCGCCCTGCTCGACGAACAGCCCGCGGCGCTGGCGCGGCTGATCGACCTGGTGACCCGCAGCGCCTTCCTCGCCGAACGCGTCGCCGCCCACCCGCTGCTGCTCGACGAACTGCTGGACGCGCGCGTGGACGGGCCGATGCCCGGACGCGGGCAGATCGATGTCGCCTGCGCGGCCGCGCTGCAGCGCGACGACATCGAGGGCGCGCTGTTCACGCTCAACGAAACCCGCCAGGCGCTGAGCTTCCGCATCGCGCTGGCCACGCTGGACGGACGCATGGCGGCTGTCGACAGCGCACACCAGCTGGCGCTCCTGGCCGATGGCGTGCTTGCCACCGTGGTCGCGCTCGCGGAGCGCGAGATGCGCGCCGCGCACGGCGTCGTGGTCGATGCGCCCTTCGCCGCCATCGGCTACGGCAGCCTGGGCGGGGCGGAACTCGGCGTCGGTTCCGACCTCGACCTGGTGTTCCTGTACGACGCGCCCGCCGATGCCCTGTCCGATGGCCCGCGTCCGCTGGAGGCGCAGCGCTGGTTCGCGCGCTTCGCGCAGAAGATCGTGCTGCTGCTGGGCACCAATACCGGCGCAGGACGCCTGTATGAAGTCGACGTGCGCCTGCGCCCGGACGGCGGCAGCGGCCTGCTGGTGTCAACGCTGGCGGCCTATGGCGACTACCAGCGCGAGCGCGCCTGGACCTGGGAACACCAGGCGCTGGTGCGCGCGCGCTGTGCAACCGGCGACGCAGGCCTGTGCGCGGCGTTCGAGCGCGTGCGTGCCGCCGCCCTGGCGCGGCCGCGCGACTGGCCGGCGCTGGCCGCCGACGTGGCCGGCATGCGTGCGCGCATGCGCGCCGAGCTCGACCGGGGCGGCGGCGGCCTGTTCGACCTCAAGCAGGGCGAGGGCGGCCTGGTGGACCTGGAGTTCCTGCTGCAGGCGCTGGTGCTCGGGTACGCGGCGGAGCATCCGGGCCTGCTGGAGCCGCGCTCCACGCGCGCGCTGGTCGCCGCCTGCCGAGACGCCGGCCTGCTCGACGCGGCTGCTGCCGAAGCGCTGACCGCCGCGCATGCCGAACTGGTGGCGCAGGGCCTGGCCCAGACCCTCGATCGCCGCGCACGCATCGTTCCGCGCAGCGAAGCCCTCGACACCGCCCGCAACGCCATCACCGGCGCACTGCGCGCAGCCGGCCTGCACCCGCCCCCCTGACACAGGGCGATATTGCGCCCGCGCTCAGCCGGACTTCGCGCCCGCGTCGATGTCGATGTCGATGCCGGCCAGCCGCTGCAGGGCTTCGGCGTACTTCGCCCGCGTGCGCTCGATCACGCCGGCCGGCAGGCTCGGCCCGGGTGCGGTCTTGTCCCAGTCCAGCGTCTCCAGGTAGTCACGCACGAACTGCTTGTCGTAGCTGGGCGGGCTGGTCCCGGCTTCGTAGGCATCGGCCGGCCAGTAGCGCGATGAGTCGGGCGTGAGCATTTCGTCCATCACGTACAGGCGGCCATCGGCATCGGTGCCGAACTCGAACTTGGTGTCGGCCAGGATGATGCCGCGCCCGGCCGCGTACTCGGCGGCGAAGGCGTAGAGGCGCAGGGTCGCGTCGCGCACCTGCTCGGCCAGCTCGGCGCCGATCTTGCGCACCATGGCGTCGAAGTCGATGTTCTCGTCGTGGTCGCCGGCGGCGGCCTTGGTCGAAGGCGTGAAGATCGGCTGGGGCAGCTTTTCCGCCTGGCGCAGGCCGTCGGGCAGGGCGATTCCGCTCACGCGCCCGGTGCGCTGGTAGTCCTTCCAGCCGCTGCCGATGAGATATCCGCGGGCGATGGCCTCCACCGGGACCGGCTTCAGGCGGCGGGTGACTACCGAGCGCAGGCGATAGGTCTCGGCGTCCACGCCTTCGGGCAGCACGGTGGCCACGTCGACGCCGGTGAGGTGGTTGCGCACCAGGTGCTCGGTCAGCTCGAACCAGAAGTTCGACACCTGGGTGAGCATCTCGCCCTTGCCGGGGATGGGGTCTGGCAGGACCACGTCGAAGGCGCTGAGGCGGTCGGTGGCGACCATCAGCAGCAGCGGTCCGAACGCCTCCGGCCCGGAGCCGGGAGGCAGCGCGTACACGTCGCGGACCTTGCCGCGGTGGAGCAGTTCGAACCCGGGCAGGCGGGCTTCGAGCAGGGTCGTGGCCATGGGTCGTATCGCAGCCGTCGGGCGAGCATTGTAGCGATGCGCGGTGTTTGCGCGACCCGTGACGCTAGAATCAGCCGCATGAAGCGATGGTATGGAAAACTCCTCGGGTTCGTCGCCGGTTGGCTGCTGATGCGGCACCCGGCCGGCGGCCTCATCGGCCTGCTGATCGGGCACGCATTCGACAGCGACTGGTTCCGGCGCCCGGGCCACGATGCCTGGAGCGTCCTCGGCCTGGGTCCGGAGGCCAGCGAGGCCGAGGTCGACCTCGCCTATCGCCGGCTGATGGCCCAGTACCATCCCGACCGCATGGCCGGCGCCGCGCCCGAGCTGCTTGAACAGGCGCAGCGCCGCGCGGCCGAGATCAACCAGGCCTACGACCGGATCCGGACCAGGCGCCGCAGCGGCCGGTAGAATCGGCGGTCCAGGTGCGTCCATGCGCGCCCCGGCGCGAACCCGCGGAGCGGGCGCCGCCGAGGTTGGCGTGGCCACCGGCTGCCCACCTGTCCGCCTGCGAGCCCGCCATGCTGCCGACCGTCATCGCCCCGTCCATCCTGTCCGCCGACTTCGCGCGCCTGGGGGAGGAAGTCGACAAGGTCCTCGCCGCCGGCGCCGACTGGGTGCACTTCGAC
Source organism: Luteimonas sp. MJ250 (assembly GCF_039548455.1). NCBI lineage: Bacteria > Pseudomonadati > Pseudomonadota > Gammaproteobacteria > Lysobacterales > Lysobacteraceae > Luteimonas > Luteimonas sp. MJ250. The sequence goes on along the minus strand of NZ_JBCLVB010000014.1, from coordinate 109,461 downwards.
GTGATGGACAACCATTACGTGCCCAACCTGACCATCGGCCCGCTGGTGTGCAGCGCACTGCGCAAGCACGGCGTCACCGCGCCGATCGACGTCCACCTGATGGTGTCGCCGGTGGACCGCATCGTCGGCGACTTTGCCGAGGCGGGCGCGACGCTGATCAGCTTCCATCCCGAAGCGAGCGGCCACGTGCACCGCACCATCCAGTTGATCCGCGCCGCCGGCTGCAGGCCGGGCCTGGTGCTGAACCCGGCGACGCCGGTCGACGTGCTGGACTACGTGCTCGACGAGCTGGACCTGGTGCTGCTGATGTCGGTGAACCCCGGTTTCGGCGGCCAGGCCTTCATCCCTTCGGCGCTCGACAAGCTGCGCAAGGTGCGCGAGCGCATCGACGCCAGCGGGCGCGAGGTGCGGCTGGAAATCGACGGCGGGGTGAAGCCCGACAACATCGGCGCGATCGCGGCCGCGGGTGCCGATACCTTCGTGGCCGGGTCGGCGATCTTCGGCAAGCCGGACTACGCCGACGTGGTCTCGCGGATGCGCCGCGAGGTCGCGCAGGCCTGCGGCACCGCCGCCCCGTGAGCGCCGGTCCGGACTGCGACCGCCGCGTCCGGCTGCAGGCATGAACGCGCCGCGCTGGCTGCTGGTCATCAACGGCAAGTCCGCAGGCGACGATGCGCTGCGCGAGGCCGTGGACGCGATCCGCAAGCGCGGCGTGCACATCGACGTGCGCGTGACCTGGGAGCCCGGGGACGGCGCGCGTTGCGTCGACGCCGCGCTTGCGGATGGCGTTGACGCCATCGTTGCCGCCGGCGGCGATGGCACGCTGAGCGAGGTCGCGACCGCGCTGGCCGGACGTGACGCGGGGGCCGGTGCGCTGCCCGCGCTGGGGCTGGTGCCCATGGGCACGGCCAACGATTTCGCCTCGGCCGCGGGTCTCCCCGACGCGCCGCTGGCCGCGCTCGAGCTGCTGCTGGCGGAACCCGCGCGCGACATCGACCTGCTGCGGCTGGAGGTCGAGGGCGAGGTGCACTGGGCGGCCAACCTCGCCAGCGCCGGCTTCGGCACCCAGGTCACGCTCGATACCGACGAGGGCTTGAAGAAGCTGCTCGGTGGCCTGGCCTACCTGGTGACGGGGCTGGCGCGCCTCGGGCGGATCGACCCGATCGCCGCGCGCCTGCGCGGACCCGGCTTCGCGTGGGACGGCGGATTCATCGCCCTGGGCATCGGCAACGGCCGCCAGGCCGGAGGTGGCCAGGCGCTGTGTCCCGATGCCCTGATCGACGACGGGCTGCTCGACGTCACCATCGTCCCCGACCTCGAGGGCGAGGTCGCGGCCACGCTGGGCACGGTGCTGGCGGAGGGTCGTGGCGCCGCGCTCGAACGGGTGGCCGTGCGCGCGCGCCTGCCGTGGCTGGAGATCCAGGCCGCGCAGCCGATGACGGTCAACCTTGACGGCGAGCCGGTGGAAGGCCGTCGCTTCCGCGTCGAAGCCGTCGCCCGCCGGCTGCGCATGCACCTGCCGCCCGACTGCGCGCTGCTCGCTCCGGGCGACGCCGACCCATCCGCCACGGGGCCACGATGATTCCCGCCCAGTTCCATCTGCATGCCGCCGCCGGCCACACCCGCATCCCGGTGGTGCGCGAAGTGCTGTCCGACCTCGACACGCCGCTGTCGGTCTACCTGAAGCTGGCCGACGGCCCGCACAGCTGCCTGTTCGAATCGGTCGAGGGCGGCGAGCGCTTCGGTCGCTACTCGATCATCGGCCTGCCGGCCTCGCGGGTGCACGAGTTCCGGGGGCATCGCTACGCGCTGCGCGAGCACGGCGAAATCGTGGACGAGCGCGAAGTTGCCGATCCCTTCGCCGAGGTCGAGCGCCTGCGCGCCGAACACTCGGTGCCGGAGGTCGACGGCCTCCCCGGCTTCAGCGGCGGGCTCGTGGGCTGGTTCGGCTTCGAGACCATCGGCTATATCGAACCGCGCCTGGCCGCGGACGTGGGGCTGCGCGACGACCTCGGCACGCCCGACATCCTGCTGATGCAGTGCGACGAACTGGCCGTGTTCGACAACCTCAAGGGGCGGCTGTACCTGGTGGTGCACGCCGACCCGCGCGAGGCGCAGGCGCTGGCGCGCGCGCAGCGCCGGCTGGATGCGCTGGTGCACCGCCTGCGCCAGGCCGGCACCGGCTATCCGGAGACCCTGCATCCGGCGGCGCTTGGCGAGGCCGATTTCGTGTCCGGCTTCACCCGCGAGGGCTTCATCGACGCGGTGGCGAAGGTCAAGGAGTACATCGCCGGCGGCGACGTGTTCCAGGTGGTGCTGTCGCAGCGTCTGTCGGTGCCGTTTCAGGCGCGGCCGGTCGATGTCTACCGTGCGCTGCGGGCGCTCAATCCGTCGCCGTACATGTACTTCCTCGACGTCGGCGGCACCCAGGTCGTGGGCAGCTCGCCGGAGATCCTGGTGCGCATGCAGGGCGGCGAAATCACGGTGCGCCCGATCGCCGGCACGCGCCCGCGCGGCGCCTCGCAGGCCGAGGACATGGCCCTGGAAGCCGAGCTGCTGGCCGACCCCAAGGAGCGCGCCGAGCACCTGATGCTGATCGACCTCGGGCGCAACGATGTCGGCCACGTCTCGCGGCCGGGCACGGTGGAGGTCGGCGAGCATTTCGTGGTCGAACGCTACAGCCACGTCATGCACATCGTCAGCGAGGTCACCGGCAAGGTGCGCGAAGGCCTGTCCTACGCCGACGTGCTGCGCGCGACGTTTCCCGCTGGCACCGTCAGCGGCGCGCCGAAGATCCGAGCGCTGGAGATCATCCGCGAGCTGGAGCCGATCAAGCGCAACGTCTACGCCGGCAGCATCGGCTACATCGCCTGGAACGGCGACGCCGACATGGCGATCGCGATCCGCACCGCGGTGATCCAGGACGGCCGGCTGCACGTGCAGGCCGGCGCCGGCATCGTGTACGACTCGGATCCGGTCAAGGAGTGGGAGGAAACGATGAACAAGGGGCGCGCGCTGTTCAGGGCGGTGGCGCAGGCGGCGAAGGGGCTCTGAAGCCTGGCCTCGGCGCCGGGTGATTGCCCGGTTGTCCGCGTGCTGCCCGAAGCGTCGTACATCCGGACACCTCAGTGAAGACGGTGCCGGACCATGAAGATCAACGCTCCATTCCTTGCTTTTTTTCCGCTGATGCTGGCGTTCACAGGCGATGTCGAGGCCGGCCAGGACATCCAGAACGCGACGGGCATCTGCCAGGCGGCCCTGCCGGTATTCGACGGCCAGATCCGCAAGCGCCCCCTGGCGATCGGCAATGAAGGCGAAGCGTCGGCCTTTGTTTCATGCTCTCTGCGCAGCGAGTACCTGGGCGGGGGCCTGGGCGACTCGATCGGACTCCAAGTCCTGGTCACCAACCAGGCGGCGGGGACGAGCACCATCAACTGCACGATGGTCGCTGGTTGGGAATTCGGTGACACTCCTCCGCTGTACGTCTCCATGTCGGCGGTGGTGGCGCCGGGCAGGTCATCCAATATGTACTTCTATTCAACCGAAGGCTTCCAGAACCCTCTCAACCTGAGCTGCATGCTGCCTCCCGGCACGAGGATCGCCTCGATATTGCGGTCCTGGTTCGACAGCCCGGAACCCTGACAGGGAAAGCATTGCCGCCCGCAGGTCGGCTACGAGGCGCCGCGTCGCGCCAGTCGCGCGAATCCGTGCCACAGCAGCCACATGGCGCCGGCCAGGTAGGGGATGCAGCTCGGCACCCACATCAGCACGCCGGCCAGCTGCTGGTCGGCCATGACGTCGAGGCCGAGCTGCGGTGCGCGCTCGGCATAGACCGGGTACAGCGGCCGCGTTGCAAAGGTCAGCAGCGCGCCCAGGAAGCCCATCTGCATCATCACCGCGACCATCGCCACCACGCCGGCGCCGGCGCCGACGTGCGGGTCGCGGATACGACGCCACATCGCCGCCCACAGCCAGAGACCCGAGGCGAGGAAGCTTCCGTGCATCGCCCAGTGCACCGGGTCGCTGGCCAGCGCCAGGGTGGTCGCGACCGGCAGGTGCCAGGCCAGGAGCACCGCGCCGTGCACGACCGAAGCCATGGTGAGCGCGGCAGTGGCGCGCGAGGTCGCGGCACCAAGCGCGCGGTGAAGCCTTCCCGCGACGCGTGCGGGCAGGGCATGCGCGGCGACGGCCAGGGGCTGTCCCGCGAGCAGCAGCGGCGGCACGAAGGCGATCAGCAGCATGTGCTGGGCGATGTGCGCGGCCAACGACCACTCGCCGTAGGCATCGAGCGGCCAGGTGGTGGAGAGCAGCAGCACCATGACGCCGAGCGTGGCGATGGCCACACCGCGCGTTCCCACCCCTTTGCCGACGCCGGCGCGCACCCACAGCCGGCGCAGGCCGGCGGCATACAGCACGATCCATGCGGCCAGTGGCAGCAGCAGCCAGGGCGTTGGCGTCCACGCGGTGGCCAGCGTGGGCGGATGCGCGTGCCCGGCATGGGCGGACACGGCTCCCCACGGCAGCGCCAGCACGGCGGCCAGCAGCAGGACGGCGGGCGCCGGCATGCCTGCGCGCCACGACCGCGTAGCGCGCGATGGCGTTCGGGCACGTGGCCTCCGCGCCCACCACGGCCGCTTCGCGCCGTCGGGTGCACACTGGCGTGAACCTGTCGGGGGCGCACCGTGTATTTCTGGCTGAAGATCCTGCATGTGTCGGCGATGGTCCTCTGGTTCGCGGGCCTGTTCTTCCTGCCGCGATTGTTCGTGGCGCGCCGCCGCGGCCAGCGCGATGGCGCCGCGGCCTACTTCAACGTGGCCGCCAATACGGTGTTCTTCCGCCTGGCCACGCCGGCGGCCCTGGTCGCCGTGCTCTCGGGCATGGTGCTGATCGCCTTCGGCCCGAGCGGCGCGTGGCTGGTGATGAAGCTGGTGTTGGTGACCGGCGCGGTGCTGCTGCACCTGTACATGGGAATGGTGCTGTACGAACTCGGACAGGGGCGCGAGCGCCACGGCGTCGGTTTCTACCGCGTCCTCGGCTGGGCGCCGCTGGTGATCGTGCTCGCGGTCGCCGCGCTCACCGGCGCCAAGCCTGCAACGGTCGGCGATCTGCCGCCGCCGCCGGGGGCCACGGCGCGTTCCTGATTCGCCGAACGGGCATGCCGTCCGCGCGGTATCAGGCTTCCGGGGGGGCATCCGGTCCACGGTCTTCGCCGCCCTCGTGTCCGGCCACGCCGATGCCGTGGTGGAAACTCAGCCCGCCGCCCAGCCAGCCGGCAACGCCCACCAGCACCAGCATCACCGAAGACAGCAGCAGGCCCCAGGGCCAGACCGCCGCCACCGGGTCGGGCCAGCGCAGCCAGGTGTTGGCCGCCGCGACCGCAAGCAGGGTCACCGCCGAGATCGCATGGCTCCAGGCCGAGACGTGCCGGCGCACCACGCGGATCAGCAGCAGGTCGACCGTGCCGACGGCGCCGGCCACCAGGCCCATCAGCAGCCCCGCGACATTGAGCACGCCGGCCATCTGCGCCCAGAACGGCAGTCCACTCCACAGGTACAGCAGGTCCAGCGGCGCCACCACCGACAGGAACGCGATCGGGAACACCACGAGCATGGGATGCACCGGGTGCTTGCGGATCGCCACCCGGCTTTCGACGGTGCGGGTGAGCTGCGGTGGCGTTGGTTGTTTCAGCGAGCGGCGCATGTCAGGCGCACCCGGGCAGCAGCAGGACGGGGATGGTGGTGAAGCACACCGCGACGGTCGCCATCGCCGAGAGCGCGCCGGTGGTCGCGGCCGCGAAGCGGCGTCGTGCCGCCTGCGCCGGAGCGTCGCTGCCGGGCCGCGCGTCGCGCCAGGCGCGCAAGGCGCGCAGGCCCAGCCAGGCAAGGGCGGCGAGGGCGACCACCGTCAGGCCGGACAGCCACCACGCCAGTGCCTCTGCACCGGCGAAGCGGATGCGGTCCAGGCCTTCGGCACAGGCCACGCCCTGCAGCGAGTAGACGGCGACGAAATGCAGTGCCCAGACCACCATGGGGGCGGCGATGCCGGTGAGCCGGTATGGGGACAGCGGACCGGTCATGCCAGCCTCGGGAACAGGTGCAGGACGGCCCAAGCCAGCAGCCCCTGCGCCACGGTGTAGCGCCACAGCGCGGCGGTGACGCGCGATTCCAGCGGGCGGTCCGGAGTGACCAGTCCGCGTTGCAGGCGCGCGGCCACGAAGACCGCGAACAGGGCGGCGATCACCACGTGCACGGCATGGAAGCCGGCCAGGGTCCAGGCCACGGAGGCATAGGCGTGCACCTGCGGTCGGCCCGAAGGCAGCAGTGCCCAGCCGTGCGTGATCACGAAGACCATGCCGAAGGCGGCCGCGGCCAGCCAGCAGAGCGCGGCAACACGCCGGTCGTCGCGCCGCAATGCGCGGACGGCGAATCGCGTCGCCGCCGCGCAGGCCAGGAGCAGCCCGAGCGCGACCACCGCCAAGCCCATCGAGGACACGCCCAGGCCAGCAGGCGGCCAGGCTTCAGTGCCCAGCCACAGATAGAAATAGCTGAAGACAAGCGAAGCGAAGAGGGAGCCGTCGACCAGCAGCGAGATCACCAGCGCCCACCAGCCAGGCGCGTTGCGCGCGGCGTACTGGCTGGGGAGCGTCATGCCGGCTCCGGCCTCGAGCATCGCGGGTGCTCCGGGATGGCCCGTGGTCCACGCCCAGCGCCAGAGCAGCGCCAGCAGCGGAGCCACCGTCGCCAGCGCGAACCAGTAGGCCTTGGCGATGAAGCAGGCCAGCACTACCGCGAGCGCGATCGCCGCCAGCAGCGGCAGCCAGGTCGGACCAGAGATGCGGATCACCTGCTCCGGCTTTGCGTCGAGCAGGCCGGTGCCGAGCACTTCGCGATGCCCGTGGCTGGCATCGCCGAGCAGCCCGTCTGGACGTGCGCTGGTCTCGGCGAGCAACGGATCGGCCCACAGCGGATCGCGGCCCTGCACCTGGGGGACGGAGGCGAAGTTGAAGTTCGGGACCGGCGCCTGCATCGCCCACTCCAGCGTTCCGGCGCGCCAGGGGTTGCGACGGCAGCGGGGGCCGTGGCGGAAGCTGAGCGCGACGTCCAGCAGCACCGCCACCATGCCGATCGCGAGCACGAAGCCCGCCGCCGTCGACACCAGGTTGAGCCAATGGAAACCGAGTTCGGGCAGATAGGTGTAAGCGCGCCGCGGCATGCCCAGCAGGCCGGTGAGATACATCGGCAGGAAGGTCAGGTTGAAGCCGATGAACACCAGCCAGAACGCGGTGCGGCTGAGGCTCTCGGACGGCTCGCGCCCGCTGGCCAGCGGCAGCCAGTAGTACAGGCCCGCGAACAGCGGGAACATCAGCCCGCCGATCAAGACGTGGTGCAGGTGCGCGACGATGAAATGGCTGTCGTGCGCCTGCCAGTCGAAGGGCACCATCGCCACCATCACGCCGGTGAGCCCGCCGGGCACGAAGACGAAGAAGAAGCCGAACAGGTAGAGGGTCGGCACGCGCAGCCAGGGGCGGCCGGCCCAGAGCGTCGCGATCCAGGCGAAGACCTGGATGCCCATCGGGATCGCCACCGCCATGCTGGCCGCGCTGAAGAAAGCCAGCGCCAGCAGCGGGATGCCGACGGTGAACATGTGGTGCACCCACAGCCCGAAGCTGAGGAAGCCGGTCGCCACCAGCGCAAGCACGACCCAGGTGTAGCCCACCATCGGCCGCCGCGCGAAGGTCGACACCACCATCGACACCACGCCCGCCGCCGGCAGGAAGATGATGTAGACCTCGGGGTGGCCGAACAGCCAGAACAGGTGCTGCCAGAGCAGCGGGTCGCCGCCGCGCGCGACATCGAAGAACACGAAGTCGAAGGCGCGCTGCACCTCCAGCAGGATGCTTGCGAGGATCAGCGGCGGGAAGCCGAACACGATCATGAAGGACGTGACCAGCATCGCCCATGCGAACAGCGGGATGCGCCGCAGGTCCATGCCCGGGGCGCGGCTGATCAGGATGGCGACGATCATCTCCACCGCCGCCGCCACCGCAGCGATCTCGGAGAAGGTCACGCCGATCAGCCAGAAGTCGGCATTGAGTCCCGGCGACCAGGTCGAGTCGGTGAGCGGCACGTACATGAACCAGCCTGAATCCGGCACCGCGTCGAACAGGAAGCTCGAGTACAGGAACAGGCCGCCGAACAGATAGCACCAGTAGCCGAACGCCGACATGCGCGGGAAGGGCAGGTCGCGCGCGCCGATCATCTTCGGCACCAGGTACAGCGCGAAGCCTTCCATCACCGGCACCGCGAACAGGAACATCATGGTGGTGCCGTGCATGGTCACGAACTCGGCATAGCGCTGCGGGTCCAGCACCTCGTTGCCGAACCAGGCCAGCTGCAGCCGGATGAACATCGACAGCAGGCCGCCGATGAGGAAGAACGCCAGGCCCGTGACGATGAAGCGCAGGCCGATGGTGGAGTGGTTGACCGCGGTCAGGCGGCCGCGCCACCCGGGTGGCGAGCTCCACACGGCGTGCAGCGCGCGCAGGCGCGCGTCCATGTCGCCCGGCGCAGCGGCCCTGGTCGCGGTGCTCAAGGCGCGCTCCCGTCGCCCGCCCGCTCGGCCAGCCACGCGGCGTGCGCCGCGTCGCCATGCACCAGGACGTCGAAGGCCATGACCGCGTGCCCGGTGCCGCAGTATTCGGCGCACTGGCCGCGGACCGGCCCGCCGCGGTCGGCGCGCAGGCGCAGCAGGTTCACGCGCCCGGGGATGGCGTCGACCTTGCCACCCAGGCGCGGGATCCAAAATGAATGGATGACGTCCTTGCTGGTGATGTGGAACTCGACCATGCGTCCGCGCGGCAGCGACAGCGTGTCAAGCGACTCGGCCACCACCCGGCCGTTGTCGTCCAGGTAGCGGAAACGCCAGCGCCAGCGTTCGGCCACCACCTCGATGCGCGCATCGACCTGGTCCGCCGCGCCGGTGATGCGCGCGCTCGAGACCGAACCATATACCAGCAGGCCCGCCAGCAGCACCGGCGGCAGTACCAGGCCGCCGCCGACGATCAGGCGCTCGGGGCGGGGCAACGCGCGCGTATTGCGGCCGCGGTACAGCGCACGTGTCACCAGCGCCATGACCAGCACCCAGACGGCCAGCGCGCCCCAGAACATCGCCCACCAGATGCCGGCGATGGCGGCCGCGGACGGCCCCGCGGGATCGAGCGCCGACTGCGGGCCGGCGCACGCTGCAAGCAGCAACGCAGCTGGCGCAGCCGCGCCGCGAACGGGCGGGAGGCGTGCCTTGGTCGCGACGATGTCAGTCCCCTCCTGTGGCTGGCCGGACCGCCTGGCGGGAGCAGGTGGGTGCGGTCGGGACAGGCTAGCCATGCGCGCGCCGCGTGCGTGTGAATGCGCGCGCGCCGTCGGCTTTGGGCGAGAATAAGCGGCTTGGGAGGCCCCGGTCGCCACCCGGCGGAGCCACGCAGCCATGCTGCTGATGATCGACAACTACGACAGCTTCACCTTCAACCTCGTGCAGTACCTGCAGGTGCTGGGCGCCGAGGTGGAGGTGATGCGCAACGACGCGCTCAGCGTGGACGCGATCGCGCGGCGCGCGCCGAGCCATATCGTGATCTCTCCCGGCCCGTGCACGCCCAACGAGGCCGGCGTGTCGCTGGAGCTCATCGGGCGCCTGGGCGCAACCACGCCGATCCTCGGCGTCTGCCTCGGCCACCAGGCCATCGGCCAGGCCTACGGCGGCCGCGTGGTGCGCGCCGGCCGGATCATGCACGGCAAGACCTCGGCCATCCACCACGCCGGCAGCGGCGTGTTCGCCGGACTGCCGGACGCCTACGAGGCCACGCGCTACCATTCGCTGGTGGTGGAGCAGGCAAGCCTGCCGGACTGCCTTGAAGTCACGGCCTGGACCAGGAACGCCGACGGCAGCCGCGAGGAGATCATGGGCCTGCGCCACCGCGAGCACCCGGTCCAGGGCGTGCAGTTCCACCCGGAGTCGATCCTCAGCCAGCACGGCTTTGCGCTGCTGAAGAATTTCCTCGACGCCTGAGGCCACCGCCGGTCCCCGTGCCGCGCTCCCGGCATCCCCCCATCGCTGACAGAAGCCAGTTCCCGACCATGCCCATCACCCCCCAGGAAGCCCTGCAGCGCACCATCGAACACCGCGAGATCTTCGAGGACGAGATGTTCGACCTCATGCGCCAGATGATGCGCGGCGACGTGTCTCCGCTGATGAGCGCGGCGATCATCATCGGGCTGCGGGTGAAAAAGGAGACGGTGGGCGAGATCACCGGCGCGGCGCGCGCGATGCGCGAGCTTGCGCGCAAGGTGGACGTCGCGGACCGCACGCATCTGGTCGACATCGTCGGCACCGGTGGCGACGGCGCCAACACCTTCAATATCTCCACGGCCTCGAGCTTCGTGATCGCGGCCGCCGGCGGGCGCGTGGCCAAGCACGGCGGGCGCAGCGTGTCGTCGACCTCGGGCAGCGCGGACGCCTACGAAGCCCTTGGCGCGACGATCGAGCTGCCGCCCGACGCCGTGGCGGACTCCATCGCGCGCACCGGCATCGGCTTCATGTACGCGCCGGCCTACCACCCGGCGATGAAGGTCGTGGCGCCCGTGCGTCGCGAGATGGGCGTGCGCACGCTGTTCAACATCCTCGGGCCGCTGACCAATCCGGCCGATGCGCCGGCGATCCTGATGGGCGTGTTCCACGCCGACCTGGTCGGCATCCAGGTGCGCGTGCTGCAGGAGCTGGGCGCCGAGCGCGCGCTGGTGGTCTGGGGCCGCGACGGCATGGACGAGATTTCGCTTGGCGCCGGGACGCTGGTTGGCGAGCTGCGCGACGGCAAGGTGCGCGAGTACGAGATCCATCCGGAAGACTTCGGCATCCCGATGGCGGCCAGCCGCAACCTGAAGGTCGATGGCGCGGAGGAGTCGAAGGCCATGGTGCTGGAGGCGATCAGCGACGCCGACGGCCTGCCGGGGCGGATCGTGTCGCTCAACGCCGGCGCGGCGCTGTACGTCGCGGGCGTGGCCGATTCGATCGCCGGCGGCGTCGAGCTGGCGCACGCGACCATCGCGTCGGGTGCGGCGAAGGCGAAGCTTGATGAATTCGTCGCCGCCACCCGCGCGCTGGGCAACGGCGCGATCGCGACCACTCCCACAGGCGCTTGCGCGGCGCCTGCGGGCTCTACGGTGGGAGCGGCTACAGCCGCGATCGATGCCCGCGGTCCGGCTGAAGGGAGCCAGGCATGAGCACGGTGCGGGCGCCGGACGTGCTCGCGCGCATCCTTGCGCGCAAGCTTGAAGAGGTCGCCGAGCGCAAGCTGTACGTGTCGCGTGCCGAAATCTTCATGCGTCTGGCCGACGCGCCGCCGGTGCGCGGCTTCGCGGCCGCGCTTGAAGCGAAGATCGCCGCCGGGCACGCCGCGGTGATCGCCGAGGTCAAGAAGGCCAGCCCGTCGAAGGGCGTGATCCGCGAGGACTTCGATCCCGCGGCGATCGCGCGCAGCTACGAGGCCGCCGGCGCAGCCTGCCTCTCGGTGCTCACCGACGTCGACTTCTTCCAGGGCGCCGACGACTACCTGCGGCAGGCGCGCGAGGCGTGCGCGCTGCCGGTGCTGCGCAAGGACTTCATCGTCGACGGCTACCAGGTCGACGAGGCCCGAGTGCTTGGCGCCGACTGCGTGCTGCTGATCCTCGCGGGCCTGGACGATGCGCGCCTGAACGATTTGTGCGTACAGGCGCTGGAGCTGGGCATGGACGTGCTGGCCGAGGTGCACGACGCCATCGAGTTCGAGCGCGCGCTGCGCCTGCCGATGGTCGATGGCCGCGCGCCGCTGCTGGGTGTCAACAACCGCGACCTGCGCAGCTTCGAAGTCTCGCTGGACACGACGCTGGCGCTGAAGGCGCAGGCGCCGCCGGGCCGCCGCCTGGTAACCGAGAGCGGCGTCATGACCGCCGACGACGTCGCGCTGCTGCGCGGCGCCGGCATCGATGCCTTCCTGGTGGGCGAGGCCTTCATGCGCGCCCCGGATCCCGGCGCTGCGCTGCGCGGGATGTTCGGCACGTGAGCGGCGATCCGATCGCGGCCATGGCCGCTCCCACGAAGGCAGGTCGCGATGGCCCTGTGGGAGCCGCTACAGCGGCGAATCCCGGCGAAGCGCGCCGCTACCGGACGCCGCGCGACGACGCCCCGCTGGTGGTCTTCGACTTCGACCACACCCTGTACGACGGCGACTCCGGCAGCCACCTGTTTGCCTGGCTGATCAAGCGGACCTGGTGGCGCCGGCTGCTGGCGCTGCTGCTGGCGCCCGTGTTCGGCCCGATGGTCGCATTCCTGCCGACGCGACGCATGGGCATCTCCGGCTTTGTCTGGGCCGGCACCGTTGGCTTCAGCCGCGTGCGTGAACTCGATGCGCTGATCGATGCCTACGTCGCCAGGCACGCCGAGGACATCCGCGGCCGCCTGCTGCCGGTGGCGCTCGAGGTGTTCCACGCCCACCGGATACGGGGCGATCGCGTGGTGGTGGCGACCGGCGCGCCGCCGGAGCTGGCACGCGCGATCCTGTCCTTCGTCGCCCACGAGGACGTGCCGGTGGTCGGCACCCTGGCCGGCCCGCGCTTCGGCGCCGTTGTCGCCGCGCGGCACTGCCACAACGAAGAAAAAATGCGGATGCTGCGCGAGCTGGGCTGGAGCGACATCGACGCCGCCTATTCCGACTCCTGGGCCGACCTGCCGCTGCTGCTTGGCGCGCGCCGGCCGGTGGTGGTGAATCCCAAGCAGGGCTCGATCGAACGCTTCCGCCGCGCACTGCCGCCGGGCACACCGGTCCTCAACTGGGGCTGCCCCGGCCGCGGCGGCGAGCCGGTCACCGCCGGCGTCGGCGTCAACGGAACGCTGCCGGCCGACCGCGTTTGAAGCCAGGCTGGCGATTGGCGGGGGCTTCAGCCCGCCAGTGCCAGCCAGATCTGGACGCCCGAGATCGCCAGCACCAGGCCGCCCACCGCGAACAACACCAGTCGCTCGCGCACGTGGCGCACCAGCAGCGCCGCCAGCGGTGCCGCGATCACGCCCCCCACCAGCAGGCCCAGGATCACCTGCCAGTGCTCCAGTCCGATCGAGAGCAGGAACGTGATCGAGATCGCCAGCGTGACCACGAACTCGGCCGCGCTGACCGTGCCAATGCTCGTCCTCGCCTCGCCGCCCCGGGCGAGCAGGGTGGACGTGGCCATCGGCCCCCACCCGCCGCCGCCGATGGCGTCGAGCAGTCCTGAGACGAAGCCGAGCACGCCCACGCGCTTCACCTCGCCCCGCGGCAGCCGGCGCCCGGCCGCGCGCAGCAGGATCAGCAGCGCAAGCACGAACAGGTAGCCGTGGATCCATGGCCTGATCGCCTCGCCGTCGATGCGGCTGAGCAGGCTGGCGCCGATGACGCCGCCGACCACGCCGGGCGCGGCCAGCCGCAGCATCAGCCTGCGGTCGACGTTGCCGAGGATGCCGTGGGCGGCACCCGAAACGCCGGTAGTGAACACCTCTGCCGTGTGTACGCTCGCGCTCACCGCCGCCGGCGGCATGCCCATGGCCCGCAGGATCGAGGACGACACCAGGCCGTAGGCCATGCCCAGCGCGCCGTCGACGAGCTGCGCGCACAGGCCGATCGCCACGAACAGGAGGAAAGGGCTCTCCAGCAGGTCCATGTGGGGTGTCCAGGCGCAGCGGGCGCCGACGGGAGGCGCGCAGGTTAGCCAGCCGGGCGTGACGGCGCCTTGTCGTGGATCAGGGTCGGGCCGGGGGCCTGGATCAGGCGTCGCCCAGGCGTTTGATGAAGCGCAGGGTGCCGTCGCCGAAGCCGCAGGCCCTGTAGAAGGCGTGGGCGTCGGTGCGCTGCGAGCCGCTGGCCAGTTCGACCCGCGCCGCGCCGGCGGCCCGCGCGCGGCGCTCGGCTTCGCGCAGCAGCTGGCGGCCGAGCCCGCGGCCCTGGGCAGCGGGCGAGACCACCAGCGCGGTGATCCGGCACGTGGTGGTGTCCAGCGGCAGGTAGTACATGAAGTCCAGCGCGATCAGCCCGGTGACCATGCCGCCGCAGCGCGCCACCACCAGGGCCTGGCGGTCGTCGCCGCTGATCACGGCGATCCGGCGGGCGGCATCCGCGGTGTCGCAGGGATAGCCGAGTTCGCAGAGCAGGACGGCGACATCGTCGGCGTCGATCGACGAAGCGCAGCGCAGGTCGGCGTCCGGAAGCACCCCGCGGGGTTCGAACGCGACCATCCGGCTCAGCGGGTGCCGAACAGCACGATGGTCTTGCCGCGTGCGTGCAGCTTGCCGTCGATCTGCAGCTTCTTGAGCACGCGTCCGGCCATCTCGCGCGAGCAGCCGACCAGGCGCGCCAGCTCCTGGCGCGAGACCCGGAGCTGGGTGCCGTCGGGGTGGCTCATGGCCTCCGGCTCCCGGGTCAGGTCGTGCAGGGTGCGGGTGATGCGGTCGGTGACGTCGAGGAAGGCCAGGCGACCGGCCTTGCGGCTGGTGTCGAGCAGGCGCCGCGAGAGCTGGGCTCCGATCGAGTACATGATCTGCGTGGCGTCGCCTGACAGCGAGCCGTCGAACAGCTGGTACAGACGCTCGTAGCTGATCTCGGCCAGCTCGGTCTGCACCCGCGTGCGCAGGATCACCTCGCGGACGTCGGATTCGATGAACAGTCCCATCTCGCCCACGAATTCGCCGGGGCCGAAGTAGCCCAGGATCAGTTCGCGGCCGTCGTCCTCCTCGGTGATGATGCTGACCGAGCCGCTGACCACGTAATACATGGTCCCGGCCTGGTCGCCCGGGCGGAAGACCTCGGTGCGGGGCGGATAGCGGCGACGATGGCAGTGCGCCAGGAAGCGCTCGATCGTCGCCGGTGAGGGCATGAGTGGATGCAGGGGTCGTTTTACGATGCTGATTATGGCCACAGGGCTGATAGTCATGAAGAAGTTAAACGGGGGATGAAGCAAGAGTAGGCCGTCAGCCCCCATCCGGCAAACCGTTGGTACCCCTGGGAGCGCCTCGCGCCGCTGCCCGGTCGCAGCCGCGGCCCCTTTGCCGCATACTCGCGGACTTTCCGCCCGAACCGGGGTCCGCACGACGTGGTCAAACCGCTGCCTCGCTTGAAACTGCAGGGATTCAACAACCTCACCAAGGCCCTGAGCTTCAACATCTACGACGTGTGCTACGCCGTCTCCAAGGACGAGCGCCAGCGCTACATCGAATACATCGACGAGGAATACAACGCCGACCGGCTGACGCAGATCCTGACGGACGTCGCCGAGATCATCGGTGCCAACATCCTCAATATCGCGCGCCAGGACTACGACCCGCAGGGCGCCTCGGTGACGATCCTGATCTCGGAAGAGCCGGTGATCGACAAGGCCGACGCCAAGGGCGTGATCTCCGACGCGGTGGTCGCGCACCTGGACAAGAGCCACATCACCGTCCACACCTATCCGGAAACGCACCCGCAGGCGGGCATCGCGACCTTCCGCGCCGATATCGACGTCGCCACCTGCGGCGTGATCTCGCCGCTGAAGGCGCTGAACTACCTGATCGAAAGCTTCGAGTCGGACATCGTGATCGCCGACTACCGGGTGCGCGGTTTCACCCGCGACATCAAGGGCAAGAAGCATTTCATCGACCACAAGATCAATTCGATCCAGGACTTCCTGGCCAAGAACATCAAGGCCCGCTACGAGATGTTCGACGTCAACGTCTACCAGGAAAACATCTTCCACACCAAGATGCACCTGAAGGACTTCGACCTCGACCAGTACCTGTTCGAGGAGAAGGCGCGCAACCTGTCGTTCAAGGAGCGGATGAAGATCGAGATGCTGCTCAAGCGCGAGATCGAAGAGCTGTTCCACGGGCGCAACCTGGTGGTGTGAACCTTGCTGGCATCGGGCGCCGCCGGTTACGCGGCGTTCGACACGGCGCTGGCAGGATGCAGCGACGATCCATCAGTGCGGGACGACCCGCACGCGGGGCCTGGCGCCCGCGCACGAAGACCGACGGCGGTCCGGAGCGAAGGCTCCGGGCCGTTTTTCATTGCATCCACCGAGGAAACGCCCCATGGCATGGATCTACCTGCTGCTCGCCGGCCTGTTCGAGATCGGCTTCGCGATCGGACTCAAGTACACCGACGGGTTCACGCGCCTGTGGCCCAGCGTGTGGACGGTCGTGACCGCGGCGATCAGCCTGTGGCTGCTGACCCAGGCGCTGAAGGTGATCCCGGTGGGCACCGCGTATGCGACCTGGACCGGGATCGGCGCGGTGGGCGTCGCGACCATCGGCATCCTGGCGCTGGGCGAGAGCGCTTCGCCGGCGCGGCTGGCGTGCATCGGGTTGATCGTCGCCGGCGTGATCGGCCTGAAGCTGGTTTCAGCCTAGAGGCGGTAGGCGACGGTCTTCATGAGCTTCGATGCCGCCGCCATCAGCGTCGGGATGGGCTGCGGCAGGATGCGCGCGCCGGCGGCCTCGGCGTTGTCGGCGTGGCGGGCCTCGTCGGCCTTCATGGTCTCGAGGATGGCGCGGCTTCGCAGGTCGGCATCGGGCAGCGTCTGCAGGTGTTCTTCCAGGTGGGCTTCGACCTGGCGTTCGGTCTCGACCACGAAGCCGAGGTTCCAGCCATCGCCGCGCAGGCCGGCCAGCAGGCCGATGGCGTAGCTGCCGGCATACCAGAGCGGGTTGAAGAGGCTGGGCCGGCTGTCGAGCTCGCGCAGGCGGTCGTCGCACCAGGCCAGGTGGTCGGTCTCTTCCTGGGCCGCCTCCAGCAGGTGCGCCCGGGTGGCCGGGTCGCGCGCCACGGTGGCCTGGCCGATGTACAGCGCCTGCGCACAGACCTCGCCGACGTGGTTGATGCGCATGAGCCCGGCGGCGTGGCGGCGTTCGGCGGCATCCAGCTCGACCTCGGGCTCGGTGGCGCCCGGGTTCGGGCGTTCGGCGCGTGGCCGCCCGGCCACGGTTTCCAGGGCGTTCTGGGCATCCGCCAGCAGGCGGTCGATAGGGGAGAGGGTGCGGGTGGTCATGTCCTCATTGTGCGCCGGCGCCGGCAAGTTGCGGTACCCGGCGCGGCCCGGTACAATTCCGCCTCTTGCGTTCCCTGAACGTGAAAACGCGAGGCGAAGTTCCGCAGGGCGATGGCCCGCGCAACCAGCCCGACCAGTCACCCCTGAGAGTTCCCGATGAAAACCTTTACCGCCAAGAACGAGACCGTCCAGCGCGACTGGTACGTGGTCGACGCCGCCGGCAAGACCCTCGGTCGCCTGAGCACCGAGATCGCGCGTCGCCTCCGCGGCAAGCACAAGCCCGTCTACACCCCTCACGTCGATACCGGCGATTACATCGTCGTGATCAACGCCGAGAAGATCCACGTCACCGGCAACAAGCTCGCCGACAAGATGTACTACCGCTTCACCGGGTACATCGGCAACCTGAAGTCCGAGACCCTGGGGCAGGCGCTTGAGCGCCACCCGGAGCGCGTCATCGAGCACTCGGTCAAGGGCATGCTCCCGAAGAACACCCTGGGCCGCGCGATGTATCGCAAGCTCAAGGTCTACAAGGGTTCCGAGCACCCGCACGCCGCCCAGCAGCCGCAAGTCCTGGATATCTAAGTCATGGCAATCACCCAGAATTACGGCACCGGCCGTCGCAAATCCTCCACCGCCCGCGTGTTCCTGCGCCGCGGTACCGGCACCATCACCGTCAACGCGCGTCCGCTCGACGAGTTCTTCGGCCGCGAGACCGCGCGGATGATCGTGCGCCAGCCGCTCGAGCTCACGAAGAACACCGAGAGCTTCGACATCTTCGTGACGACCCACGGCGGCGGCACCACCGGCCAGGCCGGCGCCATCCGCCTGGGCATCGCCCGCGCGCTGGTGGAGTACGACGAGACCCTGAAGAGCGAGCTGCGCAAGGCCGGCTTCATGACCCGTGACGCCCGCGAGGTCGAGCGCAAGAAGGTCGGTCTGCACAAGGCGCGCCGCGCCACGCAGTTCTCGAAGCGCTGATTGCTGCATTCAGGATCGCTTCGCGCGATCCTGCGTTACAATTTCCGCATAGCCCCGTCGCCAAGCGGTAAGGCACCTGACTCTGACTCAGGCATTCGGAGGTTCGAATCCTTCCGGGGCTGCCACATCGCCAGAATGCTGAAGCCCGCCTTGCGCGGGCTTCGTGCTTTCCGGGCCCGGCGCTGACGGTGGCGCCGGACCGGTCGTCCGCGAACCGTCGAGGGCATCGCCATGGCCGTCATCTTCCCACCGCCCTATACGCCCCGGGGTCGTGAACTGCAGGCCCTGCGCGACGAGGGGTATGCCGTGCTGTCGCCGGCCGCGGTGGCGGCGGTCACCGGGCTGTCCGCGGAGGCAATCGCCGGCCTGGGCCTTGGTTGGGACGCGCTCCCCGCTGACGACTACCTGCGCGACGGCGGCCGCTATCGCCGCCGCAGGCATTCGTGCTTCGTGGTCGATGGCGGCCAGGCGCGCCAGGCTCCGCACCGTGCGCACTGGCAGTCGGTGGACTACAACGCACTGCACGGGGGCATGGAGCGCATGTACCGGCCGCTGTCGCCGGAGCTTGCGTCGCAGCCGGCGTGGCTGCGGCTGCTGGGCGCGCTGGGCGTGCTGTGCAGCGGAGTGCGCGACGCCGGCCCCTGGCACGTCGAAGCCCATCAATTCCGCATCGACACCAGTGACGGCATCGGTCGGCCGACGCCGGAAGGCGCGCACCGCGACGGCGTCGACTTCGTCGCCGTGTTCATGGTCGGCCGAGAGGGCATCAAGGGCGGCGAGACCCGCGTCTTCGACGCGGCAGGGCCGGACGGCCACCGCTTCACCCTCGAAGCACCCTGGTCGCTGCTGCTGATGGACGACACCCGCGTCATCCACGAATCCACGCCCATCCAGCCGCTGTCCACCGACGGCCACGGGCATCGCGACACCCTGGTCCTGACCTATCGGGCCGGGGCGTTCCAGGGGGAGGACTAGAGAAAGGCGTGATCCACGGTGAAAGAATGCTCTCCCCACACCATCGCCGCAGCCCCGCTACAATCGCGGGATTGCATATTTCGTGGAGTGGCAATGAAGCTGGGTTCTCTGAAAGAGGGCGGCCGCGACGGCACGCTGGTGGTGGTGTCGCGCGACCTGTCGCGCGCCGTGCGTGCGACCGGGATCGCGACGACGCTGCAGCAGGCGCTGGAAGACTGGTCGAACGCGGCGCCGCGCCTGGTCGCGCTGGCCGCCGCGCTTGACGCCGACAGCGCCGACGGCAGCTTCGATCTTGAACCTGCGCAGCTGGCAGCACCGCTGCCGCGCGCCTACGAATTCCTCGACGGCAGCGCCTACCTGCCGCACGTGGCGCGCGTACGCCGTGCGCGCGGCGCCGAGGTGCCGGAGAGCTTCTACACCGACCCGCTGATGTACCAGGCGACCAGCGCCGGCTTCCTTGGCCCGCGTGATCCGGTGCGCGTGACCAGCGAAGAGCACGGCATCGACCTCGAGGCCGAGATCGTGGTGATCACCGACGACGTGCCCATGGCCGCCACGCCGGAACAGGCCGCCGGCCACATCCAGCTCATCGGCCTGGTCAACGACGTCAGCCTGCGCAACCTGATTCCCGGCGAGCTCGCCAAGGGTTTCGGCTTCCTGCAGTCCAAGCCGCGCTCGGCGCTGTCGCCGGTGTTCGTGACCCCGGACGAGCTCGGCGACGCCTGGCGCGGCAACAAGCTGCACCGCCCGCTGGTCACCCACGTCAACGGCGAATGGTTCGGCGCGCCCGAGGCCGGCGTGGACATGCAGTTCGACTTCGCCCAGCTGGTCGCGCATGCGGCGCGGACGCGGCCGCTTTCCGCCGGAACCATCGTTGGTTCGGGGACGATCGCCAACGAAGACACCTCGCTGGGCGCCTCGTGCTTCGCCGAACGGCGGACCGTCGAGGCCCTCGAGCACGGCGCGCCGAAGACGCCCTTCATGTCCTTCGGCGACCAGGTGCGCATCGAGATGTTCGATGCCGATGGTGCTTCGATCTTCGGCGCCATCGAGCAGCGCATCGAGCACCAGGCGGCACCCTGAGGCGAAGGGCGGGTCGCGCGCCGGATGCGCGGGCCCGGCCGGCCGGAGGGCGTTGTGGCAGGGATTGATCAAGGGGAGAGCATGGCGGCCGACAGCGACACGGGGACGGACGGAACTGGCAACGGCAACGGGACCCTTTGCCTGCATTCGTACTGGCGTTCAAGCGCGGCCTATCGCGTGCGCATCGGCCTCAACCTCAAGGGCCTGAAGTACGACACCGCCGCCGTGCACCTGGTGCGCGGCGGCGGTGAACAGCATGGCGCGGAGTTTGCCGCGCTCAATCCCCAGGAACTGGTGCCGGTGCTCCAGCATGGCCAGCGCAACCTGCGCCAGTCGCTGGCGATCCTGGAATACCTCGATGAAATGTGGCCGGAGCCGCCGCTGCTGCCGGCCACCGCGCGCGACCGCGCACGGGTGCGGGCGCTGGCACAGGTGGTGGCCAGCGACATCCATCCGCTCAACAACCTGCGCGTGCTGCAGTACCTCGAACACGATTGGGGCGTGCCCCAGCCCGAGCGCGAGGTCTGGGTGAAGCATTGGATCGACAAGGGCTTCCGCGCGCTCGAGGCGTTGCTGGCGGACAATCCGTCCACCGGCGAGTTCTGCGACGGCCACCAGCCGACGATCGCCGACTGCTGCCTGGTGCCGCAGGTCTACAACGCGCGCCGCTTCGGCATCGACATGGCCAGGTATCCCATCATCGACCGCATCGAACGACACTGCCTGGCGCTGCCGGCCTTCGACGCGGCGCGCCCGGAGCGGCAGCCCGACGCACCGGTAGGCTGACGCGCACCGGTGGGGTGAAGTTGCACTGCGATCGCGGTCATGGCCGCTTCCACCGCTCGCCGGCCCCTCAGCGCTCGCCGGTGTCGAAGATCTCGGCGTAGGGGTCGTGCTCGCCGTCGCCGCCTTCCGACAGCCGGAACTTGAGGTCCAGGCCGTCGCGCGAGTCGGCGGCGCGCAGCGCGGTCTCGCGCTCGATCCGGCCGTCCTTGTAGAGGCGGAACAGGCACTGGTCGAAGGATTCGATGCCTTCCTCCAGCGATTCCTCCATCGCCTGCTTGATTTCGTGCACCTGGCCGCGTCGCAGCAGGTCGCGGATCATGGGCGTGTTGATGAGGACCTCGGTCGCCGGCATGCGGCGGCCGTCGATGCCCACCACAAGGCGCTGGCTGACGACCGCCTTGAGGTTGAGCGACAGGTTCATCAGCACGTTCTTGTGCGCGGCCTCGGGGAAGAAGTTGAGGATGCGCTCGATGGTCTGGTCGGCATTGTTGGAATGCAGCGTGGCCAGGCACAGGTGACCGGTTTCGGCGAAGGCGATCGCGGCCTCCATCGTGGTCGCATCGAGGATCTCGCCGATGAGGATGACGTCGGGTGCCTCGCGCATCGCATTCTTCAGTGCGTTGTGGAAGGCGTGCGTGTCGAGCCCGACCTCGCGCTGGTTCACGATCGACTTCTTGTGCCGGTGCAGGTACTCGATCGGATCCTCGATGGTGAGGATGTGGCCCGCCGTGGTGCTGTTGCGGTGGTCGATCATCGACGCCAGCGTGGTCGACTTGCCGGAGCCGGTGGAGCCGACGATCAGCACCAGCCCGCGCGGGGCCATGATGATGTCCTTCAGCACCTGCGGCAGCTGCAGCTCCTCGATTGTCGGGATCACGCTGCGGATCGCGCGGATCACCATGCCGACTTCGCCGCGCTGCTTGAACACGTTGACGCGGAAGCGCCCCGAGTCCTGCAGCGACAGCGCCATGTTCAGCTCCAGGTCGCGCTCGAACTGCGGCACCTGGCCCTCGTCCATCAGCGAATAGGCGATTTTCTTGACCATGCCGGGAGGCAGGCCGGTATTGCCGAGGGGATAGAGCTTTCCCTCGACCTTGATGTACACCGGCGCGCCGGTGGTCAGGAACATGTCGGAGGCGTTCTTCTCCGTCATCAGCTTCAGGAAGTAGCCGATGTCCATCGTGGGATTCCCCTATCGCGCCGCACCGGATGTTTGCGATCCGGGCGGATGCTGTTGACAATGGCCGTGCGTCCCCTTTCCCCGCGGCGGCCCCCTTATGCGCACAAGCTTCGCACACTTCCAAATCCGCCTGCATGGCGCATGTCTCGTTCTTGCGGTCGCGCTTGCCGGCTGCGCCACCCTGCCGCCGCCCACGGCCGAGCTTTCGGCCGCCCGGGAGGCGGTGGCACGCGCCGATGCGGCCGACGCCCAGCAGTACGCCCCGCAGGACCTGGACCGGGCCCGCACCGCCCTGAGCCGGGCCCAGGCGGCCATGACCGCCGGCAAGGAGCGCGATGCCCGCGCCCTCGCGGGGCTGTCGGAGGCCTCGGCCGACCTTGCCAGCGCGCGCAGCGCACAGGCGCAGGTCGATTCCACCCTGGCCCAGCGCCGCGCCGAGGTCGCTTCGCTGCGCCGGAGCCTGGGCATGGAGGACCAGCGATGAGCCGCCTGCTGCTTGCCGCGGCCCTCGCGGCCCTTCTGCTGCCGGCTTCAGCCCTGGCCCAGCAGTCGCACGCGGCGGCCGCCGACGAAGGCCGCGCGGCGCTCGATGCCCGCCTGCTTGCACTCGACGCAGACCCGGAACGCCGGTCCCTGGCGGCCTACGAGCGCCTGCGCGCGCGCCAGGCAGTCGATGCCCTGGCTGCTGCACGCGGGGCGCAGGCCCGGACGGATGCCCGACACGTGGCCGAGTGGCGGACCGAGATCGCGGAGATCGCCGCCGCGACCGAACTGTCCCGGCGCGAGGTGGAGCGTCTGGACCGCGAGCGCAGCGAACTCCTGGTCGAGGCCAGCCGCCAGGACGCCGCGCGCGCGCGCGCAGAAGCCGAGCGCCTTCGCATCCAGGCGCAGATCCAGGCTGAAGAGGCCGAGCGCCTGCGGCTCGAGGCGGAGATCGAGTCCGGCGCCCGTCAGCGCGCCGAGGGCGTCCTGGACGATGTCGCCAGCACCCAGGCCGCGCGCCTGCGGGCGGCCCGCGAGCGCGAGGCCGAGCTCAAGCGCCAGGAAGCCGAACTGCTGAAGTCCCTCGAAGACCCGCGCTGAGCGCGTTCGGGGTCGCGCCGGCGCAGTGCGGAGCCCATTCCGGCCCCCTTCCTGAACCTTCGCCGGCCCCGGTATGGAAGGGCGCGGCCCGCGCCCTTGCCGCCCCTGCCGGGGAAGAGTAGGGTCGAATCAAGAGGCCGGTTCCGCCACGCGGCGCCGCCTCGCTGAAGGGACGGTATCGTGACGGACAGCAGCGACTCCAATGGGAACGTCGCCGCGGGCAAGCCCCCGCGGAGGTTCCCGAGGGGCCGTGTCTGTGTCCTGCCACTGCCGTTCCACTCGACACGCCCCGTGCCTCCAGGCCCGGGGCGTTTTTGCATGCCCGCGCGGCACGCATGCGCGGGCCAGGCTGAAGGAGGTCTCCATGTTCGAAGGGCAACCCCAGACGGAACTCGACGCGCTGTTCAGCAAGAATCCCGAGTTCAGGCGCCTGTACCACCACCACAAGGAGCTGGACAAGAAGGTGCTGGACGCCGAACTCGGCGTGCTGCCGATGGACGACACCACGCTGTCGCGGATGAAGCGCGAGAAGCTTGCCGCCAAGGATCGCCTGTCCACGATGTACCAGGCGCTCGACCACTGATCGCCGGATCCCCCACGTAAGGTCGAAAGCTGTCGCGGGCGGCGGCGCCCATCCTCGTCGGTCGCTGCCGCCCGCATTTGTGGCCTGCCACAGGCCCCGCACGGCCCACGCGCGTTTGCGCGCGATGCGATAATCGGCGCCCCGTCTTGCATTGACAGGTTGCCCGACATGCCGATCCACGAATCCGTCCTCGGACTCATCGCCGATACGCCCATCGTCAAGGCACAGCGCCTCGATGCAGGCGGCTGCGAGCTCTTTTTCAAGCTCGAAAGCCAGAACCCCGGCGGTTCGATCAAGGACCGCATCGGCATGAGCATGATCGAGGCCGCCGAGAAGCGCGGCGACATCAGGCCCGGTGACACCCTGGTCGAAGGCACCGCCGGCAACACCGGCATCGGCCTGGCGCTGGTCGCGCAGCAGAAGGGCTACAAGCTGGTGCTGGTGGTCCCGGACAAGATGAGCCGGGAAAAAATCTTCAACCTCAAGGCCATGGGCGCCGAAGTGGTGCTGACCCGCTCGGACGTCGCCAAGGGCCACCCCGACTATTACCAGGACCTGGCCGAGCGCATCGCGCGCGAGACCCCGGGTGCCTATTTCATCAACCAGTTCGGCAACCCCGACAACCCGGCCGCGCACGAGTTCGGCACCGGTCCCGAGATCCTGCGGCAGATGGCCGAGGTCGGTGGCGTCGATGCCGTGGTTTTCGGCTGCGGCAGCTCCGGCACCATGAGCGGCCTGTCGCGCTGCTTTGCCGAACATGCGCCGGAAGTCGAGATGATCCTTGCCGATCCGGTGGGCTCGATCCTGACCGAATACATCAACGAGGGCACGCTGTCGGAGAAGTCGGGAAGCTGGATGGTCGAAGGCATCGGCGAGGATTTCCTGCCGACCATCTCCGACTTCAGCCGGGTGAAGAAGGCCTACGCGATCAGCGACAAGGAGAGCTTCCTCGCCGGGCGCGAGCTGCTGGCGACAGAGGGCATCCTCGGCGGCTCCTCCACCGGCACCCTGCTGGCCGCGGCGCTGAAGTACTGCCGCGAACAGACCACGCCGAAGAAGGTGCTGGTGTTCGTGTGCGACACCGGCAACAAGTACCTGTCGAAGATGTACAACGACTACTGGATGCTCGACAACGGCTTCATCGAGCGCGAGCAGCATGGCGACCTGCGCGACCTGATCCTGCGCCCCTACAGCCAGAAGGACACCGTGGTGCTTGCGCCCGGCGACCTGCTGGTCACCGCCTACCAGCGCATGAAGCTGTACGAGATCTCGCAGCTGCCGGTGATGGACGGCGAGCGCCTGGCCGGGATCCTCGACGAGTCCGACGTGCTGCTGCATGTCTATGGCGACGAAGCCCGCTTCCGCGACCCGGTATCGACGGCGATGGTCAGCAAGCTTGAAGTGCTGGACGTGAAATCGCCGGTCGAAGCCCTGCTGCCGGTGTTCGATGCCGGCAAGGTGGCGATCGTCACCGATGGCGACCGGTTCCTGGGGCTGATCACCCGGATCGACCTGCTGAACTGGCTGCGGAGGCGCGCCGGCTGAAGGCGCACCCCGCCCGGCGGCGGGGTCGGCGAAGGGTCGGTTTCGCCGGCTCCGGTTGGGGCCGGGTTGGCACGCCGATGCTACAATTTGCGGTCTTTTCCAGCGGAATCACAGGCATGCAGGACGATCACGGGCAGGCCCGGGCGAAGGCCGCGGGCTGGGGCCACGGCACCAGGGCGATCCATGCGGGGCAGTCGCCGGATCCGTCGACCGGCGCGGTCATGACGCCGATCTACGCGACGTCGACCTATGCCCAGTCCAGCCCTGGCGTCCACCAGGGCTTCGAATATTCGCGCACCCACAACCCGACCCGCTTCGCCTATGAGCGCTGCGTGGCGGGACTCGAGGGCGGAAGCCGCGGTTTCGCCTTCGCCTCGGGGCTTGCGGCGTCCTCCACCGTGCTCGAGCTGCTGGACAGCGGCGACCACGTGATCGCCATGGACGACCTTTACGGCGGCAGCTATCGCCTGTTCGAAGGCGTGCGCCGGCGCAGCGCGGGGCTGGACTTCAGCTTCGTCGACCTCACCGACCCCGCCGCCTTCGAAGCCGCGATCACGCCGAAGACGCGCATGGTCTGGGTGGAAACCCCGACCAATCCGATGCTCAAGATCGTCGACCTGCAGGCGATCTCCACGATCGCGCGCAAGCGCGGCCTGCTGATGCTGGTCGACAACACCTTCGCTTCGCCGATCCTGCAGCGCCCGCTGGAGCACGGCGCCGACCTGGTGCTGCACTCGGCCACCAAGTACCTCAACGGCCACTCCGATATGGTCGGCGGCATGGTGGTGGTGGGCGACAACGCCGAACTGGCTGAAAAGCTGGCCTACCTGCAGAACTCGGTGGGCGCGGTGCAGGGGCCGTTCGACAGCTTCCTCGCCCTGCGCGGCCTGAAGACGCTGCACCTGCGCATGCGGGCGCACTGCGACAGCGCGCTGGTCCTGGCGGAGCGCCTGCAGCGCCACGCCGCGGTCGAGGGCGTGATCTACCCCGGCCTGGCTGCGCACCCGCAGCACGCGCTCGCCGCGCGGCAGATGGACGGCAGCGGCGGCATCGTCTCGGTGCGCATCAAGGGCGGCTACGAAGGCGCGCAGCGGTTCTGCGAGCGCCTGGAGCTGTTCACCCTGGCGGAGTCGCTGGGTGGCGTGGAAAGCCTTGCCAACCATCCGGCGGTGATGACGCACGCCTCGGTGCCGGTGGAGCGTCGCGCGGCGCTCGGCATCGCCGAAGACCTGGTGCGACTGAGCGTGGGCGTGGAAGACGTCGCCGACCTGTGGGCCGACCTGGACGCTGCGCTGGGTGCCGTTGCTCCATGACGCATGCGCGCGAAGCGGCGCCAGGACGCATCCCGGATGCGTCCGCGGCGCTCGCACTCGCTATCGCCGGCGTGCTGCCGGAAGGTGACGCCGCACCACGCCTGAGTTATCGCAGCGTGGGCGATGGCTACGATGATGCCCGCGTGGTGGCCGGCCGCGTGATTGCGGTTGGCGATGGCGTCCAGCTGGGATTCGACCTGCCGGCCGCGCCGATGGACTACATCCTGCTCGAGCCGGCGGCGGTGCCCGGCAGCTATCGCATTCCGCACATGACGTGGGCGGGAGAGACAGTGGCCGACCTCCGGCGGCGGGTGATGGTTGGCGGGGGCGCCGGGGACCATGCCGGTCCCGAAGGCGTGCGCATCGAGAACGGCCACGGCCGGCCGGCGGTCGAGTTCGATGTCCGTGGCCTTGCCGGTGGCGAAGGTGGTCGGCGTATCGAGCTGCTCCTGCAGCGCGGTCCCGATGGCGCCGCTGCCGCGGACGCCGTCGCGCAGCTTGCGGACCGCCTGTCGCGGCAACACGCCCTTGGCCATGCCGGTATCGCGCGGCTGGGAAGGGAGCTCGCATCCGCTTCCGATCGCATCGGCGACGTCATCGATACCGTCTCGGGCCTGCCGGCGGTCGCTGCCGGCCAGCTGCAATTGGGTGCCCGGCTTGATGCCCGGCTTGATGCCCTCGAGGCGGCGGTCGAAGGACGTGCCGCGGAACGATCGCTGGCCGGGCTCGTCGCCTTCATCGAGCGCACAGCTGCCGAGCGCGTTGCCGCCGAAGCCGCTGCCGCGGAAGCGTCGGCGCGCGACCTGGAGGGCATCCGGCGCGCGCTTGACGAACTGCGGGAGCAGGTTGATCGCGTGACCAATTCGGTGGAGAACGTTTTCTGGCGCCGCTGGCTCCGACGCCTGCGCAGAGGTGGCCGGTGAGCGCCGCGACACAGGACGTCCTGGTACGCCAGGGGCCGGTGCGGCTCGATCATGACCCGCTCAACCAGCTGCAGCCGCTCGAGGATGGTTGCTGGCTTGCTTCGGGCAATGACCCGCATTTCAGTGTCGACGTACCCCCGGAGTACCGGAAGGCCGGCATTGTCCGGGTAACCGCCGAGCTCGACGGAGAGTGCCTTGAGCGGCCCTGCGTGTACTTCGATACCGGCCACGGGTGGACCGAAGCCGGCCGCGTCGAACTGCGGCCCGACGGTCCCGGCTTTTGGGCCGCGGTCGTGCCGGTCACGGCGCTTGCCGGAGCGGCCCGCTTCGATCCCAGCGAGCACGCGGGCCGGTTCCATTTTCGCGGACTGCGGATGGAACGGCTCGACCCGGCCGGGTTGCTGCTGGACCTGATCGCCGAGGATTCGGCCGCATTCCCGGCGTCGGCCGCGGCGGTGCTTGCGCACGCCATGAAGCTGGGCCAAGCGGAAGGAAAGCAGGCGGCGTGCGAATGGCTGCTGTCGGGCGGTGCCGGACGCCTGCGGGAACCGCCAGGCTCCTATCCGGCCTGGATCAGCGCACATGACACCCTGCCTGGCGGGGCGCTGGAAGCGTTGCGCGGCAAGCTGCGTGCGATGCCGGCGCGGCCGCTGCTGTCGCTGCTCCTTCCCCTGCATGGCGCGAGCGACGACCAGCTCCGCGACTGCGTCGGCTCGGTGCAGGCGCAGTGCTATCCGGACTGGGAACTGCTGCTGGTCGGTGATGAAGCAGCCTCCCGATCCCCGTTCGTCGAGGCCGCGCTTGCGTCCAGCAGCCGCATCCGGCGAATTCCGGGACGTGCGGATGATGTCGCCGCGTGGAACCGGGCGCTTGAAGTCGCCGCCGGCAGCTTCCTCTGGCTGGTCGAGGGTGCACCGCTGCTGGCGCCGCATGCCCTGTTGGCCGTTGCCGAAGCGGCGGCAGCCCATCCCGACGCCAGCATGGTGTATTCCGACTGTGACCGGATCGACGCACTGGGCCGGCGTCATTCCCCGAGCTTCCGCCCGGCCTGGAACCCGGGCCTGTTCCTGTCGCGCGACTACGTCGGCGGCACCGCCTTGCTCAATACCCGCCTTGTCCGCGCGGCCGGCGGCTTCCGCGCCGACCATGCCCCGGCCGTGGGCGGGGACCTGGCGCTGCGCTGCCTCGACAACGGCGGGCGGCCACGACACCTGCCGCTGGTGCTCTCGCACTGGCCCGACGCCGGCGGCCCGGACCAGGCCGCGGTGGCCGTGGCGCGCCGCGCCGCGCTGGCCGGTCAACTCGGTGACCGCGTGCTCGCGGTCGAAGCCGCTGGCGACGGCGCGCGCCTGCGCTGGCCGCTGCCGGAGCCTGCCCCGCGTGTCAGCGTCATCATCCCCACGCGCGACCGGGTCGACCTGCTGCGCCAGTGCGTTGAAAGCATCCTTGCGCTGAGCACCTATCCGGACATCGAGCTGCTGGTCGTGGACAACGGCTCGGTCGAGCCCGCGGCGCTGGACTATCTTGCCGGGCTCGAGTCGCGGCCGCGGGTGCGGGTATTGCGTTACGACCGTCCGTTCAACTATTCCGCGATCAACAACTTCGCCGTGGGGGAGGCCAGCGGCGAGGTGCTGGCACTGCTCAACAACGACATCGAAGTGCTGACGCCGGGCTGGCTGGAAGAGATGGTCGCCAACGCGCTGCGCCCCGGCGTGGGTGCGGTGGGCGCGATGCTCTATTACCCGGACGACACCATCCAGCATGCAGGCGTCGTCGTCGGGCTTGGCGGCGTTGCCGGGCACGTGTATTCGCGCCAGCCCCGGGGCGCAGCGGGCGAGGAAGGGCGGGCGAAGCTTGCGCAGGACCTTTCCGCGGTGACGGCCGCCTGCCTGGTGGTGCCCAGGTCCGCATGGCTGGAAGTTGGAGGCCTGGACGAAGGTCTGGCCGTGGCGTTCAACGACATCGATTTCTGCCTGCGGCTGGGCAAGGCCGGCTATCGCAACCTGTGGACTCCGCACGCGGAGTTCTACCACCACGAGTCCGCCAGCCGGGGCAGCGAGGACAGCGAGGAGAAGCAGCGGCGCTTCCACTCCGAAGTGATGTTCATGGTCGAGCGCTGGGGGGACCAGCTTGACGATGACCCGGCCTACAACCCGAATCTTTCACTGCAGCATGGTGCGGCAAACGAACTCGCATCCCCGCCGCGCAGCGGCCTGCGTCACTGGCTTGGCCACATGGGCGTGGTCGTCGAATCGCCCCCCGAAGAAAAAGGACGTTGGATTCTCCGATGAAGGAACGTGACGCGGTCCCCCCGGCCGCCGGGGCCATCGTGCTGCCGCTGCGGCCGCACAACCACCTGCGCAATACGGCCGGCGACAGCTGGGAGGCCCTGGGCAACGACCCGTGCTTCCACTGCCTGCTGCCGGAAGCTGGGATCGAGGCGGGCTGGTATGAAGTCGATGTCGACCTGGAGCTGCTTCAGGGGCCCGGCATGTGGAGCTATTTCTACCCCGACTACGGCGATCCCGATCTCGAGCGGCACAAGATCCACGCGCCCCTGCGCGACGTCGGAGGCGGCAGGCGGAGGGCGATCGTGCTGTTCACCAACCACGTGCGGCGACTGCGCTTCGACCCCGCGCTGGCGGTCTGCAAGTTCCGCATCCGGGACCTCCGCCTGCGGCGCGTGACGCGAAGGGTCGCCGCGGCAAGCATGCTGCGCGCGCTGTTGCTGCAGGGGCCGGCCGGCATCGGCAAGCGGGTACGCAGGGCCGGGTCATTGCTGCTGAAGATGGTGTCCGGTGGTCCATCCGCGTTCGCCGGCTATCTCAATGCGCTGTATTCCAGCCCGCCGCAGGGCCACGCGCGCGTGGGTTACGAAACCTGGATCGAACTCTACGATCCGCAGACGCCCGAAGTGCTGGAAGGCGTGCGGCGTGAAGCATCGGAGCTTCCGGTGAAGCCGCTGTTCTCGATCATCGTGCCGGTCTACGACACCGGGGAGCGCTGGCTGCGCAGGTGCGTGGACAGCGTCCGCGGGCAGGCGTACGAAAACTGGGAGCTGTGCCTCGCCAACGATGCGTCGCCGTCGCCCCACGTGCGCAGGCTGCTGGATCGCTTCGCCGGGGAAGACGCGCGGATCAAGGTCGTCCACCGCGACAAGAACGGCCACATCTCCGCCGCTTCCAACAGCGCGATCGGGATCGCGACCGGTGACTGGCTGGTGCTGCTCGACCACGACGACGAGTTGCATCCGGCTGCGCTGGCGGAGCTGGCCGGCGCGATCAATCGCTTCCCCGACTGGAAGCTGGTGTTCACCGACGAGGACAAGATCGACGCGGAAGGTCGCCGCTTCGACCCGTACATGAAGGCCGACTGGAACTACGACCTGTTCCTCTCGCACAACTGCGTCAGCCACCTCGGTGCCTACGACGCCGCCCTGATACGCGAGATCGGCGGCTTTCGCATTGGCATCGAGGGCAGCCAGGACTGGGACCTGGCGCTGCGCTGCATCGAGCGGATCCGTCCCGACCAGATCGGGCATATCCCCAAGGTGCTGTATCACTGGCGGGCGATCGAAGGTTCGACCGCGCTTGCGCCCCAGGAGAAGGACTACGCGCACGACGCCGGCCTGCGGGCGATCGGCGAACACCTCGAGCGGACTTCGTCGACGGGGCGGGTGGAGGACATCCCGGGGCAGCGTGGAAACTATCGCGTGCGCTATGCGCTGCCGGAGCCCGCGCCCCTGGTGAGCATCATCATTCCCACCCGGGACCGCGTCGAGCTGCTGCGTGCCTGCGTCGAGTCCGTTCTCGAGGAAACGACGTACCCGAGCTACGAGATCATCGTCGTCGACAACCAGTCGCGCGAAGAAGCGACACGCGACTACTTCGCCTCGCTGGCCGACGAGCCTCGGGTGCGGGTGATCGCGCACGACGCGCCGTTCAACTATTCCGAAATCAACAACCGTGCCGCTGCCGAGGCCCGGGGCGCGCTCCTGTGCCTGATGAACAACGACATCACCGTCATCAGTCCAGACTGGCTCGAGGAAATGGCGGCGCATGCGTGTCGACCGGGGGTCGGTGCAGTGGGCGCGATGCTGTACTACCCCAACGACACCATCCAGCACGCCGGGGTGATCATCGGCGCGCACGGCGTGGCCGCGCACGCCTATTCCGGACATGGGCGCGGCTATCCGGGGCACATGAGCCGCGCGCGCCTGATCCAGGAGCTGAGCGCGGTCACAGCCGCGTGCATGGTGGTTTCACGCGAGGCTTTCGAGCGCATCGGCGGCCTGGACCCGCAGCTCAGCGTTGCCTTCAACGACGTCGATTTCTGCCTGCGCCTGCGCGAAGCCGGCTACCGCAATATCTGGACGCCCTTCGCCGAGCTCTACCACCACGAGTCAGCCACCCGTGGCTACGAGAATTCGCCCGAAAAGGCGGGGCGGTTCAACGGCGAAGTGGTGTACATGCGCGACCGCTGGGGCGAGGCCTTGCAGTACGATCCCGCCTACAGCAACAACCACAGCGTGACCGACGAGCTGTACCAGCTGGCTTTCCCGCCGCGCACGACATGGCCGGGTCCGTTGCTGCGATCCCGCGGCGACTGAGGCGCATGGTTCCCGGTTTCCGACACCTGTCCAATTTTTCCGGAGACGTTATGAAGAAGATGATCCTGATGGCTCCCGCGATCGCAGCGGTGCTCATCGCGGGCTGCGGCGCCGATCCCCAGACCAGCGCCGACACCGCACCGCCGGCCGCCGCCGCCGCCGTCCCCGCTGTCGACGTCGTACCGGCCCCGTATGCGATGGCCGCCGATGCCCCGACCAGCGGATATTGCGCGCTCGATTCCGCGAACGGCCAGCGTGGCGAGGTCGTGACCCTTCCGGGTTCCGATGTCGCCGTGTTCGGCGGCTGGGCGGCTGACGCCGAAAAGCAGGTTCCGGAAGGCGCGCTGTTCGTGTTCGGCAACGGCGCGGACAGCCATGCCGTCCCGCTGGTCGCCGGCGCCAACCGTCCGGACGTTGCCGCAGCGCTTGGCAGCGAGGCGCTCGCCCAGGCGGGCTTCAACCTGCGGCTCGACCTTGCCGGCATCCCCGCTGGCAGCTATGACCTGTCGGTGGTCACGGACCCGGCGACGTCCGCGCACTGCGACCTCCGGACCAGGCTGGTGATCGAGTGACGGCAGCCGGCCACGCCGATGTCTGATCCCGTCGTCATGAGTCGCGGGCAGGGATGGTGGTGGGCGCGACTTCTGGCGCCATTCTCCGCCCTGGGGGCCTATCGCGACCTCACCCGCGAACTGGTCCTGCGCGACATCCTCGGTCGCTACCGCGGCGCCACCTTCGGGCTGTTGTGGTCCCTGCTGGGTCCGCTGATGATGCTGATGATCTACACGGTCGCATTCGGGGAAATCCTGGGCAGCCGCTGGCAACAGGCGTCAGGGGGTGATGCGCCGTTCGGCGTGGTGCTGTTTCTCGGAATCATGGTGCACGGCTTTTTCGCCGAATGCCTCGGCCGCTCGCCGCGGCTGATGGTCGACAACGCGAATTACGTCAAGCGCATCGTTTTCCCGCTGCACATCCTGCCGTGGACGGTGATGCTCTCGGCGGCCTTCCACCTGGTGGCCAACGTGCTGGTATTCGCAGTGCTGGCGACGATACTGGCGGGCACGTTCTCGCCGTGGATCTTCCTGGTTCCGGTGGTCGTCCTGCCGCTGGCGCTGCTTGGAGTGGCGATGGGCTGGCTGCTGTCGTCGCTGGGCGTCTACCTGCGTGATCTCAGCCAGGCCATGCCGGTGGTGGTCACCGCGCTGCTGTTCCTGTCTTCGGCGATTGTTCCGGTGGACGCCCTGTCCGAGAAATACCAGCTCGTGTTCCAGCTCAATCCGCTGACGTTCTTCATCGACCAGGTGCGTGAAGTCGCTCTCTGGGGACGGCTGCCCGACTGGAGCGGGCTGGCCTGGCGCGGCGTGGCCAGCGTGGTGGTGCTGTACCTGTGCTACGCCTGGTTCCGGGTCAGCAGCCGGGGGTTCGCAGATGTCGTCTGAGACGGTCATCCGCCTGAGCGGCATCGGCAAGTCGTTCCCGATGTTCGACAAGCCCTACCAGCAGCTGCTGCACGTGCTGGCGCCGTCGCTGAAGCCGGTGAAGCAGTTCCACGCGCTGCGCGACATCAATCTCGACATCCGCCGCGGCGAAAGCATCGGCGTGATCGGCCGCAACGGATCCGGCAAGTCGACCCTGCTGCAGATCATCGCGGGGATCCTCCGGCCCAGCAGTGGCGAGCTGCAGGTGTCGGCGCGGATCGCTGCGCTGCTCGAACTAGGCGCCGGCTTCAACCCCGAGTTCACCGGGCGCGAGAACGTGCGCATGAATGCCAGCCTGCTTGGCCTGACCCAGCGGCAGATCGACGAGCGCATGGACCAGATCCTCGCCTTCGCCGAGATTGGCAGCCACGTCGAACAGCAGGTGAAGACATATTCGAGCGGTATGTTCATGCGCCTCGCCTTCGCCGTCGCGGTGCATACCGATCCCGACGTGCTGATCGTGGATGAAGCACTGTCGGTCGGCGACATCTATTTCCAGCGCAAATGCTTCAAGCGGATCGAGCAGATGCGCCAGGAAGGCTGCACGCTGCTGTTCGTCACGCATGCGGTCGACTCCATCCTGCAGCTTTGCGACCGGGGCATCGTCCTGGACGGCGGACGGCTGGTGTTCGACGGCGATACCCAGCCGGCGGTGAAGCAGTACCTGAAAGTGGTGTTCGGCGAACTGCAGGATGACGCGGCGCCTGCGTCCGACGAAGCGGTGGTTGAAGGTGCCGCGGCGACAGGGACGGGCGCGAAGGTGGAAGCCACGCAGGCGGACCTGGACCGTGCAGAGATCGAAGCCTTCATGGCCGCCGGCCCGCGCGAGCTGATGGCGACCCGACCCGGATACAACCGCGACGAGACGCGCCTCGGCGACGGGCGCGTGCGGACCGTGGACTGCATGGTGGTCGGCGGGCACGGCAACGGCCCGATGGTGCCCGCGCGCGAGCCCTTCCGCATGCTGGTGCGCTACCACGCGCCCGAAGCAATGGATCGCCTGATCTTCGGCCTGCGCGTGCTCACGGTTACCGGGGTGGTGGTCTACAGCTCCAACACCATGGTCTCGCGCGGCGAACTGTACGGCTGCGATGCCGGCACGACCCTCGTCGCGGAGTTCGGCCTCCGCTGTGCCCTGCTGCGCGGGCAGTATTTCGTGACCGTCGGCGTATCGCAGCTGGACGAGGACGGCCATGAGATCCATGCCATCGACCGCAGGACCGACGTGCTGATACTCACCGTGACCGGCGAGCTCAACCACGCCGAAGGCGTCGCCGACATGGAGGCCGGCTTCGGTTTCGAAGCGCGCACCGGCGGGATCCGGGTGATGCAGTGAGCGGCTGGCCCGCCGAGCGGCTGCTGGTGTCGTCGGTCAATGGAGGCGGCGTGTTCCTGCTCGGGCCGACCGGGGTCGAGCGCTGGTCACGGGTGGACACGGTCGGCATGTCGCTCGTGCCGACCGGCGCGGTGCTGGCCAGGCAGGCCGAAGGCATCGCCGAGCTGCGCTGGTTGCGCGGCGGTGAATCGATACGGGTGAAGCTGGCAGACCGTTCCCTGGATCTCCACGACGTCCGCCGGCACGGCGACCGTATCCACGTCGTGGCAACCCAGGCCAACGCAATCCTCGAGTTGGACGCGGATTTCGCCACCCTGCGGAACTGGGCGTTCCCGGGCGAGGAGGATTCGCAGCACATCAATTCCGTGTGCATGCACGAAGGTCGCCTGCTGGCCTCCAGGTTCGGGCGCTTTGCCACGCAAAGGGGCTACAAGGGCGCCACGCGCGGGGCCGGGGAGGTCTTTGACGTCGAAACCGGCGAAGTGCTGGTTGCCGGCCTGTGCCAGCCGCATTCGCTGGTGTCACACGCAGGCCTCCTGTGGCTGTGCGACTCGGAGGCGCGCACGCTGCGCAGCTACCGCGGGTTCGAGGCGGTCGGGGCGCTCGAGCTGGATGGCTATGTGCGAGGCCTGGCATTCGGTGTTGGCGGCATGCTCTACGCGGGACTCAGCCGCAGCCGGAACGCCGAGCCCGGCGAGCTTGGTTCGGCGTGCGTGGTGGCAATCGATACCGGAAGCATGCGCGAGCTTGCGCGCATGGCCTTGCCGGCGAACGAGGTCTACGAGATCGTCGTCGTGCCGCCAGCGGCGCTGGATCAGTTGCGTACCGCTGCCTTCGCCGATGCCATCGCGGAATACGACACCATGGTCGATGCCAGGAACAGGGCGGCAGGCAACGTGCTGGCCGAACTGCAGTCGCTGGCCGCCGTCCACCACCAGGCGAACCTGCGGATCGCCGCGCTCGAATCCGAGGCTGCGGGCACCCGTGTCGCGCTGGATGCAGCGCGGCGTGCACTGGCCAGCGCAGAGGTCCGCGCGCGGGAAGACTCTGCCTGGGCGGCGGTTCTCGAAGCAGGGCTCGCCGACATGGCGCCCACTTCCGCCGACGCCGTGGCAGTGCTGGCGTCGCGCACCGGCGTCCCGGTCACCGGGCTGGACTTCGAAGCGCACGAGGCACCGCTG
Organism: Luteimonas sp. MJ250; assembly: GCF_039548455.1. Taxonomy (NCBI): domain Bacteria; kingdom Pseudomonadati; phylum Pseudomonadota; class Gammaproteobacteria; order Lysobacterales; family Lysobacteraceae; genus Luteimonas; species Luteimonas sp. MJ250. The sequence goes on along the minus strand of NZ_JBCLVB010000014.1, from coordinate 73,330 downwards.
GTGTCGATCCTGGTGACTTCGTACGGCAAGTTCGAGCAGACGCGGGCCTGCCTCGAGTCGATACGTGGGGCCGGCTGCGCCGTCCCGTACGAAGTGATCCTGGTTGAAGACGCCTCGGGTGAAGCCGAGATGGACCGCTTCGCGACCGTGCCCGGCCTCCGCTACCGGCGCAACGACGCCAACCTCGGCTTCCTGCGCTCGGTCAACGCCGCGCTGCCGCTGCTGCGCGGCGAGTACGTGCACCTGCTCAACAACGACACGGTCGTCAGGCCCGGCTGGCTGGACGGGCTGCTGCGTTCGTTTGCCCTTTTCCAGGACTGCGGCATGGCGGGTTCGATGCTGGTGTATCCGGACGGCCGGCTGCAGGAGGCGGGCGGCATCGTCTGGTCCGACGGCAGCGGCTGCAATATCGGCCGCGATGGCGATGCGAGCGATCCCGCCCACGCTTCGGTGCGTGAAGTGGACTACGTATCCGGGGCTTCGATCATGCTGCGGACCGGTGTGTTCCGCGAGCTTGGCGGCTTCGATGAGCGCTACGCACCGGCCTATTACGAAGACACCGACCTCGCGTTCCGCCTGCGCGAGCGCGGGCTGCGCACCTATTACCAGTCCGGCTCCGTGGTCGTGCACCAGGAGGGGCTGTCGCACGGCACTGACGTCGGTGGGGGTGGAAAGTCCTGGCAGGCGCGCAACCACCAGGTGTTCCGCGAGCGCTGGGCGACCGAACTGCAGCGTGCCCAGGTCGCGCCCGGGGAGCACGTGCTGCTGGCCCGCAGCCGCGCGCAGCTCAAGAAAATGGTCCTGGTGGTCGACGCCCTGCCGCCGCACACCGACGTCGACGCCGGGTCGCGGGCGATGTGGCAGTTCATGCGCCAGCTCTGGCTGCATGGCCTGGAGGTCAAGTTCTGGAGCCACCAGCGCGAGAACGACCAGCGGCACCTGGACCTGCTGTCGATGCACGCCATCGAAGTGGTGGGCAACGGTGCCGGCGGCCGGGACTTTGAAGCGTGGATGCAGGCCAACGGCCGCTACCTCGACTACGTGGTCCTGAGCCGGCCGCACGTTGCCAGCGACACGATCAACGATATCCGCCGCCACTCGGACGCGAGCGTCCTGTATTACGGGCACGACGTGCATTACCTGCGCCTGCAGCGCGAGCGCGAAGTGCTTGGCGACGGCGGCGACGCCGCCGGCGTTGGCATGAAGATGATGCAGGAGATGGAGCGGCGCATCTGGGTGGAAGCCGACCTGGTCCTGTATCCGTCCGTCGACGAGACCGCCTGCGTCAGGGAATGGCAACAGGCCAACGGCGCGCGCGGAGACGCCGCGACCATCCCGCTGTTCGCATACGATGCGCCAGCCCCGCTGCCCGAAGCCTCACACGAGGTGCTGCACGGCCGCGACACGGTGCTGTTCGTCGGCGGGTTCCAGCATGCCCCAAACGCCGATGGCATCACCTGGTTTGCCGAAGAAGTCTGGCCGCTGGTGCGGCGTGAACGCGCGAACCTGCGGCTGGTGGTCATAGGCGCAAATCCCAGCGAGCGGATGCTTGCCCTTGCGGATGACGGGATCGAGGTTGCCGGTGCCGTTTCCGAGTCCGATCTCGTCGCCGCCTATGCGCGCGCGCGCGCGGTCGTGGTGCCGCTCCGCTTCGGCGCAGGCATGAAGGGCAAGGTGCTCGAGGCGATGCACCTGGGCGTGCCCTGTGTCACCACATCGGTGGGCGCGCAGGGCCTTCGCGACGCCGCCTGCCTGGCCGTGGCCGACGACGCGGTGGAAATGGTGGATGCGCTCGTGCGAGCGGCCGACGACGATGCGTGGTGGATGCAGGCATCGAAAGCTGGCCAGGACTTCATCAGCGCGCGCTTCTCGCCGCAGGCGGTGTGGGAAGCGATCGCGCCGGTGGTGGACGACACACCGTACGCGAGCGTGGCGGAGCGCCTGGCCCGCCATGGCGGAAACGGCTAGCGCGCTTCCACCACGCCCCGGGACTGGACGAGCCGCGTATCGGCCTGGCCCTGTGCCAGCCGGGCCCGCAGCAAGTCCACGCGGATGCGCTCCTGCAGCTTGCGGTTGGTGGCGATCAGGTCCGCGAGCAGTCCGCACATTGCGGCCAGCGCGGACAGGGTCAGCAGCAGCGACGCGAGGATCAGCGACTGCACATGGCCGCCGCCCTGCCCGCTGAGGTAGTGGTACACGAACCGGACGCCGATCAGCACGCCCGGCGCGGCCAGCAGCACGGCCAGCCAGAAGAAGAAGAACATCGGGCGATATGTGACGAACACGCGGAAGATCGTCACCAGCGAGCGCCGCACGTAGCTCGAGATGCTCTTCACCAGGCGCGAAGGGCGCAGGTCCTCGTTGGTGCGGACGGGTACCGAAGCGATCCGCATGTTGCTCTGCCCGGCCTGGATGATGGTCTCGAGCGTGTAGGTGTAGGGGTTGAACACGTTGAGCCGCATCGCGGTTTCGCGCGAAATCGCACGGAAGCCGCTGGGGGCATCTGCGACGTCGGTCTTGCTTGCCATGCGCACCGCCCAGCTGCCGAGGTGCTGCAGCTTCTTCTTGATCCAGGAGAAGTGCTCGGTCTCGCTGATCGGCCGCGCGCCGATGACCATGTCGGCCTCGCCGGCCAGGATCGGCACGGTCAGCTGGGGAATGTCGCGGGCTTCGTACTGGTTGTCGGCGTCGGTGTTGACGATGACGTCGGCCCCCAGCGAGAGACAGGTGTCCATGCCGGTCATGAAGGCGGCGGCCAGGCCGCGGTTGACCGGATGGCGGACCACGTGGTCGACGCCGAGGCTGAGCGCGAGTTCCGCGGTGCCGTCGGTCGAGCCGTCGTCGATCACCAGCCACTCCACCGCATCGAAGCCGGCGACTTCACGCGGCAGCGCTGCGATCGCGATGGCAAGGGTGCCTGACTCGTTGAGGCAGGGGATCTGGATGATCAGTTTCATGGTGTTCCTGGTTCAGATGGGTGTGGGCGCGCTCACGGGGCCGGCGGCGCACATCCTGCATGCGACAGCTGTGCCATCGAGCCGTCGCTCTGTTCGGCCAGCAGCCGGATGTCGCACGGGGTGGTGCCCGGGGGAAGATTGTCGATGCTGAACTGGAAGCCCGAGCTCGCCAAGGGCTTTGAACCGAGCGCCTCTGCGACATCCAGCCTGGGCTTGCCGGTTCGCGCAGTGCCTACGACCTGGCCATCCGTGAGCACCAGGATGCCTGGAGCCGGCGTGAGATCGGCCTTGTTGGCCGCCCACCCCCGCAATCTTGCCGTGCCGTCCGACACCGTGATGCTGTCCACGTAGCCGGCCTGGGCGCCGTTGAGATTGAGCTGGACATCAAGCGGTGTGACCCCGGTGGCGGCAGGGTAACGGAGGGCTTCGACATTCGCAGCCAGCTGTGCGCGTACCTGCAGTCGGGTAGTCATCGAGGGCGCGACGCTCAGCAGCAGGGCTGCTGCGAGCGCGAACGTCGCCAGCAGTGCCTTGCCAGCTGCGGCGTTGCGGCTCTGAAGGAAGCAGAAAATGAAAATTGCCGGCAACGCATAGCCGTAGTAGCGCGGCTGCATTCCCGAAAGAACTCCGGCGTTCAGATGCGAGTTCCAGACAACCAGGACATGGGCCAGCACGGAGGTCGCGAGTGCCAGCATGAAGGCATTGGTCATCCAGGCATCAGGAGCGCGCCGGCTCCTGTAGGCGCTCAGCAGCCAAGCCAAGAGCGGCGCTGCCAGCATTACCCAGAACAACACTCCCCATCCGTCCAGCGGCGACAGGGAAGCGTGGGAAGTGATTGTCGGCAGTCGTCCCATCATCTGCCGGGTGAACTCGGCTGCGAACGACCAGAATGACAACGGGTGTGCCGGTGGATTGGGGGGGTACAGCGCCATCGCATTGGGGAACGGCGAGCCATAGGCGAAAATCGCATAGAGGTAGTAGGCGCTGCTGATCAGGGCAACGCCAGCCAGAGCCGCCAGCAGATGCCGGTTGCGCAGAGGGCTCGAGGCATGGCGCAACTGCGGCAGGGCCCAGATCACGAAAAACAGGCACAGGAAAAGGGCCGCGGTAGCCTTGCTGAGAAAGGTCGTGAGAACGCCGAGCGCGCCGATGTACGGCGCGATCCGCGGCCAGTACCTCAGCTGGACCAGCCCGTAGAATGCGATCGCAACCCCCAGGTAGGCCAGGTTGTCGTTGTTGATGCTTCCCGCCAGGAACGGAACCATCGGTATCGCGTTGGTCGCGGCGGCGATGGCGATCAGCCAAGACGTCGGCATCCCGAGTCCGCGTCCGGTCAGCATCCACAGAAAAATGCCCAAAGCGGCCATCACTGCGCTCAGCGCCCGATAATTCCCGTAATCAGCCACTACGGCCCAACCGAGCGCGCGACCGGTCAGGCCAAGTACGCTGTAGTAGAGAGGTGGATGGTTCAGGTAGTTGCCCCGGGACTCGCCGGGCAGGATCTGCGAACCTGCGTAGTCCGGGATCAGGCGTCCCTCGGTTGCGATTTCGTGCACATAGGTCGCGTGTGCCCACTCGTCGGGCGAAACGCCCAGGGCGGTGTCCTCCAGGGATATCCAGGCGCTTCCGAATGAGAACAACGCGATTGCCAGCGCCAGCAGAAGATCACGCCACCGCGTGGAGGTACCTTGCATACCGCCCGGTGGCATCGTTCCTGTCATGTCTTGGCTCACCTGCATATCGTTTCCATTCCTCGTCGTCCCGACCATGGTCCAGCCGAGGGGGCAGCTGCTCGAGCCATCGCGCTGACCGCTCCGATTCCATATTGTGCGTCATGGAGTCGGGACGAAGCCTCTCGTTCGTGCCAATCCGTGTGGCAACTTCCGTACGACCCGGGTGCGTGCGTTGGCCCTTGGCGGCCCCGTGATGGCCCGGACCAGTGTTTCCGTGCTGCCGCGGATTTTAGCCGTCATCGTCCAGCAGCGCGAACTGCCAAGTGGAAATGGCACCAAAGGGCAGTGCCGGCCTGTGAGAGCGGGGGGTTAGACTCCCGGTTCCGGATCCAATGGACGCAAATCGCCATGCTCGATGAAGCAGTGCACACGCATACACCATCCCCCAGCACCGGCAGCAAGCACTATCCGGATGCCGCCACGGCCCTGGCCGGCCTCGTGGCGGATGGCCAGGTTCTCGCTGTCGGCGGCTTTGGTCTGTGCGGGATCCCGGAAGCGCTGATCGCGGCCCTGCGTGATTCTGGAGTGCAGGGCCTCACCGCCATCTCCAACAATGCCGGCGTCGACGGCTTCGGCCTTGGCCAGCTCCTGGAAACGCGGCAGATCCGCAAGATGATTTCGTCCTACGTAGGTGAAAACAAGGAGTTCGAGCGCCAGTTCCTGGGTGGCGAGCTTGAACTCGAGTTCAACCCGCAGGGCACCTTGGCCGAGCGCCTGCGCGCTGGCGGCGCGGGGATCCCGGCGTTCTTCACCGCTACCGGCTACGGCACCGTGGTCGCGGACGGCAAGGAAACCCGCGAGTTCAACGGCAAGCACTACGTGATGGAGACTGCGCTGATCGCCGACCTTTCGCTGGTCAAGGCCTGGAGGGCCGACACGGCCGGCAACCTCGTGTTCCGCAAGACCGCGCGCAACTTCAACCCGGCCTGCGCGATGGCTGGAAAAATCTGCGTGGTCGAGGTGGAGGAGCTGGTGGAGTTGGGTGATCTCGACCCGGACCAGGTCCACCTGCCCGGAATCTACGTCGATCGCATCGTGGTCAACGCTGCGCCCGAGAAACGCATCGAGCAGCGCACCGTGCGCGAAGGAGGCAAGTAATGGCCTGGACCCGCGACCAGATGGCGGCGCGTGCCGCGCGCGAACTCGCCGACGGCATGTACGTGAATCTCGGCATCGGCCTGCCGACGATGGTCGCCAACCACATTCCGGAGGACGTGGACGTGTGGCTGCAGTCGGAGAACGGTCTGCTTGGCATCGGCCCGTTCCCGAGCGAAGACGAGATCGATGCCGACCTGATCAACGCCGGCAAGCAGACCGTCACCGCACGCAAGGGCGCCAGCTACTTCGGCAGCCATGATTCATTCGCGATGATTCGCGGCGGCCACATCGACCTGGCCATCCTCGGCGCCATGGAGGTCACCGGCCGTGGCGACCTCGCCAACTGGATGGTGCCCGGCAAGATGGTCAAGGGCATGGGTGGCGCCATGGACCTTGTGGCCGGCGTGAAGCGGGTGGTGGTGCTGATGGAGCACTGCACGAAAAACGGCGACCCGAAAATCCTGCCCGAGTGCACCCTGCCCCTGACCGGCGTCGGGGTGGTCGGCCGGATCATCACCGACCTGGCGGTGTTCGACGTCACGCCCGAAGGGCTGAAGCTTCTGGAAACCGCCGAGGGCGTGGACGAGGCCCGGCTGAGAGAGTGCACGGGCGTCGCCTTCATGGTTGACTGAATGGGCCTTGGGGGCGTGGAGCGCGATTCGGACGCCCCGCTCACGGGCGAACGCTGCAGCGAAGCCCACGCAAGGGTAGTCTTTAAGACCCTGTACCCCGAGCCCGGACCCATGGCCCCTCGTTCAACGCCTTTCCTGGTCACTGCGCTGGCAATCACTCTGCTGGCAGCCTGCGCGCCCGAATCCCCAACAACCCCTGCCGGCACGACCGATGTCGCAGTAACAGCGGTCACGGTCGAAGCCGGACAAGCCGCGACTGCTGCGGCGGGACTGCAACCCGGAAATCCGGGCCCGAGGCTGTCCGTGGTTCGTGCCGGGGATGCGATTGCCGCCTATCCCAACCGCGGCGACCTGGTCGGATACGATCACGTGCGCCTGCCCGAGCGCAGGGGCGCGCACACGTTCTACCCCGCGCGGGTGAGCGAGGCGCATGCGCTGGAGGCGATCGGCGGCACGCTGTTCCTGACCGGCCCCGACGGGAGCCGGGTAGCGCTGCAGTACGAGCGCCACGTCGAGCATCCCAGTGGTGACTGGAGCTGGATCGGCCGCGATCGGAACGGTATCGACGCCATCCTGACCTTTGGCGAACAGGCCGTGTTCGGCGTGGTCCCCTACGGCGAGGGCGACACCCTGCGCCTGACCACCAGCGCCGGCCAGACCTGGTTGGCAACGACCGATCGCAATGTGCTGTCGCCGCTTCAGAAGCGCATCCGCGCGGGGATCACGGGGCCGGACTTCAGCATTCCGTCGCCTGTGGACGACGAGGACGCCGTGACCGCGGCATCGCTGGTGTCGGCGGCTTCGGCCTCCGTGCGGGCGGCTGGCACCGAAGGCGCGCCGGCGCAGGCGGCGATCGGCGGCACCACCATCGACGTGCTGCTCGGCTATACGCCGGGCTTTGTTTCCATGCTCGGCGGCGTGTCGCAGGGGCAGACCCGACTCAACCACATCATCACCGTGGGCAACCAGGCATTTGCCAACAGCAACGTGGCGGTCAACCTGCGCTTGGTCGGGTCGCTCCAGGTCAACTACACCGATTCGGGCACCAACAAGACCGCCATCGAGCAGCTCACCGGCAGTGATGGCGGGTCCAATGTGACCGTCCCCGCGTCGCTGCAGCCGCTGCGCGCTGCGCGCGAGACCTACGGTGCCGATCTGGTATCGCTTGTCCGTCGTTTCCGCGACGGCGACCACGAAGGCTGCGGAATCGCGTGGCTGGTCGGCGGCAACCAGACCGCTATCACGCCGGTCTACGAGAAGTTCGGCTATTCGGTGATCAGCGATTCCAACGGCATGCAGGCACCGGACAACGGCCACTATTGCCGCGACGAAACCCTGGTCCACGAGCTTGGCCACAACATGGGTTCGCAGCACGACAAGGAAGCGGCAGAGGACGACAAGGGCGAGATCGGATACGGACGCTATCCGTACTCCTTCGGCCTCAAGACCACGGCAGCGAACGGCGATTTCTACACCGTGATGTCCTACGGCGATGCCGGGCAGACTGCGTATCGCATCTTCTCCAACCCACAGTCGACTTTCTGCGGCGGCCGCGCATGCGGCGTTGCCAACGAGGCCGACAACGCACGCAGCCTGCGGGCCACGACGCCGCTGATCGCTGCGTTCCGGAACGCGGTGGTTTCGGGCGGATACGTGCACAACGACATCAATGGCGACGGCAAGTCCGATCTGCTGTTCCACAATGCCGCCACGCGGCAGTTCAGCTACCGCATCATGAACGGCACGAGCGTGGTGCGCACGGCGCTGATCTCCGGCGTCGGCCCGGGTTACTACGTGGCAGCCACCGGGGACTTCAACGGCGACGGCCTGGCCGACATCGTCTGGACAAGTCCGGCGCGCGACCTGTACATGTGGACCGGAAACGGCAACACGTTCGCATCGGTGAAGTTCGGCACGTATCCGGCGGGCTGGTCGGTGGTGGGTGCCGCCGATGTCGATGGCGACGGCAGAAGCGACGTGCTGTTCCACAACCCCGCGACGCGACAGTTCAGCTACCGCGTCATGAACGGCACGAGCGTGACGCGTTCGGGTTTGATCTCCGGCGTCGGCCCCGGTTATTACGTGGCGGCTGCGGGAGATTTCAATGGCGACGGGCTTGCCGACATCGTCTGGACGAGTCCGGCGAAGGACCTGTTCATGTGGACCGGGAATGGCAACACGTTCACCTCGGCGAGGTTCGGCACCTATCCGGCTGGCTGGGCGGTGGTTGGCCCCGGTGATGTCGACGGCGATGGCCGCTCGGACCTGCTGTTCCACAATCCGACGACCCGCCAGTTCAGCTATCGGATCATGAACGGCAGGAGCGTGGTACGCACCGGACTGATCTCGGGCGTCGGCCCCGGCTACTGGGTCGGCGCCACGGGTGATTTCGGCGGTGACGGAAAGGAGGACCCGGTGTGGACCAGCACCTTGGGCGATCTCTTCATGTGGACCGGCAATGGCAACGGATTCAACTCCGTCCGCTTCGGCACCTATCCATCCGGTTGGCGCCCCCTGCGCTGAGGGATCCGTCGCGGCACGGTTACGCAGTGGACCGACGGCGCCTTCGGGGCGCCGTCAGTCCTTCGTGGCAACAATGATCAGGTTGAGCGAAGGCGACAGGTCCTTGCCGATGCTGATCACGGATTCGTCGAAATCGAACTCCAGGGCTTGGGTCGGCTTGGCGCCGCGGTCGCGCACCGCGTGCACCGCATTGAGCATCGCGACCCGTGCCCGGTCGGGAATGAAGGGCAGGGTGAACGGGAGCGCCAGCCATCTCAGGCGATTGCAGCGTCGCAGCTCGATGTCGATGACGTCGCGACGTCCGCTCATGTGCAGCGTTTCGACCGAAGGAAAATAACGCTCCACCCTTCTGCGGAGGCCGGCGGAGTCATATTCCTTCAGGTGCCAGCGGTTCCACGGCTTCTGCAGCGGGAGCAGCCGGGTGCTGCGGTCGGGCGTGACCAGGACAAGCCTGCCACCGGGGGTGAGCACGCGCCTGATCTCCGACAGGTAGCCGCTGGTGTCCTGCACGTGTTCAAACACCTGGAATGACAGCACGGTGTCGAACGAGGCGTCGGCGAAGGGCAGCGGGCGGGTGGGGTCGATGCGGTCGAACCGGAGGTTGTCGGCCTGGTGCTGCGAGCGGGCGTAGTCGACGGCATCCTGGGCAACGTCAACCGCAGTGACATGCGCGGCGTTGCGCGCGATCCTTGCCGCGCCGTATCCGCTGCCGCAGCCATAGTCGAGGACGCGCTTGCCGGCCGTGTACTGTTCGGCGAAATCGTAGGTCGCGATGTGGAGCAGGTAGATCACATAGTCCTCGGGCGAGGACTTGTAGTGCTCCAGGATCATCCGCTCGCCGGTAGGTTCGAGGTTCATGGTGTCGAAGGTCGTGGGATGGGGGCCGGGCAGGGCGCCAGGCTGCGGAGATTACCGCAGATGTCCGTCGCCCGCAGGAGGGTCAAGCGTTGCGGCCTGGCTGGCCGCCTGCTTGCTCCGGAGGGCCCGGGTGCGCGGCATCATGGACAGCCCGGCGACGAAGCAGAGCAGGTCGCCCAGGGTGGTCGCTATCCGCAGCATGAGGATCAGCAGCGTGGCGTTCGCCGTGCCCAGGCCGTGTGCGAGCAGCAGCAGCAGCAGTCCCTCGCGGACACCCAGGCCGGCGGGCGCGCCCGGAGTCACGAAGCCGACCGCCCAGGCCAGGGTGAATGCAGCTACCAGAAGTGCGTAGTCGACGGGCTCCCCGGGGAACAGGCCATGGCTGAGCGCCGCCAGCCCGCCCCCGGTCAGCAGCATCGCGATCGCGTACAGCCCCAGGACCTCGAACATCGTCGCCATCGGCAACGGACGTGGCGGTGTGCCGGATCCGCCGCGACGCTTGACTACGAGCCCGGTGAACCACGGGAGCAGGCGCGACAGCAGCGGCAATGCGGCAAGCCCGAGCACGGCGATCGCCACGGCGATGACGATTGCGGAATCACTGTCGCCCAGCCGCAGGAGCACGCCCAGGCCCGGGCCAGAGAGGGCGCCGCTGGCCAGTGCGATGAACAGGTGGGCGAGCAGCAGCAGCGCCACTTCGTAGGCCATGCTGGCGACCAGGACCGCAAGCGGGATTCCCAATGCGATCGAAAGGCCGATGCGGCCGACATGATGCCCGACATTGCCCGGCAGGTACTTGCCGACCTGCGTGGCGGAGACGATGGCCACCAGAGGGAAAAGCCTTTCCCGGTGGCCGAGCGCCGCGAGGATCCGCTGCCACGCGAAGGCGCTCAGCGGCATGACCAGGGTGTACAGCAGGGTGGCGACGCCGAGCGCGGCGAAGCTCCGTGGATTGAGGTGCTCGCGCAGGCTTGCGAAGTCCAGCGTCCGCAACACGAAGCCGATGAAGACCGCGCTGCCGGCGATGGCCAGCAGCGAACCCAGCCAGCGCACCCAGCGACTCATGGCTTTGCCCCCTGCAAGATGCCCAGCAGCTGCCGGCCGATCGCCACCGGCGTTGTGCGCTGGCCCAGTCCGGCGCGGCGCGGATCGGGCCGCGGCGGGTTGCGGTGCCAGCCAAGCACGGCGGCGGCAAGCGCATCGGCGTCTCCGGCCGGGACCAGCGCGATGTCACTGCCACCGTTCCCGACCAGCTCGCGAACGGCATTGGAATCGCGTGTGATCAGCGGCCGGCCGGTGGCCAGGATCTGGAACACCTTGTTGGGAATCACGCTCGCGGCCTTGTCCGAGGTACCGAAGATGCCGAGGCAGGCATCGGCCGAGAGGATCTCGCGGCGGAGCTGCGCGTACTCGATCCAGTCCACCCAGCGCAGCGCGGGCAATGGGTCTGCGTTGAGCATTGCGCGCACCTGCGGTGCTTCCTGGCCCCGGCCCACGATCGTCCACTGCACTGGCTCTTCGCGCAGGATTCGCGCGGCCTCGATGATCGTCGGGATGCCGTGGAGCGGAATGAACTGTCCGTAGAACAGGACGCGGGTCGGTCCGCCGGGAGCGGCATGATCCGCGGGAGCGGGGTCGGCTGACTCGAGGAACCCGCGCTCCACGCCCACCCAGACGTGGCCGCAGGCTCCCGGCGCCAGCCCGAACAACTGTTCCATGCGCCGCGCATGCGTCGCGGTATCCATGAACGGCGCGTCCGCCAGCCGTACCGCCACCCATTCCGCCGCGTACACCAGCCACGCCAGGGGATGGCGTGGACCGACCAGCCGCCGGTCCAGCACGATGGTGTCGTAGGCGGACAGGAACCAGTCCATGGCCACGCGCGCGCCGCGCATCCATGCCAGCAGCCGGATCACGAAGATGTCGGGGATCGACGGATATCCGAGCAGGACCCAGTCGTGCGCCGGTGCCCGCAGGTAGGCCCATGCCAGCCTGGGATAGGCAATCGCGATCCGCGCCAGCAATCCAAGCCAGCGGCCGATGCCTTTGACCTGGCTCTTGTCCTCGATCCCGCGCCACGGATCGGCGCGGATTTCGATCACCTCGACGCCCTGCGCGCGCAGGCCGTCGATCAGTATCCGCACGCGCGGCTTGCCCGTGTCGCAGGTGCCCCACAGCACCACCCGGCCGATGCCGGGACTGGCATGCGGGGCTTCGCTCAAAGTGCGGCTTCCAGCTCCGGCAGCACCTGGAACAGGTCGCCGACCAGCCCGATGTCGGCGATCTCGAAGATCGCGGCATCCGCATCCTTGTTGATCGCGACGATCGTGCCCGCGTCCTTGATCCCGGTGAGGTGCTGGATCGCGCCACTGATGCCGATCGCGACATACAGCTCGGGCGCGATGATCTTGCCGGTCTGCCCGACCTGCATCTCGTTGGGGCAGTAGCCGGCGTCGACCGCGGCGCGCGACGCGCCCACGGCGGCGCCCAGCTTGTCGGCGAACTTGTAGATGACGTCGAAGTTCTCCGCCGAGCCCACGCCGCGACCGCCCGAGACCACGCGCCTGGCGGCCTGCAGGTCCGGACGATCGGAGCTGCCCGCGGCCAGGCCCACGAAGCGGCTGTGCGTCGGTAGCGCAGCCTCGACGCTCGCGGCCTGGACCGCGGCGCTGCCGCCCTTGCCGGCTTCCTTCCAGGAGGCCGTGCGCACCGTGGCAACCACGGTCTGGTCGGCGGGTGCCTCGACGGTGACGATGGCGTTGCCGGCGTAAATCGGGCGCTTGAAGCTGTGCTCGCCCTCGACCGACATCAGGTCCGACACCTGCGGCACGCCCAGCAGCGCGGCCACGCAGGGCATCAGGTCCTTGCCGAAGGTGGAGCTGGGACCGAAAACGTGGCTGTAGCCCTCGGCCAGCTTCGCAATCTGCGGCGCCAGCACCTGGGCGATGGCGTTGGCGTTGGCATCATTGGCGACGGTGAGCACGCGGCTGACGCCGGCGATCTGCGCGGCCTCGGCGGCCACCGCGGCGGGGTCGGCGGCGAGCACCACGATGTCGATGGCTTCCGGCGAGAGCGCCTGCGCGGCGGACACGCACTTGGCGGTGGAACCGTTGAGCTTGCCGTCCTGGTGTTCGGCAACGATGAGAACCTTGGCCATCAGAGCAACCCCTTGTCCTTGAGTGCGGCAACGAGCTCGGCCGCATCCTTCACCATCACGCCCTTGCTGCGCTTCGCGGGCGCGGCGTGGTGCGTGGTCTTCAGCCCCTGGCCTTCTTCGACGCCAAGCTCGGCCCAAGCGATCGACTCCATCGGCTTGGATTTGGCCTTCATGATGTCGGGCAGCTTGATGAAGCGCGGCTCGTTCAGGCGCAGGTCGGTGGTGATGACCGCCGGCAGGTCGACTTCCAGCGTTTCCAGACCGGCGTCGACCTCGCGGGTGACCGTGGCCTTGCCGTCGGCGACCTCGAGCTTGGAGGCGAACGTCGCCTGCGGGCGGCCCCAGAGGGTGGCCAGCATCTGGCCGGTCTGGTTGGCGTCGTCGTCGATCGCCTGCTTGCCGAGGATCACGATGTCCGGCGATTCCTTCTCGACCAGCTTCAGCAGGGCGCGCGCGGCCGCCAGCGGCTGCACGTCCTGGCCTGCCTCGGTCACGACGTGGATGGCGCGGTTGGCGCCCATGGCCAGGCCGTTGCGCAGGTGGGCCTGGGCGTCGGCAGGAGCAATCGTGGCGACCACGACCTCGGTGGCGATGCCCTTGTCGCGCAGGCGCAGGGCCTCTTCCAGGGCGATTTCATCGAAGGGATTGGCCGACAGCTTGACGCCGTCGGTGACCACGCCGGAGCCGTCCGGCTTGACCTGGATGCGGACGTTGTAGTCCACCACTCGCTTGTAGCCGACGAGGATCTTCATCGTTGCGGTGAGTCCTTGGGGGAGAAAGGGCGGAACCCCGTGATTTTAGCCGGCGGCGGACGCGTGTGCGAATGCGGCGGCGGGGGCGCTCAACCGCGGGCGGCGCGGGGGCCCATCACGCGGCGCCCGAGCAGGAAGGTGACCGGGACGCTGGCCGCTACCGACAGCAGCGGTGCCACGCGCGGATCAATGCCAAGCGGGCCGATGGCGAGTTCCAGCACGCCCGCGCCGACGGCCCAGCCGGCCAGGCAGACCAGCGGCCACGCCGCAAAGCTGCGCCAGCTGCGCTGGGCGCGAAACGCATAGCGGCTGTGCAGCAGGTAGCCGAAGCAGACGCCGAAGACGAAGCTGGCCGCATAGGCGCCCTGCGGCGGCAGCCACGGCAGAAACAGCCAGTACACCACCAGGCAGGAGAACGTATTGACCGCGCCGACGGCCACGAACCGCAGCAGGACGGCGGAGCCGCCGTTGCCACGCAGCGCGGAAAGCATGCCGTTCATGCCCGGCGGGCCGCGACCAGCGCCAGGAACTCGTCGTAGTCGCGGATGTAGTCGGCGGCGTCATAGGCCTGGGAAGCAAACACCAGCAGCACGGCGTCGGGCGAGTACTGGAACTGCGTGCCCCAGGTCATCGGCGGCAGGTGCAGGCCGCTGTCGGGCGAATCAAGCAGAAATTCGCGACGGTGGTGGCCGTCGTCGGCCAGCACCCGCACCGAGCCGTGCGTGCAGACCAGGAACTGGTGGCATTCGCGGTGTGCGTGCTCACCCCGCGTTTCGCGCGATGGCACGCCGAACACCAGGAAATAGCGCTGCGGCGCGAAGGGCAGGTCGACGTTGAACTCGCCCACCGACAGCGAACCACGCAGGTCGATGAAGCGCGGCATGCGGTGCAGGCGCGCGCCGCCGTCGCCGTACTGGACGCCGGGGCCGGCATTCCCGGGCGAGGCCTGATGCCCACCCGCGTCGCGGGAGTCGGCTCTGGAGTCCGTGGCCGCCGCGGTGCCGGCATCGACTACCTGCGCATCGATACGGCCGCCGTCGACATCGGTGACATAGCCCACGATGCGCGCCGGGTTGCCAACCACGATCGCGTTCGCCGGCACCGAACGCGTGATCACCGCGCCGGCGCCGATCATTGCTCCGCGGCCGATGCGCAGGCCCGGGAGCAGGGTGGCATTGGCGCCGATCGACGCGCCATCCTCGACCACTGTCTCGCTGTAGCGCTCCGGGCGCTTGCGGCTGCGCGGGAACGGGTCGTTGCTGAAGGTGGCGTTGGGGCCGACGAAGACGTCGTCGCCAAGGCGCACGCCGTCCCAGAGCTGCACGCCGCACTTGATGGTGCTGCGGTCGCCAACGATCACGTCGCCCTCGATGAACACGCCGTCGCAGACGTTGCAGTCGCGCCCGATGCGCGCGCCCGGGAGCACGTGGGCAAAGGCCCATATCCGGGTGCCGGCGCCGATGTCATCGCTTTCGCACAGTGCGTTGGGATGTACGAAATGGTCCATCAATCATCGTCCTCGAATGTTTCCTCGGAGTGCACCAGGGCCAGCGGACGTGCCTTGGTGTTTTCGAACGTGCGCCAGGCGTAGCTGCCGACCACGCCGAGCCCCAGGGTGTTGATGGCGCCGAAGAACAGGATGGTGAACACCGTTGCCGCATAGCCGGGCACGGTGACCCATCCGGAAACGCGGGCTATCAGCACCACCACCGCCAGCAGCACGGCCGTGACCAGGGCCAGGGCGCCGGTCATAAACAGGATCCGGACCGGCAGGTCGCTGAAGGCGAACACGCTGTCGGAGAAATAGCGGAGCTTCTTGCGCAGGGTCCAGGCGCTGCGGCCGTGCTCGCGGCGCAGGCGCGAGTACGGCAGGAACACGCGGCGGCCACCGAGCCAGAACAGCTGTGCCAAAAGGCTCGTGTTCGACTCCTGCAGCGTCAGCAGACGGTCACGGAAATCAGAGGTCACGGCGAAGATGTCGACGCCGCCGCGGGGGATGTCGGGCATGACCAGGCGGCGGTAGAGGGACCAGAACAGGGTCGACATGAGCCGGGAAGCCGCCGGGTCCTCGCGGCCGTCGCGAATGCCGAACCCGACATCCGCCTGGCCGTCGCGCAGCGCTTCCAGGAAGCAGGACGCAAGCTCCGGCGGTTCCTGGAGGTCGGCGGCCATCACCGCGATGACGCGTCCGCGCGCGCGCTCAAGGCCAACGCGGATCGCCGGGAACGCGCCGAAATTGCGCGTCAGCTCGACCAGCTGTGCGTTGAAACCGGCGCCGGGAAGCGCTTCGCGCAACAGGGCGTGGCTGTCGTCCGGGCTTCCATCGACCACGAATACCGCTTCGAAGCCGCCGTCCACCTCGCGCGCCAGCCCGGCCAGCGCCTGCAGCAGTCGCGGGATCGAGCGGGCGTTGCCGTACACCGGCACGACCACGCTCAGCGCCGGGATCAGAAGCGGT
This sequence comes from Luteimonas sp. MJ250, assembly GCF_039548455.1. Lineage (NCBI taxonomy): Bacteria > Pseudomonadati > Pseudomonadota > Gammaproteobacteria > Lysobacterales > Lysobacteraceae > Luteimonas > Luteimonas sp. MJ250. Next base: position 57,162 of record NZ_JBCLVB010000014.1, on the reverse strand, counting down.
TGCATGCGTCGATCACCCTTTCGACCTCGCGATCGGTCAGTTCGGGAAAGCAGGGCAGGGACAGTGCCGTGCGCGCGTGGCGCTCGGTGACCGGCAGCGACAGCTTGGCATGTCGTGCGCCGAAGCAGGGTTGCCGGTGGTCCGGCAGGGGGTAGTGCACGTCGCTGGCGATGCCGGCCGCCGCGAGATGTGCACGGAGCCGGTCGCGAGCTTCGCAGTACACGACGTAGAGGTGTGCGACATGCTCCTCGCCAGCCGGCCCGGGCACCGTGATCCCCTGATTGCGGATGCCATTCGAGTACCGGTTGGCGATCTCGCGCCGGCGCAGGTTCCAGCCGTCCAGCAGCGGCAGCTTTTCCGAAAGCACCCGCGCCTGCAGTTCGTCGAGGCGACTGTTGCGGCCGCCGCTGGCGGCGTTGACGTACTTGCGCTCCCAGCCGTACTGCCGCAGCGCGCGCACGCGCGACGCGACCGCGGGGTCGCGGCTGGTCACCGCACCGGCATCGCCGAGGGCGCCGAGGTTCTTGGTGGGGTAGAAGCTGAAGGCCGCTGCATTGCCGAATGCGCCTGCCCGGCGGCCGTCGCGCGCGCGCGCGCCGTGGGCCTGCGCGCAATCCTCGACCAGGGCGATGCCGCGTGCATTGCAGGTCGCCATGACCGGGTCCATCTGCGCAAGGCGACCGTAAAGATGCGTGACCACGACCGCGCGCACCGGGTGGCTTCCGTCGCAGGCGCGTTCGAGTGCGGCCGGGTCCAGCGTCGCGTCTTCGCCGACATCGACGAACACCGGCTCCGCCCCGCAGGCCAGGGCGGCAGTGGCCGCATACATCGCGGCGTTGGCCGCCATCGCCACGCGGTCGCCCTGGCCGACACCCGTCGCCTTCAAGGCCAGCTCCAGCGCATCGCTGCCGTTGGCCACGCCAACGCAGTGCGCGGTGCCACAGTACTCCGCGAACGCGGTTTCGAATGCTTCCACACCGGCACCGAGTACATAGTGGCCGCTGTCCAGGACCGACTCCATCGCGGCAAGAAGCCTGGCGCGCAGCGGTGCGACATGGCGGGCCAGCGAGTTGAGCGGTACGGGTTCGACTTGCATGCGTCATGCCGGAACGGTGATCCCACATTCTGCCAGAACCCCATTGGATGCCCCCGGGGCCAGCACGGCCAGGGTCACGACCAGGTTGCAAGCTATGATCCGCCGGGGCCGGCCGACGGCGAGGACACGATGCGACAGGGGAAGGTGGACATCGGCACGCATGCCGCGCAGGGCCTGCACGCGGGCTGGCTGCTGCTGGTGCTGGCCGCGGCGTACTTGGCGTTCGCATTCGGACTGACGCCCAACAGCCCGTTCCCCTACTACCCCGACGACTTCTCCTTCTTGGCCGGCTCGCTTGCCGACATGGGCTGGAACTGGAAGCGCCCGGTGTCGACCAACATCATTTTCCTGGCGGCGGCCTGCGGCCAGGTGGCGAGCTACGTGATCCTTGCCGCGTCCACCGTGATGGTCGCGTGGCTGGTGCTGCTGCTCCTGCGCGAGGTGTTCGGCGTCGGCATCGGCATGCTGCCGGCAGCGGTGTGCGGCGTGGTGCTGTTCAGCCATGCCGGCGCCTTCGAGCACGGCAAGTACCTCGGGCTGATGACCAACCTCGTGTCGCACGGCTTCGGTCTGGCCAGCCTGTTGCTGCTGTGGCGCGGCTGGCGTGGCGGCAGGCTGTGGCCCTGCCTGCTCGCCGCGCTGGCCTATCTGGCCAGTGCGTTCGCCAAGGAGGACTTCCTGCTGCCTCCGCTGCTGCTGCTGGTCCTGCTGTGGACGCTGGATCGCGACGCGGGCGACGCGGGCAACGCGGGCGAGGCGGGCAACGTGCGACGGGGCCGCCTGGCAGTGCGCGCGCGGTTGGTGCTGTCGCTGCTGTTCGTCGCGATCACCTGCGGCTCGATGGCCTGGAGCGCATACGATCGCAATCCCTTCGTCGCCGGGCTGTTCTCGCCGGACACCAGCAGCGCGTCGTACGCGGTGGAGCTGGCTCCGGCGGCGCTGCTGGGTGCGCTGCGCAAGCTGTTCATCGGTTACACCGGTGTGGCCACGCTGCTGTCGGCCGCTGCGTGCGCGGCGCTGTGCCTCGTCCCGGCCCTGAGGCTGCGGGTGCTCTGGTTCGCCGCTACCGTGCTGGCGCTGGCGCTGCCGTACGCGCTGATTCCAAACAACATGCCCGGGTATCGCGCCTATGCGTGGCTGCCGTGGATGGCGGCGATGCTTGCGGTCGCGCTGGGGTATTGGCAGTGGTCGCGGGCCGGCAGACGCCGGCATGGCCGTGCCGTGCCCTTCGTGGCCGCGCTCCTGGTCGCGCTGCTGGCGGCATGGGCCCACCACGATGCACGCCTTTCGCTTGCCCAGCGCTATGCGGCGGGCGAATCCGTCAACAGGCGCATGCTCGAACTGCTCGAATCGGTTCGTGCGGAGCTCGGGGATGCGGCGCTTGTCGGGCTGCATGGCTTCGAAGGGCCTTCGCCCTGGTGCGGCAATGGCACCCTGTTCCTGCACCGCAAGCGCGGCTTCGACCAGCGCTGGGTGGTGTTCGCGCCGGGGCCCACGCCCTGCTACCAGAATCCTGTCGAGGGTGGCAGGGCGCGCCACGACCTGCGGCTTTCGGTTGCGCCGCCTCTGCAGGCCTGTGCGATGGAAGGACTGCCCGTGCTCGCGTTTGAGCCCGACGGCAACGGCCGGCTGGTGACCGCGCGCGAGATCTGCGCGGCGGCGCGCGGGCCAGGCGCCGCGCGCTAGTCCGCCGGCACGCGGCCGGCGCCTCCCAGCAGCCGCGCAGGGCGCTCGATGCGCACTGAATGAAGACCGGCGCCGGGTATGGCGATCGCGGACTGGTAGCCGTTGACGCGAAACATCGCCACCGGCCGGCCGTCGAGGGTGGCGTGCCAGCGGGCGGCGGGGTCCTCGTTGAGGATCAACAGGCCCTGGCCCGGGACCTGGACCGTCGCCTCCACCAGCGTGCGGTCGTTCCGGCTGATCGTGACTTCGCCGTCCCGTCGTCCGTTGCCGGCATGTGCATCCGCGTCGAATCCAGCGGGCAGGTCGCCGGCACGGACCATCGCGCGCAGTGGTGACGCGCTGCCCAGGCGCCGTAGCTCCGCGATCGGCGAGTCCACAACCTCGACGCCCGAGGACAGGAAAAACAGCCGCGGCAGTGCCTGCGGATCGGTACGCAGCACCAGGCCCGGGCGCAGCAATTCATCGCCCGGCCGCGCACCATCTTCCGGCCAGAGCGACCAGCGGACGCCGAACAGCGCCGACACGGCGGGATTGGCCTGTGAAAGCAGCTGGTATTTGGTGTATTCCGCGGGGCCGATGCCACCGTGGATCGAACGGAAGCCATGCACGGTCCAGGCATGCGTGAGCAGGTGGGCGTTCTCGACGCCGGAGCCCAGGAGGAAGCGGTATTGGTCCAGTCCGCCAAGCCGCGACGCGAGGGCTGCGGCATCGGCATGCGCTTGGACGCGGTCGGGATGGAACAGCATCGCGTCGTGGTACGCGAACGCGATGTTGTGCCGGAATGGTGCCCAGACGGTGGCGAAGAACAGCAGCGAGCAGGCGAACACGAACGGGACCTGGCCGCCACGGCGGCCACGCATGCACCAGGCCAGCGCGCCGAACGCCAGCAGCAGGGCCACCAAGGCGCCGAGCCGGTAGGCCGTGCCGGAGGCCACGATGGCTGCCCCCGCGGCCGCCAGGGCCAGCGCCGCGAGCCAGGCCCAGCCGTCGCGTGCGGGCGCGGGCGGGGCGCGCTCGCGCAGGGACTGCAGGCCCAGTGCCGCCACCGGCAGCAGCAGCACTACGGCCAGGCAGGACCACCAGATGAGTTCTCGCACCAGGTTGGCCAGCGGCAGCGTCGCTAGCAGTGGCGCCAGCGGCGCGAAGCAGGATGCCACCGCAAACAGGCCGCAGACGAGCATCGCGCGTGCGCAGCGGATGGCGGGCGTTGCCGGCAGGTGGCGAGCGAACACGCACAGCGCCGCCACCATCACCGCGGCGCCGAGATAGGCATTGCCGATGCCGCGCCGGTACTCGAACGACAGCAGCAGGTTGGCGTCGGAGGGGGCCAGCGCGTGGTGCCGCAGCGCGGCCACGGGTACCGGCTGGTGGCCGATGACGTGGCCCCCGGCCTCGCCCAGCCAGCGGATGGAGCGACCGTGGAAGGCCAGGATTTCGGACAGGTAGGGCCAGCTGGCGGCGAACACGACCGCCGCCGCCGCCGCGATCCAGGCGCTGGTCGCGGCCAGCGCGCGCAGCGCCCTGGCGTCGCGCGCGGCTGCCGCCTGTGCGCCCACCAGCACCCATGTCCAGCCCGAGGCCCAGGCCGCGAGCACCAGGTTCTGCGCCGGATGCGCGTACACCAGCAGGATGGCGGCCAGCGCCAGCAGCAGCGCCACCGGTGCCTGCCGGCGCCAGCCCGATCCCCGGTACAGGCGGACCTGCGCCGCCAGCAGCCAGGGGACCCACGCCATGCCGGCGATGATGTGGGGCCAGCCGGCGGCGGCGCGCACCGCCGGGAACCAGGGGATCGCCAGCGCCACCACCACGGCCGGCACCGGGCGAACGCCCAGCGCCCGGGCCAGCGCGTACGTACCTGCGCCAAGCAGCGCGAGGTGCAGCATGATGATGAAGTTGAGCCGGTCGAGGGTCGCCTCCGGCGAGGCATCCGCGCCCGCCCAGTTGAAGTACAGCGGGTAGAGCATGTGGTAGTTCGGGTTCGACCAGTTCGACTCGCCGGCACGCACACGCTCGGTATACATCGCCGCGAGCAGGCCTTCCTCCTCGATGGCGTGGCTGGCTTCGTTGAAGAACGCCAGCAGCATGTCGGCCTGGTCGGGGCCGCGGGCAAGCGTCTGGCCGGCGTAGTGCACGCGCGCGATCGCGAACACCGCCAGCGCGACCAGCGCCAGGACCAGGATTTCGCGCAGCCAAGCGCGCTTGCGGGTCGATGGGGCAACCCCGGGCGGCGCCATCACCACGGGTCAGCCCAGCATGCGCAGGGCGCGGTCGGCGGCTTCCAGCACGCGGTCCATGTGTGGATCCAGGCCGATCCACATTGGCAACCGGAAGAGCCGCGCGGCGATGTCGTCGGTGACTTCGAGCCCGCCGTGCGCCCGGCCGAGGCGCGCGCCCGCGGGAGACGAGTGCAGCGGTACGTAGTGGAACACCGAGAGCACGCCGACGGCGCGCAGCGACTCCAGGATCCGGCCGCGCGCCGCGGCGTCGGGCGCCAGCAGGTAGTACATGTGCGCGTTGTGCTCGCAGTGCTCGGGCACCACGGGGCGGCGTACGCGCCCGGCGCGCTCGTGCGAATCGGCCCAGTCGTGGTAGCGCCGCCACAGCGCGAGGCGGCCATCGGTGAGCTCGCGGGCGTGGTCGAGCTGGGCGGCAAGGAAGGCGGCGGTGACCTCGCCGGGAAGATAGGACGAACCGAGGCCGCACCAGGTGTATTTGTCGACTTCGCCACGGCGGAACCGGCCGCGGTTGGTGCCCTTCTCGCGGATGATCTCGGCGCGCGCGGCCAGCGCCGGGTCGTTGACGAGAAGCGCGCCGCCCTCGCCGCACATCACGTTCTTGGTTTCGTGGAAGCTGAAGGTACCGAGCGCCCCCAGGCTTCCCAGCGGCCGGCCGCGATAGCGCGACATCAGCGCCTGGGCTGCATCCTCCACCACCAGCAGGCCGTGGCGCGCGGCGATGTCGAGGATGGCGTCCATCTCGCAGGCCACTCCGGCGTAGTGCACCACGCAGATCGCGCGCGTGCGCGCCGTCACCGCGGCTTCGACCAGGGTTTCATCGAGGTTGAGCGTGTCTTCGCGCACGTCGACGAATACCGGCGTCGCGCCACGGAGCGCGAAGGCGTTGGCGGTGGAGACGAAGGTGTAGGACGGCATGATCACTTCGTCGCCCGGACCGACATCGGCCAGCAGCGCGGACATCTCCAGCGCGGCCGTGCAGGAATGGGTCAGCAGCGCCCGTGCCGCGCCGGTCTCGCGCTCCAGCCACGCGTGGCAGCGACGGGTGAAGGCGCCATCGCCGGACAGGTGGCCGGCGGAGTGCGCCGCGGCGATGTTGGCGAGCTCGTCGCCGGTCATGCAGGGGCGGTTGAACGGGATCATCGGGGTCCTCCGCGGCGTGCGACCACCACCCGGCTGCCGCCCGCCGGGAAGCGCAGACCGATGGCATGAAGGGCTTCTTCTGCGCGCATCACGCACTCGAAGGCGGCATCCAGCGGGCGCGGCAGGGCGAGTTCGGCCAATGCATCGTGCTCCGCGTCCGCGCGCTGCGGGCGCAGCCGGGAAAGCGCCATCAGCGGAAGCAGCAGCGCGGTGAAGCTGCTGCTCCACGCGGGTTCGAAGCCGGTCTCGCGCAGCTTGCCCTCGAGTTCGCCGCGGGCGTAACGACGCACGTGGTGCGCGGCATCGTCCTGCCTGCTCCACAGCCACGGGTGCTGCGGAACGCTGAGGACCACGATGCCGCCGGGCCGAAGCGCCTGGCGCAGGCTGCGCAGCGCAAGCAGGTCGTCGTCGATGTGTTCGAGAACGTCGTAGGCGCCGATGGCATCGAAGGCCGCGGTGAAGGGCAGGGCGCGGGCATCCAGGCGCAGCAGCCCGGCCCGCGGCACGCGCTGGCCCGCGAACTGCAGGCTGCCGGGAAGGTACTCGCTGCCCGTGACCTGCCATCCCGGGAAGCGGGCGGCCACCGCCGAGAGCACGAAGCCGGTGCCGCAGCCCACCTCCAGGTAGTCGCGCACGCTGCCACCGTGGCGGTCCAGCAGCCGCAGCAGCAGGCGGTTGCGCGCCCGGAACCAGAAGTTGCCGGCCTCAAGCGCGGCCAGCCTGGGAAAGTACGCGGTATCGAAACCACCGCCGCGTGTGCTCATCCTGCCGCGCACCAGGCCTGGGAGAACGCACAGGCGCGACCATGCTCGTCGTGCAGCCAAGCGTTCGCCCGCACGGTGCCCTCGGTCGACGGCCAGCCTGCGCGCACGGTGAGCACATGGCCGCTTGCGGGACTGATGCCTGCCAACTGCAGGGTCGACTGCGAAACCGGCACCAGCGCTGCGCCTGCGGCCTGCGACGCGAGCGCCGCGAACTCCGCCCCGGACAGCTGTCCGTCCGTAGCCGTGGCCGCCGCGCCCGGCGCATAGCGCCGCGTGGCCACGGGTCGAGCCGCGGCGCCAAGCATGGCGTTGACGTGCAGCGTGTCGAAGGCGGCATACAGGTGGAAGCCCTCGCGACCCCACACCTTCTGCACCGCGAAGTTGTCGACCTTGGTGGACATGCGCATCTCGCGGAAACCAAGCCGCTGGTAGTGGGCCTGCGTGTGGCGGATCAGGTCGGAGAACAGGCCGCCGCCGGATTCAGAGCCCAGGACCCCATAGATGCTGCCGTTCGCGATACCGGCCTGCGGGTCCGCCTCGCAGCTGGCGAATGCGATGGCGCGGCCGTCGCGACGCGCGATCCAGGTGCTGGTGCGTCCGTCGCTGCGGTGGCGCATCGCCCACTCGCGATAGCCGGCCAGCGCGAGCGGGCGCGCGAACAGCGGATTGGCGAGGTAGTGGCTGGCATAGTCGCGAAAGCTGTCCTCGACCAGGATGCCCAGGGTTTCGTCGTCATCCTCGGAGGCGAGCGAAATCGTGACGTCGCGGTTCATCACCGGCCGTGGCATGCAGCCGGTGAGGTCGAGCGTGTAATAGACCAGCACGCCGGCATCGATGACGTCGAAGCCGTGCGCCACCAGCGCGCGGACAGGGGCGGAAGTGCCCACCGGCAGGCGGTAGATGGCAACGTCGGCGGTGCTGTCGAGCAGTTCGGCAAGCGGGGCGCCGTCGAGCCGCGCGGCACGCCAGACCTCCAGGCCGAAGCGCGCGCTGTCGAGCGCCGAACGCGCGAGCGTGGACTGCTCAAGCATCGCCGGGCTGCGGCGGGTTGAGCTCGCGCTCCACCACGAACGCGGGGCGACGCTTGCCGTCCTTGAACACCTGGCCCACGTACATGCCCACCACGCCCACGCAGAACATCAGGATGCCGCACAGCAGCCAGATCGACGCGATGATGCTGGTGTAGCCGGCGACGCCGGTGCGGCCGCTGGCCCAGAAGTAGACTGCTGCCAGCACCACGCCGAACGCGAACAGCGACACCGCCATGCCCGCCTTCACCACAAGGCGCAGCGGCTTGTCCGAATGCGAGAGCGCCACGCCCAGGGCAAGTCGCGCGGCCTTGCGCAGGCTGTAGGCACTGCGCCCGTGCCCGCGTGCGGCATGGGCGACGGGAACCGATTCCGAAGGCAGGCCGGTCCAGCGCACCATCAGCGGAAAGCAGCGGTCGCTCTCGGGCATGGACAGCAGCAGCTCGACCACGCGGCGCGAATACACGCCGAAATTGGCCACGCGGTGGTCCTGGGGGACGCCGGTCAGCCACGCGAGGACACGGTAGAAGCACCATGAGCTGAGGCGTTTGCCGATTCCGTCGCGTCGCGCGCTGCGCTGGGCATGGATGACGTCGGTGCCGGCGCGCGCGCGCGCCAGCAGCGCCGGGATCTCCTCGGGCTGGTCCTGCAGGTCGCAGTCCATGACCACCACATGCGCGCCGCGCGCATGTTCAAGGCCGGCATAGATCGCGGCGTGCTGGCCGAAGTTGCGCGACAGGCGCAGGCCGCGCACTTCGGGATGCAGGCGTGCGAGTTCATCGATCCGCTGCCATGCATCGTCCGGACTGCCGTCGTCGACCAGCAGGATCTCGAGATGCTCGGATGCGGCAAACGCGCGCTTGCTGCGTTCCACCAGTTCCTCCAGGCAGCCTGCGCAACCGTAGACGGGTGAGACGATGCTGAGCGTCGGCTGGCGGAAGGGTTCGGGCATGCCTGCAATAGTGCCGCAACGCGGGAGCCTTGGACATGCCCGGGTCGTGGCGCGCCGCTATACTCCCGGGCCGAAGGACGCATGACGCGAAAATCATGGCGCCGAGTCCAGCTCCCGTTTCCCGGCCAGGCCGGATCCTGTGCGCGCTGCCCTGGATGCTCGCACTGGCGATGCTTGTAAACGCGTTCGCGTTCGCCGGCCGGATGGCGAACCCGCTGGTGTATTCGGACAACTGGACCTTCATCGACACCTTCCTGCGCGTGGCGCTGGAAGAGGGCGCGGGCTTCGGCGATTTCCTGGTCAAGCGCGCCGGCGTCGACCATGCCCAACCCCTCAACAAGCTGTTGATGCTGGCCAATGCGCGCTGGTTCGGCCTGGATTTCCGGCTCGAGTCCTGGTTCGGCCTGGCCTGCGCGGCAGGCGGCTGGCTGCTGCTGTGCGCGATCGTGCTCCGGGACCGGCGCCAGGCCGCGACGCATGCCATGGGTCCTTGCGCCGCAGCGCTGCTGCTGGCCGCCATCGTCGCCGTCCAGGTGTCGCCGGCCACGGCGGATGTCTACGTCTACCCCATGGTCACCATGGCGCACGCTTTCTATCTGCTGTGCTTCGCGACGCTCGCGGCCGCGTGGCTTGCCTACCGCGACCGCACCGCCTGGCCGATGCTGCTGGCGGCGGCGGCCGCAGGCATCGTCGGCGACGACTCGGCGGTGCTGCTGGTCGCGGCGGTCGCGCCGGCGCTGCTTTTCGCGGGTGCGCGGGAAGGGCGCATGCGCGACGCGATACGGGTCGTCGTCCTCATGGCGCTGGTGCTGCTTGTGTGCCGCGGCATCTACATGGCATTCGGCGAAATCAGGGGCACCACCAATCCTGACTTCAACGTCGGCCTGGCCGAGCGCGTGACAGGCCTGGCCGCGCAATGGCGGGATGCCTGGCAGTGGCTGGTGACTCCGCTCACCATGGGCCTGGTGCCTGCGGCAACGCTGCGCACGGCGTTCGGCGACGGATGGGAGGCGGCGCGCATCGCGCTGGCGGTGCTGGTGGCCATCGCACACGGCTGGTTCTGGTGGCGGGCGCTACGCCTGCGCCCCGGCGCCACCTGGTTCGTCGCGGTGGCGCTGATGCTGCTGTTCTACGCCATGGTTGCCGGAATACTCTACGGCCGGGTGTTCGTGCGCGGCGCGGAATTCCTGGAGCAGGGACGCTACGCGGTTTTCTACCAGCTCGGCATCGTGGCGCTGCTGCTGATGGCGCTGGCGCCCGGCGCCCTGCGCAGCGTGCGCGGTGCCGCGGTCGCCGCCTGCGTGGCGCTGCTGTTGCTCGCGGCCCAGGCGGCGCTGGCGGTCCATGCCTGGGAGCGACTGCCCGGATATCGCGCGGCCTATGTGGTGATGGCGCGCGACATGGCGGCGGTGGCCCGCGATCCCCGCACGCCGCCGGATCCATGCGCGGTCGGCATTGATATCTGCGTTCGCCCCGAGGCGACGCGCATCGCGCTGATGGCGATGCTGGTGGAGCATCGCCTGAACCTGTTTTCGCCGCGGTTCCGCGCCAGCCACCCGGACCTGGCCGAGGCCGCCGGCCCGCGCCAGGCAGAGCCAGCGCGCTGAGCTCAGAGGTTCTGGTAGTTCGGCCCCGAGCCACCCTCCGGCGTCACCCAGGTGATGATCTCGTAGGGATCCTTGATGTCGCAGGTCTTGCAGTGCACGCAGTTGGCGGCGTTGATCTGCAGCCGCTTGCCGGTGCCCGCGGGGCCGTCGGGATCGTCCACGATCTCGTACACGCCGGCCGGGCAGAAGCGAGTGCAGGGATTCCCGTACTCCACCGTGCATCGGGTCACGCAGACTTCGGTGTCGTGCACCAGCAGGTGCACCGGCTGGTCCTCGTCGTGCTCGGTGGCGGCGAAGTAGACGCCGGCCAGGCGGTCGCGCGGTGCCAGTTCGCGCTGTCCCCAGTCGCGTTCGGGCTGCACGCGGGTGCCGAGCTTGTCGAGCGATGACCAGTCCGGGGTGACCTTGAGCGTCCACGGCGTATGGCCACCGACGGCGGTCTCCAGCGCGGCGTTGGCGAGCCCGAACCAGAGCCCTTTCTTGAAGCCGGGCTTGATGTTGCGCACCGCGCGCAGCTCGCGCACGGCGTCGGAGTCGCGCAGCCTGGCGTCATAACCTTCCGGCGCCAGCTCGCCTGCGGCCAGGTGTTCGGCGGCCAGCATGCCGCTGCGGATCGCCTGGTGGGTGCCCTTGATCTTGGGCACGTTGAGGAGTCCTGCGGTGTCGCCGATCAGCAATGCGCCCGGCATCTCGACCTTCGGCAGCGACTGCCAGCCTCCGGTGACGATGGCGCGCGCGCCGGCGGAGAGGATATTGCCGCCCTCGAGCAGCGGCTTCACCGTGGGATGGTTCTTCCATTGCTGGAAGGCTTCCCATGGCTTGAAATCGGGGTCGCTGTAGTCGAGGCCGCTGACGTAGCCCAGCGCGACCTGGTCGTTGTCCAGGTGGTACAGGAAGCTGCCGCCGTAGGTCTTGCTGTCGGCAGGCCAACCGAGCGAATGCACGATCTTCCCCGGCGTCGCACGCCCGGCGGGCAGCTGCCAGAGCTCCTTGATGCCGATCGAATAGACCTGCGGATCGCTGTCGGCATCGAGCCTGAAGCGCTTCACCAGGCGCTTGGTCAGGTGGCCGCGTGCGCCCTCGGCAAGCACGGTGACCTTGGCGTGGATGTCGATGCCGGCGGTATAGCCGGGCTTCTCCGAGCCGTCGCGGGCGACGCCCATGTCGCCGATGCGGACGCCGATCACCGTGCCATCGTCGGCATGCAGGGTTTGCGCTGCGGCAAAGCCCGGGTAGATCTCCACGCCCAGGGCTTCCGCCTGCGGCGCGAGCCAGGCGCACATGGCCCCCAGGCTGACGATGAAGTTGCCGTGGTTGCGCATGCCCGGTGGCACGATCGGGAACCTGCGGCCACCATCCTTGGTCAGGTACCAGAGCTCGTCATCGGTGGCCGGAATGCAGACCGGTGGCGGGTTGTCGCGCCAGCCGGGGAGCAGTGCGTCCAGCGGGCCGGGCTCGATCACCGCGCCCGACAGGATGTGGGCGCCGATGGTGCTCGACTTCTCGATCACGCAGACCGAGATGTCCGGGTTGACCTGCTTGAGCCGGATCGCGAAGGCCAGGCCAGCGGGGCCGGCGCCGACGGTGACGACGTCGTACTCCATGACGTCGCGCTCGGGCTCGCGCACCTCGACGGTGGCGTTGGGATCTGCTTGCGGATTCATGCGGGCGGCCCGTGTGGTGATGCACGGATTGTCGCGGCTGTGCGCGCAGGCGGCAAACCCGGGCCTGTAGCTGCTCCTACCGGGGGAGCTGGTTTGCGTGGGCTTCGCCGGCTTCCAGGGTCCAGGCGGCGACGTCGCGGCCCAGGGCCTCCAGTGCGCGGGTGTAGGCTTCGGCCACGCTGGCCACGTCGGTGGCGGCGGCGGGCTCGGCAATGGTGAAGGTACGGGCTGCGGTGATGCCCTGCGCGCGCGCATGCAGCAGCTTTGCGTGCAGTTCGATGGTCGCGCTGGGAACGGCGCGGCCGGCATAGTCGGCCTCGAAGCGGCGCAGGTCCAGCAGCAGCCGGTAGTCGGGGGCGATGCCGCTGCCGCGGCGTGCGACGCCGGGGGCGTGCCCGGAATCTTCCAGCGTGCGCAGGATCACTTCCTCGACCATGTCCGAAGGCGCGCGCGCCCAGCTGGCGCCGCCGTACACCTGGAGCTCGCCCGGCGTGGGCCGCACCGCGATGCGGAAGGTGTCGACGGTGCGCGCCGCCGTTGGCGGATTGATTGAAAGCTGCCAGTCCACGCGTGGCCACGACGGGTCGGCCGCGACCCGCGGGTCGGGCGCGAAGATCGCGCCGCGTTCGCGCTCGCCGCCGCCGAGGATGGAGCAGGCGCCCAGTGCCAGCGCCGCGGCAACGATGGCGCCGCGGGCAAGGAGGGTGGTCGGCTTCATTCGGGTTCGAACTCCTTCGGTGCGTCGCGGCCAAGCAGGTAGCGCGCGGGGTTGGAATCGAAGCGGTCGCTGATCCGGCGCAGGTCGCGCACCAGCGAGCGCAGCTCGCCGAGCGTGGGTCCGAGCTGGGCCAGGCCGTCGTTGGCAAAGCTGTTGATGGCGTTGCGGTTCTCGCCCAGGATCGCGTCGGCGCTGCCGGCGGCGGAGTCGATCCGCGCCAGCGTGGACTCCAGGCGCGTGACCATCCCCGGCAGCTTCTGCACCAGCTCGCGGTCGATGCCGTTCATGGCGCGATTGGAGGTTTCCACCGCCTCGACAAGCTTCTCGCTGGCCACGCGGGTGTTGGTGATCAGCGCGGCCAGGTCTTCGCGCTGGCCGGCGACCGCGCCGGTCATGCCTTCGATGTGCTCGAGCGTGTTGGCGATGCGCTCCACGTTCTCCTCGCTCAGCACCTGGTCCAGGCGCGCCACCAGGCGGTTGGCGGTGTCGGCGATGTTCTGCAGCGCCGAGGCCTCGGTCAGGATCACCGGGACGTCATCCTTGTCCTGCGGCAACAGCCGCGGTGCTTCCGGGCTGCCGCCGGTGAGCTGGATGAAGGGCGCGCTGGTGAGCCCGGCGATCGACATCTTGGCGCGCGTGTCGACCTTCACCGGAACCTCGGCATTGACCCGGATCCGCGCCACCACGCGGCGGGGATCCTGCGGCGCCAGCGAAAGCGAGTCCACCGTGCCCACCGCGATGCCGTTGTACTGCACCGTGCCGCCTTCGGTCAGGCCCGTGACCGGCTCGTCGAACACGACGTGGTAGGCCTGCCAGTTGCGGTCGCTGGAATATTTCGCCGCCCACAGCCCGAACAGCAGCATGGCCACCGCCACCGCCAGGGTGAAGGCGCCGATGAGGACGTAGTTGGCCTTGGTTTCCATCGATCAGGGCTCCACGGCGGCGCGTTGGCCCGCCTCTCGTGCCGCGCGGCCGCGGGGGCCATTGAAGTATTCCTGCACCCAGGGGTGGTCGAGGCGTTCGATGTCCCCGATTTTGCCGGTGGCCACCACTTTGCGGTCGGCGATCACCGCGACGCGGTCGCAAATAGCGTACAGCGTGTCCAGGTCGTGGGTGATGATGAACACCGTCAGCCCGAGCGCCTGGCGCAGGGTGAGGATCAGATTGTCGAAGGCCGCGGCGCCGATCGGGTCGAGCCCCGCGGTGGGTTCATCCAGGAACAGCAGCGGCGGGTCCAGCGCCAGCGCCCGCGCCAGCCCGGCGCGCTTGCGCATGCCGCCGGAGAGCTGGGAGGGCAGCTTGTCGATCGCGTCCGCCGGCAGTCCCGAGAGCTTGACCTTGAGCAGGGCCAGCTCGCGGCGCAGGCCGTCGGCCAGCCCGGGATGGTGCTCCTTCAGCGGCACCTCGACGTTCTCGCCCACGCTCAGCGAAGAGAACAGCGCGCCATCCTGGAACAGCACGCCGGTGTTGCGTTCGATATGCAGCCGGCTGGTGGCGTTGTCGGCGCGGGCATCGACACCGAGCACTTCGATCGTGCCGGCGTTGGGCGTGCGCAGAGCGATGATCGAACGCATCAGCACCGATTTTCCGCTGCCCGAACCGCCGACCACGCCGATGATCTCGCCCTGGCGCACGTCCAGGTCGAGGCCGTCATGCACCACCTGCGCACCGAAGCGGTTGACCAGTCCGCGCACGCGGACGATGGCGTCGTCGGCGCTCACCAGCCCACCTGCATGAACCAGATCGCGGCTGCCGCATCGAGCAGGATCACCAGAGAGATCGTCTGCACCACGCTGGACGTGGTGCGCTCGCCCAGCGACTGTGCGGTGCCCTCCACCTGCAGGCCCTCGAGGCAGCCGATCAGTCCGATCACCAGCGCGAACACCGGCGCCTTCGCCATGCCGACGAAGAAGTGCCGCAGCTCGATGGTGTCCTGCAGCCGCACGATGAAGGCCTGCGGCGGGATGCCGACCTCGAACGCGGCCACCGCCATGCCGCCCAGCAGGCCGGAGACCATGGCGATGAAGGTCAGCAGCGGCAGCATCAGCAGCAGCGCGAGCAGCCGCGGGATCACCAGCAGCTCGATCGGGTCCAGGCCGAGGGCGCGGATCGCATCGACCTCCTCGCGGCTGACCATGACCCCGATCTGCGCGGTGAACGCGCTGGCGGTGCGGCCGGCCAGCAGGATCGCGGTCAGCAGCACGCCGAATTCGCGCAGGAAGGCGAAGCCGACCAGCTCCACCACGAACATCGAGGCGCCGAAGTCGGCCAGGATGGTGGCGCCGAGGAAGGCGATCACCGCGCCGACCATGAACGAGAGCAGCGCGACCAGCGGCATCGCGTCCAGCCCCACCTGCTCCATGTGGTGCACGGTGGACGTGAGGCGCAGGCGCCGCGGCTGGCGCACGATGCGCCCGATCTTGGCCAGGCTTTCGCCGAAGAAGCTCACCAGCGCCACGATCTCGCGGCCGTTGTGATGCATGGTTTCGCCCAGGCGCGCGAGCGCCGCCGCGACGCCGTACTCGCGACGCTTCTTCGGGCGGTCGTCGGCCACGTCCTCGATCGCGGCGACCAGGGCCAGGTGGTCCTCGCGGAATCCCAGCGCATCGTCCGCCAGGCCGCGCCGGTGCGCGAAGCGCAGCAGCAGCAGCACGCCCATGGTGTCGAGGCGCTCGATGCCGGTGGCATCCACGGTCACCGCGCCGTCGGGCGCGCCACCCAGTGCCGCGGATACCGCCCCGGCATTGTCGAGCGTCCAGCCGCCCGACAGGCGCAGGGTGTCGCCCTCGAGGGCGAGCGTCGGTGGGCTGGCGGTAGCGGCGGGCATCGGGCGGACAGGCTGATCGTCGGTAAGGACTGCACGCGAGGATACCGAACACGAAGCGCTGCGCGCGTGCCATCCTTTGCACATGTCACGCCCGATCCCCCAGGAAGCCTACGCTCCCCGCATCGCCTTCATGGTCGAACTGGCCGAGCACCTGCATGCCTATGGCACTACCGGCCCGCGCCTGGAAGCGTCGCTGGAGATGGTGGCGGAGAAGCTCGGCCTGGAGTGCGAGCCATGGACCAACCCCACCGGCATGGTGCTGTCCTTCAGTGACCCGATGCGTCCGCCCGGCGACAGCGACACCACGCGCGTGATCCGGATGCCGCCCGGCGAGAACGACCTCGGCCGGCTCTGCGACGTCGACTCCATCGTCGAGGACGTGGTTGCCGGCAACGTGGGCCTGGGCGAGGGGCACGCCGCGCTGCGCGCCCTGGACCGGCCGCTGAGCGGGCGCCAGAACCTGATGCAGGTGCTGGGATTCGGCATGGTCGCCACCGGCGTTGGCGGCCTGCTGCGCCTGCCGTGGCTGGATATCGCCACCACGGCGATGGTCGGCCTGGTCATCGGGCTGCTGCAGGTGGCCGCGCGCACGCGGCCTCGGCTGCGCGAAGCCGGCGATGCGATCAGCGCGATGGTGGCCGCGTCGATCACCATCCTGGTGGCGGCCTACGTGGCGCCGCTCAACCTCAATACCGTGATCATTTCAGCGCTGATCGTGCTGATGCCGGGCCTGGCGCTGACCAACGCCGTCAATGAACTGACCAGCCAGCACCTGATGTCCGGCACTGCGCGCTTTTCCGGCGCGGTGGCGACGATGCTGATGCTCACCGTGGGCACCATGGTGGCGCTGGGGGCCGCGGGCATGGTTGGCATCGAACCGCAGGTGCGCGCCTGGCGGCCGCAGCCGGACTGGGTGGAATGGTGCGCGCTGGGGCTGGCCTCGTTCGCGTTCGCGGTGCTGTTCCGCGCCAAGAGCCGCGACTACCTGCTGGTGGCCGCTGCCGCAGCCACCGGCTACCTGGTGTCGCGTTTTGCCGGGCAGGCCTGGGGCAGCGAGGTCGGGATCTTCATCTCGGCGCTGGTGATCACCGCCGCGGGCAACGGCTATGCGCACTGGGCCGGGCGCCCGGGCGCCGTGGTGCGGGTGCCGGGCATCATCCTGATGGTGCCCGGCAGCTCCAGCGTGCGCGCGCTGATCACGTCGGTGCAGCAGCAGGACCTGGTCGTCGGCCAGACCGCGGCGCTGGCGGTGGTCAACATCCTGCTGGCGATTCTGGCCGGGCTGATCTTCGGCAACCTGCTGCTGCCGGCGCGGCGGAGCCTGTAAGGGGACACTCCCGCGCGTTGCCCGCATCTGCCCTTTGGGCATCTTCCCCCGCCTGCGGGGGACGTCCCCGCGCAGCGGGGGGATCGGGGCAGCCTCGCGGGAAACCCTCACTTCGCGATCAGGAAATCCTCGCGCGTCTTCCCCTGTGCCACCTGCTCGGCCAGCCAGCGCGGCTGCTTGCCGCGGCCGGTCCAGGTCTGCTCCGGCTGGGCCGGATTGCGGTACTTCGGCGCCACCTTGATGCCGGTCTTGCGCGGCGTGCGGGTCGACTTCGCCGCGCGCGTGCCGGCGGCGGCCGCGCCGGATGCGGTTCCGAACAGTTCCTCGATCGTGTAGCCCTCGGCGGTCGCGGCAGCCTTCAGGCGCGCACGAACGGTGGTGATCGGCTTGCGCTTCTTGAGCGTGGTCTTGCGCTTCTTCGCCTTGTTGATCAGCGAGTCGAGTTCCTTCGCCGAGAGGGTGTTCAGGTCGATTGCCATGCTGTCTCCGATTATCTTGCGGGGCGGTGCCGGGATGCGGCGAATCAATGATCATAATCGGCGCGACGTCGCGCGGCCATTATTTCGCGTGGCTGTGTTGATAATCCGGGGAATGCCCGCGCGCAGGTCCGCGATGATTCTGTCGGGAGTTCGGGGCCTCAGGGTGCCAGGCGGGCCAGCAGCGCGTCGCGGTCCAGGTTTTCCGACTCCGCCGAGCTGCGCGCGCGGTATTCGAAGGTGCCGGCCTCCAGGCCGCGCGCGGAAACCACCACGCGGTGCGGGATGCCGATCAGCTCCATGTCGGCGAACATCGGGCCCGGGCGCAGGCCGCGATCGTCCAGCACCACGTCGACGCCCTTGGCCGCGAGTTCGTCGTGCAGCGCGGCGGCGGCCTCGGCCACGGCCGGGTCGTTCTTCGGATTGATGATGCACACCGCGACCGTCCACGGCGCCATCGCCGCGGGCCACAGGATCCCGGCCGCATCGTGGTTCTGCTCGATCGCCGCGGCGACGATGCGCGACACGCCGATGCCGTAGCAGCCCATCATCGGCACCGCGGCCTTGCCGGCCGCGTCAAGCACGGTGCAGCCCATGTCGCGGGCGTACCTGTCGCCGAGCTGGAAGATATGGCCGACCTCGATGCCGCGCATGATGCGCAGGGTGCCGCCGTCCTCGGCGCGATCGCCTTCAACCACGCTGCGGATGTCGGCGACAAGGTCCGGCTCGGGCAGGTCGCGGCCCCAGTTCACCCCGGCGATATGCAGGCCGGGGCGATTGGCGCCAACCACGAAGTCGGCCATCGCCGCGACCTCGACGTCGGCGACCACGCGCACGGGCTTCGCCGGCGCCACCGGGCCCAGGAAGCCGGGCTCGCAGCCGAGGTGCTCCAGGATTTCGGCTTCGGTCGCCATGCGGTAGTCGCCCAGGCCGGCGACCTTGGCCAGCTTGATCTCGTTGGCCTCATGGTCGCCGCGCACCAGCGCCAGCACGAACTGGTCCCGGCCCTCGGCATCGTGGCCCATCAGCGCGACCGACTTCACCGTGTGCGCCAGCGCGATGCCCATCAGCTCCGCCACGGCCTCGCAGGTCTTCTGCGTCGGGGTATCGATGTCGCGCATCGTCGTGGTCGCGGCGGGCCGCGGGCCGGGCGCTGATGCGCGCGCGGTCTCGACGTTGGCGGCATAGCCTGCGGCGTCGTCGCGGCCGGTGTCGGACCAGGCGATCAGGTCTTCGCCGGAATCGGCCAGCACGTGGAATTCCTGCGAGGCGTCGCCGCCGATCGCGCCGGTATCGGCCAGCACCGCGCGGAAGCGCAGTCCCAGGCGGGTGAATATGCGCGTGTAGGCCGCGTGCATCTTCGCGTACGAAGCCGCCATGCCCTCGGCGTCGACGTCGAAGGAATAGGCGTCCTTCATCAGGAACTCGCGCGCGCGCATCACCCCGAAGCGCGGGCGGATCTCGTCGCGGAACTTGGCCTGCACCTGGTAGAAGGTCACCGGCAGCTGCTTGTAGCTGGCCAGCTCCTGGCGCGCGAAATCGGTGATGACTTCCTCGTGCGTTGGGCCGTAGGCGTACTCGGCGTCCTTGCGGTCGCGGATCTTCAGAAGCTGGCCGCCGAATTTCTCCCAGCGCCCGGTTTCCTCCCACAGCTCGCGCGGCTGGATCGAGGGCATCAGCATCTCGATCGCGCCGGCGGCGTCCATTTCCTCGCGCACCACGGCCTCGACCCGGCGCAGCACGCGCAGGCCCAGCGGCGACCAGGTGTAGATGCCGGCGGCAAGCTTGCGGATCATCCCCGCCTTGAGCATCAGCCTGTGGCTGGTGAGCTCGGCTTCGGCCGGGGTTTCCTTTTCGGTGTGGAGGTGGAACTGCGACAGGCGCATCGGCGGCATCATCGGTGTGGTGGCTTGGCCGCTGATTGTGCCATGCAGCACGCGCGTCGCTGCCACCCGTGCCCGTCGCCGCCGGGCCTACTGCCTGCGGCCGTCGACCTCGATGCCGTCACGGGGCTGGATATCGACCTTCTCGTAGCGCCGGCCGCGCGGCGGCGGCTCCTGGGTCACCTGCACCACGCCGGCGTCGTCGGTCCAGCGGTACAGCACCGGGCGTGCGGCCTCGTAGCTGGCCGCCGCCGCCTGGTCGGCGCGTTCGCGTCGCGCCTCGGCGGCTTCGGGCGCCTCGCGCGCGAACCACCAGGCCACCGCGATCCCGGCGGCGAGGCCGGCGACGATGGCCCAGCGGGTCTGCATGTCCGTGCGCGCGCCCGGGAAGGTCAGGGCGTGCAGTAAGCCTTGATCGCGGCCTGGGCCAGCTCCAGCTGGCTGGCGCGCTGGTCGGCGTCGAGCACGGTGTCGGGCTTGCCGTCGCCGTCGGTGTCCTGCATGACGTTGCCTTCGCCCGCGAGTGCGCTGATGTTGGCGCGCGCCGCGGTGCAGTTGGAGTTCTCCGCCGCGGCAACCGGTTCGGACGACGCGGTCGGCGCCGCGGTGCCCGACGAGGTGATCAGGCGGTGTTCGTAGCTGCCCTTGTCCGGTGGCGTCTGCGAGTAGTGGGTGACGCCGTTGGCGTCCTTCCACTGGAAGACCTCGCCGGCGGTCTGCTGGGCGAAAACCGGGCTGGCGGCGATCACCAGGATGGCGCCGAGGACGATGCGGTGCATGTGGAACTCCTGCCTTGGGGGGCGATGACCCGCGATTGCAGCACCGGGGCGTCGCCGGCGCAAGCGTAGGCATGCGGTTGTGTGACCGGGCGGCGCGCCGCGGCAGGGGCCGTGGCGGCGGTACACTTGCGGCCATGGACCCGAAACCCCTGCCGCCGCGCCGCGCCCGCGGCATCTACCTGCTGCCGAACCTGTTCACCACGGGCGGTCTGTTCGCGGGCTTTTTCGCGATCATCGCCGCGTCGCAGGGGCGGATCGAGGCGGCCTGCATCGCGATTTTCGTGTCCGCGATCCTCGACGGCCTGGACGGCCGGGTGGCGCGCCTGACCAATACCCAGAGCGACTTCGGCATGCAGTACGACTCGCTCGCGGACCTGGTGAGCTTCGGCATGGCCCCGGCGCTGGTGATGTACCACTGGTCGCTGGTGGCGATGAAGCTCGACGGCAGCACCCTGGGCAAGGTCGGCTGGCTGGCGGCGTTCCTGTACGCGGCCTGCGCCGCATTGCGCCTGGCGCGCTTCAACAGCCAGGTGGGGACGGTCGACAAGCGCTGGTTCATCGGCCTGGCCAGCCCTGCCGCCGCGGGCATCGTGGCGAGTTCGGTGTGGACCATGCACAGCCTTGATCTGAGCGGTGAGTCGATGCGCTACGTCGCGCTGGCAGTGACGGTGCTGAGCGGCCTGTTGATGGTCAGCATGTTCCGCTACACCAGTTTCAAGGGCAGCGGCAGCGGGCCCGGTGCCGACCGGGTGCCGTTCTTCTCGACGCTGTTGATCGTGGCGGCGCTGATCGCGCTGTGGATCGACCCGCCGAAAACGCTGCTCACGGTGCTCGGCCTCTATGCGCTGTCGGGCCCGGTGATGTGGCTGTGGCGCCTGCGCGGCCGCCGCGGCGCGCGCGTGGAGTGAAGGCGGTGGCATGGGATCCCTGGCAGCGCGACGTGCTGGAGGCCCTCGGCCACCAGGTCTACGCGCGCGCGCCGCGGGCGGAAGACCTGGTGCCTGAAGATCCGCTGGCCCATGCGCTGCTGCGTGCGGCCGGGCGCGGGCCCGGTTCCGAAGGCGCCGCCGAGCTGCTGCGCAGCCTGCCGCCGCTGGCCGCCCTGCGTGCCGATCCCGCAGCCAAGCGCGCGCTGTGGCCGCGGCTGCGTGCGCTGCGCCGCGGGGCCTTGCCGGGATGAGCGCGGTGGTGGTGGCCGACGCGGTGCAGCGTCCGGTCATGCGGCCGATGCGCATCGAAGACCTCGATGCGGTGATGGTGGTCGAGCTCCGTGCCTATCCGTATCCGTGGTCGATCGGCATCTTCCGCGACTGCCTGTTTGCGGGCTATCCGGCCTGGGTGCTGCTTGAAGGCGGGGCCTTCATCGGCCACGGCGTGCTGAGCGTGGCCGCCGACGAGGCCCACGTGCTCAATATCTGCATCGACCCGGCGCGCCAGGGGCGCGGCCATGGCCGCTGGCTGCTGCGCGCGATGGTGGAGGCCGCGCGCGGGCGCGGCGCCTGCCGGGTGTTCCTGGAGGTGCGACCGTCGAATCCGGCGGCCATCGCCCTGTACGAAGACGAAGGCTTCAACGAAATCGGCCGGCGCCCGCGCTATTACCCGGCCGACAAGGGTCGGCGCGAGGATGCGATCGTGATGGCCAGGGAGTTGTTGGCGGACTGAGGGGCTTGCGCTCTGTCGGGGCTTGCGCTTCGTTGGGGCTTGCGCTCCGTTGGGGCTTGCGCCGCCCGCCGCGGACGCAGGGGGGATGCCCAGCCGGAATATGCGCATCCTGCTCCCAGTTCCGGCCGCCGGCCATCCATGGCCGGCTCTGGGCATCCCCCCTGCATCCACGGCGGGCCCGAACCTTTTGTGCGGTCGTGGACGGAGGCAATGTCAACGCAGACGTCGCGGTCGGGGACGAAGGCAACGTCGAGTCGATGTCGAAACCGGCTGGATCGTCAACGGACCAAGCGGACCCGCCATGGCCACGGCTACGCCCACGAGCACGAACACGAGTACGGGCGCGTGCGCGCCCGCTCCTGATCTCCGTCCCGAAGCAGGAAAACGCCACGGCCCGTCCCGCGTGCAGGGGGTGTGCGGAGAGCCGGCCATGGATGGCCGGCGCCCGGCCGCTGGGAGCAGGACGCGGAGACGGCCGGCGCAGCACACCCCCTGTGCGCGGGACGGGCAGCGCAGACCACAACGGAGCGCCGTCGATCCCCCACGCGTATCAATGCCCGCAGCTGCACGGCAAGCACCGGGAAAACCGCCGTGCGTGGGCGCGCCCTGTCAGAGGCGGGCGCGCTGGGCGCTGAGGGCGTCGTGCTGGGCGGTCCAGTCGGCCAGGCGGGTGCGCTCCTGTTCGACCACGGCGGCGGGGGCGTTGGCGACGAAGGTGTCGCTGGCAAGCTTGCCCTTCGATTTGGCCAGCTCGCTCGCGACGCGCTTGAGCTCCTTGTCCAGGCGCGTGCGTTCGGCGTCGAGGTCGACCAGGCCTTCCAGCGGCACGAACAGCTTCAGCTCGCCGACCAGCGCGGCGGCGGCCGGCGGCGGGTCGCCGCTGATCGACTCGATGCCTTCGATCCGGGTAAGGAAGCCGAGCTGCGAAGAGAATCGCGCGAGGCGGTCGGCGTCCGCACTGTTGCCGCCCGACACCAGCAAGCGAACCGGCTTGCCCGGCGACACGCCCAGCTCGCTGCGGATGCGGCGCAGGGCCGAGACCATGGCCTTGAGCCATTCGACGTTCGCGGCGGCTGCAGCATGGTCCTGGCCGGCGAAGTCAGACGCCCGCGGGTAGGCGCGCGTCATGATGCTGCCGCCTTCGATGCCCAGGCGCGGCGCGACCTGCTGCCACAGCTCCTCGGTGACGAAAGGCGTGAGCGGGTGCAGCAGGCTGAGCAGGCGTTCGAGCACGTGCAGCAGGGTGTGGCGGGTGCTCGCGGCCGCGGCGGCATCGCTGCCGTTGAGGGCCGGTTTGGCCAGTTCGACGAACCAGTCGCAGTACTCGTGCCAGGCGAACTCGTACAGGCACTGCGACAGCAGGTCGAAGCGGTAGCTGGCGAAGTGCGCCTCGGCCTCGGCGGAGACGGCGGCAAGGCGCGACAGGATCCACTTTTCGGGGGCGGTCACGGGCTGCGGCGCGCCCGTGGGCAGGCCGGCGTCGCCGGTGTTCATCAGCACGAAGCGGGTGGCGTTCCAGAGCTTGTTGCAGAAATTCTTGTAGCCCTCGGCGCGGGCCAGGTCGAACTTGATGTCGCGGCCGGGGCCGGCGAGCGCGGCCATGGTGAAGCGCAGCGCATCGGCGCCGAACGCGGAAATCCCTTCGGGGAATTCCTTGCGCGTGGCCCTGGCGATCTTCTCCGCCATCTTCGGCTGCATCAGCCCGGCGGTGCGCTTGGCCACCAGGTCGTCCAGCGCGATGCCGTCGATGATGTCGATCGGGTCGAGGATGTTGCCCTTCGACTTCGACATCTTCTGGCCGTCCTTGTCGCGCACCAGGCCGGTCATGTAGACGTCGTGGAAGGGCGCGCGCCCGGTCAGCCGGTCGGTCAGCATGACCATGCGCGCGACCCAGAAGAAGATGATGTCGAAGCCGGTGACCAGCACGCTCGACGGCACGAAGTCGTCGAAGCCGCGCTCGCGCATGGCCTCGGCGTCCGGCCAGCCCATGGTGCTCATCGGCCAGATGCCGGACGAGAACCAGGTCTCGAGCACGTCGTCGTCCTGGCGCAGCGCCACGTCGGCGCCGAGGCCGCTGCGCGCGCGCGCGTCGGCTTCGTCGCGACCGACGTGGGCGTTGCCGGCCTCGTCGTACCACGCCGGGATGCGGTGGCCCCACCAGAGCTGGCGGCTGATGCACCAGTCCTGGATGTTCTCCATCCAGTGGCGGTAGGTGTTGATCCAGTTGGGCGGCACGAAGCGGATGTCGGGTTCGCCGCCGTCGCGGCCCTCGAAGCGCTCGAGCCCGCGCGCGGCCAGCGTGTCCATGCGCACGAACCACTGGTCGGTGAGGTAGGGCTCGATGGCCTGGCCGGTGCGGTCGCCGCGCGGCACCTGCAGCTTGTGCGGCTTCGTCTCGAGCAGCAGGCCGAGGGCTTCGAGATCCTCGAGCACCGCCTTGCGCGCGACGTAGCGGTCCATGCCGCGGTACTTCTCCGGCGCGTTGGCATTGACCGCGGCGTCGGGCGTGAACAGGTTGATCATCGGCAGGCCGTGGCGCTGGCCGACCGCGTAGTCGTTGAAATCGTGCGCCGGCGTGACCTTGACCACGCCGGTGCCGAAGGCGCGATCCACGTACGCGTCGGCGATCACCGGCACCTTGCGCCCGGTCAGCGGCAGGGTGACCGTCTTGCCGATGAGGCCCGCGTAGCGCGCGTCATCCGGGTGCACCATCACCGCGGTGTCGCCTAGCATGGTTTCCGGGCGCGTGGTGGCGACGATCAGATAGTCGCGGCGTTCGCGCAGGGTTTCGTTGCCGTCGGCGTCGTGTTCGACGTGCTCGTAGCCGGCACCGTCGCCGAGCGGATAGGCGATCGACCACAGGAAGCCGTCTTCCTCCTCGTTGAGCACTTCAAGATCGGAGATCGCGGTCTTCAGCACCGGATCCCAGTTGACCAGGCGCTGGCCGCGATAGATGAGCCCCTGCGCGTGCAGCTGCAGGAAGGCCTCGACCACGGCCGCCGACGGCGCCGGGTCCATCGTGAACACCTTGCGCGTCCAGTCGCCCGAGGTGCCCATGCGGCGCATCTGGCGCTCGATGGTGTCGCCGGACTGGCCCTTCCACTCCCACACCTTGTCGATGAAGGCCTCGCGCCCGAGCGAATCGCGGGTGTCGCTGCTGCCGCTGGCGGCGAGGTTGCGCGACACCACCATTTCGGTGGCGATGCCGGCGTGGTCGCTGCCCATCTGCCACAGCGTGCGGAAGCCGCGCATGCGGTGGTAGCGCACCAGCGCGTCCTGCAGCGTGTGCTGGAACGCGTGCCCCATGTGCAGGGTGCCGGTGACGTTGGGCGGCGGCAGCAGGATGCTGTAGGCCGGGCCGTCGCCGGCAGGCGCGAACGCGCCGCTGGACTCCCACTGCGCATAGAGGCGGGATTCGAAGGACTTGGGGTCGTAGCCGGTGGCGAGGGTCATCGGAGGGCTCGGAGTCGGGGCAGGGCGGGGACGGGCCCCGGCGTCACATGTCGAATTTTTTCAGGTCGAAGCCGCGCGCCTTGTACTGGGTCCAGCGCGCACGCAGCGGGCCGCGCGCGGATTCGTCGGCCGGCACCACTTCCAGCACGCGCTCGAAGGCGCCCTCGACCGGCGCGTCGCGCAGGTTGAGCACCAGGGGACGCAGCGGCACGTCGGCTTCGGGCGGGGCGATGAGTACGTCCGCCTCCTCCTCGGCGCCTTCTTCCTCGTCCTCGAAGCCGGCACCGGCGATCTGGTGCGGCACGTAGGCGTCGGGGTCGAACGACCAAAGCAGGTCGTCGAGCTGCTCGGCCTGGGCCATGTCGCGGGCCAGCACCAGCATCGGCTGGCCGGCGGCCAGGGCTTTCTTGGCCAGCTCGCAGACCAGCAACAGGGGCTGGTCGCGGAAGCGGGGCTTGGCAATCAGGTAGAAGTCGGCGCGCATGCTCGGTCCCGGGTCAAAAGCCGGGCCGGGACCGGCTTTTCGCGTGCGAAAGCCGGTCCCGGCCGCGTGCGTCTTACTTGGCGGCGGCCTGGTCCAGCAGCCACTGCGACAGCAGGCCGACCGGGCGGCCGGTGGCCAGCCCGCTCTTGCCGCTGTGGCTGGCGCTGCCGGCGATGTCGAGGTGCGCCCAGCGCTGGCCCTCGGTGAAGCGCGACAGGAAGCAGCCCGCGGTCACCGCGCCGGCCCAGCGGCCGCCGATGTTGTAGACGTCGGCGAAGCTGGAATCGAGCATCGTCTGGTACTCGTCCCACAGCGGCAGGCGCCAGGCGCGATCGAACACTTCTTCGCCCGCGGCCAGCAGCTCCTGGCCGAGGTCGTCGTGCTTGGTCATGAGGCCGGTGGCGAAGCTGCCCAGGGCGACCATGCAGGCGCCGGTGAGCGTGGCCACGTCGACCAGGGCCTGCGGCTTGAAGCGCTCGGCGTAGGTCAGCGCGTCGCACAGGATCAGGCGGCCCTCCGCGTCGGTGTTGCCGACTTCGATGGTCTTGCCGGACATGCTGGTGATGACGTCCGACGGGCGGTAGGCGTTGCCGTCGATGGCGTTCTCGACCGCCGGCACCACCACGATCAGGTTCACCGCGAGGTCCATGCCGGCCGCGGCCACGAACGTGCCCAGCACCGAGCCGGCGCCAAGCATGTCGTACTTCATTTCCTCGATGCCGCCCTGGGTCTTCAGGTTGACGCCGCCGGTATCGAAGGTGATGCCCTTGCCGACCAGCACGTAGGGCCTGGCGTCGCCGCCGTTGTTCCACTTCAGGACGATCAGCCTGGGCGCGTTGGCCGAGCCGCGGGCGACCGCCAGCAGCGAGCCCATGCCGAGCTTTTCCATGTCTTCGCGCTCGAGCACCTCGCAGGAGGCCTTGTCGAACTTCGCGGCGAATTCCTGCGCCTGGCTGGCGAGGTAGGCCGGGTTGCAGATGTTCGGCGGCAGGTGGCCGAGCTCGCGGGTGAACTCGACGCCGGCAGCGATCGCCTGGCCCTGGGCCAGCGCGGCAGCGTCATTGCCTGCGATATCGAGGCGCTCGAGGCCCTTCTCGTCGCGCTTCTTGTTCTTCTCGCCCAGGGTCGCGGTATAGCGATAGGCGGCATGGCCGGCGGCGATGGCGGCCTGGCGGATGGCCCAGGCGGAGTCGCGGCCGGACACCTCGACCTCGGACAGCGTCAGCAGCGCCGAACGCACCGGACCGGTGCGGAGCGCGCGCACGGCGTCGGCCACGGCCTTCAGGTACTGCGGCACCGCGAACTTGGCCGATTCGCCCAGGCCCACCACCAGCACGCGCGGCGCAGCCACGCCGGGAACGTCGTGCAGGAGCGAGGTGCGGCCGGTGGCGCCGCTGATGTCGCCGCGGGCGGCAAGGGCCGACAGGCGGCCGCCGCTGGCCTCGTCAAGGGCGCGGGCAGCGGGCGTCAGGGTCTTGTCGGCGTAGGCGCCGACCACGATGCAGTCGACGGCGGCCGTGGCCGGGGAGGCGCTGTTCAGGGCTAGTTTGAGGGTCATGGGGTCCTGTACTGGGGTTTGGCGTGAAGTGTTCCTTACAATCCGCAGTCCAGAATGCGGCGATGCGCCGCGGCGCCAGCATGCTGGCGCGGCCTGACGGTGTATGGACGAACCCCCGATTCTAATGCAAGGCCGCATACGGATGCCGAAGCTCGACAGCTACCTGTTCCGCGAATTCGCCCAATCCACGTTCGCGGCGCTGGTGGTGCTGATGATCGTGAGCCTGGGCGGCGTGTTCGCCGACGTGCTCGGCGACATCGCCCGCGGCCGCGTCCCGGCGGGGCTGATGCTGTCCCAGCTGGGCCTGCAGGTGCTCAACTACCTGCCCCTGATCCTGCCCTTGGGGCTGATGCTGGGCCTGCTGCTGGCCGTGGGCCGGCTGTACCGGGACTCGGAAATGCCGGTGCTGGTGGCCACCGGCGTCGGCCCGCGGCGGCTGCTGCGGCCGCTGATGATGCTGGTGCTGCCGGTGGTGGCCTTCATCGGCGCCTGTTCGCTGTGGCTGGGTCCCTGGGCCAACGACTACTCCCAGCGCATGGTCGCCGAAGGCAATCGCAACCTGCTGCTGGCCGGGCTCGAGGCCGGGCGCTTCGTCGAGCTGCCCGGCGGCAGCGGCGTGGTCTACGTGGGCGCGATGTCCGGCGAGGGTTCGGCCCTGGGCCGGGTGTTCATCTACCGCCAGGACGAGGAGCGCATGGACGTCACCACCGCGCGCAACGGCCGGCTGGCCGTCGACGGTGCCGAGCGCTACCTGGACCTGGGCGAGGGATTCCGCGTCGAGGGCCCGCTGGCCGAGGGGCTGGACTTCCGGATGATGCGTTACGCGCGCAACGAGATGCGCCTGCCCGACGCTGAAACCCGGTCGGCTGACGAGGATCCCGAATACGACAGCACCATCGCCCTCCTCGGCGACCCGCGCCCAGAAGCGCGGGCCCAGCTGCATTCGCGCATCGCGCCGCCACTGCTGGCGCTGGCCTTCGCCCTGCTGGCGGTGCCGCTGGCGCGCAGCCCGCCGCGACAGGCCCGCTACGGGCGCATCGCACTCGGATTCCTGGCCTATGTGGTCGGCATCAACCTGATGTTGCTGGGCACCAAGTGGCTGGCCGACGGCAAGATCCCGCTGCAGCTGGGGCTGTGGTGGCTGGTGTTGCCGCTGCTGGGCTTCGGCACCTGGCTGTATTTCCGTGACGGCCACGTCGGCGTGCCGCGCCGCGCCCGCGGCGCGGGGGCAGCGCGATGATGCCGTTTCCGAAGATCCACGACCTCCACGTGGCCCGCGTGGTGGCGGTGACCGTGCTGCTGGTGTGGGCGGTGCTGGTCGGGCTGGACGCCGTGCTGGCGGCAGTCGACGAGATCGACAACATGGGCGAGGGCGAGTACGGCTTCGTCAGCGTGCTGACCTACGTCGCCTACAGCCTGCCCCGGCGCGCCTACACCATGTTCCCGACGGCCGCGGTGATCGGCACCTTGATGGGCCTGGGCCAGCTGGCGGCATCGTCCGAGCTCACCGCGCTGCGTGCACTGGGCGTGTCGCGGCGCCGGCTGAGCATTTCGGTGGCGGTGCCGCTGGCGCTGCTGACCGGGGTGATGATGCTCAGCGGCGAGACCCTGGGCCCCGGCGCGCAGCGCGCCGCCGATGCGATGAAAGCGGCCGCGCGTTCCAGCGACATGATCGTGGCGCAGTACTCGGGGCTGTGGGCGCGCGAAGGCAACACCTTCCTCAATGCCCGCGACGGGCGCGAGCGCAGCGAGGGCGACCAGGCCTGGCTCGAGCTCAACGACGTGCGCCTGTTCGAGTTCGACAATGACGGCCGGCTCGAGTCGGTCGCCCAGGTCGGCACCGCCGAACACCGCAGCGGCGGCTGGCTGCTGCGTGACGTGCGCCGGGTGACCTTCGAGGAGCGTGCGGTGACCGAAGTCCGCGTCGACGAGGAGCGATGGGAGTCGCAGCTGGATGCGGTGGCGCTGGCGGCCAGCGCCGGCGGTGCCTTCCGCCCGCGCTACATGTCCGCGCGTGACCTGGCCCAGGGCATCGACTACCGCCATCGCAACCGGCTGGATGCCAGCGAGTTCGAAGAGCACTACTGGGGGCGCTGGTTCTACCCGGTCAACGTGCTTGCGCTGTGCCTGGCCGCGATGCCGTTCGCGTTCGGTTCGCTGCGCAGCGGCGGGCTCGGGCGCCGGCTGTTCATCGGCGTGGTGTTCGCCTTGATGTTCTGGATGCTGCAGAACCAGGTGGCCAAGCTGGCGGCGGTCTACGGCTTCGACTACCGGCTTGCCTATGCGATACCGCCGCTGCTGATGCTGACGGTGTCGTGGCTGCTGTTCCGGCGGCGCAGCGGCTGATCCGTCCTTCGCGCGAGCCCGGTGCCGCAAGTGCTTGGGACGGGTTTGAATCCCGCACCGCACACGCCGACAATGGCGCCCCCTTGACACCCGGCGGCCACTTCCCATGTCCATCCTTCGCATGACCGACCTCGACCTTGCCGGCAAGCGCGTGCTGGTCCGCCAGGACCTCAACGTGCCGGTGGCCGACGGCCGGGTGACCTCCGACCAGCGCATCCTCGCGTCACTGCCGACCCTGCGCGCGCTGCTCGACGCGGGCGCCGCGGTGATGGTGATGTCGCATCTGGGCCGTCCGACCGAAGGCAGCTGGAGCGAGGCCGATTCGCTGGCGCCGGTGGCGGCGCGGCTGTCGGAGCTCCTTGGCCGCGACGTGCCGCTGGTGCGGGATTACCTCGACGGCGTCGAGGTCGCCCCCGGCCAGCTGGTGCTGCTGGAAAACTGCCGCATGAACGCCGGCGAGAAGGCCGACGACGACGCGCTTTCCAAGCGTTACGCCGCGCTGTGCGACGTCTTCGTCATGGACGCGTTCGGCACCGCGCACCGCGCCCAGGCGTCCACGCACGGCGTGATCCGGCAGGCGGCGCAGGCCGCGGGCGGTCCGCTGTTGATGGCCGAGATCGACGCCCTGGGCAAGGCGCTGAAGGAGCCCGCGCGACCGCTGCTGGCGATCGTGGCCGGTTCCAAGGTCTCGACCAAGCTCGAGCTGCTGTCGTCGCTGGTCGGCAAGGTCGACCAGCTGATCGTCGGCGGCGGCATCGCCAATACCTTCATCGCCGCCATGGGGCACGGTGTCGGCAGCTCGCTGCACGAAGCCGACCTCATCGACACCGCGAAGCGGATCATGGCCGACGCCCGCGCCCGCGGCGCCGACATCCCGGTGCCGACCGACGTGGTGGTGGCGCCGGCCTTCGCCGCCGACGCGCCGGCGACGGTCAAGGCGGTCGACGCCATTGCCGAGGGCGAGATGGTGCTCGACATCGGACCGGGGACCGCCGCGCGTTATGCGGAGATGATCGCGTCGGCCGGCACCGTGGTCTGGAACGGCCCGGTGGGCGTGTTCGAGTTCGATGCCTTCGGCAAGGGCACCGAAACCCTGGCGCGCGCGATCGCCGCGTCCAGGGCGTTCTCGATCGCGGGTGGCGGCGACACCCTGGCCGCGGTCGACAAGTACGGCATCGCCGACGGCGTGTCCTACATTTCCACCGGGGGTGGCGCCTTCCTCGAGTTCCTCGAGGGCAAGGCGCTGCCGGCGGTCGTGGCGCTGGAGCAGCGCGGCGGCTGACCCGGGCGCGCGCGGAAGCGCGGTCCGGTGGATCGGCCGGCCGAAGCCGGGCATGCCGATCGCCATGTCGCTCGGCTAGCATTGGGGCCCGTTCCGCAATCGCCCAGCGCAAGGCCCAGCATGTCCGAATACCGCCGTGGTACCCGCATCCTGGCGACCCTGGGTCCCGCAAGCGACGCGCCGGGCGTGCTCGACGCGCTCGTGCGCGCCGGCGTCAACGCGGTGCGGCTGAACTTCTCCCACGGTGTGCCGGCCGACCACGTGCGGCGCGCGCAGGAGGTCCGCGAGGCCGCGGCGCGGGCCGGGGTCGAGGTCGGCATCCTCGCCGACCTGCCGGGCCCCAAGATCCGCATCGACCGCTTCGAGGGTGGCCGCGTGCAGCTGGTCGCGGGCGAGCGCTTCGAGCTGTATGCCCGCGAGAACGCGCCCCCGGGGGGCGCCGGCGGAGTGGGCGTCAGCTACCTCGGGCTGCCTGGTGACGTGGGCGAGGGCGACGTGCTGCTGCTCGATGACGGCATGGTGCAGCTGCGCGTGCTGTCGGTCGAAGGCGACACCATCGCCACCACGGTGCTCAACGACGGCGTGCTCTCCGATCGCAAGGGCTTGAACAAGCAGGGCGGCGGCCTGTCCCTGGGTGCGATCACCGGACACGACCGCGAGCTGATCAAGGTCGCGGCCGACATCGGCGTCGATTTCATCGCGGTGTCCTTCTGCCGCACTGCCGACGACATGCACGAGGCGCGCCGGGTCGCGCACAGCCACGGCTGCGATGCCGCGCTGGTCTCGAAAATCGAGCGCGCCGAGGCGATCGAAAACCTGGGCGCGATCATCGACGCCAGCGACGTGGTCATGGTCGCGCGCGGGGATCTTGGCGTGGAGATCGGCGATGCCGAGCTTCCGGGCATCCAGAAGAAGATCATCCGCGAAACCCTGGCCCGCAACCGGGTGGTGATCACCGCCACCCAGATGCTGCAGTCGATGGTCGAAAGCCCGATGCCGACACGCGCCGAGGTGCTCGATGTCGCCAACGCGGTGATCGACGGCACCGATGCGGTGATGCTGTCGGCCGAAACCGCCGCCGGTGCGTATCCGGTGGCGGCGGTGGAGGCGATGAGCCGGATCTGCGTCGGCGCCGAGAGGCAGTTCGAGCACGACACCGATTTCGAGGCGGCCCAGCGCGGGCTGCAGCGCGCCGACCAGGCGATCGCGATGGGCGCCATGTTCCTCAGCGAGCACATCGGCGTGGCCGCGATCGTGGCCATGACCGAATCCGGCGGCACCGCGCGATTCCTGTCGCGCTTCCGTTCCAGCGCGCCGATCTATGCATTCTCGCGCCATCCCGGCGCGCGCCGGCGCATGAGCCTGATGCGTGACGTGTTCGCGGTGGCCCATGACAGTCGCGGCCAGGGTGCGCGCGAGGCCGCGCGCGACGCCGTGGGCCTGCTGGTGGCCGCCGGCCTGCTGTCGTCCGGCGACCGCGTCGTGTTCACCAGCGGCGAAACCATGGAAACCCACGGCGCGACCAATACCCTGCGCCTGCTGCAGGTCGGTGAAGACGGCGGCGCGCAAGGCCTCGGGACACTCTGAAGGAGACCGCCGGCCTCTTTCGTGGAAGAGGCCCTTGTTGAGCGGTCCGTGCGCGAGCAGTCCCTGTGCGAGCGGCCCTTGTGGGAGCGGCTATAGCCGCGATCGGGATCAATCGCGGCTATAGCCGCTCCCACAGGATCCCCGAGGGATCCCCGAGGCCCCCGGCGGGGCCGAACGGCTATACTGGGCGGCCATGTCGCCCGCCCGGAGTTCCCGAGAATGAGCATCGAACAGCTTGCCGAAACCGCCCTCGCCATGGTTGCCCCGGGCAAGGGGATCATCGCCATCGACGAGTCCTCCGGCACGATCGCCAAGCGCTTCGCCGGCGTCGGCATCGAGAACACCGAAGAGAACCGCCGCGCCTACCGCGAGCTGCTGCTGACCACGCCCAACCTGTCGGAGTACATCAGCGGCGCGATCCTGTTCGACGAGACCCTGCGCCAGAAGACGAAGGACGGCGTGCCCTTCGCCCAGTACATGGCCGAGAACGGCATGATCCCGGGCATCAAGGTCGACAAGGGCACCCACGCCCTGGCCGGTTTCCCGGGTGAAGTCGTGACCGAGGGCCTCGACGGCCTGCGCGCGCGCCTGGAGGAGTACTACAAGCTCGGCGCCCGCTTCGCCAAGTGGCGCGCGGTGATCAACATCGGCGACGACGTGCCGTCGGGCACCTGCATCGAGGCCAACGCCCACGCCCTGGCGCGCTATGCCGCGCTTTGCCAGGAGCAGGGCCTGGTGCCGATGGTCGAGCCGGAAGTGCTGATCGACGGCAACCACGACATCGAGACCTGCTACGAAGTCAGCGAGGTCACCCTGCGCGCGCTGTTCGACGCCCTGTACAACCAGAACGTGGCCCTCGAAGGCACGATCCTGAAGGCCTCGATGGTGCTGCCGGGCAAGGACAGCGGCGAGCTGGCGCCGGTGGAAGAGGTCGCCGAGGCCACCCTGATGTGCCTGAAGTCGGCGGTGCCGGCGATCCTTCCGGGCATCGTGTTCCTGTCCGGTGGCCAGTCCGACGAGGACGCCACCGCGCACCTGGACGCGATGAACCGCATGGGTCCGAACCCGTGGCCGCTGTCGTTCTCCTACGGCCGCGCCATGCAGTCGGCCGCGCTGAAGCTGTGGTCGCAGGACCTGGTCGGCAACTACGACAAGGCGCAGGCCACCGTGTACGAGCGTGCCAAGGCCAACGGCCTGGCGGCGCTGGGGCAGTGGTCGCGCGGCTGATCGCTGTGGGAGCGGCTACAGCCGCGATGCCTTCAGCAGCATGAAAAGGGCGGCCCGCAGGGTCGCCCTTTTTTCATGTCTTGCTGTCCCGTGCTCCACAGGAATCGCGGCTGTAACCGCTCCCACGGGGGTGGGCCGGATCAGGGCAAGCCGGCCAGCCAGTCGTCGTCGCTGCCCTCGGCGACGCCTTCGAACAGCGGGGTCGAGAAGTAGCGCTCGCCGGTATCCGGCAGCATCGCCAGGATCACCGCGCCTTCGTCGGCGCCCTTCGCCACGTCCAATGCCGCGGCCACGGTCGCCCCGGCCGAGATGCCGGCGAAAATTCCTTCCTCCGCCGCCAGCCTTCGCGCGGTGGCGATCGCCACGTCGTCGGCCACGGACAGCACGCGGTCTGCGGCGTCGCGGTTGAGCACCTCGGGAATGAAGTCCGGGGTCCAGCCCTGGATCTTGTGGGGGGTGAAGTCGGCGCCCTGGAGCATGGCGGCCACGGCCGGCTCCGCGGCCACGACTTCGACTCCGGGCCGGGCCAGCTTGAGCATTTCGCCCACCCCGGTGAGGGTCCCACCCGTGCCCCAGCCGCTGACGAAATGGTCCAGGCGGCGGCCGGCGAAGTCCTGCAGGATTTCCGCGGCCGTGGTGTTGCGGTGGTATGCCGGGTTGGCCGGGTTGGCGAACTGGTCGGCCAGGAACCAGCCGTGCTCTTCGGCCAGCTCCCTGGCCTTGCGCACCATGCCGGTGCCGCGCTCCGCGGCCGGGGTCAGGATCACCTTGGCGCCATAGGCGCGCATCAGCTTGCGGCGTTCGACCGAGAAGCTTTCGGCCATGGTGGCCACGAACTTGTAGCCGCGCGCGGCGCAGACCATCGCCAGGGCCACGCCGGTATTGCCGGAGGTGGCTTCGACCACGGTGTCGCCCGGCTTCAGCAGCCCGCGCTGTTCTGCGTCGAGGATGATCGCAAGCGCGAGCCGGTCCTTGACCGAGCCGCCGGGGTTGAAGGATTCGACCTTCACATACAGCGTCACGCCGTCGGGCGCGATGCGATTCAGGCGCACCACCGGCGTGCCGCCGATGGTGTCGAGGATGTTTTCGTGGATCATGGCGTCGTCCTGGGTGCGTGGGAGGGACGTGTCCCCGGGTTTGTCCGCGAGGCAGGACCAGAGTGCGCCGTAACGCACGAGGGCGCCACCGGTTGACCGGAACGGCGCATCCCGCGCACGGGCCTCATGGCATACGTCGCCGACACACCGGGTCGATAGAATGCACGGCTTCCCTTTGCCGCCGTTGCCCACGATGTCCGACGCCCCCATTTTTCGCTCCGGCCCCAAGGCCTGTTGCGCCATCCTGCTCGCCCTGGCCCTCGTGGCCTGCGGAGCCGGGGGCGAGGCAGAGAGCCAGGGCGCTGGCCCGCCGGCGGTGGTGGTGACGACCGCGGTGGTGTCCACGCAGCCTTTCAACGACCGCATCCGCGCGTTGGGCACGGTGAAGGCGCGCGAAGCGGTGGAGGTCACCGCCAAGGTCAGTGAAACCGTCGACCGGGTGCATTTCGAAAGCGGCGACGTGGTGGCCGCAGGCGCACCCCTGGTCACGCTCAGCGGCGAGCAGCAGCAGGCCGCGCTGGCCGCTGCCCGCGCCACCGCGGAAGAGGCGGACCGCATGCTGAAGCGCCAGCAGGAACTCGCCGCGCAACAGCTGATCGCGCGCGCCACGCTCGACACCCAGCGTGCCACCCGCGACAGCGCGCTGGCCCAGGTGCGCCAGATCCAGGCCAATCTCAGCGACCGGGTGGTCCGCGCACCCTTCGCCGGCGTGCTTGGCGTGCGCCAGGTCAGCCCCGGCGCCCTGATCACGCCCGGCACCGTGATCGCGACCCTCGACGACCTGTCATCGGTCTACGTGGATTTCCCCGTGCCCGAGGCCCACCTGTCGCACGTGGCCAGCGGCCAGCGCATCACCGGCACCAGCACCGCCTGGCGCGGCCGCGGCTTCGAGGGCGTGGTCAGCAACGTCGGTTCGCGCGTGGATGCGACCAGCCGCGCCTTCAGCGTGCGCGCCGATTTCGAGAATCCCGAACACCTGCTGCGCCCCGGCATGCTGATGCAGATCGAGCTGGAGCGCACCGAGCGCGAGGCGCTGCTGATACCCGAGATCGCCGTGGTCCAGGTGGGCCGCGAGTCCTTCGTCTACCGGGTGCGCCCCGACGCCACCGTCGAGCAGGTCGCCGTCATGATCGGCTCGCGCGCCGGCGGCATGGCCGAGATCGTCTCCGGACTCGAGCCCGGCGAGCGCATCGTCGTCGACGGCACCGGCAAGCTGCGCGACGGCAGCGCGATCGTCGAAGCCGGGCGCGGCGAAGTGGATGCCGGCGAAGTGGATACCAGCGAAACCGGCGGATCGGGCGAGGGCTGAGCCATGATGCTGTCCGACCTTTCCATCCGCCGCCCGGTGTTCGCCACGGTGATGAGCCTGTTGCTGATGGTCATCGGCGTGATGGCGTTCTCGCGCCTGACCCTGCGCGAGCTGCCGGCGATCGATCCGCCGATCGTCTCGGTGGACGTCAACTATCCCGGCGCGTCCGCGGCGGTGGTCGAGACACGCATCACCCAGGTGCTGGAGGACGCCCTTTCGGGCATCGAAGGCATCGAGATCATCCAGTCGCGCAGCCGCAACGGGCGCTCGTCGGTGACCCTGGAGTTCACGCTGAACCGTGACATCGAGGCCGCGGCCAACGACGTCCGCGATGCCATCAGCGGCGTCGCCGACCGCATGCCCGACGAGGCCGATCCGCCCGAGGTCGAGAAGGCCGACAGCGATTCCGACACCATCATCTGGCTCAACATGAGCTCGGCGACGATGGACACGCTGGAGCTGTCCGATTACGCCGACCGCTACATCGTCGACCGCCTGTCGAGCCTGGACGGCGTTGCCCAGGTGCGGATCGGCGGCCGCCAGCGCTATGCGATGCGCGTGTGGCTGGACAGCGCGGCGATGGCCGCGCGCGGCATCACTCCCAACGACATCGAGTCCGCGCTGCGCGCCGAGAACGTCGAGCTGCCCGCCGGCCGCATCGAGTCCGGCAGCCGCGACTTCACGCTCCGCGTCGAGCGCAGCTACGTCGAGCCGCAGGACTTCGCCGCGATGCCGCTGCGCAAGGGCGACGACGGATACGTGGTGCGCCTGGGCGACGTGGCCGAGATCGAGCTGTCCTCCGCCGAGCGGCGCGCGTACTACCACAGCAACGGACAGCCCAATATCGGCCTGGGCATCGTCAAGACCTCGACCGCCAACGCGCTGGACGTGACCCGCTCGGCGCGCGCGGCGGCGGTGGAGATCCAGAAGTCGCTGCCCGAGGGCACGAACATCTTCGTCGCCTACGACGATACGGTGTTCATCGAGGAATCGATCAAGCGCGTCTACTGGACCCTGATCGAGGCGATGGCGCTGGTGCTGGTGGTGATCTGGCTGTTCCTGGGCAGCTTCCGCGCGGCGCTGATCCCGGCGGTGACGGTGCCGGTCTGCCTGCTGGCGGCGTTCATCCCGCTGCTGCTGTTCGGCTACTCGATCAACCTGCTCACCCTCCTGGCCCTGGTGCTGGCGATCGGCCTGGTGGTGGACGACGCCATCGTGGTGCTGGAGAACATCCAGCGCCGCGTGGACCTGGGCGAGCCGCGGCTGGTGGCCGCGCAGCGCGGCACCAAGCAGGTGGCGTTCGCGGTGATCGCGACCACCACGGTGCTGGTGGCGGTGTTCCTGCCGGTGGGCTTCATGGAAGGCAACACCGGGCGCCTGTTCCGCGAGCTGTCGGTGGCGCTGGCCGGCGCGGTCGCGCTGTCGGCCTTCGTCGCGCTGACGCTGACGCCGATGATGGCCTCCAAGATGGTGCGTCCGCACAGCGAGGAAAAGTCTAACCCGGTCAACCGCTGGTTCAACGCGCGCCTGGCTGCGGTGACCGGGGGCTACGGGCGCACGCTGGCATGGATGGCGGACCAGCGGCCGCGCCGCGTGCTTGCGGGGATGCTGCTGGTGATGCTGGCCTGTCTGGCCGGCTCCTGGGGCCTGTCGCGGGTCGTGCCTTCGGAGCTTGCGCCGGCCGAGGACCGCGGCTCGTTCTTCGTCTCCATCGTCGGACCCGAGGGCGCGGGCTTCGACTACACCGTGCAGCAGGTGCAGGAGGTCGAGAAGGTGTTCGCCAGGCGCGTGGCGGAGGAGGGCAGCGCGATCCGCCGCTACAACACCCGCGCGCCGGGCGGTTGGGGCGCAAGCGAGGAGATGCATACCGGCAACGTGATCGTATTCCTCGAGGACTGGGACAAGCGCGAGCAGAGCACGGCCGATGTCGCCGATTCGCTGCGCTCCGAACTCGGTACCTTGAGCGGCGTGCAGGCGCAGCCGAGAGTGGGTGGCGGCCTCGTGGGCAGCCGCGGGCAACCGATCCAGATGGTGCTCGGCGGGCCGGAGTACGAGGAAATCTCGGGCTGGCGCGACCTGGTGATGCAGCGCATGGAGTCGCATCCGGGCTTCTTCTCGGTCGATTCCGATTACAAGGAAACGCGGCCGCAGATGCGCGTGAACATCGACCGCGTGCGCGCCGCGGACCTCGGCGTAAGCGTCACCGACATCGGCCGCGCGCTGGAAACGATGATGGGCGGCCGCCGTGTCACCACCTTCGTGCAGGAAGGCGAGGAGTACGACGTGCTGGTGCAGGCCGGCCGCGCCGGCCGCGCCGAGCCCGCCGACCTGGCCGCGATCGAAGTCCGTGCGCGCAGCGGCGAGCTGGTGCCGCTGTCCAACCTGGTGACGCTGTCGGAGCTCGCCGAGGCTGGCAGCCTCAACCGCTTCAACCGGATGCGTGCAATCACCATCACCGCCGGCCTTGCGCCGGGCTATCCGATGGGCGATGCCCTGGCCTTCCTCGAAGACGTCGTCCGCACCGAGCTTCCCGACTACGCCCAGGTGGACTGGAAGGGTGAGTCGCGCGAGTTCACCAAGGCCGGCGGCGCGGTGCTGCTGACCTTCACCCTGGCGCTGCTGGTGGTCTACCTGGTGATGGCGGCGCAGTTCGAAAGCTTCGTGCATCCCTTCGTGATCATGTTGACGGTTCCGCTGGCCGTGCTGGGCGCGCTGCTCGGGCTGGCGATGACCGGCGGCACCATCAACCTCTTCAGCCAGATCGGCGTAGTGATGTTGATCGGCCTGGCCGCGAAGAACGGCATCCTGATCGTCGAGTTCGCCAACCAGCTGCGCGACGAGGGGCGCAATATCGCCCAGGCCATCGTCGAATCGGCGACCGTGCGCCTGCGCCCGATCCTGATGACCGCGATCGCCACCGCGGCCGGTGCCCTGCCGCTGGTGCTGGCAGGCGGCCCCGGTTCGGCCAGCCGCGCCACCATCGGCGTGGTGATCATCGCGGGCGTGGCGTTTTCAACCCTGCTGTCGCTGTTCGTGGTGCCGGCCCTGTACACCCTGTTCGCCCCGTTCACGAGCTCGCCGGAAGCGGTGGCACAGGAGCTCGAGAAGCAGCAGCGCGAAGTGCCGAGCGTCGGCGGACACGCCTGAGCCACCGGCCGCGTTCGCGCGGCCGGTTCGCATTTGCCCGCCGATCGTGGAGAATCGGGCCGGTTCCGGCCAGGGTGAACATGGCGCCGGTGCACTGCGATCCACCACCGGAGCCAGCACTTGGACGACCTTCTCAACACTTTGAACGGCCTGATCTGGAGCAAGGCGCTGATCGCGCTGTGCCTGGGTGCGGGGCTGTATTTCTCGATCCGCACCCGCTTCATGCAGCTGCGCAACGTGCCGGAGATGGTCCGCCTGCTGCTGTCGGGCAAGTCCTCGGAAGCCGGCGTGTCCTCGTTCCAGGCGCTGGCGATTTCGCTGTCGGGGCGCGTGGGCATCGGCAACATCGCCGGCGTCGCCACCGCCATCGCCTTCGGCGGCCCGGGCGCGGTGTTCTGGATGTGGGTGATGGCCTTCCTGGGCGCTTCGACCGCGTACGTCGAATCGACGCTGGCGCAGATCTACAAGGAAAAGGACGACGAAGGCCGCTATCGCGGCGGCCCGGCCTATTACATCGAGAAAGCGATGGGCCAGAAGTGGTACGCGTGGCTGTTCGCGGTCGTCACCATCGTCGCCACCGGGTTCTTCCTGCCCGGCGTGCAGGCCAATGGCATCGCATCGGGCATGGAGAATGCCTTCGGCATGGCGCCTGCCGTCACCGCCACCGGCGTTGTGATCGCGCTGGGCTTCATCATCTTCGGCGGCGTCAAGCGCATCGCGCGCTTCGCCGAGCTGGCTGTGCCGTTCATGGCGTTGGCCTACATGCTGGTTGCCTTCGTGATCCTTGTGCTCAACGTCGAGCAGGTGCCGGAGATGCTGGTGCTGATCTTCCGCAGCGCCTTCGGCATGGAGGCCGGCTTCGGCGCCATGCTTGGTCTTGCGGTGGAGTGGGGCGTGAAGCGCGGCATCTACTCCAACGAAGCCGGGCAGGGCACCGGCCCGCACGCCGCCGCCGCGGCCGAGGTCTCGCACCCGGCCAAGCAGGGTTACGTGCAGGCGTTCTCGGTCTACGTCGATACGCTGCTGGTGTGTTCGGCCACGGCCTTCATGATCCTGTCCACCGGCATGTACAACGTCGGCATGCCCGACGGCGCGATGCTGGTCGAGGCGCTGCCCGGCATCGAGGCCGGCCCGGGCTTCGCGCAGGCGGCGGTCGAGTCGGTGCTGCCCGGCTACGGCGCCGGCTTCGTGGCGCTGGCGCTGCTGTTCTTCGCCTTCACCACCATCGTCGCCTACTACTACATGGCGGAAACCAACATCGCCTACATCAACCGCAAGGTGCACCGGCCCTGGATGACCCTGGTGCTGCGCGTGTTCATCCTGCTGGCGGTGATCGTGGGCGCGGTGCGCTCGGCGGGCGCGGCCTGGACGCTGGGCGACATCGGCGTGGGACTGATGGCCTGGCTCAACATCGTCGCCATCCTGATCCTGCAGAAGCCGGCGCTGGTGGCGCTGCGCGATTACGAACGACAGAAGAAGGAAGGCCTGGACCCGACCTTCGATCCGGAGTCGCTGGGCATCCGCAACGCCGCCTTCTGGGCAGGCAGGAAGAAGGACTGAGATGGCGAAGGCCGGTGGCAATGACGAGGTCCGCCTGCATGGCCTGAACGCCGTGCAGGCGGTATTTGCGCGCCGCCCGGTGGCGATCCGCAAGCTGTACCTGGCCGAGGCGCTGATTCCGCGCCTGCAGCCGCTGCTGAAGTGGTGCGTGGCCAACCGCGTTGGCTACCGGGTGGTGGAAGAGGACGACCTGCGCAAGCTCGCTGCCAGCAGCCACCACGAGGGCGTGGTCGCCGACGTGCTGCGCGAAGCGCCGGTCGCGCTGACCACGTGGCTGCAGGACCTCGGCGAAGGCGCGGTCTGCGCGCTGTGGCTGGACGGCGTCGGCAACCCGCACAACCTGGGCGCGATCCTGCGTTCGGCGGCGAACTTCGGCGCGACCGTGATGCTGCCCAAGCACTCGCCGCTGCAGCTTTCAGGCGCCGCCGCGCGCGTGGCCGAGGGCGGTGCGGAAGCCGTGCCGCTGGTGCGCCTGGGGCGCGAGGACAACGCCATCGCCCAGCTGCGCGGCGCCGGCTTCACGCTGGCGGCGACCGTGGTCCGCGGCGGCGGCGACGTGTTCGCGACCGACCTGCCGCCACGGCTGGTCTATGTGCTGGGCGCCGAGGGCGAGGGCATGTCCGAGGCGCTGGCCGACGCCTGCGACCTGCGCGTCTCCATCCCCGGCACCGGCGCCGTCGAAAGCCTCAACGTCTCGGCCGCGACCGCGGTGCTGCTCGCCCGCTGGTGGCAGGCGCGCGGCTGATTCCGCGGCAAGAAAAGCCCTACGCCGTCACGGCCCCGCGACCGGCGCACTGCCGAAGTCGCCTTCCGCATCCGCGGCCAGGTATGCGAACACGGCGTAGGCGGCCGCGTTCTGGGCCAGCGCGGCCGGGTCGATCTTGTCCAGGGTGTCGTCCGGCGTGTGGTGCAGGTCGAAGTAATCGGTGCCGTCCTGGCCGAGCCAGGCCCAGGTGGCGCCGGCGCGGGAGATGCCGATCACATCCGGGCCGGGGCCGCCCTCGTCGGAGCGTTCGATGCCCAGCGGTGCGAGCGCCTCGGCAATGCGGGCCTCCGCGGCCTGCGCGTGCGCGGGCGCGCCGGTGTTGAAGCCGTAGATGCGGCCGGCGCCGAAGTCGCTCTCGGCGACCAGCTGGTGGCGCGCGACGTCGGCGCCGTGCTTCTCCGCGTAGGCGAAGCCGCCGTGCAGTCCCTGTTCCTCGTTGGCAAAGGCGACCACGCGGATGCTGCGCGCCGGGCGCCGCTCCATCGACGCGATGTGCACCGCCGCC
Organism: Luteimonas sp. MJ250; assembly: GCF_039548455.1. Taxonomy (NCBI): domain Bacteria; kingdom Pseudomonadati; phylum Pseudomonadota; class Gammaproteobacteria; order Lysobacterales; family Lysobacteraceae; genus Luteimonas; species Luteimonas sp. MJ250. The sequence continues at coordinate 14,995 of NZ_JBCLVB010000014.1, read as the reverse complement.
GCCATGGTGATGCCGACGCCGGCGGCGTCGTCGACCGCCCCGGTGCCGAGATCCCAGGAGTCGAGGTGGGCGCCGATCAGCACCACCTCGTCCGGGCGGCTGGCGCCGGTCATCTCGCCGATCACGTTCTGCGAGGTGTACTCGCCGTCCCAGCCGCAGTCCAGGGCCAGGCTGATGCGCACGGGGCCGCGCTTGAGCAGGCGCGTGAGCTGGTCGGCGTCGGGCACCGACAGCGCCGCGGCCGGCACCGGCTCCAGGCCCTCGTCGAAGCGGGTGATGCCGGTGTGCGGGTTGCGATGCGAGTCGGTGCCGGCCGAACGCATGACAAAGCCGATGGCGCCAGCGCGGATCGCTTCCGACGGACCGCGGCTGCGCACGCGCGAACCCGGGCCGTAGCCGCTGCCGTCGCGGGCGCGCTCCATCGCATAGTCGACAAACGCGATCTTGCCCGCCAGTGATCCCGCCGGGGCTGCTTCCAGCTCCGCCAGGCCGGGAAAGCGCACGATCTCGCCTTCGACCGTGCCGCCGGGGCTGCCGCCGAGCGCGGTCAGGGCCAGCGGCTGCGCATTGGCGCCCAGCACGGCGGCGTGCTCGCCGCGGCGCACCCACTTCGGGAAGCTCACCGGTTCCGTCCAGACGCGGTCGAAGCCGAGTTCGGCGAACTTCGCCTTCGCCCATTCCACCGCGCGCGCGTCGGCCTCGCTGCCGGCCAGGCGCGGGCCGATCTCGGTGGTCAGGGACTCGGTGATGTCCCAGGCGAGCGGGCTCGCCAGCGCGGTTTGGCGCAGCTGGCCGGCAATCGCCATGGACGCATCGGAGATCCGGGTTGCGGCCGTGGTCACGGCCGCGACTGCGGTCGCATTGGCGGACGTGCCGTTGGCGGTGACAGCGCCAGACGTCGGGGAGGCGCCCGCGGCCGGAAACATGGCTGCGGCAATCGCCGCGGTGAGCACTATCGGGACCAGGCGCATGACGCTCCGCTGCATGAAAGACGAAGCCGCGAGCTTAGCAAGCCGCGGCTTCGTGTCGATGTGCGTGAAGTCCTGCCCTGCGGGCGGGCGCGCTAGCGCTTCAAGGAATCGCGGATCTCGCGCAGCAGCACCACTTCCTCGGCGGGGGCCTCGGGTGCGGCCGGCGCTTCGGGCTTGCGGTTGAGGCGGTTGATCGCCCTGACCACCATGAAGATCGCGAAGGCGACGATCACGAACTGGATCAGCGCATTGATGAACTCGCCGTAGCCGATCACCACCGCCGGCACCACTTCGCCGGCGGCGTCCACGGTTTCGGCCTTCAGGGTGAGGGCAAGGTCGGAGAAGTCGACGCCACCGATCAGCAGGCCGATCGGCGGCATGATCACGTTGTCCACCAGGGCGGTCACGATCTTGCCGAACGCGGCGCCGATGACCACGCCAACCGCGAGGTCGACGACGCTGCCGCGCATCGCGAATTCCTTGAACTCACTCATCATGCCCATCGCGTTCTCCATGTCCCGCCGGTAGTGGCGACGCTCAGGTTACACGGGCCTCGGCGATCCGGCAGCGGAGCACGATGGCGTCGTCCAGGCGGGCCTCGCATTGGTCGCCCGGCAGCAGCGCGGCCACGCCGGCCGGGGTGCCCATGAACACCAGGTCGCCGGCGCGCAGGGCATAGAGCTTCGACAGCTCGTGCAGGATGTCGGGCACGTCCCAGATCAGATCCGACAGCGGTGCGGCCTGGCGCTCGACGCCGTTCACGGCCAGCGACAGGCGTCGCGGTGCCAGTTCGCCGAGTTCGGCGGCCGGTACCAGTTCGCTCAGGGGTGCCGACTCGTCAAAGCCCTTGCCGGTGTCCCAGGGCAGGCCGGCCTTCTTGGCCGCGGCCTGCAGGTCGCGGCGGGTGAGGTCGAGGCCGACGCCGTAGCCGAATACCAGCGCCGCGGCGGTGGCGGGATCCAGCACGCCATCGGGCGCATCGCGACCGAGCGCCACCACCAGCTCCACCTCGTGGTGCAGGTCGGCGGTGGCGGGCGGGTAATGGACGACGTCGGCGGTCGTGATGGCGTCCGTCGGTTTGGAGAAGAACACCGGGCTGCCGCGCTCCGCCTTCGAGGCCGGCGCCTGCGCGCCCATCTCGCGGGCGTGGTCGGCGAAGTTGCGGCCCACGCAGTACACGCGGCGCACGGGGAAGCGGCCGCCGCCGCGCACGGGCACGCGGACCTGCGCCGGCGCGGGAATCACGTCGGTCATGAATGGCTCCAGGAAGGGCGCGCGCGGGCGCTCAGTAGGGCAGGGTGTGCGCCGGCTTGTCGACAACGCGGTACTCGGCGTCGACCACGGTACCCACGCGTGCCTGCGGCTTGCCGCGACGGCTGAAGAGGCGCCGGACCAGGCCCACCGCGAGCATCGCCGTGCCGACCACCACGCCAAGCACCAGCAGCATGGCGAGCAGCGCCAGGCCAAGCAGGGCCACCGCCATGCGCAACAGCGGGTGCCGCGGCTTGCGCGGCGCGAACATGGCGCCGAGCTGGCTCGCATCGAAGCGGGCGTGGAAGGTGCGGAAACTGCTGTTGATCATGCGGTAATGCCAGAATGTGGGGAATCGATGATGACGTGAGTATCAGGCCCATGGCTCCGGAAAATGTAAGTGAAGTGTTAACCACCGGTGAAAACGCGCCGCTGTTGACGCTCGACGCGCTGGCGGCCGGTGGCTTCGCGGAAGCCGAGGCGGTGGTCGATGGCGCTGCGGAATCGGTGATCCTGCATCGCGATGCCGCTGGCGGCGTGCGTGCCTGGCTGAACATCTGTCCGCATGCCGGGCGACGCCTGGACTGGGCGCCGGGACGCTTCCTGGAATCGAAGGAAGGGCTGCTGGTGTGCGCCGTGCACGGTGCCAGCTTCGAGACCGTTGGCGGCGTCTGCGAAGCCGGCCCCTGCCGCGGCGACGCCCTGCGCGCGGTGCCGGTGGAAGTGCGTGACGGCGCCGTCTGGCTGGCCGATGCTCCCTGACACCGGGCCGCTCAGAAGATCAGGTTCACCAGAGTGACCACCACCGCCAGGTAGCCGGCCGAAAGCGGTGCGCCCACCCGCCAGAGGTCGCGCGCGGAGTAGTCGCCGGGGCCGGTCACCATCGACACCACCGGGTTGGATGCGGTCACCAGGTTGTTCGAAGCCGACAGCGCCACGATCAGCGCGAACGCGGTCGGGTCGCCTCCTGCCGCCAGCGCCAGGTTGATCGCCAGCGGCACCATCACGATCGTCGCGCCGACGTGGCTGATGACCAGTGAAAACACCGAGGTGAGCGCGGCCACGGTGAACTGGATCACCCATACCGGCAGCCCGCTGGGCAGTTCTTCAATCGTGTGGCCTGCGATCCAGGCCGCCGCGCCGCTGGTGTCCATGGCCCAGCCCAGCGGGATCAGGCAGGCCATCAGGAACACCGTCTTCCAGCTGATCGCCGAATAGGCCTCGTCCATCTTCAGCACGCCGCAGACCAGCATGCCGGCGACGCCGGTCATCAGCGCGATCGAGGTCGGCAGGTCCGAGCCCAGGGCCACCAGGATCGTGACCGCGAAGATCGCCATCGCGATCTTGAACTTGTGCGGCCGCTGCTCGCCCTTGGGATAGTCGGTGACCACCACGAAATCGCGGTTGGCGGCGGTCTTGGCCAGGTCCTGCCAGATGCTGTGCAGCACCAGCATGTCGCCGGCGCGCAGCGGCAGGTTGCGGATGCCCTCGCGCAGCACCTCCTTGTCGCGGTTCACCGCCAGCAGGCTGATGCCGTAGTTCTTGCGCATCGCCAGCTCGGCCTGTGTCTTGCCGATGAACTTCGAGGTCGGTGGCACCACGGCTTCGGAAATGCCGGCGCGGCTGGGATTGAACAGGTCGCCGAACTCGCGCAGCCGGCTCGACATGCGCAGCATGTTGTTCTGCGCGAAATCCACCACCTGCTGCCGCGGGCCCATCGCGCCGATCACGCTGCCGACCCAGATGCGGGCATCCGCGGGCGGCGCCAGGCGCGAGTCGTTGCCGGTCTTCAGCGCCAGCAGCAGCGGCGCGCCATGCAGGCTTTCGGCCTCGCCCAGGGCCATGCCGACCAGCGGGCTGTCGGCGCTGACGGTGAGTTCGAACACATCGCCATCGATGCCGTAGGCGCGGGCGAAATAGCTCTGAGTGCGCGCCGGCGTCACGCTGCCGTCGTTCTCGCCAGCGCCGCCCAGCAGCCTGTCGCCGAAGAAGTGGAAGTAGGCCAGGACGATCACAAGCAGGGTCAGCCCGATCGGCAAGGGCGCGAACATCGGCAGCGGTTCGAGCGTGGCCACGCCGGACGGCAGGTTGGCGTTGGCCGCGACCAGCAGGTCGTTGAGCAGGATCAACGGGGAGTTGCCGACCATGGTCAGCGAGCCGCCCATGATGATCGCGACGCAGATCGGCAGCAGGAAGCGCGACAGCCGAAGGCCGGTGCGCGAGGCCAGGCGCGAGGCGACCGGAAGGTACAGCGCCATCACCGACGGGTTCTGCATGAACGACGAGTTGAGGCCGGCGATCGCGGAGGTGTAGAGCAGCAGCCGCCTCTCCGCGCCCTTCGACCGCCGAAGCAGCCAGGCAGCGAGGCGGTTGAGCGCGCCGGTGCGGTCCAGGCCCATGCCCAGGATCATGGTCGCGATGATGCTGATCACCGCATTCGACGAAAAGCCGTTGAAGATGTCCTCGGGCGCGACCAGGCCGGTCAGGCCCAGCACCACCAGCACGACCAGCGCAACGAGGTCGGCGCGCACGCGTTCGAACAGGAACAGCCCCATCACCATCGCCACCAGCCCGAGGACGAGCTTCATGTCGGTGGTGAGGGCCAGCGTCTCCATGTCCTGCGTCTAGTCCCCGGTCCTGCCGTGCGGCCTGCTTTCGTGGAGCGCCCCGTCGTGGGGCACCCTGTCATAGAGCAGGTCCCACACGCCGTGGCCGAGGCGCTGGCCACGGCTTTCGAAGTGCGTCTGCGGGCGCCACAGCGGCCGCGCCACGTGGCCGCGGACGCCGGCGCGGTTGCGCAGGCCCTCCGTGGCATCGAGCACGTCCCACATCTGTTCGGCATAGTCGTGCCAATCGGTGGCGAGGTGCAAGCGGCCATCGGGCGCGAGCTTGCGCACAAGCAATGCGGCGAACCCGGGATTCACCAGCCGGCGCTTGTTGTGGCGCTTCTTGTGCCAGGGATCGGGGAAGTAGATGCGGACTTCGTCGAGGCCTGCATCGGCGACCTCGTTCTCCAGCACTTCCACCGCGTCGTGGTGGTAGATGCGGACGTTGTCGCTGCCGTCTTCGGCGAGTGCGTTGAGCAGGCGACCGACCCCGGGCGCATGGACCTCGATGCCGATGTGGTCGCGGGCCGGGTCGTGCGCGGCCGAATGGCGCAGCGCCTCGCCGTTGCCGAAGCCGATTTCGAGGATCCGCGGCGCGCTGCGCCCGAAGGCGGCGTCGTAGTCGCGCGGCGTGCCGGCGTAGTCCAGCCCGAACCGCGGCCACTGGGCATCGAAGGCGCGCTGCTGCGCCGGCGTGAACCGGCCCTGGCGCAGCACGAAGCTGCGCACGCGGCGATTGCCGTCTTCGACCGTGAAGGGTTTTGGGGGTGCCTTGGAGCCGGGGCTGGAGAATGGATCCGTCATGCGGCCCCGCCGCATGCAACGGCGGCCCTGTGGGAACGGCTATGGCCGCGATCGACATCCTGGCCCTGGTGCCGGCGAAAGCCTGTCGCGGCTGTAGCCGCTCTTACGGGTGGAGCAGTCCTCTGCATCAGCCGACGAGGCCGTCGAGCGGGGACGAGGCGCTGGCGTAGCGCTTGCGCGGGATGCGGCCGGCGCGGAAGGCTGCGCGACCGGCCTCGACGGCAAGCTTCATCGCGTGCGCCATCAAGACCGGTTCGCGGGCGCCGGCAATGGCGGTGTTCATCAGCACGCCGTCACAGCCGAGCTCCATGGCGATGGCGGCATCCGACGCGGTGCCGACACCGGCGTCGACGATGATCGGCACCTTGGCGTTGTCGACGATCTCGAGCAGGCTCCATTTGTTCTGGATGCCCAGGCCGGAGCCGATCGGCGCCGCCAGCGGCATCACCGCCACGCAGCCGATCTCCTCCAGCTGCTTGGCCAGGATCGGGTCGTCGGAGGTGTAGACCATGACGTGGAAGCCATCCGCGACCAGCAGCTCGGCGGCCTTCAGCGTCTGCACCACGTCGGGGTACAGGGTCTTGCGGTCGCCCAACACTTCCAGCTTGACCAGCGAGCGGCCGTCCAGCAGCTCGCGGGCCAGGCGCAGGGTGCGCACCGCTTCCTCCGCGGTGTAGCAGCCGGCGGTGTTGGGCAGGATGGTGTAGCGGTCCGGAGGCAGCACGTCGAGCAGGTTCGGCTCGTTCGGATCCTGTCCGATATTCGTGCGGCGGATGGCCACGGTGACGATCTCGGCGCCCGCGGCCTCGGTGGCCAGGCGGGTCTCGTCGAGGTCCTTGAACTTGCCGGTGCCGGTGAGCAGGCGGGAGCGGAAGGGCGTGCCGGCGATGACGAGGGCGTCGCCGTGATTGTCTGGGCTGATCATTGCGCCATTATTGCGCAACCTTCGCCCTTCAGCCGCCCCCCAGCGCGTGCACGACCTCGATCCGGTCGCCGTCCTTCAGCGCGTGTTCGGCGTGCAGGCTGCGCGGGATGATGGTGCCGTTCACTTCCACCGCCACCTTGCGCCCGGCCAGCTCGCTGGATTCAAGCAGGGCGAGGACGGTGCAGGGGCCGGGCAGGGCCTGCGGCTCGCCGTTGAGGATGATGTCCATGGCGCCATTGTGGCCCGCCGGCAATCCGATTGCATGCCGGGTCCCGTCGATGCCGCAGTGCACTATTGAGCGGCGCGCCGCCGCCGTGGAAAGATGCCGGTTTCATGTCAGGCGCAGGCGTCCTGATACCGCCCGCCAAGGAATCCAAGATGCCGAAGAAGCCCCGCACCCTCCGTCGCACCCTGCTGACTGCCGCGCTCGCGCTGGCCGCGCTGCCCGTGGTCGCCGCCGCCAACGAGCAGCCGTTCTCGCAGACGGTGTTCTTCGGCGACAGCCTGACCGATGCCGGTTACTTCCGGCCGCTGCTGCCGCCGGGCGTGCAGGCGGTCACCGGCCAGTTCACCACCAATCCGGGACTGGTCTGGTCGCAGTGGCTCGCGCAGCACTACGGCACCGACGCCTCGCCCAACGGCAACGGCCAGTCCGGCGACAACTACGCTGCCGGTGGCTCCCGCAACGGCGTCGACGTCAACGGTGCGCTCGGCTTCACTCCGTCGCTGGCGACCCAGGCCACGGCCTACCTCGCCGCCAACGGCGGCCGCGCCGATCCAGATGCCCTGTACACGGTCTGGGGCGGCGCAAACGACCTGTTCGCAGTCGCCGCCGACCCGGCCAATGCCCAGGCGATCATCGGTGGCGCGGTGGCCGCGCAGGTCGGGATCATCGGCAGCCTGCAGGCGGCCGGCGCGCGCTACGTGCTGGTGCCCAACATTCCCGACCTCGGCCTGACCCCGGCGCAGATCGCCCAGGGCCCGGGCGCGCAGGCGCAGGCCACCGCGCTTTCGACCATGTACAACGAGGCCCTGTTCGGCGCGCTGGCGGCCAACGGCCTGAGCGTGATCCCGGTCGATGCCTTCAGCTTCCTGCGCGAGGTTGCGGCCAATCCGGCGATGTTCGGGATCAGCAACGTCACCGGAACCGCCTGCATGCCGCAGATCACCGCGCAGTCGCTGACCTGCAACCCGACCAGCCTGGTCAGCCCGGATGCGCCGCAGACCTATCTGTTCGCGGACGGCGTGCATCCCGCCAGCGGCGCGCACCGCGCCCTGGCTGACCTGGCCATGGCCGCGATCGAAGGCCCGCGGCAAATGGCGGTGCTGCCGCACTCGGCCGCAGGCACCGGCCGCAACCGTGCCGCGCGCTTGGACGCGCAGATCGCCGGCCGCGGCGATGCGTCCGGTTCTCGCTGGTGGGCCGACCTGCGCGGGGACTTCCAGCGCTACGCCCACGGCGACCACTACGATGGCGCCGGCCCGGCATTGACGGTCGGCGTGGACTGGGGCAGCGACAGCCTGGTCTATGGCGGCTTCATCGGTTACGGCGCGCAGGCCAACGACTGGGGCAGGCGCCGTGGCGAATGGGACCAGTCCGAGATTTCGGTCGGTGGCTACCTGGGCTGGAAGAGCGACGCCGGCGGCTGGTTCAATGGCCAGCTCAGCTACACCAGCCTCGACTTCGACATCGAACGCCAGGTGACCCTGGGCCCGGCGCTGCGTACGCATTCCGGTTCCACTGACGGCAGCAACCTCGGCCTGGCCGTGCAGGGTGGCTGGGAGTTCGGCGACGGCGCGCTGCGCCACGGCCCGGTGCTGGGCGTGGTCATGCAGCAGATCGAGATCGACGGCTTCAACGAGAGCGACCCGGGCCTGTCGACCTCGCTGGGCTACCTCGACCAGGAGTTCGATTCCACGGTCGGCAGCGCCGGCTGGCAGCTTGCCTACGAGATCCACGACCACCTGCAGCCCTACGCGCGGCTGACCGTCGACCGCGAATTCGAGGACGAGGCCGGCCAGGCCTTCGCACGCTCGCAGTCGATCGCCGGCTCGTTGCCCTATGCCGTGCCCGGCGTCGAGTACGACCAGTCCTGGGTGACCCTGACCTTCGGCGCGCGCACGCAGCTGTTCGGCCTGGACGCCAACATCGGCGCCAGCGTCAACAGCGGCGAGAAGCGCGGCAAGCACGCAATGGTGTTCGCCAGCGTCGGCGCAGGCTTCTGAGTTCCGGCCCGCCGCGCGGCCAGTCCGCGCCGCGGGCCGATCAGGTGCGCATGCGCGCGTTGCCAAGGGCCGCGACCGGGCCCTAGACTTGTGCCAGATGCGGGTGTAGCTCAATGGCAGAGCAGAAGCTTCCCAAGCTTACGACGAGGGTTCGATTCCCTTCACCCGCTCCACTTGCCTTCCCGGCCCATGGAACTCCGCAGGCAACCGGTGGTCGCCGACGTGATGCATCTGGTAATGGGATTCATTATCATCTGCTGTCCCCACGTCCCGGAGTCACCATGAAGAACCTGTCCCTGCTGTTTGCCGCCCCCCTGCTTGCGCTGGGCCTTTGCAGCACCGCGCATGCGGACGAGCGCCCCGACCATTTCAAAGGCGAGGCCTCGGCCACGCTTGACCAGGCGCTGGCCAACTTCAAGAACTACAACGCACAGCTGGCGGCGGTCCTGGCGGAGGACGATCTGCGGCCGGAGCACACGGCGAAGATCCACGAGCTGACCTACACCCTCGAGAACGCGCTGGAGAAGATCTCGTCCGAGCTCGATGATCTGGCCGAAACGCTGGAAGCCGTGCACGTGTCGTCCGAGCGCTACGAGGTCGACACGGTCAGGGCCCGGGGGCAGGAGTACCTCGACACCGCGGCGAAGATCGCCCGGTAAAGCCGTCCTCCACGGCCACGTCCAGGCGCCACGTCGATGAAGCTCGCCATCCTGTCGCGCAACGGCAAACTGTATTCGACCCGGCGCCTGGTCGAGGCCGCGCGCCAGCGCGGGCACAGCGCCCGGGTGCTGGATCCGCTGCGCTGTTACATGCGCATCGGCAAGGAGGGTTTCGCGCTGCGCTACAAGGCGCAGTCGCTGGCCGGCTACAGCGCCGTGATCCCGCGCATCGGTGCTTCGATCAACCGTTACGGCAACGCCGTGCTGCACCAGTTCGAACTGATGGGCTGCCATACGCCCAATCCGTCGGCGGCGATCATGGCCGCGCGCGACAAGCTGCGCTGCCACCAGCTGCTGGCAGCGCAGGGCATCGACATGCCGGTCACCGTGTTCGGCGACAACCCCGACGACACCGACGACCTGCTGGCGATGCTCGGCGAGCCGCCGCACGTGATCAAGCTCACCGAAGGCACCCAGGGGCGCGGGGTGATGCTGACCGAGAAAGCTTCGGCCTCGCGCGGGGTGGTCGATGCCCTGCGCGGCCTGTACGCGACCTTCCTGCTGCAGGAGTTCATCGCCGAGGCTGGTGGCGCGGATATCCGTTGCCTGGTGGTGGGCGACGAAGTGGTGGCGGCGATGCGGCGGCATGCGCCCGAGGGAGATTTCCGCGCCAACCTGCATCGCGGTGGCAGGGCCGAGGGGGTTGCGGTGGATGCGGACGTGGCAGCGGTGGCCGTGCGCGCGGCGAAGGTGCTGGGCCTGGGCGTGGCGGGGGTCGACCTGGTGTCATCCGCGCGGGGGGCGCTGGTGCTGGAAGTCAATGCCTCGCCCGGCCTGGAAGGCATCGAGTGTTCCACCGGTGTCGATGTTGCCGGAAAAATCATAGAATTCGTCGCGGCGGCGGCCACCGGGGCGGGAATGGCCCCGCGCACGCGCGCAAGACGAACTGCCCCGAAACGAAATTTGACGGGAATTTAACGACCCCTTAATCAATCCGCGAGTAGCGTGGTTCACGAGGAACGTGTTCGCGTGCTTCGGAACTCTCCAGTCGTCAGCTGTGGATTGTGGTCAATCGGGTCAATACCTATTTGGGCCCGGGCGAAATTTTCGCCCGGGCCATTTTGTGGCTGGCGTGTTGAATGCTTGCAATTGTGCAAGGCTGGGCAGGCAGGCAGAATCAAGCGCCATGCAGTCGCATGCCACGGCGCAGTCCACACCGGCGCTGTCCACACCAATTCCATCAGGTCACCGCGGGGTCACAAAAATGTACAGGCATTTGATGTTGGTCCTTTTAGCTTTGCTCATGTCGGCCCCGGCCGTTGCCAATACCGGTGCGGCAGGCGAAACCTTCCAGCCCGGCAAGGGGCTGGACCTGAGCAGCTCGTTCACTGCGCAGCGCGACGCCATCTTCAAGGCCCTGGACGACGGCGAGACCTACAGTGAGATCGCCGCGGAGGACGCCCAGGTCGTCAGGTCGTCGCTGGCACGTATCACCAGCCTGCTGGGCAGCAGTACCGCGAGCGTGGACCAGCTTCCGCATGACGCCAGGATCCAGGTGTTCAACGAGCAGGAGCGGATCAACACCCTGCTGGTGCGCGCCCATGCGGACAGCCGCATGGTCTGCAGGCGTGAGAAGGCGACCGGTTCGAACATGTCCACCAACGTCTGCATGACCGTGGGCGACCGTCGTCGCGCCAGGGACTCAGCCAAGGACTTCCTGAGGTACAACCCAAGGGCCATGGGCGACAATCCCAACGGCATGTAAGGGGCTCCAGTGCGCATTCTCGTCATCGAAGACAACCAGGACATCGCCGCCAACATCGGCGACTACCTTGAAGACCGGGGTCATACGGTCGATTTTGCCGCGGACGGAGTTACCGGCCTGCACCTTGCCGTGGTCCATGATTTCGACGCGGTGGTGCTCGACCTCAACCTGCCCGGGATGGATGGCCTGGAAGTCTGCCGCAAGCTGCGCAACGAGGCCCGCAAGCAGACGCCGGTGCTGATGCTGACGGCCCGCGACAGCCTCGACAGCAAGCTCGCCGGGTTCGACTCCGGCGCCGACGACTACCTGATCAAGCCGTTCGCGCTGCAGGAAGTGGAGGTCCGGCTCAACGCCCTGGCGCGTCGTGGCAAGGGCGTGCAGACGCGCGTGCTCGAGGTCGGGGACCTCGAGTACAACCTCGACACCCTCGAGGTGCGCCGCGGCGGCAAGCTGGTGCAGCTCAATCCCACCGCGCTCAAGATCCTGCAGTCGCTGATGGAGGCCTCGCCGGCGGTGGTCACCCGCCAGGAGCTGGAAACCCGGGTCTGGGGCGAGGAACTGCCGGATTCCGACAGCCTGCGCGTACACATCCACGGCCTGCGCGCGGTGATCGACAAGCCTTTCCCCACGCAGCTGGTGCAGACCCGCCACGGCATCGGCTACCGGATCGCCGTGCCCGATGTCCCAAGCTGAGGGCGACGCGCCTGCGCCGAAAGGATTCGGCCGCAGGCGATACCGCCGGCGGCTGCGCAGCCGGATCATCCTCTCGTTCGTCCTGCTCGGGCTTGGCCTGACCGCGATGTTCGCGATCGCGGCCGTATTCGTCGGCGCGGTGGTGGAGGACCAGACGGTCGGCAGCGTGCTCAAGCACAACGTCGACGAGTACGCCGAGCGCTTCTACCAGGATCGCAGCGCCGAGTGGGCGCCGCTGAGCAGCGTGCGCGCGATCGTCTATGGCCCCGGGCGGCTGCACAACGTGCCGCCGGATTGGGCCGAGCTCGAGACCGGCGTCTACAACATCACCGGCGAGGAGGACGGCGAACCGTTCGTCTACCGGCTGGTGGTGAAGAAGGACGCGGAGTACTGGTTCTTCCTTGCCCAGGACATGACCAATACCGCCGAGGTGCGCGCCAGGATCAAGCTGATCCTGATCGCCGCGGTGGTCCTGTTCACCGTGCTGGCCGGCGTGATCGGCTGGTGGTCGGCATCGCGGGTGATGCGGCCGGTGTCGGAGCTGGCGAACCTCCTCGGTGCGTCGGGCGACAGCGCACGCCCCGGCGCATTGGCGCCGCACTTCCCCGACGACGAGGTCGGCGAGCTGGCGACCGCGCTCGACGACTACGCCGCACGCCTCACCGAGGTGGTGCAGCGCGACCGGGAGTTCAACGCCGACGTCAGCCACGAGCTGCGCACGCCGCTGGCGGTGGTCAAGGGCGCGGTGGAGCTGCTGCTGTCGCGCCCCGGCCTCGACGAGAAGACGCTGGCACGGCTGCAGCGCATCCAGCGTGCCGAACAGCAGTGCACCGACCTGATCAGCGCGCTGCTGCTGCTCTCGCGCGCCGAGCGCGGACACGGCAGCACCGATGTCTGCCGCGTCGCCGAGCAGCTGCTGGAGGCGCATCGTTCGCAGCTCGGCGGCAAGCCGCTGGAGCTTCGCCTGGAAGGCGAGGCCGGGCGGCTGATGGTGGACGCGCCGGAGGCTGCGGTGTCGGTTGCGCTGGGCAACCTGATCGGCAATGCCGTGAAGTACACCATGGCCGGCACGATCGTGGTCCGCCTGCACGACAACGCCGTCGACGTGATCGATTCCGGCCCGGGCCTCAGCGCGGAGGACGCCGCGCACCTGTTCGAGCGCGGCTACCGCGGCAGCCACGCGGAGCACACCCACGGCGGCGGCATCGGCCTGTCGATCGTGCGCCGCCTGTGCCGGCTCTACGACTGGCAGGTGCGCGTGGTGCCGGGCGCCGAGCGCGGCGTGGTCGCCACGCTGTACTTCGATGCCGGCGACACGGCCTCCGGCTGATTCCCGCCGGGCCGCCGCCCGCGCCCGGCGCCATCGACGCCTATGAGGCCAGCGGTTCCAGCCAGCCGCGGGTATCCGGCGTGCGGCCTTCGAACAGGCCGAAGAACAGCTCCTGCAGGCGCAGGGTCACCGGGCCGGCGCGTCCGGCGCCGACCTGGCGGCCATCGACCGAACGGATCGGCGTGATCTCGGCGGCAGTGCCGCACATGAACAGCTCGTCGCACAGGTAGAGGTATTCGCGCGGCAGGTCGCGCTCGACCACGGCGATGCCGGCGTCCTTCGCCAGCTGGATGATCGAATCGCGGGTGATGCCGTTGAGCAGCGCGGCGCTCACCGGCGGTGTGTGCAGGACGCCATCGAAGACCAGGAACAGGTTCTCGCCCGCGCCTTCGCTGAGCAGGCCGGTCGACGCCAGGGCGATGCCCTCGCCGAAGCCCAGGCGCCGTGCCTCGCGCGCCACCAGCTGCCCCGACAGATAGTTGCCGCCGGCCTTGGCGCCGGCGGGAATGGTATTGGGCGCGAAGCGCTGCCAGCTGGAGACACAGGCGTCGATGCCCTCCGTGAGCGCGCCCTCGCCGAGGTAGGGACCCATGTGCCAGCTCGCCACCGCGACGTCGATCGGCGTCTCCGCGCTGAGCCCGAAGCCGCCCAGGCCGCGCCACGCAACCGGCCGCAGGTAGGCCTGCTCCAGTGCGTTGCGGTGGACGACTTCGTGGCAGGCGGCGGTGAGTTCTTCCAGCGTGTACGGGATCACCATGTCGTAGATGCGCGCCGAGGCGAACAGGCGGCGAATATGGTCCTGCAGGCGGAAGATCGCGCCGCCGCCGGGCGTCCTGTAGGCGCGGATGCCCTCGAACACCGACGAGCCGTAGTGCAGCCCATGCGACATCACGTGGGTGTTCGCTTCCGCCCAGGGCTTGATGCCGCCGTTGTGCCAGATCCAGTCCGGGTACTGCATCGCGTTGCTCCGCCTTGTGGAACCGTCATTGTGGCGCAGGCGGTCGTGCCGTCGCGCGCTCAGAGCGCGATCCACCAGCAGTCCATGTGCCTGCGCAGCCGGAAGGTGGTGCTGGACGGGGTGATGCCGTCGGCCAGGACCTGGTCGATGCGCAGCGCGACCGGGCGCTGCGGAGGCTCGGGCGTCGCCGGCGGTGGCGGTGGCGCGGTCAGGGTCGCGGGTATGCCCCACGAGGACTGTCCGCTGGCTGCGACCACCGTCCGGGCCGGGCGAAGGGCAGTGACATTGAGCAGCGGGCGGCTGGCGATCGCGTCAAGCCGCTCGATCAGCGCATAGCCGCTGCGCGTGGAGGTGCCGGGCCAGTGGTAGCTGCGGGCCAGCCGGTTGGTGTCGCGGGCGTCGATGGCCGCAGTAACTTCGAACACGAGGTCGCGCACGCGGCGCGCGCAGCCGCCGCGATAGCGTGGCGCAGCGTTGGCGCCGCTGCCAGCCCCGCCCTCCGCCGCTGGCCGGTTCTCGATCGCGCCCAGCGAATCACAGCTGCGATCGGTGTACACGGTCCCGCCGTCGGGCGTGGTGCATTGCCGGATCTGGGCGTGGACGGGCGCGGGCATGGCCGCGACCATGGCGAGCATCGCCGTGGCCGATAGCAGTGCAGCGGCCCGGACGGGATGTCGCAGGTACGGCATCGGCCAAGGGTACAGCGGCACGGGGGGGGGGGGGGGGGGGGGGGGGGGGGGGGGGGGGGGGGGGGGGGGGAGGGGGGGGGGGGGGGGGGGGGGGGGGGGGGGGGGGGGGGGGGGGGGG